>NZ_JBKECZ010000126.1:0-8968 GCF_047975165.1 Mycobacterium sp.
CCGCATAGGGCGCGGCGGCATTGGCCATCGCCGTCGCCGCCGGACCCTGCCAGGCCTGGCCGGTCAGATTCGACGTCACCGACGAGAACGAACTGGCCGCACTACCCAACTCCTCGGCCAGGCCATTCCACGCCGCCGCAGCCGCCAACATCGGCCCCGAACCGGCACCCAACAACATCCGCAACGAATTAACCTCAGGTGGCAACCCAGCGAAACTCACAATGACCTCCACGTTCTCGACCTACACAATTCCCCGCGCGAGCCCCATGGCGGCGGAAGCACCCACAGGATAACCGTTCCCACCCGGCCCCGTGTGGTATTTCGCAAAGTGCTTTGGGGCGCAACCCAATAGCGTTGCCGTCCCCACTCCACCGCCTAGCCCCCAGAGCGTTGAGGGAGCTCGACGGCGGTATCGACACTGCGCCCATGGCGCAAAAGTGCCAGTACAGGGCGCCCTCAGCGCAGAGTTAACGGGTGAGCAACTTGTCGCCGACAATATTAATGATTAAACTCCTCTAAATAGCCGCCGGATGGCTGGACAGGAGGATGCGCGGGGTGTCTGAACACAGCACCGGCCACACCCGCCAACGTGACCGGATACTCGAACTGGTGCGCGAACGCGACGAGCCAGTGGACGCCTCGGCGCTGGCCGCCCGGACCGGACTGCACACCACCAGCGTGCGCTTTCACCTCGACGCCCTGTGCGACGAAGGAATCCTCGAACGAATCCGGCTCGCACGCCCCGGAGTGGGCCGCCCCCGCATCGGTTATCGCGCGGTGGCCGAGCGATTCGACTACCGGCGCCTGGCCGCGACACTCGCCCTCGAACTCGGCGACACCAGCGGCGAACGCCACCGGCACGCCGAGGCCATCGGCCGCCGGTGGGCGCAGGGAATCACGCCCGAACCCGCACCGGAGAAATCCACAGCAAGCTCCGCCCGGGACGCGGCAAACCCCGTAGAGGACGCGGCCGCGCAATCGAGAGTTCTCGCCGGCCACGCCGCTGAGGTCGCCAAAGCCTTCGCCCGCATGGGATTCGCCCCCGAGCCGTTGCCCACAACCGCAGCGCCCGCTGACACCGAACAGACGATTCGCCTGCGCGGCTGTCCGATCCGGGATTTCGCCCGGGACTACCCGGAGGTCGGCTGCGCCATGCACAACGGGCTGCTGCAGGGGCTCCTCGGCGTACCGGCCGCACGGGGCAACGGAATCGCCTCGAACGTCACAGCAGAGCTGCAACCGTTCGTCGAACCGCAATTGTGCCTGGTAAGGATGACCCTCAATGACTGAACTGCAAGTACCGGACGACGCAGCGCTCACCGACCTGACCGATCGCGCGGATGTGGAGGCCCTGCTGCGCAGGTTCTACGGCAAGGCGTTTGTCGACGACGTCCTGGCCGAACCCTTCGCGGATCTACGGGCCAAGGGCCTGGAGTCGCACATCCCGATCATGGCCGACTTCTGGACGACCGTGCTGTTCCGCGCCGGCCTGTACAAGGGCAGCGCCATGGACGCCCACCGCCCCGTGCATGAGCGAACGGAGCTGAGTGGCCGGCACTTCGTCCGATGGCTGACCATGTGGAAATCCACCGTCGAGGAAATGTTCGAAGGACCGGCCGCCGAGCAGGCCAAAATCCAGGGCGCCCGGATCGCCTGGGCGATGCACCGGCGACTCACCGGTACCGACACCCCCGAGCTCGACGCGCTGGCTCCGATCGCGTGGCAGAGCCGCTAGATCGTCTGGTGCCGGCCGAAGTACTTGTGGTCTTCGCTGTAGCCGCCGTAGCCGCTGCCGAGCTCGTCGTAGTGGGCCAGGAATTCGACCCCCTTGAGCCACTTGACCTGCTTGAACCCGTGCTGTAACTCGTTGCGCAGGCGCAGCGGCGCCCCGTGGCCGTAGGTCAGGGGCTTGTCGTTCATTCTGTAGGCCAGCATGGTCAGGTGGTGGCTCATCTGTTTGATGGGCTGCACGTTGTAGTAGATCCCACCGGTGGCACCCAGGCCCATCGAGTAGAACGCCACCCATTTGGCCTCGGGCAACGGCTTGACGACATCCATGATCGACTGCATCGACACCCCGCCCCATTTGGCGACGCCCGACCACGCCTGAATGCACATGTGCTGGGTGATCTGGTCGTGGTAGGGCAACTGCTTGAGGTCCTCGAGGGAGAACTCCCTGGGGTTCTCCACCAGGCCGTTGACGCGCAGGCGCCAGTCGGTGAAGTCACTGGCCTCGAACTCCTTGTACTCGACACTGTCCGGTAGCCGACCGTTGTGCCAGAAGTAGGGCGAGATGTCTTCTTCGGTGAACGCACCGGGCTTGGGGTTGACGTTCTCCAGCAGCCGTTGGAACGGCCCGATCAGTGCATACCCGACGCGCTGCACCACACGCGGATGCCGGAGGGTATACGGGGTGGCGGCCACCCAGCCGATCGCGACCACCACCATGGCAATCGCGAAGACCCCGAACCCGATCCAGCTGTCGTCGTCACGCGCGGCGAACATGTGGTTGAGGTTGCGCAGCGCCTCGGTGGCGAACACGAACGTGACGTGCACCAGGATGAAGAACAGGAAGTACAGCATCACCAGGAAGTGCAGCGAGCGAGCGTGCTGCAGGTTCAAACGCTTGCTGATCGCGGTGAACCGCATCGACAGCGCGGGTGACATTCCCAGGGCGGTGATGAGCGCCGCCGGCGCCGCGACGAAGATCGTGGTGAAATAGGCCAGCAGCTGCAGGCCGTTGTAGGCGTTCCAGCCGTTGTCGGCCGGCCAGTCCAGCGACAGGTACTGGATGGCGACCGATGCGGCATTGGGGAAGACGTCCCAGCTCGTCGGCACGACGTGGCGCCACTGGCCGGTGGAGAACAGCAGCACGTAGAAGACCGCGCCGTTGAGCAGCCACAACACGTCGGCACCCAGGTGCCACCAGCGGGCCAGGCCGATGGAGTGCCGGAAGCCCGGCAACCCGAACTGCGGGGGCAGCGCGACGGTGTCGTCGTTGGCGGTCCAGTAGCCCTCCGGCACCGGCGGGCCCACCCGCAGCCACTCATCCTTGCCGGGCGTGGAATTGCGGCTGAAGTACAACCGAGGGTGGTCGCACAGGATCTGAATCCCGGACCTGATGATGTACATCATCAGAAATAGGTTGAAGAAGTGCGTCCAGCCGATCCAGGGCGGCATGCCCGGAGGGACGTTGTGGTCGTTGCTTCCCGGGTAGCGCTCGATGAAGGATTGCACGGACGGCACGTGCGACAGGCCTTTACCCAGCGCCACCGCGGCGAGCAGCGCCGCGAACCCGATCGGAATCAGCCACAGCAGGTTGAACCACTTGTCCTTGCCCACCCGCAACCGCGGGGCCGTCGCCCGCCGGGTGAGATCGAACCCGCCGCCGTAGGTTTCGACGTCAACGTGGTCGTGGGCGTGGTGAATCTCGGTGCGATAGCCTTCCAGCTCGAGTTCGACGGCTTCGAGCTCGCCCATTTCCGACGATCCTGGTGCGGCGACACCCCCGGATTTCTGTGCTCGGTCGGTTTCGCCTCGGACCATCGGCGCGCACCTTTCCAGCTCGAAAATCACCCAAATTACATACAACGCGATTTATATAAACCCTACTTCATCGCGGGCGCCGATAGGAAACAAGCACCGTGGCGATGCCCGGCGCCGGCAACGGCTACTTTCCGGGAATGGCCCCTGCACGAGGGTTAGGCGTTCGCCGGTTTCCGGTCATACGGCTGATCGGCTCCGGCGGGATCGGTGAGATCTATCTGGCTCGGCATCCGAGGCTGCCGCGCCACGAGGCATTGAAAGTCCTGCCCGCCGCCATGGCCGCCGACGCTGAATTCCGCGCCCGGTTCGACCGCGAGGGGGCGATCGCGACCATCCTGTTTCATCCGCCCATCGTGGGAATTCACGACCGGGGTGAGCACACCGGGCACCTGTTGATCTCCATGGACTACATCGACGGCACCGACGCGGGCCGACTGCTCCGCGATCAGCTCCCGAACGGACTGCCGGCGCGGGAAGTGGCCCTCATTGTGACCGCGGTGACCGATGCGCTGGACTACGCGCACTACAACGGCTTGCTGCACCGTGACGTCAAACCCACGAATATCCTGATCACCCAGCCCCTGTCGAAGCAGCGGCGGATCCTGCTGGCAGATTTCGGGATCAGCCGATGGATGGTCGACGACAAGGCAATCACGCAGACCAACATGGTCGTCGGCACGCTGAACTACGCCGCTCCATAGCAGGTGATCGATGATCCTATGGACGGCCACACCGGCCACACCAGCCACACCGGCCGGGCCGGCCGCGGCGATCACCTACGACACGATGAGCGCCTTGGTCACCGGGTACTGCGGCGAGCTGCCGGCGCACCCGTCGGAGGCGTGGCCGAAGCTGGACGCCGGCTATCAGCAACGCGCCGGATGGGACGATTACCTGGGCTTCTGGTCGACCGTGCAGTCGGTGACGGTGCTCTCGGTCGCACCGCGGGACGCCACGAGTGTCACCGCGCAGCTTCGGTACGTCGGTGCCGACGGGTCCGTCGAAACCGAGCAGCGGTGGCTCCGCGTTGTTTCGGTAGACGGCACACTCTTGATCGGCGACTCCGGCCTAGCCGGCTAGGTGTCGTGACCGGACAGCCGGCCGTCATCGGGGTCGCCCGGAGCGAATTCCCAGTTGTCCGGGTTCTTCGGCGAATAGACCACCGGCAGAAGCTGGCCCACAGCCGGCCAGTGGTCGACGTCGGCGCCCATGCGCCGGTACACCGCATGTTCGCTGACCGTCGGGCCGTCGAGCACGCCCGCGATGGTGACGAACTGCGTCCCGCCCTCCGGGGGCCGAGGACTGACCCCGGTCACCAGCAGCGTCCCATTGACGAAGCCGCGCTGCAGCCCGCGCGGACGGAACCGCGTGGCCAGCACAACCACCAGAGCGAAGATCAAGACCAGCAGCACGCCGAATTCCCATCCCACACGGCCATGGTAGGACTGCTGACATGAGCCGAGACGACCTGCAACTCGCGCTGAGGCTGGCCGATCGCGCGGACGCCCTCACCGGCGCCCGGTTCGGAGCACTGGACCTGCGTATCGACACCAAACCCGACCTGACACCGGTGACCGATGCCGACCGCGCCGTGGAAACCGAAATCCGCGAGCATCTGCGGAACGAACGGCCCGGCGATTCCATCCTCGGTGAGGAGTTCGGCGGCACAGCCACTTTCGACGGACGGCAGTGGGTGATCGACCCGATCGACGGCACCAAGAATTTCGTGCGCGGGGTGCCGGTGTGGGCGACGTTGATCGCGTTGCTGCACGACGGGATTCCGACGGTGGGCGTGGTCAGCGCCCCAGCCCTGCGGCGGCGCTGGTGGGCGGCAAACGGCCACGGCGCGTTCGAATCGGCCGGCGACGGACCGCCACGCCGGCTGTCGGTTTCCGCGGTCGCCGATATGGACGCGGCGAGCCTGTCCTTCTCCAGCCTGTCGGGGTGGGCGCAACGGGGGCTGCGCGAACAATTCCTCGCGCTGACCGATACCGTCTGGCGGGTACGCGCCTACGGCGATTTCCTGTCGTACTGCCTGGTGGCCGCGGGTGCGGTCGACATCGCCGCCGAACCGGAGGTGTCGCCGTGGGACCTGGCGGCCCTGGACATCCTGGTACGCGAAGCCGGCGGGACATTCACCAGTCTGGGCGGCCGGCCCGGACCGCACGGCGGCAGTGCGGTCGCGACCAACGGGCTGCTCCACGACCGGGTGCTCGCCGGCCTGACTCCGGCTCAGTAGCGGCTCAGTAGCGACCCAATAGCGACCCAATAGCGGCTCCCCGGGGCGCCCGGCGCACCGGCGCTACCCACCGGCTCCGGTGTGAGACCCGCAACAAATGCTACGTATCTTACTTTTGAGTAAGATACCGTGATTCGCATCGCCCCAACGACCGAGGCTGCTGACAATGACCCCCACACTTCCCGAAACATCCCCCCGCCCGCGCGCCAAAAAACGCGGCGGCCGCCCGACGGCCGTCGGTGTGCAACCGCACAAGCGCACCGGCATCGACGTCGCGCTGGCGATGCTGGCCCCCATCGTCGGCCAGGACTTCCTCGACAAGTACCACCTGCGCGACCCGCTCAACCGGACCCTGCGCTTCGGCGTGCAGCAGATGTTCTCCACCGCCGGGGCCACCACCCGCCAGTTCGAGCGGGTGCGGAGCCTGCGCGGTGAACCCGCGCGGCTGAAATCCAACGGCAAGAACTATTTCGACCTCACCCCCGACGACGACCAGAAGATGATCGCCGACACCGTCGAGGACTTCGCCGCGGAGATCCTGCGTCCCGCCGCACACGACGCCGATGCCGCCGCGGACTACCCGCGGGAGCTGATCTCCAAGGCCGCCGAACTCGGCATCACGGCCATCAACATTCCCGAGGATTTCGACGGCATCGCCGAACACCGCTCCAGCGTCACCAACGTGCTGGTGGCCGAAGCCCTGGCCTACGGCGACATGGGACTGGCGCTACCGATCCTGGCTCCCGGCGGCGTAGCGGCCGCGCTCACCCACTGGGGCAGTACCGGCCAGCAGGCCACCTACCTCAGCGCCTTCGCCGGCGAGAACGTCCCGCAGGCCTGTGTCGCCATCGCCGAGCCACACCCGCTGTTCGACCCCACCCGGCTGCGGACCACCGCGGTGCGCACCCCGTCGGGCTACCGGCTCGACGGGGTCAAGTCGCTGGTGGTCGCCGCGGCCGACGCCGAAATCTTCATCGTCGCCGCGCAGTTCAACGGCAAGCCGGCACTGTTCATCGTCGAGGCGAGCACCCAGGGCCTGACGGTCAAGTCCGACCCGAGCATGGGTATACGCGCCGCGGCACTGGGACAAATTGAGCTGAACGGGGTTTCGGTTCCGCTGCATGCCCGGCTGGGCGAGGATCAGGCCGGCGACGCCGACTACTCCGAAGCGATAGCACTGTCCCGCCTGGGCTGGTCCGCGCTTGCCGTGGGCACCTCGCACGCGGTGCTCGACTACGTGATCCCGTATGTGAAGGAACGCGAAGCCTTCGGCGAGCCGATCGCCCGCCGCCAGGCGGTGGCCTTCATGTGCGCCAACATCGCCATCGAGCTGGACGGGCTGCGGTTGATCACCTGGCGCGGGGCGTCCCGCGCCGAGCAGGGCCTGCCATTCGCCCGCGAAGCGGCGCTGGCCAAACGCCTCGGCTCCGACAAGGGCATGCAGATCGGCCTGGACGGCGTACAGCTGCTCGGCGGCCACGGCTACACCAAGGAGCACCCGGTCGAACGCTGGTACCGCGACCTGCGGGCCCTCGGCGTGGCCGAGGGTGTGCTCGTCATCTGACCTACCCACCCATTTGAGCGAAAGACCAACCATGGCAATCAATCTGGAACTGCCGCGCAAGTTGCAGGCAATTATCACCAAGACTCATCAGGGTGCCGCCGAGATGATGCGCCCCATCGGGCGCAAGTATGATCTGCAGGAGCACGCCTACCCGGTCGAACTCGACACCCTGATCAATCTCTTCGAGGGTGCGGCCGGTTCGTTCGAGTTCGCCGGCGCCGATTCGCTGCGCGACGCCGACGAGAACCGGGAGCAGATCCACAACGGCGGCGCCATGTCCGCGCTGGTGCAGACGATGGAGGCCAGCTGGGGCGACGTGGCGATGATGCTGTCCCTGCCCTACCAGGGCCTGGGCAACGCGGCCATCTCGGCGGTCGCCACCGAAGAGCAGTTGGAACGCCTGGGCAAAGTCTGGGCCGCCATGGCCATCACCGAGCCGGGATTCGGGTCGGACTCGGCCGCCGTCTCGACGACCGCCACCCTCGACGGCGACGAGTACGTGATCAACGGAGAGAAGATCTTCGTCACTGCCGGCTCCCGTGCGACCCACATCGTGGTGTGGGCCACCCTGGACAGGTCCAAGGGCCGCGCGGCCATCAAGTCGTTCGTGGTGCCCCGTGAGCACCCCGGGGTCACCGTGGAGCGGCTCGAACACAAACTCGGCATCAAGGGATCCGACACCGCGGTCATCCGCTTCGACAACGCGCGCAGTCCCAGGGACAACATCCTGGGCAACCCCGAAATCGAAGAGGGCAAGGGGTTTTCCGGGGTAATGGAGACCTTCGACAACACCCGGCCGATCGTTGCCGCGATGGCCGTGGGCATCGGGCGCGCCGCGCTCGAGGAGATCCGCAAGATCCTCACCGACGCCGGGGTCGACATCGACTACGACCGGCCCGCACACGCCCAAAGTGCCGCCGCGGCCGAATTCCTGCGCATGGAGGCCGACTGGGAAGCCAGTTACCTGCTGTCACTGCGGGCCGCATGGCAGGCCGACAACAGTATCCCCAACTCCAAGGAAGCGTCGATGAGCAAGGCCAAGGCGGGCCGAATGGCCACCGACGTCACCTTGAAGTCGGTCGAATTGGCCGGCACCACCGGCTATTCCGAGCAGATGCTGCTGGAGAAGTGGGGCCGCGACTCCAAGATCCTGGATATCTTCGAAGGTACCCAGCAGATCCAGCAGCTGGTGGTGGCCCGCCGCCTGCTCGGCCTGTCGTCGGCAGAGCTGAAGTAGGCACCGGTTCCCCCCACGGCGCCCGAGGACGCCCCGACTAGATTTACCCGGGACACGGGACAGGATTTCCTACGGAGGTGGCATGCGCGCTGCACGGGTGACCCGATTGGACGGTCCGGACGCGATCGAGCTGGCAGATATCGATGAGCCCACCGGCGACGGCGTGGTGGTCGATGTGCACGCCGCCGGGGTGGCCTTCCCCGACGCGCTGCTGACTCGCGGCCTCTACCAGTACCGGCCCGAGCTGCCGTTCGTGCTCGGGGCCGAGGTCGCCGGGGTCGTCCGCTCCGCCCCCGAAGGCGCTCACGTGCGCCCGGGCGATCGGGTGCTGGGCCTGACCATGTTGAGCGGAGCCATGGCCGAGGTCGCGGTGCTGGCCCCC
>NZ_JBKECZ010000127.1:0-21557 GCF_047975165.1 Mycobacterium sp.
GCCGCCGGGGGCCGCACCGAGGCCGGCGGTCCCCGCGTTGCCGCCGTGGCCGCCGGCGCCGCCTTTGCCGTCGGTCGAGATGCCGCCTGCGCCGCCGGTGCCGCCCTGGGCGTTTTGGGTTGAGGTGGTGTGGGTGATGGTGGCGTTGCCGCCTAGGCCGCCTGCGCCGCCGTCCCCGGTGCCGCCGGTGTTGCCGGCGGCGCCGTTGCCGGCGGTAGCCGCACCGAGGCCGGAGTTGACCGCGTCACCGCCGTTGCCGCCGACGCCGCCGTCGGTGGTTCCGGTGCCCGCGGCGCCACCGACGGCGCCGACCGCGTCCAGGGTGGAGGTGGAGTCGAGGACCTGGGCACTGCCGCCGATGCCGCCATTGCCGCCGGCCCCGTCGGTGCCCTGCCCGCCGGCGCCGGCCGCCCCGGCCACGGCGGCCCCGGCGCCGGTGCTAGTCGCGGTGCCGCCGTTTCCGCCGTTACCGCCACTGGCACCGTCGGTGCCCTGCCCGCCCGCACCGGCAATCGCTTGCCCGCTACCCGCGGTAGAGGCGTTGCCGCCGTTACCGCCGCTACCACCATTGCCGTCAGCCCCGCCACCGGCCCCGGCACCACGAGCCCCGCCGTTACCACCCTGGCCGCCCTGGGTATCGATGTCACTGGCCGTGGTCGCGTTTCCGCCGTTGCCGCCCGTCCCGCCGTTACCGCCGACCCCGGTCCCGATAGCGTCACCGCCGGCCCCGCCCTGGCCACCGTTGCCCGCGTTACCGCCGCCGGTTCCGAAACCCTCGGCGCCAGCCAACGCCGGCCCGGCGAACCAGCCGCTGCGTCCGGCCGCCCCCCCGGCCCCGCCACTGCCGGTACCGGCGTCACCGCCGTTGCCGCCCTTACCGCCGTTGCCGCCGTCATCCCCGCTACCGGTGCCGTCGTTGGTCCACCCGGCCCCACCAGCGCCGCCGTTACCGGCGTTACCGCCACCACCGCCGCCGTTGCCGCCGTTACCGCCCTTGCCGAACAGCAACCCCCCGGCTCCGCCGTCACCGCCGCGGCCCCCGGCCCCGCTGCCGCCGTCGCCGCCGTCAGTGCCATCGGTGCCATCTGGATTAGCCGCGGTGCCCGGAGTCCCGGCGACACCATCGGCGCCGTCGGCCCCGCCGCCCCCGCCGTCACCGCCGTTGCCGCCGGCACCGAGAAAGAAGCCCCCGTTACCACCGTTGCCGCCGCCACCGGCCCCGCCGGTGCCGCCGTTGCCGCCGTCACCGAAAACAAAACCTGCGTTACCGCCGTTACCGCCAGTACCGCTACCGGCACCCGCGTCGCCGCCGGCGCCACCGGCGCCCAACAGCCACGCACTACCCCCGGCCCCCCCGCTACCGCCGGCCCCCGCACCGCCCCCGGCCCCACCATCGCCATAGAAGAACCCGCCTCTGCCACCCACACCACCGTGGCCGCCGTTGCCCTGAAGGGCCCCGGCGCCACCGGCACCACCGGACCCCAGCAGACCGGCGTTACCGCCGTTACCGCCGAACGTGCCGGCCCCACCGGCACCCCCTTGGCCGTACAGCCAGCCCGCGTTACCACCGGCACCCCCGGCCCCACCCACACCCCCGGCACCCCCGGCCCCGCCCCGGCCGATCAGGCTCGCCGCACCCCCGGCACCCCCGGCCGCACCGGCGGCGGTCTGGGAATACCCGTCACCCCCATCGCCATACAGCCAGCCCCCCGCCTGCCCGTTCACACTGCCTGCGGTCCCATCGGCGCCATCACCGATCAACGGCCGCCCGGTATAGGTCACAAACGGGTCATTGATCGGCGCGAGAATCTGCTCGGCCATCGACTCCGCCGACAACGCCTCCGCACCCGAATACAACGCCCCCGCACCCGCCAGCGAGGCAACAAACTGCTGCTGAAACCCCGCCACCTGCGCGGCCACACCCTGATACGCCAGCCCAAACTCCCCGAACACCGCCGCCACCGCCGCCGACACCTCATCAGCCCCCGCGACAGCCAGACCCGTCGTCGCCGACGCCGCAGCGGCACTAGCCTCATCGAGTGCCGCACCGATACCCGCCACCTGCGCGGCCGCAGCAGCCAACACATCAGCGGAAACAACAGCGTAGGACATGATCGGTTTTATCCTTGGAGGTCGCACGGCACAACCAACAGGCTGCAGATGTCGGTTTACGGCAAGTATCGCCCAGAAACTGCGTCCGAAGTAGGACTTCTGCGAATTTCACAGGCTTTTGGCAGGAAACTGTCACGGATCTTCTACTGTCAGTCGATGGCCGCCATCGGATTCGCCGGCAGAACCCGCAGGACCCGCCGGCGATCATCTGAGCCACCCACCGACCTCGATCACGAAGTCGGGGTAGTTGAGCTGCGGTGGCACCGGGACCGCGCCGCAGCTGTTGCGCGGCCGCCTCCGGGGAGCCCGTAAGCTGCCAGGTGATGACTACCACCCGCGCTGAACACAGCTTCGACGGGATCGGCGGCGTGCGCATCGTCTACGACGTGTGGACGCCGGATGTGCCTTCTCGCGCGGTGGTGGTGCTGGCCCACGGCTTCGGCGAGCACGCCCGCCGCTACGACCATGTCGCCAAGCGGCTGGGAGAGGCCGGGCTGATCACCTACGCCCTCGATCACCGCGGCCACGGCCGTTCGGGCGGCAAGCGGGTGTTGGTCAAGGACATCTCGGAGTTCACCGGCGACCTCGACACGGTGATGGGCATCGCCGCCCGGGAGAATCCGGGATGCAAGCGCATCGTGCTCGGGCACAGCATGGGTGGTGCGATCGCCTTCGCCTACGGTGTCGAGCGCCCGGACAACTACGACCTGATGGTGTTGTCGGCGCCAGCGGTCGCCGCGCAGGACATGGTGCCCGGGGTGGTGGCGGTGGCCGCCAAGGTGCTCGGCGTGGTGGCACCCGGCCTGCCGGTGCAGGCTCTGGACTTCAACGCCATTTCACGCGATCCCGAGGTGGTGGCGGCCTACAACACCGACCCGCTAGTGTATCACGGGAAGGTGCCGGCCGGCATCGGCCGGGTGTTGCTGCACGTGGGCCAGACGATGCCGCAGCGGGCGCCGGCGTTGACCTCGCCGCTGCTGGTCGTGCACGGTACCGGTGACACGCTGGTCCCCATCGAGGGCAGTCGGCGGCTGGCCGAGTGCGTCGGCTCGGCAGATGTGGAACTCAAGGAGTACCCGGGGCTGTATCACGAGGTGCTCAACGAGCCCGAACAGGATCGGGTGCTCAACCAGATGATTTCGTGGATGAACCTGCGGCTGTGAAGTACCCGGCGTGGATCGAACCGGACATGTCGTACCGCTGCGTTAGTTTGGCGGCATGACCGACGACAAGATGCTGTCCCGTATTTCGGCACTGCTACGCCAGGCCGAGGGCACCGACAACCCTCACGAAGCTGACGCCTTCCTAAGTGCCGCCCAGCGGTTGGCGACGGCCGCGTCCATCGACTTGGCGGTGGCGCGTTCCCATTCGGCGACCCGGTCGCCCGCGCAGGCCCCCACCCAGCGCACCATCACCATCGGCACGGCGGGCACCCGAGGGCTGCGCACCTATGTGCAGCTGTTCGTGCTGATCGCCTCGGCGAACGACGTGCGCTGCGACATCGCGACGAATTCGGCGTTCCTGTATGCCTACGGGTTCGCCGAGGACATCGACGCAGCACATGCGCTCTACGCCAGCCTGGTTGTGCAGATGGTCCGGGCCTCGGATGCCTACCTGGCCACCGGTGCCCATCGGCCGACGCCGACGATCACCGCCAGGCTCAATTTCCAGCTCGCCTTCGGGGCCCGGGTAGGCCAGCGGCTGGCCGAGGCCCGTGAGCAGGCCAGGCAGGAAGTGTCCCGGGATCGTGAGCGTGCGCCGGGCACCGCTATCGCTTTGCGGAACAAGGAACTCGAGCTCACCGACTACTACCGCCGCGCCTCGAAGGCCCGGGGAACCTGGCGGGCCAGTAGGGCGTCGGCGGGATATTCGTCGGCGGCCCGACACGCGGGTGATCGGGCTGGGCGACGGGCGCGACTCGGCCACAGTCCTGAGTTGCCGGGGTCGCGGACCGCGCTGGGGCGGTGATCGAGGGGACTTCGGCCGCCGGCTCGTCCATTAGGGATGCCCAGCGGGCAAAGGTATATGCCGCCGAGGCATTCGTCCGGACGGTGTTCAACCGTGCCGCCGAGCACGGGATGCGCAGTGTGGAGTTCTTCGGCACGCAGCTGACGCTGCCCCCGGAGGGCCGGTTCGCGTCGGTCGAGTCGGTGCGCCGCTATGTCGACGACGTGCTCGCTTTGCCGATGGTGTGCAGGCAGTGGCCCGGGACCGCGCCCCTGCGGGTGCGGGCTCGGCGTGGGGCTACCGCTGCGCACTATGAATACCGCGACGGTGTGGGGACGATCGCGGTGCCGGACCGGGATGCCGCCGGGTGGGCGTTGCGCGAATTGGTGGTGTTGCACGAGCTGGCACACCATCTATGTTCGGTGCTGCCGCCGCACGGCCCGGACTTTGTATCGACGATGTGCACACTGACGGCGTTGGTGATGGGCCCCGAGGCGGGCTATGTGCTGCGGGTGGTGTATGCGAAGGAGGGGGTGCGGTGAGGTTGCGCCCGGGGGAATGGCGGATTGGGGTTTGGTGACGGGCGCGTGGCGGCGAGAGGCCTGCCACGCAGCTGGTTGGCCACACGCTCGGGCGAGGCGCTACCCACCCGAGCGTGCGGCCAATGCCGCCTAGACTACTTGACGGGCGTCAAGTCGTCGCCGCAGGTGCAGCGGTAAGCCTGGCTTGCTCCCGAGCAGTGGCACGGGACCTCGATGCGAACGCGGCAGCCGCAGCCTTCGTGGCCACAGCTCAGGACGGTTCCGGCTTCGTGAGTGGTCATTCGAATAACACCTCCAACTTGTTGGGGCCGACGCCCCGTGGATACCTGCACCACAGACTATACCCCATAGGGGTACACAGTAAAGGGGTTCTTTCGTGTCCGCTGGATGTGAATCCGGGAACCGTGAACGCTGCGGGCTGTCCGAGGCCGTGGCGTGGAGGGTTGGGCCACGACCACCCCTGGGTCCAGAGGTGCGATGTGTGCAGAGGTGCCCGAGGCCGTGGCGTTGAGGGTTCACAGTCAACGCCAACGATTCACGTCCAACGGCTGGAATGCGGCTGATGCAGAGCTCGCTCGACCGGGCGTGGCCGCTCGACCGGATCCCGGGGCTCCCGGGTGGCGCCGCCGACTACCCGCAGACCGCGCCGTTGGCGGCCGACCCGACCAGTTTGACGTATTTGGCCAGCACCCCGGTCTTGTAGCGCGACGGCGGGGGAGTGAACCCGACCTGGCGCGCCTCGAATTCGCCGGGGTCGACCAGGACGTCGAGACTCTGATGAGCCACGTCCAACCGGATCCGGTCGCCGTCGTGCAGGAACGCGATCGGCCCGGCATCGACGGCCTCCGGGGCGATGTGGCCCACACACAGGCCGGTCGTTCCACCGGAGAACCGGCCGTCGGTCAACAACAACACGTCCTTGCCCAGCCCGGCGCCCTTGATGGCGCCGGTGATAGCCAGCATCTCGCGCATCCCCGGGCCACCCTTGGGGCCCTCGTAGCGGATCACCACCGCATCGCCGTTGGTGATGGTGCCGTCCTCCAGGGCGTCGAGCGCGGCCCGTTCGCCGTCGAACACCCTGGCGGTGCCCTCGAAAACGTCCGAATCGAAACCGGCCGACTTGACCACCGCTCCCTGCGGCGCCAGCGACCCGCGCAGGATGGTGATGCCGCCGGTGGGGTGGATCGGGTTGTCCAACGCGCGCAGCACCTTGCCGTCCGGGTCGGGCGGGGCGACATCCGCCAGATTCTCCGCGACGGTTGCGCCGGTCACCGTCAGGCATTCGCCGTGCAGCAGGCCCGCATCCAGCAGCGCCTTCATGATCACCGGCACCCCGCCGATGTGATCGACATCCGACATCACGTGCTGGCCGAAGGGTTTGACGTCGGCCAGGTGCGGCACCCGCGCGCCGAGCCTGCTGAAGTCGTCCAGCGACAACTCGACTTCGGCTTCGTGGGCGATGGCCAGCAGATGCAGCACCGCGTTGGTGGAGCCGCCGAACGCCATCACCACCGCGATCGCGTTCTCGAAGGCCTCCTTGGTCAGGATGTCCCGGGCGGTGATGCCGCGGCGCAGCAACTCCACGACCGCTTGACCGCTGCGCCGGGCGAACCCGTCCCGGCGCCGGTCGGTCGCCGGCGGTGCGGCGCTGCCCGGCAGTGACATGCCCAGGGCCTCGGCGGCGCTGGCCATGGTGTTGGCGGTGTACATGCCGCCGCAGGCGCCCTCCCCGGGGCAGATCGCGCGTTCGATGGCGTCGACGTCGTCGCGGCTCATCAACCCGCGCGAGCAGGCGCCGACGGCCTCGAACGCGTCGATGATGGTGACCTCGCGCTCGCTGCCGTCGGACAGCTTGGCCACTCCCGGCAGGATCGATCCGGCGTAGAGGAACACCGAAGCCAGGTCGAGCCGGGCGGCGGCCATCAGCATCCCGGGCAGCGACTTGTCGCATCCGGCCAGCAGCACCGATCCGTCCAGGCGCTCGGCCTGCATCACGGTTTCGACGCTGTCGGCGATCACCTCCCGCGACACCAGGGAGAAGTGCATGCCCTCGTGGCCCATGGAGATGCCGTCGGAAACCGAGATGGTGCCGAACTCCAGCGGGTAGCCGCCGGCGGCGAACACGCCTTCCTTCACCGCCTTGGCGAGCCGGTCTAGGGGGAGGTTGCACGGGGTGATCTCGTTCCAGGAAGAGGCCACCCCGATCTGGGCCTTGGCGAAATCTTCGTCGCCCATCCCCACGGCTCGCAGCATGCCGCGGGCGGCGGCTTTCTCCAGGCCGTCGGTGACGTCACGGCTGCGGGGCTTGATGTCGGCGTGATCGCTGGCTGAGGGCATCGTGCAAGTATGCGGTTGGGGCGGCACCGCGCCAAAATCCGGTGACATATGGCCGATATACCCCACTAGGGTATACAATGGCCTACCATGCGAGACGCCCCGTTCGCCCCGCCGGTTTGGGAGGGTAGCCACAGATGACCGCTGCACACGAAACGACCGCGCCACACGAAACGGCGCCGCACGCGCCGGCGCCACCGCACGGATACGCGGAGCAGAAGGACAATCACGCAAAGCGGCTGCGACGCATCGAGGGCCAGGTGCGCGGCATCGCGCGCATGATCGAAGAGGACAAGTACTGCATCGACGTCCTCACCCAGATCAGCGCCGCCAACAGCGCCCTGCGGTCGGTCGCGCTGAACCTGCTCGACGAGCACCTGAGCCATTGCGTCACAAGGGCGGTGGCCGACGGCGGCCCCGAGGCCGACGAGAAGCTGGCAGAGGCCTCGGCTGCGATCGCCCGCCTCGTTCGTTCCTGACCTGCCGTGTTGGGCGGTGGTGCCGCATGCGGCCGCGCCCGGCTTGCGTACGGTGAATGCAGCGTGATCGTCTCGGCGGGCCAGCCGGTGGTCGCGCCGCCACAACACCATGACTGCCGAACCTGGAACCGTCGTCACCGGTACGCGAACGTGGACACCACGGGTCGCGGTTCAGTTGACGGTGCTGGCCTCGGCGGCCTTCATCTACGTCACCGCCGAGCTGTTCCCGGTCGGGGCGCTGTCGGCGATGACGAAAGATCTTGGCGTCGACGACTTCTGGGTGGGGACGCTGGTGTCCTCCTACGCTCTGGTCGCCATGCTGACCACGGTTCCGCTGGTGCGCTGGACCGCACACTGGCCGCGCCGGCGGGCCCTGCTGGTGAGCCTGGCGTGCCTGACGACCTCGCAGCTGATCTCGGCACTGGCGCCCAACCTCGCCGTGCTGGTCGGCGGCCGGGTGCTGTGCGCGGTCACTCACGGTCTGCTGCTGTCGGTGATCGCACCGATGGCCACCCGTCTGGTGCCACCGAGTCACGCCGGGCGGGCGACCATGTCGATCTATATCGGCACCAGCCTCACCCTGGTGGTCGGCAGCCCGCTGACAGCAGCCCTGAGCCTGATCGGCAGCTGGCGGATGGCCGTGGCATGTATCACCGCCGCGGCCGCCGCAGTCGCCGTGGCCGCCCGGCTGCTGCTGCCCGAGATGGCACTCAGTGACGACCAATTGCGGCACGTCGGCCGGCGGTCGACCCATCACCGCAACCGGGAGCTGATCCTGATCAGCCTGATCACCATGGTCGGCGTCACCGGCCACTTCGTGTCCTACACCTACATCGAGCGGATCATCCACGAGGTCGTCGGCGTGAACGGACCCAACGTCGCCTGGGTGCTGGCCGCCTACGGCACCGCCGGAATGCTGGCCCTGGTGGTGGTGGCGCGGCCACTCGACCGCCGACCCAAGGGGGCGATCATCTCCTGCATGGCCGGGCTGACGACTGCCTTTGCGCTACTGGGCGCCATTGCCCCCGAAGGGCGGCACTCGGCGGTGACGGCATCGGTGATGGCGACCTGCGCCATCGTGCTGTGGGGCGCCATGGCCACCCCGCTGCCGCCGATGCTGCAGGCTGCGGCGATGCGACACGGCGCCGACGACCCCGACGGCGCCTCGGGGATGTACGTGACGGCATTCCAGGTGGGCATCATGGGCGGCCCGCTGGCGGGCGGCCTGCTGCTGGAACGCGGCGGCGTGGCGATGATGCTGACCGCCTCGGCGGCTTTGATGGGGGCGGCGCTGCTGGCGATGACCGGTATCCGCCGCATCGTGGATGCGCCGGGGCAGGCGGCCGCGGGTCGTTCGCGAGCGTAACGGGGCTGCGATTTCACGCCCCGGATTTCGCAGTGGCGTTACGCTCGCGAGTAAGCGACCGTGCCCGAAGTCCGGCGGGGCCCGCGGGACCGCCGGCAGGCCAATCTCACAGGACGGCTGACACCGCAGGTCAACCGCGTGAATTCGGCACGGCGACGGGCGTGGCGACCTCGCGGGAAGGCCCGTCACGAGCCGCGCTGTGCCACACTGGTGTGGAATTGGTAATCGGAGGGAAACGACAATGCTGCGCTGGCCGGGAGGCATGTCCAGGGGAAGCCTGGTCGCCGCTCTCAACGCGCTCGGCGTAGCCGCGGTGCTGGTGGTCGGAGCCGGGCCGGCTTCGGCGGACCCGGACAATGTGCCCGTCGACCCGGGCGCCGTCATCGACCCGGTCCACCAGCCGCCGCCCGACCCGTTCGCACCGCCGCCCGAACCGTTTGCCGCTCCGCCGCCGCCCGACCCGTTCGGGCAGCCGGGCTTCCCGCCGGCAGTGCCGTTTGCGGACGGCCCCGCCCCGCCCGGGCAGGACAACACCCCGTTCGTCGGCGAACCGCCCTTCCGGCCGCCCTCGTTCAACCCGGTCAACGGCGCCATGGTGGGGGTGGCGAAACCGATCATCATCAACTTCGCGGTGCCGATCGGCGACCGCCAGCTGGCCCAACAAGCCATCCACATCTCGTCGATCCCGCCGGTGGCGGGCAAGTTCTACTGGATGACCCCCAGTCAGGTGCGCTGGCGGCCGCTGCAGTTCTGGCCGCCCAACACCGCGGTCAACATCGACGCCGCCGGCACCAGGTCGAGCTTCCGCACCGGCGATTCATTGATCGCGACCGCCGACGACGCCACCCACCAGATGACGATCACCCGCAACGGTACCGTGGTGCAGACGTTCCCGATTTCGATGGGCATGGCCGCCGGTGGTCACCAGACGGCCAACGGCACCTACTACGTGCTGGAGAAGATGCCCACGGTGGTCATGGACTCCTCGACCTACGGGGTGCCGATCAACTCGACCTACGGCTACAAGGTGACGGTCAAGGATGCGGTGCGCATCGACAACAGCGGCAACTTCGTCCACGGCGCCCCCTGGTCGGTGGCAGACCAGGGCAAACGCGACGTCAGCCACGGCTGCATCAACCTGAGCCCGGCCAATGCGAAATGGTTCTTCGACAACTTCGGCAGCGGCGACCCAGTGGTGGTGAAGAACTCCGTGGGCATCTACAACAAGCCCGACGGCGCCCAGGACTGGCAGATCTGACCCGCCTGGGTTCCAGGCGCGCCCCCGGTGGTCTCAATTCCAGATGCGCACCCGGCTGCCCGGGTCCAGGAACAGCTCGTCGTCGGCGGTGACGTCGAACGCCCGATAGAACTCGTCGACGTTGCGCACCACGCCGTTGCAGCGAAACTCCGGCGGTGAGTGCGGGTCCACCGCCAGGCGCCGGATCGCCTCGGCGTCCCGGGATTTCGTCCGCCACACCTGGGCCCAGCCGAAGAACACCCGCTGCACGCCGGAAAGGCCGTCGATGGCCGGCGCCGCCCGGCCGTCCAGCGACAACCGGTAAGCCTGCAGGGCAATCGACAACCCGCCCAGGTCTCCGATGTTCTCGCCGACGGTGAAGGCGCCGTTGACGTGGTGGCCGCCGTCGAGTCCGCGTGGCGCGTACGCCTCGTACTGCTCGATCAGCATCTTGGTGCGGGCGGCGAACTCGGCGCGGTCGTCGTCGGTCCACCAGTCGACCAGGTTGCCGTCGCCGTCGTACTTGGAGCCCTGATCGTCGAAGCCGTGCCCGATTTCGTGTCCGATCACCGCGCCGATACCGCCGTAGTTGGCGGCGTCGTCGGATTCGGCGTCGAAGAACGGCGGCTGCAGGATCGCCGCGGGGAAGACGATCTCGTTCATGCCCGGGTTGTAATAGGCGTTGACGGTCTGGGGTGTCATGAACCATTCGTCCCGGTCGACCTCGCCGCCGAGCTTGGCCAGTTCGCGGTCGTGGTTGACCGCGTAGCCGCGCCGGAAATTGCCGTAGAGGTCGTCGCGGTCGATGAGCAGCGCGGAATAGTCCCGCCACGCGGCGGGATAACCCACTTTGGCGGTGAACTTGGCCAGCTTGGCCAGCGCGCGTTCCCGGGTCTGCGGAGTCATCCAGTCCAGTTCACCGATGCTGATCCGGTAGGCCTCCCGCAGGTTGTCCACCAGGGCATCGATCCGCGCCTTGGCGTCGGGCGGAAAGTGCTTGTCCACGTAGAGTTTTCCGACGGCGTCGCCCATCAAGGTCTCCACCAGGGCGACCGCGCGCTTCCAGCGGTCCCGGATCGTTTCCGTGCCGGTCAGCCGGCGGCCGTAGAAGTCGAAGTCGGCATCGACGAGTTCCTTGGTCATCCAGGGGGCCCGGGCGCGGATCAGGCGCCAGCGCGCCCAGTTCTTCCAGTCTTCGAGGTCGCCGTCGCGCCACAACTGCGCGAAAGACGACAGGTAATCCGGCTGGCGCACAATGAGTTCCGCAAGAGTGGTCGGCGTAGCGCCCAGCTCGGCGGCCCAGCCGGCCCAGTCGAAGCCCGCGCCCTCGGTCTGCACGTCGGCCAACGTGCGCAGGTTGTAAGACAATTCGGCGTCGCGGCGTTTGACCACGTCCCAGTGGGCGGCGGCCAATTTGCTTTCCAGGGTGACGATGCGGGCCGCGGTACCGGCGTGGTCGCCGCCGAACACCAGGCCGAACATGGTGGCGATGTGGCCCGGATAAGCCGCCAGCACCTCGGCGTGCTGCTCGTCGCGGTAGTAGGACTCGTCGGGTAGGCCGATACCCGATTGGCTGAAGTGCACCAGGTAGCGGCTGGAGTCCTTGGAGTCGGTGTCGACGTAGATTCCCACACCGCCGCCGACGCCGGTGCGCTGCAACGCCCCGAGTGCGGCGGCCAGCGAATCGTGGTCGGCGGCGTCGTCGATGCCGGCGAGTTCGTCATGCAGCGGCTGCAGTCCGCGCCGCTCGAGGGCGTCCTCGTCGAGGAAGCTCGCGTACAGGTCGCCGATGCGCTGTTCGTCGGTGCCCGGTGCCGCCTGGCTCCGGCCGGCCTCGTCGATGAGGTCGCGCACCTGTTCCTCGGCGCGGTCGAACAGCGTGCGGAAGGCGCCGTCTGTCGCACGGTCGGCGGGGATGACGTAGTCGCGCAGCCACCGGCCGTTCACGTGGCCGAAGAGGTCGTCTTGGGGGCGGGCCGCGGTGTCGACGTGGCTCAGGTCGATTCCCGAGCGGATGGCCTCTGCTGTCACCCCGCCATCCTTGCATCCGCGTGCGGGTGCGACGATCGGGCCATGGCTGACCAGCATGACACCGACACCCCGGCGGACAGCGAAGCGACCGCACCCCAAGAGCCGGAAAACACCAGCGCGGCTCCGGACGCCGACGAAGGCGGCGTGTTCTCCGGCTATGGCATCGCCTCGGCGGTGCTGGGACTCGTCTGCGTCGCGGCACTGGTTTTCGGGGGGCTCATCTGGACCACCCACCGTCACGACTCCGGTGAACGCGTCTACCTGTCCCGGGTGATGGCGGCGGCCGCCGAATGGGCGGACGTGCTGATCAATATGAACACCGAAAACATCGATGCCAGCCTGCAACGCCTGCAGGACGGCACCGTCGGCCAACTGAACACCGACTTCGAGGCCACCATGCAGCCGTACAAGCAGGTGGTGGACAAGCTGCAAGCCCACAGCACCGGCCAGATCCAGGCCGTGGCGATCGACACGTTGCGCCGCGACCTCGATAGCGTGCCGGGATCCCCGCGAACCGTGGTGACCACCGAGCTGCCCGCGTTCGCCACCCGGACCGATTCGGTGATGCTGGTGGCGACGTCGATCGCCGAGAAGGCCGGCGCCAAGCCTCAGACGGTGCACTGGAACCTGCGCCTGGACGTCTCGGACGTGGACGGCAACCTGATGATCTCCCACCTGGAGTCGATCCGATGAGAAACGTGTGGCGGCTTGCGGTTTTCGACATCCTGGCGCCGCTGGCGGTTTTCGCCGCACTGGCCGGCATCGGGGGGGTGCTCGCCTGGCCGCGGTGGTGGGTGGCCGTCGCCGCCGCGCTGGCGGTGCTGGTCCTTGAGGGCATGATCGTCAACTTCTGGCTGTTGCGCCGCGACGCGGTCACCGTCGGGACCGATGACGACGGTCCGGTGCTGCGCCTGGCGGTGACGTGCCTGGCCGCCGTTGCCCTGTGCGCGGCGGTGGCGATCGGATACACCCACTGGACCACCGAGGACAACGGCTTCAAACGGGACTCGACCGAGGTCGTGCAGGTTGCCACCAGCGTCGCCGAGGCGGTTGCGTCGTTCTCGCCCGCGGATCCCGGAGCGTCGGCCGATCGCGCCGCCTCGATGATGGTGAGCGAGCGGGCGGACAAGTTCAAAGAGGAGTACACCAAGTCCAGCGCCGATTTGCTGGCCCGCAAGGTCACCGCCGAGGCGGCCACGCTGGCGGCCGGCGTCGAGGCTCTCGGGCCGTCGGTTGCCAGTGTCGCGGTGATCCTGCGGGTCACCCAGACCGTGCCGGGCGAGCCCCCGAGCCGGGCCGCACCCGCCGTGCGGGTGACACTGACCAAGCGGGGCAACGACTGGCTGGCCCAGGACGTGACGCCGATCGGCGCCCGCTGAGCGGCGTCAGGCCGAACCGTTAGGCCGGACCGTCGGACCGCTCGTTCTCGGCCCGCGTGCAACGGTCGGCCAGCCTGCGCATCCGGATCATCAGCGGGGCCGGCGGGCTGACGGTTCCGTCTAGGTAGGCGGCGATGTCTTCGGCGGTGACCCCGATGCGGGAGGCGAATTCCCGCTGCCCCAGGCCCGAGCGGTCCATCAGCAGCCGCACGTGCCGGGCGACTTCGGCGCGTTCGCCGGCCTCCAGGTGGGTCCGGGCGCGTTGCAGCAGCTCCCGCATGGCGTTGGCGATCCCGGTGGGGCGGGTCGCAGCCAGGACCTCCTCGACCTGGCGGGCGGTGCGACCGTAGGGGTCGCGCATGAGTGCGGCGGCTATGCGCCTCCAGGTGGCAATGTCGCCGCCGGTGTCACTGGCGCTGTCACTACCCAGCAGTGCGGCACGGATGGCGGAGGTGGGCCATGCTTCGACCGGCGCGGCGGTATCGGCGTCGCCAGCCGCGCCCGGCCCTTGCTCGCCAGCCAACCCGTCACCTCGCCTGTTCCAGCATCGCCACCGCCACCGACAGGCAGCGCTGCCGGATTTCCTCCCAGTGTGCCCTAGCCTCCGGTTCGGCAGACCCCTCGTCGAGGTCGCACGGCCGCGGATCGGCCAGCCGGCGCACGAGTCGCGTCACCATCGGCTCCTGCGGTGACGACGGGCCGGGCGGCCGAGAACCGTAGTGGCCGTCCATGCCGGCCAGCATCGCCGCCGCCGTCCCGGATTCCACGGCATCCACCGCATCCACGACGGCAGCGAAGTCGGCGTAGTCGCGGCTGCGGTTGCGGCTCACGATGAGATAACTCGCGCGACGCAGCCTTTCGGCGCCGGACCGGCGTCGGGGGCGCTTACCGACGTCGACGTCAAGCACCCGTCGGTCGACGTCGACCGACGGCAGCACCCGGTCCAGCCAGCCCGGCATCCACCAGTTGCCCCTGGCGAACATCGCCATCAGTGCCGGCACCAGCACCAGCCGCACCACGGTGGCGTCGACGGCGATCGCAACCGCACATGCCAGCCCGATCTCGGCGACCAGCGGCATGCCCGCGAAGGCGAAGCCGCAGAACACCGCGATCATGATCATCGCCGCACTGGTGATGGTGCGCGCACTGGTGCTGACACCGTAGGCCACCGCGTCGCGGGTGTCGCCGGTCCGCAGGAAACGTTCGCGAATCCGGGTGAGCAGGAAGATCTCGTAGTCCATGGACAAGCCGAACGTCATCGCCAACACCAGCGGCGGCACAGTGCTGTCTATCGACGTCAGGTGCGGGAATCCGAGCTGTTGCAGCCAGCCCCACTGGAAGACCATCACCAGGCTTCCGTAGGCGGCCGCGACCGACAACAGCGTCATCAACACACCCTTGAGTGCCAGCAGCACCGAGTGCACCGAGACCAGCAGCATCAGGAAGGCGATCAGCGCCACGAAACCCAGCACCAGCGGCTGGGTGTCGGCAACCCGGTCGTCGAAGTCCTTGATCAACGCGGTCGCCCCGCCGACGTCGACGTGCGCGTCCCCGGCGGCAGCAGGCAACTGCGAGCGCATCCAGTCGACGGTGTGCCGGGCGCGTAGGTCTTCGGGGTCCACCGACAACACCGCCGCCAACAGGGCACTCTTGTCGTCGTCGGCGATCTCCGGCGGTGCAACCGACACGACCGCCGGCGCCTGCGTCATTCGCTGACGGACCGCCTCGACGGCCGCCGTGTGATCCGGGGAAGACACGTCACCGCCGGGGAACTCCACCAGGACCTGAACGGGCCCCAGCGCGCCGGGGCCGAGTGCCTGCGCGGCCGCCGCCATGCCCGCCCGGATCTCGTGGGAGGAATCGAACTGTCGCAGCAGGCTGTTGCCCAGCACCATCGACGTCGCGGGCAGGGCCATCAGCAGCAGAACGGCCGAAGCCGCGATCGCCGAGATCCAGGGGCGGCGCATCACCGCGTTGACCCAGCGCGTCCAGAACGGCGACACCGTGCTGTCCGAGTGTGGCGACCACTGCAACAGGGGCGATCGCCTGGCGGCGGCCCTGGAGAAGCCGGCCAGAAACGCCGGGGTCAGGGTGGCCGAGGTGAGCATGGCGACCGCGACCGCCAGGATCGCGCCGGTGGCCATCGACCTCAGCGCCGGGGTGCCGATCAGGTAGATGCCGGTCAGCGAGGCGACAACGGTCATTCCGGACAACACCACCGCCAGCCCCGAGGTGACCATTGCCGCGTCCACGGCCTGCGGTGGGCGGCGGCCGGTGCGCAGTTCCTCCCGGTAGCGCATCAGGATGAACAGCGAATAGTCGACGGCCAGCGCGATACCGAACATCGACACCGTCGACGTCACGAACACTGACATGGTGGTGTGCATGGACAGCAGGTAGACGATCCCCATGGTGACCACGACCGTGCAGACACCGAGTGCCAGCGGGATCGCCGCGGCGGCCAGTGAACCGAATACCGCCAGCAGCACGATCAGGATGATCGGCAGGTTCCACTGTTCGGCCTTGGCGATGTCGTGCTTGGTGTTGGCCGCGGCGGCTGCGCTGATCGCGCCCTGCCCGATGACATAGAGGTGAACGCGCCCGTTGTCGATCTGGCCGGCGCGGTCGCCGTCGACGCCGATGCGCTTGCGGAGCTTCTTGGCGACGTCGCTGGTGCCGGGATTGCGCGCGTCCAGGTGCAGCATCACCACGTAGGGCCGGTCGGGCTGGGGCGGTCGCTGGGTGGGAGTGGGCGCCTCCGTCACACCGGGCAGCTCACCGGCGATCCGTCTCATCTCGGCTACCGCGTCGGTGATGTCGGGATACGTGGCGTCGGCGCGCGGGACGGCCACCAGCGCCAGCGGGGAGGCACCGAGCTCGGGGTACTGGGCGACGAGCTGGTCGTGCACTGTCAGCGACTGTGAGCCGGCGACTTCGAAGCCGCCGCCGGTGAGGTGGCCGGACTGCGTCATCGCCAGGTACACCGCTGGGGCCAGCGCGAGCAGCCAGCTGGTGAAGACGAACCAGCGGAATCTGCGCAGGTTGCGGCTGAGTCGCATCATGAACTGCTGGATCGTTCGACTCCCGTATTTGCGGTGCATGGCGCGCCCGCGAAATCCTCGCGGCCGAGGTCAGCCTACGCGGGCCGGTAGCCCACTTTCCCCGTTGACTCTGCGCTGGTGGTGCAACCTACTCGTACTTTTGCGCCACTGGTGCAGAGTCAGTGGAGGAGACACTGCGTCACTGGTGCAGAGTCAACGGCGGAAATCGACGGTAGAAAATTCCTTGGGTGGGTACCATCTACCTATGGCGCTGAACATCAAGGACCCCGAGGTGGACCGGCTCGCTGCGGAGCTTGCGGCCCGCCTGCGCACCACCAAGACCGCTGCCATCAGGCACGCCCTGCGCGGTCAGCTGACACAACTGGATTCCGCGGCCGAAGACCGACGAGCCCGATTGCTCGAAATCATGCACACCGAGATCTGGCCCTTGCTCAGCGATCGCGACCCGATAACCAAGCAGGAGCGTGCCGAGATCCTTGGCTACGACCCCGTAACCGGGGTCTGAGTCACTCCGATGATGATCGACACCAGCGCCATCGTGGCGTTGATCCAAGACGAAAAGCCACACACCACCGACGTCACGACCGCACTGGCGCAGGCTGCCCGACCGATGATGTCCGCGCCGACGGTCGCCGAATGCCTGATCGTGCTCACCGCGCGCCACGGACCGGTGGCACGCACGATCTTCGAACGACTCAAGAGCGAAATCGACATCGATGTGCGCCCCTTCACCGGGGAACATGCCGTCGAAGCACAGCGCGCTTTCCTGGCCTACGGAAAAGGCCGCCACCCCGCGGGCCTCAACTTCGGGGATTGCATGACCTACGCCGCCGCGCGCGTCAGCCGCGCTCCACTATTGGCCGTCGGCAACGACTTCACCCAAACAGATCTGGAGTTCAACGGGGTCGTCGGCCATTGGCCCACGTAGGCGGTCCCCGTTGGCTCTGCGCTGGTGGCGCAGAAGTGCGAGTGGGGGGCGCCCTGGGTGCAGGGTGAACGTACAGGGGGCTGGGCCGCCCCGTTGATTCTGCGCTGGTGGCGCAAAAGTGCGAGTAGGCGGCGCCCTGCGTGCAGAGTCAGCGGTGAGAGGCGGCGTCCCAGGCGTGCCGTACCCGCTGGATGACGTCGGCGGGCTGGTGGCGGGCCACCACCCTGATGACGGTCCAGCCGGCGCGGCGGAGGTAGTCCAATCGGTCGATGTCCCACACATATTGGGCCGGGTTGGTCCAATGCTGCTCGCCGTCGTATTCGACGGCCAGCATGATGGCCTCCCAGCCCATGTCGAGGTAGTACCGCGGAGAACCATCGGGCCCATACACCGGGATCTGGGTTTGCGGTGGGGTGAACCCCGCGTCGATGAGCAACAGCCGCAGCCAGGTTTCCTTTGGCGATTGGGCACCGGCATCGACGAGGTGCAGCACGGCCTCCAATCGGCGCAGCCCCCTGGTGTGACGATGCTTGCCGGCAAGTTCTTCGACGTTGCGCACCTTGAAGTGGGTGGCCCCAGCGAGGTCGTCGAGCCTGGGGACTGCGCGGCCCCTGCCCCCGCGCCTGCCGATGTCGAAGGCGGTGCGCTCCGGGGTGGTCACCGTGAGGCCGTGCAGGGTTTGGGATTCGCCGTCGAGCAGTAAATCGTCGCGTGTCACCACGCCCCGCGGGGCTCTGGCATTGGGCCAGATCAGTTCGATCGGCGTCTCGTCGTCGACCCACCTGGCCCCATGCAGCGCGGCGGCCGCCGAACCGGCGATCACCGCCTGCCGGCGCGACCACAGCCAGGCGGCGAACGTTCGTTGCCGCAGCGACGGCTCGACCCGCTTGTCGAGGTAGACGTTGGGCATGATCGCGCGGTAGTACCGGCGCAGCTCATAGCGGGTGAGGTGGCCACCGGCGAGCGCTTCGCTGCCGATGAACGGTTCCTCCTCCTGCCCTATCTCCAGCCCCATGGCCGTTCATGGTGGCAGCCGGCGCCCATACCGCAAGTCACTCTGCGCTGAGGGCGCAATCACCCCCGTTGACTCTGCGCTGGTGGCGCAGAAGTGCGAGTGGGGGGCGCCCTCAGTGCAGGGTCAACGGGGGTGATTGCGCCATGGGCGCAGAGTCAACGGGCGGCGGGTAGGCGCTGAGTCCCGGGACCCGGATTCGCGGGTCGGTGGGCGTGTCGTCGGAGGAGGTGGCGGCCCTGTCGGTGCGGAACATGAAGAAGAACACCACCCAGCCGATCGCCGCGATGAACAACCAACTTGTCAGCCGGTAGATCAGCATCGCGGTGATGGCGTCGGGCAGCGTCATCCCCGCCGATACCAGCCCGGGTACCAGCACGGCCTCAACGATCAGCAGGCCCCCGGGCATCAGCGGAATGGTGCCGACGGCCCTGGCCGCCGCGTAGGCAACCGTGAGCCCGGCGATGGACGCATGGTCGCCGGCGGCATAGGCGGCAAAGCCGAGGCAGGCCACGTCGGCGACCCAGTTGAACAGCGACCAACCGAACGCCACGGAGAGATCGCGGCGGCCCAGGCTGACCGATTCGAGTTGCATTAGGATCTCGCGCCACTTGGCCACCCCGGTGATCGCCGGCTTGCCGCGCAGCGAATTCACCCAGGACAGCACCTTGGTCCCGATACCCTCGATCAATTCCGGCCGCGAGGCCACCGCCTGGGCGAGCAGCAGCAACGCGATGAATCCGCCGAGGGTGAACAGCAGCGAGAACGGGCTGTTCTTGGCGCCCAGGAAGAACGCGCCGCCCAACCCGAGCACCGCCAGCCCCACTGCCTGCAGCACACCCGACATCACCAGCTGCCACGACGCCACCACTGTCGAGGCACCCCAGATGCGTTGCTGGCGCAGCAGGAACGTCGCCGAGAGCACCGGCCCGCCCGGCAGTGTGGTGCTCAGCGAGTTGGCCGCGTAGAACGCCGCCTCCGAACGCAACTGCTGGACGTGCACACCCGCCGACTTGAGCAGTGTGCGCTGGATCTGTGCGAAGCTGTGCATGGACGCGGCCGCGGCGAGCATTGCCGCCGCCAGCCACCACCACTTGGCCCGGTACAGGCTCATCCAGGCATTGGTCAGCTGATCCCGGGCCAGCGAAATCTCCACGGCAAGCACGACCGCCACGGCGCCCAGGACCACCCAGCGCACCCACCAGTACTTGCCGCGCGGGTTTGCCCCTGTGCTTCCCGGGAGTGTTCCCAAGGGTGGTACCGCAAGATTGCGGGCCGCAGCGTCGTAGGCCATCGGATCAGGGTAGCTGCGCAGGTAGCGATGTTAGCCAGCTGATTTGCACACCGTTTCAGGGTCGTAACCAGATCGTGCCGCCGGTGTTTGCCGAACCCGGGCCCGGGCACGGTTTAGGCTTGCCGGGTGGTGACGAATTTCGACGACGATTCGGTGAGCCCGCTGGTTCGCAAAGTCGCGGCTTGGTCATGGCGGCTGCTGGTGATCGTGGCTGCCGCGGTCGCACTGCTGTGGGTTGTCAGCAAGCTGGAGATCATCGTCGTTCCGGTGCTGTTGGCGCTGATGTTCAGTGCGCTGCTGGTGCCGGTGGTGGACTGGGCCGCCAAGCGGCACGTGCCCCGGGGTCTCGCGGTCGCGGTGGTCCTGCTCAGCGGCTTCGCCGTCCTGGGCGGGCTGTTGGCGTTCGTGATCAGCGAATTCGTCATCGGATTGCCGGAGCTGGCAACCCATATCGAGCACAGCATCGACTCCACCCGCAGCTGGCTGATCGACGGGCCCCCGCACCTGAGTCGCGAACAGATCGAGAACGCCGGCAACGCCGCGATCGAGGCGATCCACAACAATCAGGCGAAGTTGACCACCGGAGCGTTGTCGACGGCGGCCACCGTCACCGAGTTGGTTACCGCGGCGGTACTGGTGCTGTTCACCCTGATCTTCTTCCTCTACGGAGGCCGCGACATCTGGAGGTATGTCACCAGGATCATCCCGGCCCACGTGCGCGAGCGGGTGGACCCGGCCGGCCGGGCCGGTTACCGGGCGCTGACGGGCTATGTCCGGGCGACGTTCCTGGTCGCGCTCACCGATGCGGCCGGGGTCGGCGTCGGGCTGGCGATCATGGGTGTGCCGCTGGCGCTGCCGCTGGCCTCACTGGTGTTCCTGGGCGCCTTCATCCCGCTGATCGGTGCCCTGGTCTCCGGGCTGCTGGCCGTTGTCGTCGCTCTGCTGGCCAAGGGCGTGATCTACGCGCTGCTCACGCTCGGACTGCTCATCCTGGTCAACCAACTCGAAGCGCATGTGCTGCAGCCGTTGGTGATGGGCCGGGCGGTGTCGATCCATCCGCTGGCGGTGGTGCTGTCCATTGCCGCGGGCGGTGTGCTGGCCGGGATCGTCGGCGCATTGCTGGCCGTGCCGTCGGTGGCCTTCATGAACAATGCGATGAAGGTGTTGCTGGCCGAGGATCCCCAGGAGATTCCCGACGAGGATCTGGTGCCGGAGGCTGACGCCGGGCGGTGACGGAGCCGGACTGGATCCGGCGGCCTTCGCGCCGTAGCCCGATTGGATCCGCCTGGCCTTCGCGCCATAGCCGGACTAGATCCGGCGGCCTTCGCGCCGTAGCAGATCCTGCGCGGATACGCCGCCGCCACCGGTGCGGCGCCGGCGTCCGGTGTCCGTGGTGGGCTTGCCCTGGGACTCCTGCGTTCCCTTCGCCCCCTGCTGTTCCGACGCCCCCTGCTGTCCCGGTGGCACCTGTGTTCCCTTCGGCCCCTGTGCGCTGAGTTTCTCGGTAGCCGGCTCGGCGTCGCCCTTCTTGACGCGCTGCGCCGGTAGGGCGACGGTCTTGTCCTCGGAGTCGGCAGCGGGGGAGGGTTTGCCCGCGGGGCGGCCGGGGGTGCCCGCGGCGGGGATCTTTTTCGTCTCGGCGGCCGAAGCATCCGGCGTCGGGCCCAACAGCTGGGCCGCTGTGAGTCGTGTGGTCGGTGGTTCCGTGGACGGTCCGCCGGGTTGGCCGGCAGCGCGGCCCGCCGCGGCCGGGGGAGCCGGGCCCAGAAATGAGGTCTCATTGGCTGAGCCTCGCGTGCCGTACCTATGGTGCCAGAGGAGAAGAATTGAGGAA
>NZ_JBKECZ010000128.1:0-9166 GCF_047975165.1 Mycobacterium sp.
GCCGATGCCCGCGCGTAGCCGAGGTCGATGATGGTGTCGATGCCGGCCTGCAGCAGCCGGCTGACCGTCTCCTCGCGGCGCTGCTGCTGGGTCCTGGCCATGTCAGGCGGGGACGCCCGCGGCGGCCCGGCGGCGACGGGACTCCCGCTCCCCCGCCCGCAGGTACCGGCCGGACTTGACCGACTGCCCATAGCCTGGGCGGAACTCTCCGCTGCCGAACACCACGGTGCCGCCCACTGCGGTGGCGACCACCGCGTCGTCGTTGCGGTTGACCATCCGGCGCAGACCGCCGTAGAAGGGCACGGCCGCCTCGTGGTAGGCGTCCACCGAATCGTCGAGGTGATCGGGGTCGATGACGACGAAGTCCGCCCGGTCTCCGACCCGCAGGGTGCCGGCATCGAGGCCGAACCACTCGGCCACCTCGCCGGTCAAGCGATGAACCGCACGTTCGGTGGCGAGGAACGGCGCCCCGGCCCGCTGCGCGTCGCGGGTGCGCTTGAGCAACCGCAACGCAAAGTTGTAGAACGCCATGTTGCGCAGGTGGGCCCCGGCGTCGGAGAAGCCCATGTGCACGCTGGGATCGGCGGCAAGCCTGTCGAGTTGTTTGGGCCGGTGGTTGGCGACGGTCGTCGTCCAGCGCACATTGCGCTCACCGTTTTCGACGAGCACGTCGAGGAATGCGTCGAGCGGGTGCAGGCCGCGCTCGTCGGCGATCGCACCGAAGCTCTTCCCGATCAACGACTCGTCCGGGCATTCCACGATCACCGCGTCGTGGAAGTCGCGATGCCACAACGAGGGTCCCAGCTTCTTGCGGTCGAACTGGCGACGGAACCGGCGACGGTAGGCCCGATCGGCCATCAGCTCGTTTCGTTCGAGTTGGTCGCGCAGATGCAGTGCCGCTGTACCGGCGCCGAACTCTTCGAACACCGGAAGATCGATGCCATCGGAATACAGCACGAATGGCACCGGCAGATGCTGGAAACGCACGCTGGAAGCCAGCATCTTGTTGAGCAGGCGCGTTCCCGGCCCGAAGACGTGCACCGCCGCCGGCATCGACTTGGCGTCCGCGGACACCAGCATGGACATTCGGACACCCTTGCCGCGGTTGAAGATCCGGCTGCTGGCAAGGAAGAACAGGAACGGCGAAACCGCGCTCTTGACGTTGGGGGCGCTCTGCAGGATCCGGCCGCGTCTGCGCAACACCTCGATCAGTCTGCGCCGCTCCCGCCAGGTCGCGAAGGTCGACGGCAGGGCCCGTGAGCGGAAGCGGTCGCCGTCGAGCTTGTCGATCGGCGCGTCCATTCCCGACATGCCCAGCATCCCGGCGTCGAGCGCCTGATCGAGCAGCCTCGCCATCGCCTCGAGTTCGGCGTCGGTGGGCCGCACGGTGTCGTCGGTGGCGCGTTCCAGGCCGAGCACGGCGGTGCGCAGGTCGGAATGCCCGAGCAGCGAGCTGACATTCGGCCCCAGCGGCAGTGCGTCGAGTTTCTCGATGTACTCCCCGGGGGTCATCCACGTCTTGTTGTGTTCCAGCGCGCTGAAGACGAAGTGACGCGGCACGGCTTCGACGCGGCTGAACAGGTCGGCGGCATCCTCGGGGGTCGCGTAGACCGTCGACAGCGAGCAGTTGCCCAGCAACAGGGTGGTGACCCCGTGCCGCACCGACTCCCTCAGGCCCGGGTCGAGCAGGATCTCGGCGTCGTAGTGGGTGTGCACGTCGATGAAACCGGGCGTGACCCATTTGCCCGCCGCGTCGATCACTTCGGGGCAGCCCGCCTCGTCCAATGGCCCGGCCGATACGGTTGCCACCACGCCGTCGCGAATACCCAGTGTGCGTTTGCGCGCGGGCGCCCCCGTGCCGTCGAACCACAGTCCGTCTCGGATGATCACATCGAACGTCACAGTTCCTCCAGGTTCATGAGCTACCACGGAACGTAACATAGATAGCGATCGCTCACAATCTAATCCGGGCAGTTCGTACCGTTCCGACACGCCGCCCCGTCACCCGCCGGGCCGCGACCCCCCGGTACTCGGCGGCGCCTGCGTTTCCGGCGTTTCCGACGTTTCCGGCGTTATCGGCGTTGCGGGGGCCGGCACGGCGATCTGCGTCGGGTCGGGAATTTCCACCGCATCCGGCAGGTCGCTGTCGCGGGTCGCCGCCGCGGGGATCCGGATGATGCCCCCGCCCTGATCGCATTCGTCGGTCTTCACCGCCACCATCATCTCGCCGGCCAGCTCGAACTCCGACTGCGGACGAAGCCACAGCTCTTCCTGCGCGGTTTGGACTCGACGCACCCCGCCGTAGGCGACGCACGGCAGTTGTGTTGTCTGCGGGCGGGATTGCCACCTGCCTTGGCTGAACTCCAGGATCAGCGGTCGCAGCCCGGGTGATATCACCTGCGTGTGGTCGGGGCCGCCGAGCAGCACCGCGGCCGCCAGGCAACGTGTTGCGGTGCACGCGGACCGGATGCCCCACCAGGTGATCACGTCCGGCGGCTCGGGGGTGGGTGCCTCGTTGAAAGTCTCCTGCGACCGTTGCATCTCGATGCGGTACAAGCCGTCGAGCGGATAGGGCGCCATCCGGCCCGCGACGGTTGGTGTGGTGGGCGTCGCGCCGGGGGCGCTCGTCGTGGGCTTCGCCGAATCGCGAGCCCGGCTACTCGACTCCGGCATCTCACGTCCGATGGTCAGACCCGCAACGAACAGAGCGGCCAGCAGCAGCGCCGCAGCGGCCCCGACGACACTCGGGCGCAGCCTGGTCCGTGGGCGCCCGCCACCGGGCCACCGGATGATGCCCTTGCGGCCGGCGCCCTCGGGCTCGGGCACACCGGCGGGCTGCTGCGCGGTCGGCGCCCGCAACGTCCAGTCGTAGGCCGGGTAGTCGACAGCGTAGGCGGGATCGACCGACGCGCCCGACGCCCCGTCGGCTTGCGGGCCGCCCCCGCCCCCCCCATCCCCGCCGGCTCCGCTGGCGTGCTCGGCGAGCGCGGCAGCGAATTCCCCGCAGCTGTCGAATCGGGCCTCCGGGTTCCCGGCAAGCGCCCGGGCCAGAACTTCGTCCAAGCCGGCCAGGTCCGGACGCAATTCGCCCACGCGCAGCCGCCCCGATGCCGCGTCACCGGCCAGCGGCGCACCGGTGAACAGATGAATCGCGGTGGCTGCCAGCGCGTATTGGTCGGCGCGACCGTCGACGGCAGCGCCCTGCAATTCCTCGGGCGCGGTATAGCCCGATTCACCGGGCGGGCGCGCCAGTCCGAAGTCGGTCAGCAGCAGTCGCGGTCCCCCATCGCCGGACGTGGCTTGCACGATGTTGGCAGGACGGACATCGCGATGCACCAATTTGTGTTCATGGGCGAAATCAAGTCCTGCCGCCGCGGCGCTGATAATGGCCAGAACCTCGTCGGCCGGCAGCACTGCCGGGAATCGACTGGCCATGAGTTCGGCGGTGTCACGGCCCTCGACGTGCTCGGTCGCCTGCCATAGGTGTCCGTCGGACTCACCGCGGTCGGTCACCTGCGCGATGTTGGGGTGATCGAGGGCGATGACGGCCGGCCTCTCCCGAAAGAAGCGCTCGCGAAAGTCGTCGTCGGAGCACAGCGAGGCCGGCAGTACCCGAAGGAGGACCTGCGAGCCCGGCCGGTCCGGCCGTCGGGCCAGGTAGACATCCCCCGTCGCGGCCGAACGCAGCATCCCCACGATGGTGTAACCGGCAAAATCGGCACCGTCGGTCAAGACCATTCCGCGATACTAGTCATCGCGGTGGCGCTTGGCACCCGCGGCACTCCTGACATGGCCTGGACCGGGGAAACCATCCGGGTTGCTCAGCCGGGCCGGAACACCCGGCCCCGCAGAATCACCAGATCGGGCCGACTCAACACCGCCGGGCCGGTACGCGGATCCTCGGAGTAGCACAGCAGGTCCGCCGATTCCCCGTGCTCCAGCCCGGGCCGGCCCAACCACTGCCGGGCGTCCCAGCACGCCGCCCCCAGGGCGTCGTCGGCACTCATGCCGATCTGGGTGAGGGCGTGCACCTCGTCGGCGATCCGGCCGTGTTCGACGGTGCCGCCGGCATCGCTGCCCGCGTAGAGCGGCACACCGGCCTCGCGGGCCGCGGCGATCCGCCCGCGGCCCCGGGTATAGAGGTCGCGCATGTGCGCGGCGTAGGTCGGGTAGCGCACCGCGGCGTCGGCGATGCCCGGAAAGTTCTCCAGGTTGATCAGGGTGGGCACCAGCGCGGTGCCGTGTGCACGCATCAGGGCAATGGTGTCGTCGGTGAGTCCGGTGCCGTGCTCGATACAGTCGATGCCGGCGGTGATCAGTCCGGGCAGCGCGTCCTCGCTGAAGACATGCGCTGTGACGCGGGCGCCGTTGGCGTGCGCGGCATCGATCGCGGCCTTGAGCGCGTCGTCGGACCACAGCGGGGTGAGGTCGCCGACCGTGCGGTCGATCCAGTCGCCCACCAGCTTGACCCAGCCGTCGCCGCGGCGGGCCTGTTCGGCAACGGCGGCTGGCAACTGTTCGTCGTCGTCGAGCTCGACGGCGAAGCCGGCGATGTAGCGCTTGGGCTTGGCCAGGTGCCGTCCTGCTCGGATGATGCGGGGCAGGTCGTCGCGATCATCCAGGCTGCGGGTGTCGGTGGCGGCACCGGCGTCGCGGAGCAGCAGGACTCCGGCGTCGCGTTCGGTTTCGGCCTGGGTGATGGCTTCGGTGAGTTCGATGGCGCCCCGGCTGCCGAGGCCGACGTGGCAGTGGGCGTCGACCAGGCCCGGCAGGATCCAGCCGCCGTCGAAAACGGTGTCGGCGTCGGCAACCGGTTCGGTGCTGATACGGCCGTCGACGATCCACAGGTCCGTCTGCGTGTCGCCGGGAAGGCCGCGGCCCCGGATGTGCAGGCGCACGGCGCGGCTACTTTCGTCCGGGGTTGCCCGGGAACTTCAGCTTCGACAGGTCGAAGTCGGCCAGCCCGGGCGGCAGCTCGTCGAGACCTTCGGGCATCTGCGACAGGTCGGGGAACCCCGGCGGCATGCCCGGCATCCCCGGCATCCCCGGCCCGAACGGGCTGCGCACCTTCGGCGGGGTCGGTCCGCGCCTGCCCTTCTTGCCCTTCTTCCCCTTGGCCGCCTTGGATTTTCGCGTCGCGGACCTACGGCCCACCCCGGGCATGCCCATGCCGCCGAGCATCGACGACATCATCTTGCGAGCTTCGAAGAACCGGTCGACCAACTGGTTGACCTCCGAGACGGCCACACCCGAGCCGTTGGCGATGCGCAGCCGCCGCGAGGCGTTGATGATCTTCGGGTCGGCACGCTCCTGCGGGGTCATCCCGCGGATGATGGCCTGCACCCGGTCGAGGCTCTTGTCGTCGACCTCGGCCATCGCCTCTTTCATCTGGGCTCCGCCGGGCAACAGGCCGAGCAGGTTGCTGATCGGACCCATCTTGCGCACCGCGAGCATCTGTTCGAGGAAGTCTTCCAGCGTCAGCTCGCCGGTGCCGATCTTCGCGGCAGCCTCTTCGGCCTGCTGGGCGTCGAAGACCTGTTCGGCCTGTTCGATCAGGCTCAGCAGGTCGCCCATGCCGAGAATCCGGCTGGCCATCCGGTCGGGGTGGAAGACGTCGAAATCCTCGAATTTCTCGCCGGTGGACGCGAAAAGAATCGGGACACCCGTCGCTTCGCGGACCGACAGCGCGGCGCCGCCGCGGGCGTCGCCGTCGAGTTTGGTCAGCACCACCCCGGTGAACCCGACGCCGTCGCCGAACGCCTGGGCGGTGGCGACGGCGTCCTGGCCGATCATCGCGTCGAGGACGAACAACACCTCGTCGGGGTCGACGGCCGCACGGATGGCTGCGGCCTGGGCCATCAGCTCCTCGTCGATACCGAGACGTCCGGCGGTGTCGACGATGACGAAGTCGAAGTGTTTGGCCTTGGCCTCGGCGATACCCGCGGCCGCGACCGCCACCGGGTCGCCGGGGCCGGATTCGGGTGAGGCGCCGGGGTGCGGGGCGAACACCGGCACACCGGCGCGCTGACCGACGACTTGGAGTTGGTTGACCGCGGCGGGGCGTTGCAGGTCGCAGGCCACCAGCAGCGGGGTGTGCCCTTGGTTTTTGAGCCGGTAGGCGAGCTTGCCGGCCAGCGTGGTCTTGCCAGATCCCTGCAGGCCGGCGAGCATGATCACCGTCGGCGGGTTCTTGGCGTATGCCAGCTCGCGGGTCTGACCGCCGAGAATGCCGATCAGTTCCTCGTTGACGATCTTGACGACTTGCTGCGCCGGGTTGAGGGCGCCGGACACCTCGGCGCCGCGGGCGCGTTCCTTGATCCGGTGGACAAACGCCCGGACCACGGGCAGTGATACGTCGGCTTCGAGCAGTGCGAGCCGGATTTCGCGGGTGGTGGCCTCGATATCGGCGTCGGTGAGGCGGCCCTTGCCGCGTAGGCCCGCCAGGACGCCGGTCAGCCGATCGGACAGCGATTCAAACACGCCCGCCACCCTACTAGCTTCGTGGTGATCGCAAGCGCGGCGAAGCCGGGCGCAGCGGGTCACCACCATCAGACCCCGGATCGCAAGCGCGGCGAAGCCGGGCGCAGCGGGTCAGCAAGGCGGCTATCCGGGGCAATCCGGGCCTTCATGTCGCTGCCGGGGCGAAATGCGTTCCCGTGCTAGGTTTCACAGCCACGTAGGAACCGATCCGACAGTCACCGGCGCCGCGTGTTGCGGCCGAACTTGTATTGGGGGAATGTGTTGCCGGATCAGGTAAACACGTTCCCGGCTGTCAACGGCATACCGCTTCGCGGCTGGCAGCGGCGCGCTCTGGTCAAGTACCTCGGCAGCCAGCCGCGTGACTTCCTGGCGGTTGCCACACCCGGATCGGGCAAGACGGCCTTCGCACTGAGGATCGCCGTCGAGCTCCTGGGTCAGCGGACTGTCGAGCAGGTCACCGTGGTGGTGCCGACCGATCATCTCAAGAGTCAGTGGGCGCTGGCCGCGGCCCGCGCGGGTGTGTCTCTGGACCCGAAGTTCTCCAACTCCAATCCGCGGACCTCACCGGAGTTTCACGGGATCGTCGTCACCTACGCCCAGGTCGCCGCGCATCCTGCCCTGCACCGGGTGCGCACCGAGGGGCGCCGGACCCTGGTCGTCTTCGACGAGATCCACCACGGCGGGGATGCGAAAACCTGGGGTGAGGCCATCGCCGAGGCCTTCGGCGACGCCACCCGCCGGCTCGCGCTGACGGGCACCCCGTTTCGCAGCGACGACTCCCCGATCCCGTATGTGGACTATCAACCCGACGCCGACGGGGTTCTGCGCTCGCGGGCCGATCACGCTTACGGCTACGGCGAGGCCCTTGCTGACGGTGTGGTGCGCCCGGTGGTGTTCATGGCCTATTCGGGTCAGGCACGCTGGCGCGACAGCGCCGGCGAGGAGCACCAGGCCCGCCTCGGCGAACCGTTGTCGGCCGAGCAAACCGCGCGTGCCTGGCGTACCGCACTGGACCCGGCCGGCGAGTGGATGTCGGCGGTGATCGCCGCCGCCGATCACCGGCTGGGCCAACTACGCGAGCACGTGCCGGATGCGGGCGCCATGATCATCGCCTCCGACAAGACCTCCGCACGCGCCTACGCCGCGCTGCTGCACCGGTTGACCGGCGAGCCACCGGCTGTCGTGCTCTCCGACGACCCGGGATCCTCGGCGCGGATTAGCGACTTCGCCGCGGGCACCAGTAGGTGGCTGGTTGCGGTGCGGATGGTCTCCGAGGGTGTCGACATCCCGCGGCTCTCGGTCGGAATCTACGCCACCAGCGCGGCCACGCCGCTGTTCTTCGCCCAGGCCATCGGCCGGTTCGTGCGTTCGCGCCGGGCAGGGGAAACGGCGAGCATTTTCCTGCCGTCGGTGCCCAACCTGCTGCAACTAGCCAGTGAGCTCGAGGCCCAGCGCGACCACGTGCTCGGCAGCCCGCACCGGGAATCGCTGGACGACCCGCTGCTCGACGACGAGGCGACCCGGACACAAACCGAGCCAGGGGACCCCGACAAGGGTTTCACTTCCATGGGTGCCGACGCCGAGCTGGATCAGGTCATTTTCGACGGCTCCTCGTTCGGCACCGCCACCCCTGCCGGGAGCCAGGAGGAGGCCGACTACCTGGGTATACCCGGGCTGCTCGACGCCGAGCAGATGCGCGCCCTGCTGCGCCGACGCCAGGACGAACAGGTGCAGAAGCGCACAGCCACGCAAGGCCCCGGCTCGCCGGCGATCACCACCCACGGCCAGATTCGCCAGTTGCGCCGCGAACTCAACACGCTGGTCTCGATCGCCCACCACCGCACCGGCAGACCGCACGGCTGGATCCACAACGAGCTGCGTCGCCGTTGCGGTGGGCCGCCGATCGCCGCGGCAACCAGTGAGCAGCTCAAAGCCCGCATCGACGCGGTGCGGCAGTTCAACACCGAGTGAGCTAGACGGGCAGCAGCCGGGAGGTAGCCGACCATCATCGGAGGGCAGGGGAGTCGTAGGAATCGACGCGAATCAAGCTGCGGTGAACACGGGAAATGGGCACTGTTGCGTCGCAGTTCAACCATGCCAGACCCGGGAGTGTTTCTTATGTCGTTCGTTGTCGCTACGACCGATGTGTTGGGTGCTGCGGCGGGGCAGGTGGTGGGTATTGGTGCGGTGCTGGAGGAGGTCAATGCTGCTGCGGTGTCGGTGACGACGTCGTTGCAGGCGGCCGCTGGTTGGTGACGGCGCTGACTGGACGGCGAGCAGTTCCAATGGACATCCCGGGGGCTGGTTGTACGGCAAGGGCGGACAGGGCGGCACCGGCCATACCGCCAACGGCGGCAGGGGTGGCAACGGCGGCAACGGCACACCAGCGCCGTAGATCCCCACCCGGTTGACTCTGCGCCGGTGGCGCAAAAGTGCGCTCAGACTCAAGTGGTCGCTGCAACACCTGACGAGTTCGGAGGTGTTGTTCGATGGGGTTTCGGGTGCGGGGTCCACACAGGTTGCCGGAGTCGGTGCGTGAGCGGTTCTGGGAGGCGGTGAATTCGGGTCTGTCGCCGACGGCGGCGGCGACGGTGGCCGGGGTGCATGGCGCTACGGGCCGGGCGTGGGCCAAGGCGGCGGGGTATCAAACCAATCCCAAGCACTACGGCATGCGGTACTCGCAGGC
>NZ_JBKECZ010000005.1:0-28618 GCF_047975165.1 Mycobacterium sp.
AGGATCGTCTGCGACGCCTGCTCTTGCTGCTCGTAGTTGTTGGCGTCACGGACGAGTCCGTCACGAACCCCGTGCAGCATGTTCACGATGTTGCGGAAAGCCTGGTTCATCTGAACCATCGTGTTCATCGAGGTGGCCTCGGCCAGACCGCGCCAGCCGGCGCCCGAGATGCTCTGCGAGGAAGCCATCATCCGACGAGCCTCGTCCTCGACCGTCTGGGCGTGAACTTCGAAACGGCCCGCCATGTCGCGCATCGCGTGCGGGTCAGTCAAAAAACGCGTGGTCACTCTTGTTCTCCTTAACTGTTGGTTATCTCTTCGGTTGGGTACTGATTTTCAGGTTGGCTGGATCCGGTGATTACCCGTGCCTCAGCCGGCGGTGGCAGCGTTGGCGTCCTCGGTGGCCGCATACGAGCCCGAACTGGTGGTCAGCGTGTTCACGAACATCTCGTGAATTGCGGCCGCCTGGGCGCTGACCGCCTGGTACATCTGGGCGTGAGCCGCGAACTGGGCGGCCGTCAGCGCAGACACTTCGTCGGCGGCAGCCGGCACCACGCCTGTGGTCGGAGCTGCGGCGGCTGCGTTCTGGGCACTCATAGCGGTGCCGATGCCCTGTAGGTTCCCGGCCGCCGCCGCGAGCGCTTCAGGTTGTGTGGACACGAACGACATGGTGCTTTCCTCCCTGAATCATCTCGGCGAACACGCTGTGCAATAGGGCTGTGCGGTAGGGCTGTGCAATAGGTTAGATGACGATTCGCGATCAGACTTCCCCCCGCGTCACCTGTCTGCGATTGTTCACCCAACGGTAAGACGAACTACCCACCTGCAATGACACAGTACTACTGCCTGTGCACCTCGGTGGCCGCAACTTGCACGAAGACTCCGGTGTCCTCCGCCATCAACAGGCCGCGGCCCCGGGGCAACGGACCGCCCTTCATCTTGCCGCGGATGAAGCCCTCGTCGGGATCGGCGTCCATCACCAGCAGCGGCGAATTCGCCTGGTGCAGGGCGCGCAGCATGGGGTCGCTGCCAGCCGACGACCAGCCGCCGAACGAGCGGGTGACGATCACGTGCAGGCCGACATCGGAAGCGCGGTTGACGAACGGCACGGCCTTGTGCAGCGGCGAGTCGAAGCCGGCCGGCAGCTGTTGAAGGTCGTCGACGATCAGGAAGATCTCCGGGCCACTCCACCACGACCGGGACAACAACTCCTGGGCGGACAATCCCGGCGGCGGCTCGCGGCCCGCCAGGGCCGTTGCCAGGTCGCCCATCATCGCCACCACCCCGTCGAGGTTGTAGGCGAACTTCTCCACGTAGTCCGAACCCAGCGTGGTCAGCAGCTGACGCCGCGGGTCGATCAACCACACCTGTGCCGATGGCCGGTCCGGCGGCGGCGGTGGAGCGCTGCTGGCGCCGGGTGCGTACAACCGCCCGATTTCGGCCATGATGGTGGCCAACGTCGTCGTGCGTCCGCACTCGCGACGTCCGGTGACCATCAGGTGGGAGTTCTCGGCAAAGTTGAGATACACCGGCTGAAGGTCCAGTTCCGATATCGCCCAAGCGATTCCACCGGCGCCGACACCCTGGCGGGTGTCGCGCGCGGACAGCTCGCGCACCTGGTCCACTCCGAACCGCGCGGGCAGCCTGCGTACCGGCGGGGCCGCCGCGGTGGTGAGCTGGCTGACCGCCGCCACGATGCTGTCGCTTTCAAAGGTGCGGTCGGGCGTGTTCGCCAGCGCCGGCCGGGCCACCAGGGTGTGCAGACCGGCCTGCGGGTCGCCGTCCAGCCGCACGTAGTTGACGGCCACCATCCCGCGGCCCGGCTTGACCGGGACGTCCTTGGCGAACCGGGAGCGCACCAATTTGGCGTCCTCGACCGCGGCCAGCCTCAGCTCCACGCGGGAACCGAAGCCACTGCGCACCGGTGGCCGCAGCTCAGACTCGCGATCCGCGGTGACCACCACGTGCACCCCGAACGAGGGACCCTGGTTGATGATCACGTTGACCTGTTCGATCAGCACCTCGTTCTCTTCGGCCAGCGCCCGGTAGTTGTCGATGGCCAGGAAGACATCGCCGAAACCGTCGTTGGGCACCGGGCCCGGCTCTCCGCCGAACTTGCGGCGGCGGAACATCTCCATCGAGGCGATCCCGTGTTCTAAGAAGGTGCGTTTACGCTCGCGCACCAGTGCCAGCAACTCCGCGATCGTGCGGCGCACACCGTAGGGGTCGGTGGGCCCGGCCACCTCGCCCACATGCGGCAGCCGCGCGATCGTCGTCAACGCGGTGCTGCTGTAGGCCAGACAGTAGAACTGCACCTGCTCGGGAGTGTGGGTCAAAGCCGCCGAACAGATCAGCGTCTGCAGTGCGGTGGTCTTACCGGATCCACCCGCGCCGAGGATCAGCACGTTGGCCCCCGGACCCGAGGTGTCCACCGTCAGCGGCGGTTGGTCGTGCTTGAACGGGCGGTCGATGACGCCCAACGGAAACACCAGATCCCGCGCCGAACCGTAATCCTGGTTCCACGGGCGACCCAGGTGACGGTTGACCAGTTCGTCGATCGGGACCGGCTTGGTCAGCGGGGGCTGCCACAACCGGTACGGCTCGAACTCGATCTTGCGCAATTGGTCGATGATCGCCGTACCGACCTTCGGCGTCCTGATCGCTTCTTCCTCGGCCTCGGCGTCCGCATCCGGGGTGCCGCCCAGGTCGCCGCTGGTGTAGCTGATCGCCGGCGGTTCGACCTCGGGGCCCCCGACGCTCACCTCCAGCGGTGTGAACGCGTTGGTGAACAGTTGCGGGCGCACGTAGTCGATGTTGTGCACCACCACCGGTGCCTCGTCGTCGTCGAAGTTGGTCAGCCGGATGTAGTCCCGCCACAGGAACTCGGCCTGGAAGCGGATGACGTCCTCGAGGCTCTTGCGGAAATAACCGAGTCCGGCCTGAGCGGGAAGGTTCACCGCGTTGGGCACCCCGGCCGCCTGGGCGGCGCCGGCGGTCCGCGCCTTGAGCACCAGGCGGTAACCCATGTTCTCCATGAGCTTCTCGGCGCGGCTTTCGATGGTCTGCGAGGCCATCATCAGATGAATCCAGTAGGCGCGACCCTGGCGGCCGATGGAGTCCAGCACGTCGACCGCGGTCGGCATGATGCGGAACCACTCGTAGAACTCGTCGATGACCACCACGAGCATCGGCAGCGGCGGCATGTCCTGACCGCGCGTGCGCATCCGTGCCCGTACCGCGTTGTATTCCTTGGCGTCGTCCACACCGGCGCTGTCGCATATCGCTTTCCGGCGTGCGATCTCACCCCACAGCGCGTCCAGGAAGCGCTCCATCAGCGCTTGGTCTTCCTCGAGGTCGGTGATGATGCGGGACACGTGTGGCACCCCGGCGAACGGCTTGACGGCCGAGCCGCCCTTGAGGTCGGCGAGAACGAACTGCAGTTCGTCCGGGGGGTGGCCGAGCATCAGTGATTCGATCACCGTTCGCACCAGCGTCGACTTGCCCGAACCCGTCGTCCCGGACATGACGCCGTGCGGGCCGTCGCCGCCTTCGTCCAACGACTTCATGTCGAGAAACAGCAATTCGCCGTTGTCGGAGCGATTTCCGAACGGCACCCGCAATCTCGACCGGCCCATCGAGTCGGTTCGGCTGCCCCACAAATCGCCGAAATCGATCTCGGCCGGGTCTTCGATCCCGTAGTAGGTCAGGATGTCCCGGGCGCCGATGTGGGCTACCCGCTGGCCGATCTCTTCGTATGCCTCGGCCAACCGCCACTGGGCCAGCTTCTGGGCGAACACTTCGGCTTCGGGGAGGCTCATCTGGTCGGTCAGGGCGAAGAACCAGGGGTTGTCGTCGATCACCATCCAGGTGTCGCGGTCTCTTGGCAGGGCCTCGATCACCCCGATCTCGTTGAACCGCAGCTTGCGTTCGGGGACCTCGGTCCACATCGCCGAGCCCGTCAGGTCGAAGAACGTCACCCCGTCGACGCCCTCGGAGCTGATCACGTACTCCCATTGCGGATCGTCGATGTCGGCGACGATCACCGTGTGCGGAGTCGGCGTCTGTGCGGACGAACTGGCGTGCCGCGGGGTGAACGAACCCCGCCCGGCGAACAGTTCGGCCTGCTCGGCGGCGAACTCCCGGACCGAGCTGTAGACCATCCGGGCGCTGCCGGCGGCATCCTGGCGCCGAGCGTCACCGAAGTGGGGAAGCCACTTGACCCAGTCCCACTCGTCGGCATCGGAGCTGACGACGATGAAGCGCATGTGATCCGGGCCGTGGGAGAACGTCAGCTGGCAGATGAGCGCGCGCATCAGGGCCCGCACCTGCTCGCGCTCACCGATAAGCGCGTACCAGGGCTCGACCAGCACCGAGATCATCTTCGGCAGGTTGTAGACGACGCTCTGATAGCGCCCGAACTCCTGCAGTGCCTTGCCGGTCACCGGTTCCAGCTCGATGTCGGTGGGCATGTTCTGCGGTTCGCCCCAGGTCACCTCGGGTCGTGTCATGCCGACGCCGACCCGCACGACGCCGAAGTTGAGATCCTTGCCGTCGGGTTTGCGCTCCCACATCCGCGCCGACCCGACCGCAGCCGTCAGGGTGTCGGGCGCCGGGTGATACCACCGGTAGTTGGCATCCATGCTGTCGGCCGACTCGTGCGCGGTCTCCCGCAGCATGTCCAGCATCATCATGAACTGGGCGCGCATGGCATCGAGCTTGGGCCGGCTCATCTGCTGCTGTCCGCCGCCCATGCCGCGGAACATCATCATCATGATCCCGCCCATCATGAAGATCGGGAAGATAGAACCCATTCCGCCCATCATGTTCGACCCGCTGCGGACAAGCATCAGCACCATGCCGCCCAACATGCCCAGGACCACAACCCCGATCACGATCATGTACCAGGGCTTGCCTTCGGGCGGGGGGATGCTCAGCGGCGTCGGCAGGACGATGTTCTCCGGCTTGACCTGCGGGGCCTTCTCCGGTGTCGGACGTGCAAAACCGCGTTTCACTTCGGCACCACCAGCTCTTCGGGGCTCATGTCCATGGGTAGCGTGTTGTGCTCGACCAGTGCGTCTTCCCGGGACAGGGTCGGGCCCGCCGGCAGCAGGCGAAGCGCGGCCCACGGTGACAGGCTTGGTTGCAGTGTCAGACCAAGGGCCTGGCGGGCATCGTTGGAGTCTTCCACACCGAACCGCGCGCCGGAATTGGTCAGCCACCACAGCGATTCGGCCGTCTGGGCGGCGGGGTTGTTGCCGGTGACGGCGACGAAGTTGGCGAAGTCGGGCCCGAAATAGACGTGGTCGGCCTCGCGACCGGCCATGTCGGCCTTCACCAGGCTGACCACCCGACTCATCTCGGTGTCCTTGATCGGCAATGTCGGGCCCGACACCACCTTCACCCGAGCGCGGTGCTCTCCCATGGTCCGTTCCCACCACCAGCAGGTAGAGGGATTCTCCCGGATGTCGAGCACATTCAGCGGATTGTCCGGATAGGAAGAAAGGTCGATCCGATTGACCACCGGCATCTTGGCCAGCGCCGAGGGGTCGACGGTCACCGGCTTGGTGTCACCCGGGTGGCCGGCGTTCTGCAGGATCTGGGCGACCAGCGGTGGCACAGTTTGCACGCCGTCTTTCACCACCAGCGAATATTGCTGGGGGCCGCTGACTTGCGGGGTCACCAGAATCGTCCCGACCGGGCCGGGTGCGCCGGGAAACGTTGCCGGGGAACCCGCCTCGGGCACCTCCGGTACCAGCAGTTCCGGCCCCACCGGCAACGCGTCGTAGAGGGCGTGGCTCATCGGGCGGGCGTCGCTGATCTGTTCCGGGGTCAGGCCCAGCGGCAGCAGCACCGAGCGATTCCTGGCGTCGACCTTCGACCGACGTCCCTCGCGGACCACCCAGGTGTTTCCGCCGTAGCTCAGGACCACCGCATCGGAACCCTGCAGTATCCGGCGGTGGCCCGACAGGTCCGGGGTGCCGTCGATGACGGTGACGGTCACGCCGGGCGGCGACGCCAAGGTGCCGCCGGCGCTGCCCACGGTGTCGCACACCAGCCAGGAGGATGCCGGGGGGCTCTTGGCCGAGAAGTCCGACGGTGCGCCGGGTATGCCGACCAGCGGGCCGTGCGGGAGGTCCTCGATCTGGCTGGACCGGACGAGGTGCGGGTTGTCCGGACGACCGGTGATCAATCGTGCCGACGCCAGGTTCAGGGCGGGATACAGCCGGTCGCCGATCCGGACGTACAGCGCGCCCGAGTCACGGTCGGCGATGATCGGCGATTCGTTGATCTGACCCGACGGGCTGATCACCGACCACAGCAGCGCGCCCAGGCAGACCACCAGCGAAGCCGACACCGATCCGATGACCGCCAGCGTCTGCCGGCGTCCCGGTTCGATCTCCATCCGCACCCGCCAGCGGGTCAGCGCCATCGCGGTGCGGCGCGCCAGGAATTGGTATCCCGTTACCTGGGTCTTGGTCGACAGCCCCAGGCCGTAACCCGACCCCCGCTGTCCGCGGCTATGTTCAGCCACGTTCGATCACCTTCCGGTCCTGTCAAATCGCCTAGATACAAAGCCCTCATGATCGATGAGAGTCAGGTGCACCGAATAACCGTAGGGCACGGGCATCAGCCGTGCCAGACGACCGTGCCAGACGACCGTGCCAGACGACCTAGCCCCCGTTGGCTAGCCAGCCGACCGTACTTCGTGTGCACCGGCCATGGTAGTCGCCAGCGGTCCGGCCGGCGCGCCAACTCGCAGACTGCTCGCCCCCACGCTCGCGGGCGGATCGGTGTTGCACGCAAAATTGGCGTTATGACACTGCTTGCGCCCTCGCTCGTCGAACTCGCGCGGCGGTACGGGATCGCGACCAGCTACCGGGACTGGAACAACCGCGACGTGCCCGTTCCGGAAAACGCCGTGGTCGCTGCCCTGGCGGCGCTGGACGTCCCAGCGGGCACCGAGGAGCAACGCGCCGCGGCCCTGGTCGCCGAACGTCGTTCCCACTGGGCGCGAGCACTGCCCCCGACGATCGTCGGGCGGGCCGGCGAAGAGACGCAATTCTGGGCGCATGTGACCCACGGCGCCGATGTGACGGTGTGGCTGCAGCTCGAAGACGGCAGCGAGCGCGGCGGGGTGAGGCAGGTCGACAATTTCACTCCGCCCTTCGAGCTGGACGGGCGCTGGGTCGGCGAAGCCAGCTTCGCTCTGCCCGCCGGCCTGCCGCTGGGGTACCACCGCCTGCGGGTCCGCTCCGGCGACATCGAGACCGGCGCGGCGGTCATCATCACCCCGGACTGGGTCGGCCTGCCGGAGACGATCGGGGGCAAGCGCGCCTGGGGGCTGGCCGCCCAGCTCTACAGCGTCCGGTCCCGGCAGTCCTGGGGAGTCGGCGACGTGACCGACCTCGCCGATCTTGCGCTGTGGTCGGGGACCGCGCACGGCGCCGACTACCTGCTGGTCAATCCGCTGCACGCGGCCGCACCGTCGGGCCCGGACGCACCCATGGAACCCTCCCCCTACCTGCCGACCTCCAGGCGCTTCTTCAACCCGCTCTACCTGCACGTGGAGGCCATCCCCGAATTCGCCGACCTGCCCAAGCGTGGCCGGGTGCGCCGGCTGCGCACAACGGTGCAGCACCGCGCCGAACGGATCGACAGCATCGATCGCGACTCTGCCTGGGCCGCCAAACGCGAGGTGCTCGAACTCCTGTATCGCCTCCCCCGGACGGCGGGGCGCGAGTTCGCCTACACCGCCTATCGCGAACGGGAGGGCGCTGCGCTGGACGACTTCGCCACCTGGTGTGCGGTGGCCGAAAAGCACGGGACCGACTGGCATCGGTGGCCGAAGTCGTTGCGGCACCCGGCCGGGGCAAGGGTGGCCGAGTTCGTGCGGAAAAACGAGCAGGCCGTCGATTTCCACCGCTGGATGCAGTGGCAACTCGACGAGCAGCTGGCAACGGCTCAGTCGCAGGCCCGGCGGGCCGGAATGACACTGGGGATCGTGCACGACCTGGCCGTCGGTGTGCATCCCGATGGCGCCGACGCCTGGTCCCTGCAGGACGTGCTGGCCCAGGGGGTCACCGCCGGTGCACCCCCGGACGAGTTCAATCAGCTCGGCCAGGACTGGTCGCAGCCGCCCTGGCGGCCCGACCGGCTCGCCGAATCGGAGTACCGGGCCTTCCGCGGCATGATCCGCGCGGTGCTGCGGCATGCCGGTGGCGTCCGCATCGACCACGTCATGGGACTGTTCCGCCTGTGGTGGATCCCCCGTGGCCGGCCGCCCTCCGAGGGCACCTATGTCCGCTACGACCACGAAGCGATGATCGGCATCGTCGCACTGGAAGCTCATCGGGCCGGGGCTGTGGTCGTCGGCGAAGACCTGGGGACCGTGGAGCCCTGGGTGCGCGACTACCTGTTGCTACGCGGCCTGCTGGGTACTTCGATCCTGTGGTTCGAACAGGACCGGCACCCGGGCGACGTCGCCGGCAGACCGCTGCCGGCCGAGCGCTGGCGGGAGTACTGCCTGTCCTCGGTCACCACCCACGACCTGCCGCCGACCGCGGGCTACCTGGCCGGCGACCACGTGCGGTTGCGGGAATCCCTGGGGTTGCTGACCCGACCGGCCGAAGCCGAACTGGAATCCGCAGCCGCCGAGCGGGCGGCCTGGCTGGCCGAACTGCGCGGGGCGGGGCTGCTGGGCAACGATGCTTCCGTTGACGGGACGGACGACGAGATCCCTGCCGAACGGCTCATCCGGGCGCTCTACCAGTACCTGGGCCGCACACCCTCGCGGCTGCTGGGCGTGGCGTTGACCGACGCGGTCGGCGACCGGCGCACCCAGAATCAGCCGGGGACCATCGACGAATACCCCAACTGGCGTGTTCCGCTGTCCGGCCCCGATGGCCGGCCGCTGCTGCTGGAAGAGGTTTTCGCCGATCCCCGAGCCGCCGCGCTACTCGATGCGGTGCGGGACTCGACGGGCGCTACATCGTCGACCAGGCGGACGCCACCTGGGTCGCCACGTCGATGACCTGGGCGGCCTGCGACTTCGGTGAATCGATTTCCGCACGGACGTACTGGGCGATGAACCGGCGGATCTCGCCGTCCACGCCGGCGATGATGCGCAACACTTCGCCGCGTATCGACTTCGACGACACATTGACCGTGATGTCCGACGGCCGCGGCTTGGAGACATCGACGATGAGCAGCAGCGGTTCGGCCGCCCGCGCGGTGGCTTTGAGCGCGATGTCGCCGGTGACGGCGAACTTCTGCTTGTCCAGGCGCAGGTCCAGCAGTAGGTCGATGGACAACGGGATGTGGATGGCAAACGTGATGAGGTCACCCAGTTTGCGGGTCACCCGGGGTTCCTGGATCCTGACGTTCGCGCTGACTTTGGCGATTCCGCCGGGTCCTTGTGCTATCGGCTCCATGGCGAATTCACTGCCCGCGATGTCGGACAGCGCCCCGGCCACCCGCTCGGGCGTGACCGCGATCTCGAAGAATCTGCGTCCGAACTCTTCGTAACTGAGCAAGTCCTGAGTCTGCATAGCTGGATACCGTCTCATGTTTCGGGTCGTTTGGGCAGCTGATCGGCCCGCGTCGCGGGAAAACAGGCGGGAATCCTGCCGCGCGGATCCCGGCGAAAGTGATCTGTGCCCGGGTGGGCCGGCTTGTGAAGATAGCCACAGGCAGGCCGTTTGATTCGGTGTGTCGCCCGGTGGCCTGCCACCCTTGAGGCGATTGGAGGTGTCGACATCTGATGCTCATGCAGGAAAAAACCGACTGGTCCTCGGCCGCCCCGTGGATCGCGGGGGTGCTGGCCTGGTTGGTCGCGGCCCTGGCGGTCGGCTCCTCGGCTCCCTCGGCACCGATGTGGGCGATCGTGGCATCGACATTCCTGTTCGGCGTACTCGCCGGTGGCGCAAGCCGGGCGCTGGCCAGTGGCCCCACCCCGAGCCGGAAGGGTCTGGCCGGCCGCATCGCGGTCGCGGTCGGGATCGGTGTCGTCGTCGGTGAACTGGCCGCGCTGCTGATATTCGGCCGGGCGATCGACCGGCGCCTAGACGAACGTGCGTTGCAAACGGCGGACTCGGCGCCGGCGGTCGCGCAGGCCATCGGCTCGTTGCAACGGGACAGGGAGGCTCGCACGGGTCTGGACGTCACGGTGGACCTGGCCCGCGAGCGCCTCGATCACGCGTTGGTTGTCGCCCGCTGTGAATACCGTCCGACCCCGGCGTGCCCGCAGACCCGCATCACCGGCGTCCCGGGCCGGGGGCCCGAAGCCCGCACGGCGAACCAGCTGGTCGCCGGCGCGCAGGCGGAGTTGGCCAACGCGGTGGCCGCTCGGGACCGCCTGGCGCCGGATCTGGACGTCGAAGTGGCGCGCGATGAGGAGGCGGTCGCGGGCGAGCGCCTGGCGGTGGTCGCCGGTGCTCGCGGCGGACTGAGCGGGCGGTGGGCCGCGATGAACACCCTGACCCTTGCCGACGCCGGGCTGCTGCTGCTGCGGGCCCTGGTCATCGTCTTCGCCACCCTGTTGTATCTGTTGCCGCTGATTCTGCGAGGGTGGCGAGGCGAGACCACCCGCGATCGTGATGCCAGTGCGCAGGCACAGCGCGAGCGTGCCGAGCTGGATGCCGACACCGCGATCGCCGTCAAGCGGGCCGAGGTGCGGCGCACCGCGGAAATCCTGTGGGCCGAGCACCAACTGGCCCAAACCCGGCTGGCCATCGATGCCCAGACCGAAATCGACCGCGAACACCAGCGTCGGCGAGTCGTCGAGGCACTGGAGGCGCCGGGTGCGCCGGTGCGCGCCTCGGCCGAACGGGCCGTCGAGTCAGGGGAAGACATGTATCTGCCGATAGCCGCAGAAGCGGAAGCCGCCAGCCGGGGGCTCGCCGAATTGCCCGGCGGCACCGTGCAGAACCTGCCGGCGCCGGTCGATCCCGGTCGGCAGGGAGTCGATCGCTACGACGAGCCCGACCGGCACCGCGGTGTATTGCCGATTCCGTCGATCCCCGACGCCACCAAGGCGGCGGCCCGCTGGATTCGCCCGCTGGTTCCGCCGTTCGTCGCCCGGGCCATCGACACCACCGCGGCGCCGTTGCGCTCCGCGCGTCAGGTATTCGAGGAGGTCGAAGAGATCGCCTTCTCGCTCAAGCGCACCCGGAAGGTGACGGTGAATTCCCTGAGCGCCGACGGCGCCGACGGTCAGCAGGTGTTGCCGTCCCCGGCTCCCCGGCCGGCCCGGGAACAGCGGACCGGCATCAATCGGATCGCGTCCACCCGCGGCGGGGCGGAGCATCCGGACCTGGACCCGGCGCCGCACGCTGTCCTGGCCGGTCTGGCGGTAGGCGGCTCGGGTCGCAATTCCCGGCTCGAGTTGGCCGGGCAGGACGGCCTGCACGAGTTGTGTTCGACCGACCGGCCGCGTGAGCTGCCGCCGGGCGGCTGACGCTATTATCGGCGCGACCGGACAGGTGCGTTACGACTGGGGACAGGACGCCGATTTGAGACTCAGCCTTTTTCTCGCGGACTCGGTACAGGCCGATGGACAGTCCGGCAAGGTGCACACCCTGGGTCTGGGCTGGCGGCAATGCCAGACACCGACGCCGCCTTTTTCCCTGCTGATGTTTCTCGACATCGACTGGGACGAGACCAACAAGCGCCACAAGCTGCTGTGCCAGCTGTTGACCACCGACGGCGAACCCGTCGCGGTATCCGGCCCGCACGGCCCGCAGAAGATATCGTTCGAGGCCTCGGCAGAGGCGGGCCGGCCTCCGGGGGCGATTCCGGGCACCGCGGTACGGATGCCGTTCACCATCAGCATTCCCGGTGGTATCCCCTTGGAGCCGGGAATCTACGAGTGGCGCGTCGAAGTCGAGGGTTTCGAGCAGGCCACGGCGGTCGAGTCGCTCATCGTGAGCGGGGCGGCCGGACCGGCAGGGGCGGCCGGGCCGGCAGGGGGCGGCGCACCGCCGCCATCGTCACCGGCCTGACACTTCACCCTCGCGCCAGCAACCAGGCCGTTCCGTCGGCCTCCCCGGCTGCCACCGCATCGAGTTCGCCGAACCGCGACACCAATTCGCCCGCGTGCGCCCGGAACCGGGACACACCCGCACCGGCCTCGCCGAGGTTCGCGATCGCCAGCAGCCCGCCCGGCGCCAGACGAGCCGCCAGCGTCGGATCCAGGCGCCGGTCGCGGAACTTGTGGCACAGGATCACCTCGACCAGCGGCCCGGGCGGCAGCCCGGCATCGAGGTCGACGGCGTCGAACCGGCACTGCGTCGCAAATCCGCTGCATCTGGCAAGATTTCGCGCCTGGTCGATGGCCACCGGGGAAACGTCCACACCCCAGACATGCAAACCGCGGCTTGCCAGCCACACCGCCGCCCGTCCCTGTCCGCAGGCGATGTCGAGGGCATGCCCGGCGGCGGGAATCAGGTCCGCATAGGGCGCCAGGAATTCCGGTGGCCCGATGGCGTCGGCGCCGGGCGGTCCCAGCCGTGTGTACCGCTGGTCCCAGCGGCGCCGATCCGCTCCGGTCACAGCGTCACCCTACGGCCGGGGCAGCTTCGGCTATACCGGTGTGATCGGCAGCGATTTTCGCGGCCGGAATACGAATGTCGACCCGCCGCTGAACTTTGCTACCGACACCTCGGGGAATTCCTTTGCCGCCGTATCGGTTTCGTAGACGATTGCCGTCCAATCCGCCGGGGTGCCGCCGACTTCGACGCGCAGACGGGGATCGACCGCGGTCAGAATCGCCTGCAGCGGTTCGATCGACCGGGGTGACACCAGCGCGGGCCAGGCATTGTCGCGATGTGCCGGCGACGGGTGCAGGTGAACCCGGTCGGCGGCGAAGTCGGCTGAAACGTAGGCCGCCGGGTTGAACAGCGGGTGCAGCTCCAGGACACCGACAGCACCCTCGACGCCGCCGGGCAGATCGAGTGCCCGGTGGATCCGCTCGGCCGCCAGGCCCGCCAGGCCGATGAGCCCTTTGGTGCCGATCAGCGTTGCCTTGGCGGTGTCGCCGCGGGCGTGCTTGTCCACCGCGAGGGCGAACGACAGGTAGAGCAGGTGCATCTGCAGGCAGACCTCGTCGGCGATGCGAACCAGCGCCGAATGGGAGAAGGCGCCGAAGTCGACGTCGCAGAGCAGCGGGCCGGAGTAGTCGGACCGACCCGGCTCGGTGTCATCGATGGGATCGAGTTCGGTCTCGGCGGCCCGGCTCCGGCCGACGATGTCGAGCGCGGGAATGAAGCCGACCTCCGGGTGGGAGTCGTCGATGATCACCGTCCACGCGCAGTGCGGCTGCCGGTCGGCCGGTGTCCGGGGCGGCCGGTGGATCGGGCGGACCTGGGCTCGCCGGTTGGTGGCCAGCGCGGTGGCGTCGAAAGTCGGGTCCTCGATGTCGTGACACATGCCGCGGACGTAGTCGTCGCCCATCGGCTCGACGTCCAGCAGTGCTCCGCAGTGGTCCAGCTGGAATTCGCCGTGCCAGCGATCGTGCACGGTGTACCGGAAGTCCATGAACTGCGGTGGAGCACCGATATCGAGCTGCAGACCCTTGAAGATCGTGATGACGTCATCGCCGGTGAAGTTCAGGGCCCGTTGCATTCGTCTGGTGTAGATGGGGCTGGCCCCGGCCCATTCGTCGATTGCGATCTGCACCATGGTCTCGCGGCCGAAGTGCTGGATGCACCAGGCCATTGCCGACCGGTCGATCAGCTGACCGATCAGCAGCAGCTCCGGCACCAGGATGGCAAGCTGCTCACGGGTGAGTGTGGCGTACCTGCTGGTCATATTCCTGCTCCTCCTCGCCCGCCGGTGTTCGGGACCACCACAGCCAGCGGTCCAGCACGACCATCAGGGCCGGGAGAACGAAGGTTCGCACCACCAGTGCGTTGAGCAGCAGGCCTAGGCCGACCGTGACACCGATCTGCGCCACGCCGGTCACCCGGCTCGCCGCCAGCGCAAGCAGCGGTATCCCGACAACGAGGCCGCCGGCGGTCGCCGCGCCACCCGTCGCGGCGGACGCTCGCATGACGCTGGTGCGCAGCCCCGCATACAGCCCTTCGCGGACCCGCAACACAAAAACCAGGTTTGCGCCGGAGGCGACGCCGAGCATCGACACGAACGCGATCGGCGGCACCGTCCACAGCACCGGATGATTCAGGATGCGTTGCAAAATCAGCGCGCTGGCGCCCAGAGCGCACAGGTAGGACGTCACGAGGGTGCCCAGAAGCACTGTCCCGGCGAGCAGGCTGCGCAACAGCAGGGCCGAAATCAACAGAATGACGCCCAGGGTGAGACCCACCATCGTCTTCAAATTGCCGCCGATGCTGTCCTGCAGGTCGCGGGTCACCGGGCCGACTCCGGTGAGTTCGATGCCGGTGGATCGCAGGGGGCCGGATCGTGTCGTGTCGGCGACCACGGCCGCTATCGTGCGAGCGCGCCGCGCACCGTCGTGGCCCCATTCGCGCCCATTGCCGTAGACGTAGAGCCGGGTCGCGCGTCCGTTGGGTGAAAAGAACTCGTTGAGGACGGGGCGCATGTTCGGGTCGGTCAGAATCCTGCGCGAGGAGTACAGGTCCACACCGGGGCCGCCCTGCGAGATGGGGACCAACCGGCGCAGATAGCTCGCGAGTTCCGGCGTGGGCACCGGGCGGGAACTGGCGATGGTGACCCGCAGCCCGGCCGCCTCCGCCCGCACCTGCTCGACATGTGCGCTGATGCCCATCAGGGCAATATCCAGATCCGGCAGGCCGGCCCGGCCGGTGGCATCGGCAATCGACTTCAGCAGGTCGTCGGTGGAGCCGATCAGGTTCGTGGACCCGTCGGTGACGTCGGTTGCCCACTGCAGCACTTCTTGAGCGGCCACACAGACCGGAGTCGATCGGCACTCGGTGATCGAGGCGACGAAGCTGCGCAGCGGATTGAAGATGTCGGAGACGTCGGCGTTGACCGCCCTGATCTTGGAGATCGCCGTCTGAGTCAGGTTGATGGCCAGGCTGACACCGCCGAGCGCATAGTTGCCCGACCGGGGGCCGGCCTGAATCATGTCGAGCCCGCCGATCAGATCGCTGATCGCGGCGTCGAGTTCGACGAATGATCCCTCACCCGCGGCCATCCGGTCGGCGAATATGTCGATGAGGTCGCCCAGATTGCCTCCGGTCGGCGTCAGCGAAGCCTGCTTGGACACCATTCCGCCGGGGTGGCTCGCGGACTGCACCATGCGCACACCGGAGATCCCCATGATCGCGCTGGTGACCCGTTCGATGCCGGCCAGGCCGGCCGGTGTCCGGATGTCGCGGCTGGTCTCGATGGTGACCACGTCGGGAAACAGCTGGTTCGGCGGAAAGTGCCGGTTGACCAACTCGTAGGTGCGGCGGGATTCGGACTTCGGTGAGGTGGCGGTGGTTTCGTCCCAGCCGATCGGCACCTCGTGCAGGGCGAGGATCAGGATGAACACGAAGACGCCGCTGGACACCAGAATGGGTGCCGGCCAGCGGGCGACCTGGACGCCGATGCGCCGGTATCGGTCGTGCAGTCGCTCCCGCCGCGGGGGTTTCGACAGGTCGTTACGCCCGGCGAGGGAGATGAGGGCCGGGGTCAGGGTCAATGCGGAGGCGCCCACGGCGATGACACCGATCCCGAAAAGCAGGCCGGTGGTGGCCAGCATGCTGATCCGGGCAATGCTGAGCCAACCCATCACCACCAACGGGGCGACGACGATGAGCACCGAGCCGGCAATGGCCGGCGCCACACCCCGGTAGGCGTCGGCAAGCGCCTCCGCCGGGGGGATCTGCTGGCGGCGTCGTTCGTGGTAGCGGCCCAACAGGAAGATGCCCAAGCCTGTTCCCGCCCCCACCGCCATGGCGACGCTGACCGACAGGGAGAACTGCGAAACGCTGACTACTCCGCGTGAGCCGAGGTCGGAGATGACCGGCTTGGCCACGGCCAGCGCCATGGCGACCGACACCAACGGCACCATCGCGGTGATCAGTGACCGGTAGACGATCAGCAGCAGGATGAGCAGCACCAGGAACGTTGCTGCGGTGATGACCATGCTCTGCCGGTCGACCGCATCGAACTCGTCCATGATGGTCGCGCCGGGGCCGGTGACATAGACGTGCATGCCCTCGGGTGCGGGTTGCGAGGCGACGATGCCGCGCACCGAGTTGATCGAATCGATGGCTTCGGTCGTGCCTATCAGGCCCCCGAGCCGGATCGGGGCGATCACCATGTGTTTGTCTTCGCTCACCGCCGCGGGTGCGGTGGCCGGCACCCGCCACCAGTCGGTGATATCGAGGACATGCCCGGAATCGGAGCGCAGGGCGGTGAGCAGGTCGCCGTAGAACTGCCGGTCCTGGTCGCCGAGGATGCCGTTTCGCACCAGCACCACGTAGCCGATGTTGTCGGTCGGTGCTTGTGCGAACGCCTTTGCCGCCCGCTGCATGGCCAGCGCGGTGGGGGTGCCCGAAGGCAGGTACGGCTGGTCGGCGTCTGCGACGACCCGCTCCAACGGCGGGGCCAGGCTGTTGCCCACAACAGCGGCCAGCGCCCAGAACCCGACGATCAACAGTGCGAAACGCTGAATGAATCGGATGGTCACTGCGCGAACCTCGACAGCGCCGCGCGCTGGGGTTCACGCGACGACGCGCGCGGGTTCACCTGACGTATCACCTTCTCAGTCGACGCCGCAATCGACGCCCATCGGAGAACCAAACCCCCCAACAGGGTCGGTTCATTCAACCATCCAGCTCGCCATCCCGGCATCCCCGCACCCCGGTGTCGCATCGGCCGGCCTTCGGCGGTCGGCGGTCGCATTCGCAGATCAACCGCGGCCACCGGATCCGCGGCGGGCGAATTCGGGGGCGTGTTCGGGCCGCACGCCCACTCCGACGAAGTACGCGGGCACGACCGCCAGCCAGGGCATCCGCTCCATGATGCGCAGGGCGACCGGCGGAGCCGGATCCTCACCGCGCAGCAGCGGGCCGAGCAGCCGCCGATGCAACAGTCGCTGCACCGATTGCGTCACCACGGTCGGGATGACGCGGCGACGCCGCACCGCTGCCAGATGGCGGCCGGTGACCCGTTGCCGTCGGAGCGGTTCCGCCAGAATGGTGGCGGCGGCGACGGCATCCTGCACCGCCAGGTTGATTCCGACCCCGCCGACCGGAGACATCGCGTGAGCGGCATCCCCAATGCACAACAACCCGTCGCGGTGCCAGCGGCGCAGCCGGTTCACCCGGACGTCGAGATGCTTCACCTCGTCCATGGACCGCAGCGCCCCGAGCTCGCCGGCTACCTCCGGCACCACCTCGGCCACCTGCCGGCGGAATTCGTCGATACCCTGCGCGCGCAGCTTCGCGTCGGTTCCCTTGGCGCCCAGGTAGGCGATCTGGAAATACCCTGCGCGGGGAATCAGGGCGAGTGCTTTGCCGGGCGCGGTGCGGGGCATGAACGAGAATCGGCTGTCCCGATGCCGCGGCAGCTTGAACCACCACACGTCGAAACGCACCGGGTAGTCATGTGTCCGCAGACCCGCTTGCGCGCGTGCGATCGACCAGCGGCCGTCGCAGGCCACGGTGAGGTCCGCCGTCAGCCGGCCCGGGCCGTCGGGCCCGCTGTACCGGACCCCCGTCACCCGGTCGCCCTCCCGCTGCAATCCCGTGGCCTCGGTATTCATCCGCAGGTGGAAGGTCGGCTCGGCGGTAGCGGCCTCGGCGAGCAGATTGAGCAGATCCCATTGCGGCACCAGGGCGATGAACGGATGGGGCTGGCGCAGGCGCTCGAAGTCGATGAAGGTCACCGCCCGGCCGTCGAAGTCGATACTGCCGTTGCGGACCTCGGTGAACGGCAGGGCGGAAAACTGTTCCCACAGACCCAGTTCGTCCAGCAGCCGCATGGTGGAACAGTGCACGGTGTCGCCGCGAAAGTCGCGCAGGAAATCGCCGTGCTTCTCCAGCAGGGTGACATCGACGCCGGCCCGGGCCAGCAGCAATCCCAGGACCATGCCGGCCGGTCCGCCGCCGACGATCGCGCAGGTCGTCTTGTCGCCCATCGCTGCCAGCATAGGCTGGGATCGAACCCATGACGGACACCATGCAAACACTGCTGCGGCGGCGGGCCTCCGACCCCGCGGTCGCTGTGAAATGCCGGGACCTGCACTGGACGTGGCGCGAATACCTGGCGATCTCGGCCGGGCAGGCGGCAGCTCTGCTGGCGGTGGCCGACCCCGGACAGCCGATGCACTTCGGCGCACTGTTGGGCAACACGCCCGACATGCTGACGCAGCTGGCCGCCGCCGGCCTGGGCGGTTACGTGCTGTGCGGGCTGAACACCACCCGGCGCGGCGACGCCCTGGCCGCCGACATCCGCCGGGCCGACTGTCAGCTCGTGGTGACCGACGCCGACCACAGGCCGCTGCTGGACGGATTGGATCTGGGTGGAATCCCGGTGCTCGACACCTCCACCGCCCGATGGCACGACATGATCGCCACAGCCGGCCCCCTGGTCCCCCACCGCCAGGTGGAACCGACGGACCCGTTCATGATGATCTTCACCTCCGGAACCAGCGGAAACCCCAAAGCGGTGCTGGTCTCCCACTTGATGCCGACGTTCGCCGGCATCGGCCTGCGAGAGCGTTTCGAGCTGACCGGTCAGGACACCTGCTACGTGTCGATGCCGCTGTTCCATTCCAACGCGGTGGTGGCCGGGTGGGCGCCCGCGGTGGCGGCCGGCGCCGCCATCGTGCCGGCAACGTTCTCGGCGCGGAACTTCCTCAGCGACGTGCGGCGCTACCACGCCACCTACATGAACTACGTCGGCAAGCCCCTGGCGTACATCCTCGCCACGCCCGAACGGGACGACGACGCCGACAACCCGTTGCGGGTGGCCTTCGGCAACGAGGCCAACGAGAAGGACATCCGGGAGTTCGCCCGGCGCTTCGCCACCCGGGTCGAGGACGGCTTCGGATCGACGGAGAACGCGGTCATCGTGATCCGCGAACCGGGTACCCCGGCCGGTTCCATCGGGAAAGGGGCCGCGGGGGTGGCCGTCTACAACAGCGACACCGTCAGCGAGTGTCCCCCCGCCCGGCTCGACGAGAACGGCGCGCTGCTCAACGCCGGCCAGGCCATCGGCGAACTGGTCAATACCGCGGGATCCGGCTTCTTCACCGGGTACTACAAGGACCCCCGGGCCGACGCCGAACGGATGCGCCACGGCATGTACTGGTCGGGTGACCTCGCCTACCGGGATGCCGAGGGCTGGATCTACCTCGCCGGGCGCACCGCGGATTGGATGAGAGTGGACGGGGAGAACCTGGCTGCCGCGCCGATCGAACGAATCCTGCTGCGGCACCCGGCGATCAACCGCGTCGCGGTGTATGACGTGCCGGATGGCCGGGTCGGCGACCAGGTCATGGCGGCCGTCGTACCGCACGAGGGACACACCTTCGACCCGGAGTCCTTCGAATCCTTCCTCGACCAGCAGCCGGATCTGTCGCCCAAAGCGCGGCCGCGCTACCTCCGGATCGCGGCGGAATTGCCCAGCACCGCCACCTACAAAGTGGTCAAGCGTCAGTTGATCGACGAGGGAACAACCGTCCGTGCCGGCGAGACGCTGTGGGTGCGCGAGGAACGCGGGACCGCCTACCGAGCCGGCGGGAATGCCACCCACCCGGACCGGCGGCAGCTCGATGACGGACGATAGGCCGGTGACAGACTCCAGTGCTTCCCGGGTGGCCGTCTACTTCGACTTCGACAACATCGTGATTTCACGCTACGACCAAGTGCACGGCCGCAATACGTTCCACAAGGACAAGGCGAAGGGCCTGGACGCCGACCGCCTGCGCGCGGCAACGGTCGACCTGGCGGCCGTGGTGGATTTCGCCTCGTCGTTCGGCACCCTGGTGCTCACCCGGGCCTATGCGGACTGGTCGGCGGAGGTCAACGCCAACTACCAGCGCCAACTGGTGGGGCGCGCCGTCGACCTCGTCCAGCTGTTCCCGGCGGCCGCATACGGCAAGAACGGCGCCGACATCCGTCTGGCGGTGGACGCCGTGGAGGACATGTTCCGGCTGCCGGACCTGACCCATGTGGTGATCGTCGGCGGCGACTCCGACTACATCGCGCTCGCGCAGCGCTGCAAGCGCCTGGGCCGCTACGTGGTCGGTATCGGGGTTGCCGGCGCCAGCAGCCAGTCGCTGGCCGCGGCGTGCGACGAGTTCGTCAGCTACGACGCACTGCCCGGGATTTCCAGCACCGTGGCCGCGGCCCCGGTCAAGAGGCGCGGCAGGCAAACCAGCCGGGCCGACGCCGAGGACGATCCCGCACCCGACCCCCAGGCTGCGGCCACCGGCCTGCTCGAACGCGCCCTGCGGATCGGCCAGGAGAAGGACGACGCGGACTGGCTGCACAATTCCGAAGTAAAGGCCCAGATGAAGCGGATGAATCCGTCGTTCAGCGAGAAGTCGCTGGGTTTCAAGTCGTTCAGCGATTTCCTGCGTTCCCGCGGCGACCTCGTGGACCTCGACGAGAGTACGACGACTCGCATGGTCCGCCTGAAGAGCGACGGCGGGTAACAGCGATCAGCCGCTCTTGAGGCGGATCTTCCAGCGCACGAACCCGAGATAGAAGAAGCTCAGCAACACCAGCATCGCCATGTCGAATGTCCACGCCTTGGCGGTGTGCTCCCAGTGCGAGTCCCGGGGAACCTGCGGAACCGGACACAGCTTCGTCAGGTCGATCGTGGACGCCGAGGTCGCGAAACCCCAACGCGCCGGGGTCGCCCACGACATCTGGTCGAGGCCGAGCCGATCGGTGACCGGAATCATGCCGCCGGAGAACACCAGCTGCGACATCACTGCGACGACGAGCAGCGGCATGATCTGCTCGTTGGACTTCGCCACCGACGACAACAGCAGGCCGAGCATCGCCGATGCGACGGTCGTCGCCGCGATGTCGACATAGAGCTCCAGCGCGGAATTTCCCAGCACGACGGCGCTGGCCTTGGGGCCGGGCTTTCCCAGCAGCGCAATCACGGTCACGATCGCCGACTGGATGAGGGCCAGGACGGTGTAGACGAACACCTTGGCCAGCAGGTAGGCGGTCGTGGACAGGCCGACGGCTTGTTCCCGCAGGAATATCGCCCGTTCACCGATGAGGTCGCGAATGGTCAGTGCGGTCCCCATGAACACCGCTCCGACATTGAGCAGCACCAGGATCTGCGCCGGCTCGGTGGGCGCGTCACTGGTCAACGGTGGCGCGTTGAAGCCCACGGTGCCCGGCACCGACATCGACAGCGCGCCCATGATGAACGGCAGTATCGCGAGGAAGATGAAGTAGCCGCGGTCGGAGACGATCAGCCGGAGCTGCCGTCGGGCAATCGTGGAGAACTGCCGGACCAGGCTGGTGTGGGCCGCCTCCCCCAGCGCGGCGGGCTGCTCGGGTGGCGGCGCGGGCGGCGGCGGACCCGTCTGCGCCAAGTAGCGGGCTTTCGCGGCCTCCGGGTCGTCGGCCACGGCGCTGAAGATATCGGCCCAGTTCGTCGTCCCCATGGAGGGGCCGATCTGGCTCGGCGGCCCGCAGAAGGCGGTCTTTCCGCCGGGCGCCAGCAGCAGCACCTGATCGCACACGTCCAGGTAGGTCAGCGAGTGGGTGACCACCACGACGACGCGGCCGGCGTCGGCGAGCTGCCGCAGCATCGTCATCACCTGGCGATCCAGCGCGGGGTCCAGGCCCGAGGTGGGCTCATCGAGGAGCAGCAGAGATGGCCCCGTCAGCAGTTCCAGTGCGACCGAGGCCCGCTTGCGCTGGCCTCCGGAGAGTTTGTCGACCCGCGTTTCGAGAAGCTGGGACAACTCGAGTACCTCCAGGATGCGGGCCACCACCTGATCACGGTCCAGCTAGGTGCAGTCCGGCGGCAGCCGCAGTTCGGCCGCATACATCAGGGCCTGCTTGACGGTCAGCTGCCCGTGCACCACGTCATCCTGGGGCACCATGCCGATCCGGCTGCGCAGCGAGGCGTATTCGGCGTGCACGTTGTGCCCTTCGAATGCGACCGTCCCGCTGGTGGGGTGCGTGGTTCCGACGATCATCCGGGCCAGCGTCGACTTACCCGCACCCGATGGACCGATCACCGCGGTGAGCATGCCGGGGCGCGCCGTCAGCGAGATGTTGTCCAGCAGCGTCTTGTCGCCCTCGATGGTCCAGGTGATACCGCGGACGTCGAGACCACCCGCCGGAGTCTCCACCAGGCTTTCTTCGCGACGGGTGAGTGCGCCGTCGGCGAAGATGAGGTCGATGTTGCCGATGGTGACCACGTCGCCGTCGTGCAGCATCGCCGAATCGACGCGGTTGCCGTTGACGAAGGTGCCGTTGATGCTGCGGTTGTCCCGGATCTCGGTGCCGCCCTGCGCCGGCACCAGAGTGGCGTGGTGGCGCGAGGCGAGCACCTCCGGGATGACGATGTCGTTGTCGTCGGCGCGGCCGATCTTGATCGCCCCGGGCGGCACGTCGGGCGCTCCCCGACCCGGCCGCAGGATCTTCATCATGGAGGTCCTGCCGGCGGCCTCGCCCGGCCGGCCTGCCCCGGGCGGCGGCTGGAACTGCGCCGGGGGTGCCCGGTAGATGTGCGGACCCGACTGGTGCGCCGGATACCGGCCCGAAGGCGATGCCGCGGGCATCCGCTCGGTCGGCGGCGGCGGCGGCTTTTGGACCGGCGGCTGCGGCGGGGGCTGGGTCGGGGGCGCAGCCGGGATGGGCATCGATCCGCGTGTCGCCGCGGTCGGTATCGCCATCGACGTCGTCGCCGGCGGACGCCCGACCGAGCCCTGGTCGCGCCGGCCGAATTCGAAAACCAGGGCGGGGCCGTCGGGGTTGCCGATATTGACCTGCTGGTTGTTCTGGATCTCGACCTGGTGCACCCGCTGGTTGTTGACGTACAGCCCGTTGAGGCTGCCGTTGTCGACGGCAACCCATCTGCCCTGGTCGAAACGCAGCAGTAGGTGTACCCGCGAGATGAGTGGATGTGCCACTCGCACGTCCGCGCGCAAGTCACGTCCGACGACCACGTCGTGGCCTGCGGCGAAGGTACGGTCGGCGCCGTCGTAGCGCACTGTGAGCACCGGGGGGTCGGGTTGCGCTGTCATCGCAGCCAACTGTATCGGCACGATGCCCCGGTGTAGAAGGTGGAGGTGGCATCGGATGGAGCCGGGTAGGCTCGGGCGCATCGAAGTGTCGGCAACGAATGGAGACCGGCGATGAATTTCCCGAACCGCGGCTGCAGTGCGATCGCTGTGGCCGCGCTCGTCCTGGCCGCCGTCCCCCAGGCGCTCAACCTGGTGCAGCCGTCCGGCGTGGCACACGCCGACGTATGCATGAGCGCCGGACGCCGGGTCACGGTGGGCGGATGCGCCGACCTGGGCAACGCGATCGCCCCGTACGCGCCGGGTCCGTACGACTACATGCCGATGCCCGAGGACTACACACCCAACGTCGACGTCTGCGCCAGCGTCGGCCGGCGGGTCAGCGTCGGCGGGTGCGTCTAGACGCTGCGGGTGTGCACATGCGGCCGGCGGGTCCAGCCGGTACCGCTACTGCGAAGAACCGCTGTTCTGGATGATCTCCAGGATGCACTGACGTCGGGTCTGGCCGGTTTGCTCCATGCAGACGCGCACCGGTGATTCCCGGCTGCTCGGCAGCGGTGATTCATTCGGGTCGGGGGCCGAACTGATGGTCGGGTTGGCCACGGTGCCCTCGGTCAGTGACCAGATGCTCGACTCCGTCTCCTCCAGTTTTGAGCAGTAGGCGGTCGCCCCGGTTTTCGTCGAGCCGATACTGCCCAGCGGGAAGCATGGCGCGCCGATGGCGACGACCGGGATCTCCGGTTTGGGTGCGGACCCGGAGGTGCCATTCCCGGGGGTGGAGGGATGCGACCATTCGCTGGTGGGGGTCTCGGTGAACGGCGGGTATTCGGTCTCCTCCTTGTTGATGTACCGGAACTCCCGCAGGGCGATGCCGATGGCGACGACCAGCAGGGCCGCCAGTATCGCCGGAATGATCACGCCGCGCCGCAACAGCGATCGCGGGCCCTGCGGGGCAGTGGCGGCGGGCAGGGAGAAAGTGGTCGCGTCGGTGTCGCCGGAGCCGCCGCCGAAGTGGTGGTTGAGTGCCCGCGCGAAGTCCACACACCGCAGATAGCGGTCCTTGGGGTCTTTTGACAGGGCCTTGGCGAACACCGGGTCGAGATCCGCCAGGGACGGACGGACCTCCCCGATCGGCGGCGGTGAGGCGGTGAGGTGCTGGCTGATCAGCACCGCGGGGTTGGTGTGCTGGAACGGTGGCGCACCGGTCAGCAGCTGGAACGCCGATGCGGCCAGCGCATACTGGTCCGCACGCCCGTCGAGATCGTTGCCCATGAGCTGTTCGGGCGCCGCATACGCCACGGTGCCCACCGTCATGTTCGTGGCGGTCAACCCGGTCGACTGCCCCACCAGCCCGGCGATCCCGAAGTCGGCGAGCAGCACGCGGCGATCAGGTGAATCGGGCGAAGCGATGAGCATGTTCGCCGGCTTGACGTCGCGATGTATCAGCTTCTTGTCGTGTGCGTAGTCCAGGGCCTCGGCCACTGCGGTGACGATCTCGACAACCTCCGGACCGGGCATCCCGTCCGGGTACTGCGATGCCAGCAGCGCGCCGGCATCGGTCCCGTCGATGTAGTCCATGTCGATCCAGAGTCGGCCGTCGGTCTCGCCGCGGTCGTGTACCGCCACGATGTGCGGGTGCCACAGGCTGGCGGCGGTATCGGCTTCGCGGTGGAATCGTTCCCGGTACTCGCGGTCGGCGCTCACCTCGGGGCGTACTACTTTCAGCGCGTCCTGACGCGGCAGTCTCGGGTGCTGGGCGAGGTACACCTCGCCCATTCCCCCTGTTCCGAGTCGCCGGACAATCGTGTAGCCGGCAAACGTCGATCCCTCTTCGAACGCCATGGCCGCATAGTAGTCGGTGGGCCGACGCCGAATTGGGCAGCGGCTACTTCTTCTTGGTCTTCTTCTCGGCGGTCCCGCGCACCCGCTCGTTGTAGGCCGAACGTGCGCCGCCATCGAGTTCCTGGAAGACGCGGTCGCGCGCGAGGCGGCCGCGAATAGCTCCGACCAGCACGTCGGGCACCGTCGCCGCGGCGGCCTCGTAGGCGCGCATCCAGGCCGGAACGGCCACGACCGCTCGCCGGTGTGAGCAGGTGGCGACTACCGCCTTGGCGATGTCTTCCGGGTCGACCGTCGGCAGCAGGCCGTCGAGCTTGACCCCTGCCACCAGTTCGGTGCGCACGGCCGACGGAAGTACCACCGTCACGGTGACACCTGTGGTGGCGAGTTCGTCCCGCAAAGATTCGCTGAACCCGACGATGGCGTGCTTGCTGGCGCAATATGTGGCCAGCCCGGCAGCCGGGAGCTTCCCCAGGTACGAGCTGACGTTGACGATGTGGCCGGTGCCGCGCTCCAGCATGCCGGGCAGGGCGAGCTTCGCCCCGATCATCATTCCTTTGGTGTTGATGTCGAGGATCGCGTCGGTGACGGCGTCGTCCTCGTCGACGAATCGGCCCATGGGCATGATGCCGGCGTTGTTGACCAACACGGTCAGCGGGTGACCGGAGTCCTCGACGGCCTGCAGGAATTTTCCGTACGACTCGCGGGAGCGCACGTCCAAACCGAACCCCTGCCCGCCGATCCCGGAAGCCGCTTCGGCCGCCAGATCGCCGTCGAGATCACCGATGAAGACGCGCGCCCCTTTGGCCGCAAACGCCGTCGCCGTCGCCAAGCCGATTCCGCGGGCGCCGCCGGTGATCGCGACCGACGTGCCCTTCAGGCCTATTCCACCCATGTGCAGCCACCTCTTCGCGTTGATGTGTCAGCCGAGCTCGGTGTGCATCAACATTACGTCGTAGGCGGACCACAGCGACAGGTTGAAATACACATCCTTGCCGGTCGTCCACGGGTGCATCATCGGGGCGTAGACGCCGCCGGGCATCTGGAAGTTGGATACCAGCAGGTGCTCCGGGCCGTAGGGGCCCTGCGGCGCCGGCGCGGTCCTGGCGACGACATCGTTCGCGCCGTTGGTGTACATCACCAGGTACTGCTTGAGGTAGGTGTTGTACTGTGCCGACATCTCGGCCACCGGACCCGGAATGACCGGTGTCGCCGCCGACGGCCGGCCGGGAACCCAGGAATTCGAATCGCCATTCCAATACTGGTACTTGGTCAGGTCGGGGATGACGCCCTGCGGCACTCGCGACAGGTGCGCCGACCCGCCACGGCCGGCGGGGGTGCCAAACGAGTACAGGTAGCCGTCGTTGGCCTTGACGTAGGCCCCCATCTGGAAATTCTCGTTGCCCTCGACGTACGGTGCGCGCCCGGTGTCGGGTCCGGATGCGCGGATGGTGCCCGGGTACACCCCCCAGGTCTGACCATTGTCGTTGGACACCGCGATCCCGGAATAGTTCGTCCACCATTCACCGTCGCGTCCCCAGTCCCTGATCGACATGAAGTTGATGTACTGGGTCTTGCCGACCGAGATCGCGGCAGTCGGAATGATCCCCGTTTCTTCCGTGGCGTAGTTGATGCTGTTGATGACCTGCCGGGAGAAGCCCGGCTGCTGCGTCGGAGAGCCGGCGTACCTGTTGGACCGGTCGCCGTCGCCGATGTGGATTCCGTCGGACAGGTTGCGGTCGTTGCTGCGGAACAACACGTTGTACCGCCACTGGTCGCCGTGAACCGCGCAGTAGCCGAACGTGTCGCCGAAGGCCATCAGCACCTGATGGTCGGCGGGATCGCCGTTGTCCCACATCAACCCGACATCGGTTCCGGAGATACCGAAACGTTCCAGTGTCCTGTTCGGACCCTCCGGGCCGGTCACCCATTCGGCCAGCGACGTGGTCGATCCACCGAATGCGTCATCGGGGTTCGGCGCCCCGGCGGGTGGTGCCGCCACCGGTGCCGGGTTCGGCGGCGGGGCCGCGGCTGCCTCCGGAGCCAACGGTGCGGCCGGCGGCTGCTGGGCGGCAACAGGCGGTACCGGAGCCGGCGGCGCCGGATTGGCGCCCGGGACGCGTGCTTGCTGCTGGATGGGTGCGGAGTACTGCCGGCTCGGTTGCAGGAGTCGCTGCAACGGACCCAGTGCCGGCCGTGGCGCACGGTCGTTCGCACCGCGGGGACGCGGCCCTCTGCGGATAGGCCCGAGCACCTTGCCTCCCGGAGTGGTCACCACGGCGTTCGCCGGCGGTGCGACATTGGCCTCGGGCGCATCGCAGGTCAACGCGTGCGCCTGCGGCGCCAGGCCGGTGGCCAGACTCATCGGGACGACCAGTCCGAACGCGGCCGCCGAAGCCGCCGAAGCCGAGATGATTCGCGAAATCGGCGACATGTCACACCTTTCCAGTGCCGAACGCCGCATTGACGTCCAATGAGGTTGATGTGACGATAGTGAGCAATGAGTCACTTGTGATCTATGTGCTGCTAATGGGTACTAGTCCGTGACCGTGTCGCAACCCGCTGGTCGAACCCCCGCCCCGCGCCCGCGTGGATTCGGAGTCGACGTGTGGCAGGGTCCAGATGGCATTTCCACTCGGCGCAACCTATGACGGCTCGGGAACGAGCTTCGCGGTGTTCAGCGGGGTGGCCGACCGCCTCGAACTGTGTCTGTTCGACAGCAGCGACGACGGCGCGGCCGGAGAAACCAGAATCGTATTGCCCCCGAAGTCGACGGGTTCGTCTGGCATGCCCTTCTGTCCAACGTCGCGCCCGCTCAGCGTTACGGATTCCGGGTGCACGGCCCCTACGACCCGGCCGGTGGGCAGCGGGGTCGCGCCCCGCGCGATGCCGTTGCTGAAACACATCCGATTGCCTAGCCCAGATTTTTCGTGAAATGCCCCGCGAAACGGAGTGTAGATAAGCGAAAGTGCCTGTCCCGCAAGGGATAATTGGACTTGTCGAGGGTTCAAGTATTCCTACGGGAAGGCACTTCGCGAGTGCGAAGAATATCGCGCTGGCATCGCGGGTCAAAGTGTCGGCCGACGGCCATGGCGTCGTGTCGCATGCCGGGATGGGCATGCTGCGCGAGCTCGCCGACCGGACCGGGCTATCGACGCAGGTCACCGCCGCATTGGCGGACACCTATCGCGGGCCGTGGGTATACGCACCCGGCGATGTATTCGCCGATCTGGCCGCTGCGGTCGCTGACGGGGCGGACTGCATCGACGGCGTCGGCCAACTGTGCGGCGACCGCGAACACGTCTTCGGGGCGATGGCCTCCACCACCACGATGTGGCGGTTGGTCGATGAACGCATCGACGCCGCGCACCTACCGCTGGTGCGGGCCGCCCGAGCCGGCGCTCGGGCGGCGGCCTGGGCTGCGGGCGCTGCCCCCGACCCGGGTGACTGGTTGCACATCGATATCGACGCGACCCTGGTCATCGACCACTCCGACAACAAGCACGGCGCCACACCGACCTGGAAGAAGACCTTCGGGCACCATCCGCTGCTGGCGTTTCTGGACCGCCCGGAGATCGCCGGCGGGGAAGCCCTGGCCGGGCTGCTGCGCACCGGCAACGCC
>NZ_JBKECZ010000129.1:0-2274 GCF_047975165.1 Mycobacterium sp.
CTGACCCGACCGCCGACGTCGAGGGGCACGATGCGGCCGCGAAGGCAGCGATCCTGGCGTCATTGGCGTTCCACTCCCGCGTAGCGATCGACGATGTCGCCTCCGAGGGCATCACCGGGATCACCCCCGACGACATCGCTGCGGCCTCCGATACGGGCCACGTGATCAAGCTCTTGGCCATCGCTGAACAATACGAAGACCCGGCCGGTATCGCCGTCCGGGTTCACCCGGCGCTGGTCCCGCTTGCGCACCCGCTGGCGAGCGTGCGCGGGCCGTACAACGCCGTTTTCATCGAGGCTGAGGCAGCCGGCACCCTGATGTTCTATGGCGCTGGAGCAGGCGGTGCGCCGACGTCGTCGGCGGTACTGGGGGATGTGGTTGCCGCCGCACGCCACCACGTCAGCGGTGGCCGGGCCCCTGCAGAGACAGCCCACGCCGAGTTGCCCATCCTCACCGACGACGCGGTGGCGGCGCGCTACCAGGTGCGGCTGGACGTGGCCGACCGCCCGGGGGTGCTCGCTGAGATCGCGGGTGCGTTCGCCGAGCATGGCGTCTCCATCGAGACCGTGCGTCAGGGTGCCCTCGTGGAGGGCAGCGCGGGTCTGCAGATCGTGACCCACTCGGCCTCGGAAGCCGCCCAGGCGCGCTGTGTGGCTGCCCTGGCCAGCCTGGGCTCGGTGCTGCAGGTCATTTCGGTGCTACGTGTGGAAGGAACCTGATGGCCCAGCCCTGGCGCGGCATCATCGCCGAGTACCGCGATCGTCTGCCGTTGGATGCCCAAGACGAGCCGGTCACATTGGCCGAGGGGGGACCCCCGCTGTTGGCGGCGCCCGCGCTGAGTCGGCGCACCGGCGCCCAGGTGTACCTGAAGGTGGAAGGTGCCAACCCCACGGGCTCCTTCAAGGACCGTGGGATGACCATGGCGATCACGAAGGTCGCCAGCACCGACACCCGCATGGTCGTGTGTGCCTCGACCGGCAACACGAGCGCCTCGGCGGCTGCCTATGCCACGCGCGCAGGCCTGGGCTGCGCCGTGGTGTTGCCCGCGGGAAAGATCGCCGCCGGCAAGCTCGCCCAGGCGATCGTGCACGGGGCCCAGCTGATCGCCGTCGACGGCAACTTCGACGACTGCCTGCAGATCGTGCGCGACCTCGCCGAGGCCTATCCGGTGGCGCTGGTGAACTCCGTGAACCCCTACCGCCTGCAGGGGCAGAAGACGGCGGCGTTCGAAATCGTCGACACACTGGGCGATGCGCCCGACATTCACGTCCTACCCGTCGGGAACGCCGGGAACATCTCCGCCTACTGGATGGGCTACCGTGAGTACGCCGAGGCCGGCCTGGCCTCCCGGACGCCTCGGATGTGGGGGGTGCAGGCCGACGGCGCCGCCCCTTTGGTCAAGGGCGAACCCGTTGAGTTCCCCGAGACCGTGGCCACCGCGATCCGGATCGGGCGCCCGGCCTCCTGGGATCTTGCCGTGGCCGCCCGGGATGACTCCGGCGGGCGTATCGACGCCGTGGGTGATCCGGCGATCCTAGACGCCCAGGCGTTGATCGCCGCCGAGGTGGGTGTATTCGTGGAGCCGGCCTCGGCAGCCAGCGTGGCTGGCCTGCTGGAGCGGGCCGAGGCCGGTCAGGTGCCTGCGGATGCCACCATCGTGTGCACCGTCACCGGAAATGGTCTGAAGGACACAGCCACGGCGCTCGGACAGCGCACTGTCGAACCCGAGGTCGTGGGCCCGACGCTGGCCGACACCGTCCGGGCCCTCGGACTGTAGCCGTGCGCCTCGCGACCGATCACGTGCGGGTGCAGGTGCCCGCCACCAGCGCCAATCTCGGACCGGGCTTTGACGCCCTCGGCATTGCGTTGGCCATCCACGATGTGATCGATGTGCGTGCGGTAGCCGGTGCCACCAGGGTCGAAGTTCGGGGTGCGGGTGAGGGCGAAGTCTCCACTGGCTCGGATCACCTCGTGGTCAGGGCGATCCGAGCCGGACTGGATTTCGCCAACGCCCCTCAGGCCGGGCTGGAACTGCGCTGTCTCAATGCGATTCCGCACGGGCGGGGCCTGGGCTCCAGTGCCGCGGCAGTTGTGGCGGGGCTGATCGCAGCCCGCGGACTGATCAGCGAGCCGGAGGTCTTGGACGACGAGGCCGTGCTGGCCCTGGCCACCGAGTTCGAAGGCCATCCGGACAATGCCGCTCCGGCGCTGCTCGGCGGCGCCACAGTGGCATGGATCGAGCCGGAGGGTCCGCGAGCCGCGCGACTCGACATC
>NZ_JBKECZ010000130.1:0-1768 GCF_047975165.1 Mycobacterium sp.
GTAGTCAAGGATTTCAGGCTGATTGCCGTACACCCTGGACCATTCGGTATTGCGAGCAAACGAAAAAGAGTACAGATTCGATGGCACGTCACAGGCGCAACCGGGGTAGGTGTTGGCCCGCCAGGTGCCGCCGTAGCTGTCGGCTCGTTCCACGATGACGATGTCATCGATTCCTGCCTCCCGCAGCTTGATGGCAGCGGCGATGCCAGAGATACCAGCACCCACAATCAACGCTTCGTAGTGAGCTTTCATAGCAGGAGGTCCTTTCGGTCCCGCGTCATTCAACGCGCCAGAGCGCGAGAATCTCTCATTCGGATACTAACGGTATCTGAATGAAAATCCAGGCGTCGACGGTCGTCACTACGCCTCGCTCCGGCTACGCCTCCACTCACGGCGCTACGCGCCTGGCGACCAAGGTGCCTCGGTCGCTGCATCGAATTCGCGGCACCTTGCCACGGACACTCCTACCGCACCGTCAGATGCGGGGCTAGAAAACGTTCAATCAGGCGGCGTTCGCTGGCGGTGTCGGGACCAGGAACGGCCAGGAACGACACAATGCAGCGCAGAACCCATCGGGCAAGGTCAAGGTCGGGAAGGTCGTCGCGGCCGCCGACAAAGCGGGCAGTAAAAGACTCGATGAGCGGTGACTCACGCAGAACTTCAGATACCTGGCCGGCCTCGCCCGGGGTCACCCAGGCGTGCAGCGCCGGTTTGGCGCGCACCTGTTCGATCGCGCCCACGACAGCCTCAACGGCGCGCTCGTGCGGGTCCTCGATCGACTGCAGCCGGTTGCCTACCACTTCAACGATTCGCAATGCTTCGCGGTGAGCGAACGCAAACTGTAGGGCCTTGCGATTATCGAAGTACCTGTAGAGCGTCGCGCGCGAGCAACCCGCGGCCCGCGCTACCGCATCCATGCTGATGCCATTCAGCCCGTGGGCCGCGTATAACTCTTCGGCGGCATCAAGGATGCGTTCTGTCGCGGCCTCGCTAGCATCATCGACAAGCCAGGACTTGGTCATCACAACACCTCCAAAGGAACGCTCAAAGGTCGCCGGACATACGCACCGTCTGCCCAGTTCACAGCATCGAGGTCAACCCGAAAATTGGGGATCCTATGCAACAGTTCCTCCAGTGCGACTCGTCCCATCATGCGTGCGGCAGCCGCCCCTAGGCAGTGGTGGGCGCCGTGCGAAAACGACAATATCTGGCGGGGCGAACGCGCCACCTTCAACTCATCGGCATCGGGACCGAATTGTGCCGGGTCGCGATTAGCTGCTGCGTAGCACATCAGCGTCTTGCGACCGGCCGGGATCATGACGCCGTCAATCACCACGTCGCGGGTCGGTGTGCGGCATAGACCTTGCACCGGGCTGGTCAGCCGCAGTATCTCCTCAACAGCTGATTCCACATCATCGAGCACCAAAGCCCGCTGATCGGGGCGCTCACTGAGTAATTGAACGCCCCCACCGAGCATGCCCGTTGTCGTGTCATTGCCACCGGTAACCATGGTGAAGGCGAAGGCGAGCACGCGCATGATTGCGGCGTCGTCATCTGCTTGACCCGCTGCTACCAGGTGCGACTAAGTGTCGTCGCCGAGATCGCGGCGGCGCCGCTGGTTGAGTTCAGCAAAGTAGCCCATCATCGCGCCAGTAGCTGCCGTGGCGTCGCCGTAGGTGGCGGTGGCATTGGCAGCCACAATGGAGTCAGTCCACTCATCGAACTGGCTGCGGTCCTCCGTCGGGACACCGAGGTAGTGGGCAACCAC
>NZ_JBKECZ010000131.1:0-10908 GCF_047975165.1 Mycobacterium sp.
CAGCTACGAACGAGATGCGGGCCTGCAGCACCGCACCGGCGAGGTGTATGCCGAGTTGGCCGCCGCGCAATGGTGCGGACGGTGGCTGGTGGCGCCCGAGGATGCCGATCCGGACCGACTGGCGGCCCGGTTGAGGGCGGGGCGGGCGGCTTCGGGTGGCCCAATGAGTGAATTTTCCGGGTAAATCGGGTCCAATCGCGGTTATCGAGCGCGAAACGCCCGTGTGGCGCGACGGATTTGCGCCGATCTGGTGACACCATGGACACCATGAGGCAAAGGATTCTGGTTGTCGACGACGATGCATCGCTCGCCGAGATGCTCACGATCGTATTGCGGGGGGAGGGTTTCGACACCGCCGTCATCGGTGACGGCACCCAGGCCCTGACCGCGGTGCGCGAATTGCGGCCCGACTTGGTGCTGCTGGACCTGATGCTGCCCGGGATGAACGGCATCGACGTCTGCCGGGTGCTGCGCGCCGATTCGGGCGTGCCGATCGTCATGCTGACCGCCAAGACCGACACCGTGGATGTGGTGCTGGGCTTGGAGTCGGGGGCGGACGACTACGTGATGAAGCCCTTCAAGCCCAAGGAACTGGTTGCGCGGGTGCGGGCACGCCTGCGCCGCAACGACGACGAGCCCGCCGAGATGCTGTCCATCGCCGATATCGACATCGACGTACCGGCACACAAAGTGACCCGCAACGGTGAGCAGATCTCGTTGACGCCGCTGGAGTTCGACCTGCTGGTGGCGTTGGCACGCAAGCCGCGCCAGGTGTTTACTCGTGATGTGCTACTCGAACAGGTCTGGGGGTACCGGCATCCGGCCGATACGCGCCTGGTGAACGTGCACGTCCAGCGTTTGCGTGCCAAGGTCGAGAAAGACCCGGAGAACCCGACAGTGGTTCTGACCGTTCGAGGAGTGGGTTACAAGGCCGGACCTCCGTGATCCGCGCCATCAACATCACCGAAGCCGATGCGCGGCAGCGCAGCGATGAGGTGGGACGGCTCCGGTGATCTGGGCCTCACGGCGACGAAGCAGGGGTCCATGGGGTCGTTCCGGACCTCTGTCCCACGGACTCAGCAGCGTGAGCCGCGCGGTAGCCGTCATCTGGCGTCGGTCGCTGCAGCTGCGGGTGGTTTCCCTGACGCTCGGCCTCTCGCTGGCGGTGATCCTGGCGCTGGGTGTGGTGCTCACCGGCCAGGTCACCAACCGTGTCCTGGACGTCAAGGTCAAGGCCGCCATAGATCAGGTCGAGCGGGCGCGCACCACCGTGACCGGGATCGTCAGCGGTGAGGAGACCCGTTCGCTGGACAGCAGCCTGCAACTGGCCCGCAATACGCTGACCTCGAAAACCGATTTCGCCTCCGGCGCCGGGGTGGTCGGGGCCTTCGACGCGGTGCTGATGGTGGCCGGTGACGGGCCGCGGGCCGCCTCCTCGGCCGGGCCCGTCGACCAGGTTCCCAACGGCTTGCGCGGCTTCGTCCATGCCGGGCAGGTGGCCTATCAGTACGCCACCGTGCACACCGACCGCTTCTCCGGCCCGGCGCTGATCGTGGGAACCCCGGCGTCTTCGCGGGTGGCGAACCTGGAGCTCTACCTGATCTTCCCGCTGGCCAACGAGCGGACCACGGTCACGCTGGTGCGCAGCACCATGGCCACCGGCGGACTGGTTCTGCTGATCCTGCTCGCCGGGATCGCGCTGCTGGTGTCCCGGCAGGTGGTGAACCCGGTGCGCTCGGCGTCGCGCATCGCCGAGCGGTTCGCCGAGGGGCACCTGTCCGAGCGGATGCCGGTCCGCGGCGAGGACGACATGGCGCGGCTGGCGTTGTCGTTCAACGACATGGCCGAGAGCCTGTCCCGCCAGATCGGCCAGCTTGAGGAATTCGGCAACCTGCAGCGCCAGTTCACCTCCGACGTCAGCCACGAACTGCGCACACCGCTGACCACGGTGCGGATGGCGGCCGATCTGATCTATGACCACAGCAGCGATCTCGACCCGGCCCTGCGGCGCTCGACCGAGCTGATGGTCAGCGAACTGGATCGCTTCGAGAGCCTGCTCAACGACCTGCTGGAGATCTCGCGGCACGACGCGGGGGTGGCCGAACTGTCGGTCGAGGCCGTCGACCTGCGGGCCACCGTCAACAGCGCGCTGGGCAACGTCGGCCACCTCGCCGAGGATGCCGGAATCCCACTGCTGGTGGATCTGCCGGATGAAGAGGTGATCGCCGAGGTGGACGCCCGCCGGGTGGAGCGGATCCTGCGCAACCTGATTGCCAACGCGATCGACCATGCCGAGCACAAGCCGGTCAAGATCCGCATGGCGGCCGACGAGGACACGGTAGCGGTGACCGTCCGGGACCACGGCGTCGGACTGCGCCCGGGGGAAGAGAAGCTGGTTTTCAGCAGATTCTGGCGTTCGGACCCGTCCCGCGTGCGTCGCTCCGGCGGCACCGGGCTCGGCCTGGCGATCAGCATCGAGGATGCCCGGCTGCACCAGGGCCGGTTGGAGGCGTGGGGCGAGCCCGGCCAGGGCGCATGCTTCCGGTTGACCCTTCCGCTGGTGCGCGGGCACAAGGTGACCACCAGTCCGCTGCCGATGAAGCCGGTGCCGCCGGCGAACTCCCAACCCGTTTCGCAGCCGGTGGGGCAACCGGAGTTCGCGACCGCCGAGCTTTCTCGCGAACACGCCGAGCGGAGTGGCTGATGGGCGGGTTTGGCCGCCGGGTCCTGCCCGGCGGGCGGGTGATGCTCATGCTGACCGTCACCGCCGCCGTGCTCGCCGGCTGCGCGAGCGTGCCCAGCACGTCGGCTCCGCAGGCCGTGGGCACCGTCGATCGGCAGGTTCCGTCGAACCTGCCCAAGCCGACCCCGGGGATGGATCCCGACGTGCTGCTGCGGGAGTTCCTCAAGGCTACGGCCGACCCCGCCAACCGACATCTTGCCGCCCGTCAGTTCCTCACCGAGTCGGCGTCGGATTCCTGGGACGATGCCGGCAGCGCGCTGTTGATCGACCATGTGATTTTCGTGGAAACCCGTGGGGTCGAGCGGGTTTCGGTGAACATGCGAGCCGACATCCTGGGTTCGCTGTCGGACGTGGGGGTGTTCGAGACCGGCGACGGGAAACTTCCCGACCCGGGGCCGATCGAGCTGGTCAAGACATCCGGCGGCTGGCGCATCGACCGGCTGCCCAACGGCGTCTTCCTGGACTGGCAGCAGTTCCAGTCCACCTATCGGCGCAACACCTTGTACTTTGCCGACCCGACCGGCAAGACGGTGGTGCCCGATCCGCGCTACGTCGCGGTGTCCGACCATGACCAACTGGCCACCGAGCTGGTTTCCAAGCTGATCGCCGGGCCGCGCCGGGAGATGGCGCAAACCGTGCGCAACCTGCTGGCGGCGCCGCTGCGGCTGCACGGACCGGTGACCCGGGCCGACGGGGGCAAGAGCGGAATCGGAAAGGGCTACGGAGGCGCTCGGATCGACCTGGAGAAGCTGGCCACCACCGATCCGCACAGCAGGCAGCTGCTGGCGGCCCAGATCATCTGGACGCTGGCCAGGGCCGATATCCGGGGGCCGTACGTGATCAACGCCGACGGCGCCCCGCTGGAGGACCGGTTCGCCGAAGGCTGGACCACCTCCGATGTCGCCGCCACCGACCCCGGTGCCGCCGATGGCGCCGGCGCGGGGATGCACGCGCTGGTCGAGGGGTCGCTGGTGTCCCTGGACGGCCAGCACGCCACCGAGGTTCCGGGTGCTTTCGGGCACATGGGCGACCAGACCGGTGCGGCGCTGTCGCGCGGCGGGAACCTGGTGGCATCGGTGGTGACGCTGGGGCGGGACGCCCCCGACACGGCCGCTTCCCTGTGGATCGGGGAACTGGGCGGCGAGGCGGTCCAGTCCGCCGACGGCCACAACCTGTCGCGGCCCAGTTGGTCGCTGGACGACGCGGTGTGGGTTGTCGTGGACACCAACAACGTTTTGCGGGCGATCGCCGAACCCGCCTCGGGCCAGCCGGCCCGTATTCCGGTCGACTCCGCCGCGGTGTCGACCCGCTTCCCCGGGCCGATCACCGACCTGCAGCTGTCCCGTGACGGGACTCGCGCCGCGATGGTGATAGCGGGGCAGGTCGTGCTGGCCGGTGTGGAGCAGACACAGGCTGGCCAGTTCACCCTGACCTACCCGCGCCGGCTGGGGTTCGGCCTGGGCGACTCGGTGGTGTCGCTGTATTGGCGGACCGGCGACGACATCGTCGTGACTCGCAACGACGCCAACCACCCGGTGTCCTACGTCAATATCGACGGAGTGAACTCCGACGCGCCCACTCGGGGCCTGCAGATTCCCCTGTTCGCGATCGCGGCCAACCCGTCCACGGTCTACGTCGGGGGCCCGCAGGGCGTGATGATGTACTCGGCGTCGGCCGTCGACAGTCAACAGGGCTGGTCAGAGGTGCCGGGTCTGATGATCGGCGGCGCGGTTCCGGTGTTGCCCGGCTGAGGCGTGTGCCCCACTCCTTCGGGTGGGTCCGCGAACCGGCTACCCTCGCTATGAGGAGGCGGATGCCGATGGCGCCGAAGGTTCCCTTCCTGCGTTGGGAAGATTCGTTCCGCGCGCTGGACGCCCTGTCATCGTTGTGGTCGTCTACCGGTTTGCCGTTGGTGGGTGCCGGTGCCGCGCAGGCGGCCGCGGTGCCCTATCGGACGTTGTTCGCCACTTTCCAGCAGCTGGTCGTCGGCAAGCGGATCACCGTCCGCATCGGCGACCAGGATGTCCGGTTGACCGTCACCGAGCTGGAGTCCGCATTGGAGACGCAGCGTCTGACGGTCGGCCAGTTGGGCGAGGTCCGGGTAGCCGCGGACGACATCAGCTGGGACGAGCACCGATTGCACAGTGCCGTTGCCGTCTTGCACAACGTGCACTTCCGGCCGGGGGTGCCGCCGGTCGTGGTGGCGGCGCCGATCGAGTTGTCCACGGAGCTGCCCAAGGAAATATTGGACGACGTGCTGCGGCTCGCTGTGCCGCAGTTGCACAGCGAAGTCGGCGACAACGGGGCGGCGCAGCTGCGCTGGGCGCGGCGGCCCGGGTGGGGTGGAGTCGAGATCGACACCGACGTGGTGTCCACCAACTCCGAGACCACGCTGTGGCTGCGCCCGCGGGCGTTGGTCACCGGGAAGCGCCGCTGGAAATTGCCGGGCCGTGCCCCGGCCTATCAGGTGCCGCTGCCCGAGTTGCCGCACGGGCTGATTCTCACCGGCGTCGAATTCGCCCCGGATGCGCTGCTGCTGTCCGGGCTGCTGCCGGAATGGCGGATGGAGCTGCCGATGCGGTACCTGGAAGAGCTGATCACCCGGTTGGGCCAGGGCGCGCTGAGCTTCAGCCGGCCGTCGCTGTTCGGGGGAGCGGATTGAACGGGCGACCGGGGGGCGACGGGCAGGGGGCCGGGGCCAGGGGGCAGGGGTCAGGGGGCAGGCCTGACTTCGGACACGGTCTCCGAGATTCTGCTTTGTTAGGTCTTTGACCTGTAGGTTTGCGTGGTCGGGTGGTCTGTTTGGGGTACTGGGCGGGTAGGTTCGCGCGGTGGTGGTGAATCGCTCCGGGGCGAGATTCCGCCTGCTTGCTCGCGAGCGTAACGCCAGGGCGAAATCCGAGGCGCGAAATCGCAGCCACGTTACGCTCGCGAACGACTCGCGCTCACGCCTGGGTACTGAGCCAAATATCCGAACTCAGGGCGGTGGTCGTCGCCACCACCGCGGGGATTTTCCCGATCACCAAGCTCGAGGAGATGGTCAACGTGGGGACGCTGTTCGCGTTCATCCTGGTCTCCGCCGGGGTCATCGTCCTGCGCAGGACCAGACCGGATCTGCCGCGTGCGTTCCGTACGCCGCTGGTGCCCGCGCTGCCGATCGCGGCGGTGTGCGCGTGCCTGTGGCTGATGGTCAATCTCACCGCCCTGACCTGGATCCGGTTCGGGATCTGGCTGCTGGTCGGAATCGCGATTTATGCGGGATACGGGTACCGCAATTCGGTCCAGGCGCGACGGAACGACAACGCCGGCCCCTAGGCACACAGGGGAGTCGCGCTTATCTAATGTACAAACAATCAATGTTTGTCTAGACATAGGACGGAAATACTCGTATTGTCTAACTCAGTGGTGTGACATCCAAGGAGGTTCGACACATGACCGCGGGAATCGACGCGCCGAACACGGGCGCACAGCACGCCGAATGGCGCGACAAGAAGCGCCACCTCTGGCTCATGGGACTCATCGTGCCCACCTCATTGTTCGTGATGCTTCCGGTCGTCTGGGGGATCAACCGGCTCGGCTGGCACGACGCCGCGCAGGTGCCGCTGTGGATCGGGCCGATCCTGCTCTACATCGTGCTGCCGCTGCTGGACCTGCGGTTCGGCCCCGACGGCCAGAATCCCCCCGATGAGGTGATGGAGCGGTTGGAGAACGACAGGTACTACCGTTACTGCACCTACATCTACCTGCCCTTCCAGTACGCGAGCGTCATCCTGGGCGCCTACCTGTTCACCGCGTCGAACCTCGGTTGGCTCGGCTTCGGCCAGGGCAACGGACTGGACTGGGCCGGCAGGATCGGCGTGGCCCTCTCGGTGGGCATGCTCGGGGGCGTCGGCATCAACACCGCCCACGAGCTGGGGCACAAGAAGGACTCGCTGGAGCGCTGGTTGTCCAAGATCACCCTGGCCCAGACCGCCTACGGCCACTTCTACATCGAGCACAACCGCGGCCACCACGTGCGCGTCTCCACTCCGGAGGACCCGGCCTCGGCCCGTTTCGGCGAGACGTTCTGGGAGTTCCTGCCCCGCAGTGTCATCGGCGGGCTCCGTTCGGCGGTGCACCTGGAGTCCCACCGAATCCGCCGGACGGGCCGCAGCCCCTGGGACCCGCGGACCTATCCGGGCAACGACGTGCTCAATGCCTGGGCGATGACGGTGGTGCTGTACGCGGCGCTGGTCGCGGGCTTCGGCGTCGGTGTGATCCCCTTCCTGATCATTCAGGCGGTCTTCGGTTTCAGCCTGCTCGAAGCCGTCAACTACCTGGAGCACTACGGCCTGCTGCGGCAAAAGATCGACACCGCATCCGGAAAAGGCCGCTACGAGCGCTGCGCCCCGGTGCACAGCTGGAATTCCGACCACATTGTCACCAACCTGTTCCTCTACCACCTGCAGCGGCACAGCGACCACCACGCCAACCCCACGCGTCGCTACCAGACGCTGCGCAGCGTGGCGGGCGCACCCAACCTGCCCAGCGGATACGCCTCGATGGTCTCGCTGACCTACTTCCCGCCGCTGTGGCGCCGGGTGATGGACCACCGGGTGCTCGAGCACTACGGCGGCGACATCACCAAGGTCAACGTGGCGCCCCGGCGTCGCCAGCGGCTCTTCGAGCAATACGGTGCCCGCCAGGAGGCCGCGGCGTGAGTGCCCGCTATCGGTGCCCGGTCTGCGACTACACCTACGACGAGGCCAAGGGCGATCCGCGGGAGGGGTTTCCGGCCGGCACCGGCTGGCAACGGATTCCCGACGACTGGTGCTGCCCGGACTGCGCTGTCCGGGAGAAGCCCGACTTCATCCGAGTTCTTCCCGACCAGCAATAAGGAGAAAAACGTTGTCCGACTACAAGGTCTACCAGTGCGCCCAGTGCGGTTTCGAGTACGACGAAGAACTCGGCTGGCCCGAAGACGGCATTGCGCCGGGAACCCGCTGGGCGGACATCCCCGAGGATTGGTGCTGCCCGGACTGCGGTGCGGCCAAAGCCGACTTCGCGATGGTCGAGGTGGCGCGCTGATGGTCGGCGCCAACTTGGCCGGCAAGACCGCTGTCGCTGACAGAACCGCTGTCGCCGGCCCGACCGGCATGGTCCCGCCGGTGCGGCGGGTGCCCTACGCCGAGGCTTCGCGAGCGTTGCTGCGGGACTCCGTGCTGGATGCGATGCGCGAACTCCTGCAGACTCGCGACTGGTCGGCCATCACCCTGACCGACGTCGCCCGGGCCGCCGGTGTCAGCCGCCAGACCATCTACAACGAGTTCGGATCCCGCCAGGGCCTGGCCCAGGGATACGCCCTGCGTCTGGCCGACCGGCTGGTGGATCTGGTCAAGAATGCCCTGGACACCAACATCGGCAAGGTCTACCAGTCCTTTGTCCAGGGTTTCAGCGCGTTCTTCGCCGAGTCGGCGGCCGACCCGCTGGTGATCTCGCTGCTGACCGGCGCCGCCAAGCCCGACCTGCTCCAACTCCTGACCACCGACAGCGCACCCATCATCACCCGGGCGTCGGATCGGCTGTCGACGGCTTTCACCCAGACCTGGCTGGCGACCAGCGCCGATGACGCCGCTGTGCTGGCGCGGGCGATCGTGCGGCTGTGCATCAGCTACGTACCGATGCCCCCGGAGTCCGACCACGACGTCGCGGCGGACCTGGCCCGGCTGATAACCCCGTTCGCCGAGCGGAACGGGGTGTCCGGCATCGGGTAGCGGCGCGCCGGGGGTTCCGGGGAATCCCGGGACGAATGGCCGCGGAGCGGGCGGCTACAGTGGCGGGGAGCGTAGGCCGAGGTTCGTTCGGCGAACTCGCCGCCGGGCCCCGCTTCGACCCTGGCCCCCCGCTCAGATCCCAGCATGAGCTCCCGCAGAAGGATGGCACCCGACTATGGCCTCGACCACCAACCCGCCGGCCGCCGACGTGCGCAACGGCATCGACTTCAAGATCGCCGACCTGTCGCAGGCGGAATTCGGCCGCAAGGAACTGCGGATCGCCGAGCACGAGATGCCCGGTCTGATGTCGCTGCGCCGGGAATACGCCGACGTCGCACCGCTGAAGGGTGCGCGGATCTCCGGCTCGCTGCACATGACGGTCCAAACGGCGGTGCTGATCGAGACCCTCACCGCACTCGGCGCCCAGGTCCGCTGGGCGTCGTGCAACATCTTCTCCACCCAGGACCACGCCGCGGCGGCCGTCGTCGTCGGCCCGCACGGCACCCCCGAGGAGCCGCAGGGCGTCCCGGTGTTCGCCTGGAAGGGCGAGACACTCGAGGAGTACTGGTGGTGTGCCGAGCAGATGCTCACCTGGCCCGACCAGGACGGCGCCGCCGCACCGGCGAACATGATCCTCGACGACGGCGGTGACGCGACCATGATGGTGCTGCGCGGCATGCAGTACGAAAAGGCCGGCGTCGTCCCGCCCGCCGAGGACGACGATTCCGCCGAATGGAAGATCTTCCTGGGGGTGCTGCGGGACCGTTTCGAGACCGACAAGGACAAGTGGACCCGGATCGCCGAGTCGGTCAAGGGCGTCACCGAGGAGACCACCACCGGTGTGCTGCGGCTCTACCAGTTCGCTGCGGCGGGCGACCTCGCTTTCCCGGCGATCAACGTCAACGACTCGGTGACCAAGTCCAAGTTCGACAACAAGTACGGCACCCGCCATTCCCTGCTCGACGGCATCAACCGCGGGACTGACGCGCTGATCGGCGGCAAGAACGTGCTGATCTGCGGCTACGGCGACGTCGGCAAGGGCTGCGCGGAGGCCGCCAAGGGCCAGGGCGCGCGGGTGTCGGTCACCGAAATCGACCCGATCAACGCCCTGCAGGCGCTGATGGAGGGCTTCGACGTGGTGACCGTGGAGGACGCGATCGCCGACGCCGACGTCGTCATCACCTCGACCGGCAACAAAGACATCATCATGCTCGAACACATCAAGGCGATGAAGGATCACGCCATCCTGGGCAACATCGGTCACTTCGACAATGAGATCGACATGGCCGGGCTGGAGCGCTCGGGTGCTGCGCGGACCAACATCAAGCCGCAGGTGGATCTGTGGACGTTCGGCGACACCGGGCGCTCGGTCATCGTCCTGTCCGAGGGGCGCCTGCTGAACCTGGGCAACGCCACCGGGCACCCGTCGTTCGTGATGAGCAACAGCTTCGCCAACCAGACGATCGCCCAGATCGAGCTGTGGACCAAGAACGACGAATACGACAACGAGGTGTACCGGCTGCCCAAGCACCTCGACGAGAAGGTGGCCCGCATCCACGTCGAGGCGCTCGGTGGCAAGCTGACCAAGCTGAGCAAGGACCAGGCCGAATACCTCGGTGTCGACGTCGAGGGCCCGTACAAGCCGGACCACTACCGCTACTGAGCCGCGCCCGGTGTTGATCGCGATCGAAGGCGTCGACGGCTCCGGCAAGCGCACCCTGACCGATGGTCTGCGACGGGTGTTCGAGGGATCCGGGAAGTCTGTCGCCACGCTCGCCTTCCCGCGCTACGGGGAATCGATCACGGCCGATATCGCCGCCGAGGCCCTGCACGGCAACCACGGCGACCTGGCTTCGTCGGTGTATGCGATGGCGACCCTGTTCGCTCTCGACCGGGCCGGGGCCACCGGCGAGATCGAGCGGCTGCGTGCCGGACACGACGTGGTGATCCTCGATCGCTACGTCGCCTCCAACGCGGCCTACAGCGCGGCGCGGCTGCACCAGGGGGCGGCCGGCGCCGCGGTGGCCTGGGTAGGGCAGCTGGAGTACCAGCGTCTCGGGCTCCCCGAGGCGGACTGGCAGATCCTGCTCGCGGTCCCGGCCGAACTCGCCGGGCAGCGTGCGCGCAGCCGGGAACGGGACGACCCGGCCCGGGCGCGCGACAGCTACGAACGAGATGCGGGCCTGCAGCACCGCACCGGCGAGGTGTATGCCGAGTTGGCCGCCGCGCAATGGTGCGGACGGTGGCTGGTGGCGCCCGAGGATGCCGATCCGGACCGACTGGCGGCCCGGTTGAGGGCGGGGCGGGCGGCTTCGGGTGGCCCAATGAGTGAATTTTCCGGGTAAATCGGGTCCAATCGCGGTTATCGAGCGCGAAACGCCCGTGTGGCGCGACGGATTTGCGCCGATCTGG
>NZ_JBKECZ010000132.1:0-24538 GCF_047975165.1 Mycobacterium sp.
GACCTGACCGAGGCGCTGGCCGACATCGGCGGGCAGGAGCCGGCGGTGCCCTACTATTCGGCGACCTCCTTCGACCCGCGGGAGGAACCGTATTTCGATGCCTACTATTGGGCGGATAATCTGCGGCACACGGTGCGGTTCGCCGCGGCGGTGCAGGCCGCGCTCGAGGACGGCTTCCGGGTGTTCACCGAGTTGTCCCCGCACCCGCTGCTGACCACCGCGGTCGATGAAACAGCGCGGAGCCTGGACAAAACTGTCGTGACCCTGGCAGGCATGCGCCGCGAGCAGCCGCTGCCGCACGGGTTGCGCGGGCTGCTCGGCGGCCTGTATGCCGCCGGTGCTGCGGTGGACTTCTCGGTGCTCTACCCCACCGGACGCCTGGTCGACGCGCCATTGCCGAGCTGGAGTCAGCGACGGCTGCTGCTGGCATCCAGTGGCCTGGATTCGGTCGCCCGCCGCCGCGCGCTGGTCCCCGCCCATCCCCTGATGGGTGTGCACGTGAAGTTGCCCGAGGAGCCGGAGCGGCACGTATGGCAGGGCGAGGTCGGCACCCGGGCGGCACCCTGGTTGGCCGATTACCAGATCCGTGGTGCCACGGTCCTTCCGGGCGCAGCCTACTGCGAAATGGCCCTGACTGCCGCCCACGCCGTCCTCGGGGAGACCGCCGAAGTACACGACCTGAGTTTCGAGCACCCGCTGCCACTCGACGACGTGACGCCGATAGGGATCACCGCGACGTTCCAAGCGCCCGACAGCGTGGCATTCACGGTCGAAAGCAATCGGGAAGGCCGCTACGAGCAGAACGCCACCGCTGTCCTGTATGCGGTCGGCTCGTCGGATCAACCGCCGGCGCACAACCTGGTCGAGCTGAAGGCACAACACCCCCGGTTGGTGGCCGGCAGCCAAATTCGCCGCTGGATGGACAAGCGCGGCCTTCGGCTCGGCCCGGCCTTTGCGGGACTGGGCGGCGCCTATACCGCGGAGAGCGCCGGCAACACCGTGCTGGCCGAGGTTTCGCTGCCCGGCCCGCTGCGTCCGCAGCAGAGCGCCTACCCCACCGTGCACCCGGCCTTGCTGGACGCCTGCATCCAGGCGTTGGCCGCCCACCCCACCGTCGGCAATGCGGTGAACGGCGGAATGCTGTTGCCGTTGAGTGTGCGCAGGCTGCGCAGCTACGGGTCGGCGCGCAAAGCCCGGTACTGCTTGGTGACGCTGACGGCCTGCCCCGCAGCCGGTGTCGAAGCCGACCTGGACGTCATCGACGGAGACGGTGTCCGGTTGCTGGATATCCGCGGCCTGCACCTGGGGGCCGGCGCCTCCCCGGACAGCGAGCGCGACCGCCTGCTCGGCGAACGATTGCTGACCATCGAGTGGCAGCCCGGTGAGTTACCCGAGAAGGCCATCACCGACCCGGGCAACTGGCTGTTGATCAGCACCTCCGACGCCGCCGCCCCCAACGCTGCGGCACTCGCACAGGCGCTGGAGGCGCAGGACGCCCGGAGCACGACACTCTGCTGGCCGTTCACCGGTGACCATGCGGCAAATGCCGAGCAGCTTCGCGGCCGGTTGGCGGCCGGCACGCTGGCCGGGGTGGTGCTGGTGACCGCGGCCCAGCAGCACCCGGTCGGTGAGTCTGCGCGCCGCGGCGAACAGTACGTCGAGCACGTGGTCCGCATCACCCGCGAGCTTCCCGAGCTGCTCGGCTCGCCGCCGCGAACGTATGCGCTGACGCACAACGCCCAAATGGTGTCCTCCGGCGACCAGGTCAACCTGGAGCAGGGCGGCCTGCGGGGGCTGCTGCGAGTGATCGGTTCGGAAAACCCGCAGTTGAAGGTCACCTACATCGACCTCGACGAGCACAGCGATGCCGAGCAGGTGGCGCAGCAGCTGCTGCTGGACACCGACGAGGACGAGACCGCGTGGCGTGAGGGCCAGTGGTACGTAGCAAGAATGCTGCCCACGCCGCTGCAGCCCGAGGAACGCCGCACCACGATCGTCGACCACGACCCGGCGGCCACCGGCGCCGGCATGCGCATGCAGATCCGCGCACCCGGCGACCTGGAAACCCTGGAGTTCACGGCATTCGACCGGACTCCCCCGCAGCCCGGCATGATCGAAGTCGCGGTCAATGAGTCCAGCGTCAACTTCGCCGACGTACTGGCCACCTTCGGCCGTTACCAGACGGCCGACGGCAGCCTGCCCGAGCTGGGACTGGACTTCAGCGGTGTGGTGACCGCGGTCGGTTCCGGTGTGACCGGGCACAAGGTCGGCGACCGGGTGGCCGGGCTGTCTAACAACGGCTGCTGGGCGACATTCCTCACCTGCGACGCCCGCCTGGCCGTCAGCGTGCCGGACGGTATGACCAGTGCCCAGGCGGCCGCGGCCGCCACCCCGTACACCACCGCCTGGTACGGGCTGCACGATCTGGCCCGGATGCGCTCCGGGGACAAGGTGCTGATCCATTCGGCCACCGGCGGGGTGGGCCAGGCGGCGATTGCGATCGCGCGGGCGGCGGGAGCCCAGATTTTCGCCACCGCCGGCAGTCCCGAGAAGCGGGACATGCTGCACGCCATGGGAATCGAGCATGTCTACGATTCCCGGCGGGCCGAGTTCGCCGAGCAGATCCGCCGGGATACCGGCGGGTACGGCGTGGACATCGTGCTCAACTCGCTGACCGGAGCCGCTCAGCAGGCCGGGATCAAACTGCTGGCCTTGGGCGGACGCTTCGTCGAAATTGGCAAACGAGACATCTACTCCAACGCCCGGATGGAGTTGTTCCCCTTCCGGCATAACCTCGCGTTCTTCGGCGTTGACCTGGCGCTGATGGTGCAAAGTCACCCCGCGCAAGTGGGCGCGCTGCTGGGGCGGGTGTACGAGCAACTCGCAGCCGGTGCGCTGACGATGCCGGAGATCACCCGTTATTCGATGGCGGACGCGGCCACCGCGATCCGGGTGATGGGCGGAGCCGAACACACCGGCAAGCTGATCCTGGACATTCCGCACGCCGGACGCAACAGCGTGGTGATGCCGCCCGAACAGGCCGCGGCCTTCCGCGGCGACGGCTCCTACATCATCACCGGCGGACTCGGCGGCCTGGGGCTGTTCCTGGCGGAGAAGATGGCCACTGCGGGCGCCGGACGCATTGTGCTCTCCTCGCGGTCTCAACCAACCCGAAAGACAGTGGAGACAATAGAATTGGTCCGCGCGATCGGATCCGATGTGGTGGTGGAATGCGGCGACATCGCCGAGGCGGGCACTGCGGAGATGCTGGTGGCCACCGCCACCGCCACCGGTCTACCGCTGCGCGGGGTGGTGCATGCGGCTGCGGTCGTCGAGGACGCCACCCTGCCCAACATCACCGCGGAACTTCTTCATCACGACTGGGCCCCCAAGGCATACGGGGCGTGGAACCTGCATCAGGCCATTCGGGACGCCGGAGCGGACCAGCCGCTGGACTGGTTCTGCTCCTTCTCCTCGGCGGCGGCCCTGGTGGGTTCACCCGGCCAGGGAGCCTACGCGGCGGCCAACAGCTGGCTGGACACCTTCACCCACTGGCGCTGCACGCAGGGTCTGCCGGCGACCTCGATCGCTTGGGGCCCGTGGGGTCAGATAGGCCGCGCGACGTCGTTTGCCGAGGCGGCCGGGGATGCCATCCAACCCGAGGAAGGTGCGTACGCATTCGAGGCACTGCTGCGTCACAACCGTGCCTACACCGGATACGCCCCCATCATCGGCTCACCGTGGCTGGAGGTGTTCGCCGAGCACAGCCCGTTCGCCGAGGCGTTCAAGACGACGGCCAAACATTCTGGCTCCAGCAAATTCCTGGCCGAGCTGGACAAGCTTCCCCACGATGAGTGGCCGGGGCGGCTGCGGCGCATGGTTTCCGAGCAGATCGGGTTGATCCTGCGCCGCACCATCGATGCCGACCGGATGTTGACCGAGTACGGCCTGGACTCGCTGAGCAGCCAGGAACTGCGCACCCGCATCGAGTCCGAAACCGGGATTCGCATCACCGCCACCAATATCAACACCACGGTGCGCAGCCTGGCCGATCTGCGGTACGACGAGCTGACGTCCGCCTGAGGTCCGCGCGTGGATGAGGGTTCCGAGGTCCGTCGATGAGGTTCGTGCTGGCCGCGCACGGCACGCGCGGCGATATCGAGCCGTGTGCCGCGGCCGGTATGGAGCTGTCGCGGCGCGGCCACGACGTGGTCATGGCGGTCCCGCCGAACCTGGTCGGCTTCGTCGAATCCGGGGGCCTGACCGCGGTCGCCTACGGGCCGGACTCAGCGGTCCAGATCAACCAGGTCGCTGCGTTCGTCACCAACCTCACCACCGCGCAGAACCCGTTCAACGTTGCGCAGGCGGCCAAGGCACTGTTCGTCGAAGGATGGGCCGAGATGGGCCGGACGCTGGCCGAACTCGCCGACGGCGCGGATCTGTTGATGACCGGCCAGACCTACCATGGGGTCGTCGCCAATGTCGCTGAGTATCACCGTGTTCCGCTCGCCGCCCTGCATCACTTTCCGATGCACGTCAATGCGCAAGTCACCATTCCGTCGGTGCCGCTGCCGCGGGCACTGGTGCCCACCGTCATGAAAGCCTCGTGGCGGTTGTACTCCTATGCCAGCCGGGACGCCGACCGGGCGCAGCGTTGTGAGCTGGGACTGCCTCCGGCGTCGGCTCCCGCACTGGACCGGATCGTGGCCGGTGGCGCCACCGAGATCCAAGCCTACGACCCGGTGTTGTTCCCCGGTCTCGCCGACGAATGGGATACCCACCGGCCGTTCGTCGGCGCCCTATCCATGCAGCTGCACACCGGGCCGGACGACGAGCTCGACTCGTGGATCGCAGCCGGAACACCGCCGATCTATTTCGGTTTCGGCAGCACCCCGGTGCAGTCACCCGACGACACCATCGCCATGATCGCCGATGTGTGCGCCGAGCTCGGCGAGCGTGCGCTGATCTACTCGCCGGCCGACAGTGCCACCGGTGTCGCGGATGCCGGGCACGTGAAACTCGTCGGCCTCATCGACTACGCCGCCATCCTGCCCAGGTGCCGGGCGGTGGTGCACCACGGCGGGGCGGGGACCACAGCGGCGGGACTGCGTGCCGGGCTGCCGACCCTGATCCTGTGGGAGGTCGCCGATCAGCCGATCTGGGGGGCGGCCGTGAAACGGCTGAAAGTCGGTGCGACCAGGCGCCTTTCGCGACTCACCCGGAAATCCCTGGTCAAAGAGATTCGGGCAATTTTGGCGCCTGGCTGTGCCGTCCGCGCCCGGGAGATCGCCGTCGCCATGACCGACCCGGAAGCTGCCCTGGCCAAGGCGGGGGACCTGCTGGAGCACGCGGCAGCGGGCGGCGGCTAGCTCCCTGCGGCCAAGGCCAGCGGATACGATCGATACCACTTGCGTCGATGAGCCGGCCCCATTTCCCGCAGAATCCCCATCGTCACCGGCCAACCGTGGGTGCGGCTCAAGCCGCGGATCATCGACCCGCTTGCGCCCCAGTGGTATTGCCGTCCGCCGAAGTGCGCGTTGGCCGTCTGGCGTCCGAAGTGGTTTATATAGGCCATTTCCGTGGTGTACAGGCCGAAACCGGCCCGCTGCGCACGCAACGCCAGATCCAGGTCCAGGCCCCACCCGTAGCGCCCGAACGTCGAAAGATCCATCCCGCCAACGGCATCCCAGCATTCCCGGGACATCGACAGCGCGGTACCCTCCACGGCGGGCACGACTCGGTACGACGGGCGCGGCAGGTAGTCGGCGGCGTCCGGTTTGTCGGTGGTCACCGCGTAGGGGAACCCCGCGTCGAACATCGGACCGACGATTCCCGCATCACCCGGGAGCCGGCCGTCCAGCAGTGCTTCGACGAAGCCGTGTGAAATGCGGGTGTCGTTGTTGAGTGTCATTGCGTGGGAAAAGCCCTCGGCAAAGGCGATCCGGAATCCCAGTTCGCTGCCGCCGGCCCACCCGAGGTTCCCCCTTGCCGTCTCGACCCGTTCGCCGCCGATCCTGGGATAGTCGCCTCGGTTGTCGACGATCAGATAGTCGGCACTTTCCCGCTCGAGGTCGGCCACGAGTGCGTGCGTGTACTCGTGCTGGCCGAAGACCGGAACCGTGATCAACAGCGACACAGGCGAATCCTATCGTGACAGCAATCGTCGCAAGTGCTGTTCGGCGCGCCCCGTCTACTGCCGACGGCCATTGCGGGCGGCTTCTTCCAGCAGATCGGCGGCGGCCGCAATGCTGGCGGCGGGAGCGGTCATCCGGGAGGCGATCTCACGGGCGCGTGCGAGGTAGCCTGGCGCCAGGATCGTCCGCAAGTCCGAAACCAGCGACGCGGCGGTGGAATTCGAAAACCGCCTGCCACGGCCGACCTTGAGTGCTGCGACCTGGGCGGCCCAAATGGGTTGATCGGATGTGATCCACAGAATCAGCGCAGGCACCCCCGCCCGCAGGCCCGCCGCGGTGGTGCCGGCGCCGCCGTGGTGCACCACCGCGCGGCAGGCGGGAAAGACCGCCGCGTGGCTGACCGCCCGGACGACTTTCAGGTGCGGCGAGTCCGGTATCGACCCGGAATCGCGTGGCCCCGAACAGATCAGCGCCCGTTCCCCCAACTCTGCGCACGCTGCCCCGATCATGGCGACCCGATCGGCCAGGCTCCCGGCCGGCATGCTGCCGAAACCGAAGTAGATCGGTGGTGTGCCGCCGGCGATCCAGGACATCACCTCATCGTCTGCGGCGGTGGCCTGACTCATGGTCAGCGCGCCGACGAACGGCCGCCGGCCGCCCCACTCCGCGGCCAGCCCCGGGAAACAGAGTTCGTCGTAGGCCTGGATTTCCAGGGCGCCCCGGTCGGCCATGCGCGCGGGGGCGGGGCCGGTGGCTCGGGGTAGGCCGAGGTCACTGCGCTGTCGATCCTCAACGCCCTTGGTCGTATGCCAGTACAGCCGGTCCAGTGTCGACATTGCCGACCGCACCACCGGCCCAGGCAACCGGGCCGGAAAGGCGATCCGGCCGTTGGCGCGCATCGGAGAGAAATGCAGCGCGGCCAGCGGAATGTCGTAGTGCTCGGCGACGTTGGCGACGACTTCCTGGTATATCTGCCCGGACAGCAGCAGGTCGGCGCCGTGGGCAACCGGTGTCAGCATCTCGCTGAGCTCCAGCCAGCCCTCGGTGACCGGCGCCATGGCTTCGCGCAGCAGTTTGGCCGGGTTCTGGATTCTCCAGCCGTTGTGCAGGAACTGTTCGTCGAGTTGCTGCTGGGAATCCCGGGTTCCGTAGGCGACCGCGGGCAACCCGGCCGACTCGACGAAACCGATCAGGTTGGGCGGCACCGCAAGACGCACATCGTGTCCGCGTCGCTGCAATTCCAGGCCGACCGCGGCGCACGGCTCGATGTCGCCACGGGTGCCGTAGCTGGCCACCACGAATTTCATCAGGTCTTCCCGCGCTGCGCGTCAGTCCTTTTGGAAAAGATAGATGCGGTAGGTGAACCCGCCGCCACGCTTGAGGTCGCGGTCGAGCAGGGAGACGGCGTAGCGGGTCAAACTCGACAGGAGGGCCGGTGCGTAGCGGGCGATCCGCTCCTGCGAACGCCGGGTGTTGGCATCCAGCCCGCGCTTGGCCTCCGCGCCGATGTCCCGTTGGGCCAGTTTGTTCAGCTCTGTCGCGGCCAGCGCCGTCTCCCATCCGGCGACGACGGGGTTGCGGCGGGAGTCGGTGTAGAGGAAATGCCCGCCGGGGCGCAGCACGCGCGCAACTTCGTTGAGAAAACCGGGGAAATCCGGGTACTGGTGTGAGGCCTCGACGTTAACCACGGCGTCGAAGGTCTCGTCGGGGAATGGCAGGTTCTGGGCGTCGCCCTGGACGAACTCCAGGCCCGGAAGCTTATGCATTTTCTGGCAGAGTTCGATGTTGGCCGGGTTGAGGTCCAGACCGGTATAGGACGCCGGGCCGAGCTGGCGCACGATGTAGGAGGCTCCGCCGCCGCCGCCGCAACTGACCTCGAGCACCTTCTTGCCGGTGAGGTCCACCTGGCTCGCCGTCTGGTGATAGAGCTGGATGCAGTAGCGATTCGGCTCGTCGGAGGCCTCCAGCTCCAGACCCAGCGGCGGGTCTTCCTCGTAGCCGAAGTTGAAGAACACTACGTCGTCGCCGACTTGGCGGGTGCCCAGCGGCAGCAGGTATCTGGTGGTGATCTTGCCGATCAAAGGGTTTTGCTGGAGGCGGTATCTGAGGGCCACGGGAATGAGTGTCGCACGAGCGGGCCGCGCCTCATGCCGAAAGTGGCAACGTCGGCAACTGCGATAGCCGCGGTTTCCGTGCCGAGCCCGCACTCTCCTTGTACCTTGGTGAGGTGGCAGGGCAGGCGAAATCACACGACGAGGCGAAGATCGGGGGCATCTTCGACCGCGTCAGCGGTTTCGTCGTCAAATGGCCGTGGCTGGTCATCGGCGGCTGGATCGCCGTCGTCGCCATGCTTGCGCTGACGTTCCCCCCGCTCGCCGTGCAGGCGGCAAAGCACGAGGACAAGCCCCTCCCCGACGAGGCCCCCACGACCATCGCGCAACTGGAGATGAACAGGGCGTTCAGCGCGCCCGCCGCCCCCAGCGAGTACGAGAACGCCGACCTCGGCGACCTTCCCGAGCTGCCCGGTATGCCCGGTATGCCCGAGACACCCGAGGCGCCCGAGGCGCCCGAGGCGCCGGACACTGCAGCCCAGCCGGAAAAACAATCCGGATCGCTGCTGCTGGTGGTCCTCACCGACGAAAACGGGCTCAGCCCCGAAGACGAGGCCACCTATCGCAAGCTGCTCGACAATCTGAAAGAGGACACCCAGGACAAAGTCACCTTCCAGGACTTCATGGGCACGCCGGAACTGCGTGAAATGCTCGAAAGCAAGGACAAGAAGGCCTGGAACCTGCCGATCAACCTGCCTGGCGCGCTGGCGGCACCCGAGACCGTGACAGCCCTGGAGAACATCAGGGAGATCGTGCACAAAACCGTCGCCGGGACGACACTGACCGCCAACCTCAGCGGACCGGTGGCCACCCTTGCCGACGTGCAGGCGCTCGGCGAGGCGGACATCGAGGTCATCGAGCTCGGCACCATCATCAGCGTGCTGGTCATCCTGATCCTGGTCTACCGCAACGTGGTCACCATGCTGGTGCCGCTGGCCACCATCGGTGTGTCGATCGTGGGTGCTCAGGGTGTGCTGTCGGTGCTGGCAGAAATGGGCCTGGCCGTCAACATGCAGTGCATCGTGTTCATGAGCGCGGTGATGATCGGCGCCGGGGTGGACTATGCAGTCTTCCTGATCAGCCGCTACCACGACTATGTGCGGCACGGCGCCACCTCCGACGAGGCGGTCAAGAAGGCGATGATGTCGATCGGCAAGGTCATTGCCGCATCGGCGGCGACCGTGGCGGTCACCTTCCTGGCCATGGTGTTCACCAAACTGGAAGTGTTCTCCGCGGTCGGCCCCGCGATCACCGTCTCGATCATCGTCACGTTCCTGGCCGCATCGAGTTTCCTGCCGGCGATCCTGGTGCTCACCGGCCGGCGCGGCTGGATCAAGCCCCGGCGTGACCTGACCACCCGTTTCTGGCGGATATCGGGAACCCGCATTGTCCGCCGCCCCAAGATTCACCTGGTGGGCAGCCTGATCGCGCTCGCCATGCTGGCCGGCAGCTGCATGTTCATGCGGTTCAACTACGACGACCTCAAGGTGATGCCGCAGGACGTCGAAAGCGTGAAGGGACTCAACGCCCTGAACGACCACTTCCCCAGGAACTCGATGACCCCGATGATGCTGTTCGTCGAGTCGCCGCGCGACCTGCGGTCACCCGCAGCCCTGGGGGACCTGGAGATGATGTCGCGCCGTATCGCCAACCTGCCCGACATCGTGATGGTGCGCGGATTGACCCGGCCCAACGGGGAGCCGCTCAAGGAGACCAAGGTGTCGTTCCAGGCGGGCGAGGTCGGCAGCAAGCTCAACGAGGCATCAACCGCGATCTCCGAACACGGTGGAGAACTGGAGCAACTGGTCGGTGGTTCCCGGCAACTCGCCGATGCCCTGGGCGAGATCCGCAGCCAGGTCAACAGCGCCGTTGTCAGTTCGGCGGGGCTGGTCAGCTCGCTGCAGGGCATGATCGAGCTGATGGGCGGCGACAAGACGATCCAGCAACTCGACGACGCCTCGCACTACGTCGGGCAGATGCGTGCGCTGGGCAACAATCTCAGCGGGACGGTCCAGGACGCCGAACAGATTGCGGTGTGGGCGGGTCCGATGGTGACGGCCCTCAATGCCAGCCCGGAGTGCAACGCCAGCGCATCCTGCGTGCGGTCACGCTCGCAGTTGTCGGCGATCGTCCAATCCGGGAACAACGGGCTGCTGCGGTCCATCGGGGCTTTCGCGATTACCCTGCAGCGGACGCAGGAGTACCAGAATCTGGCCGAGACCGTCGGCCAGCTGGACGATCAGCTCAAACAGATCGTTGCCGGACTGAAAATGGTGAAGGGGCTGCCCAATACGTTGTCCCAGCTGAAGAAGGGGGCCGGAGCTCTTGCCGACGGCAGCGGCGCGGTCGCCGACGGGGTGGCGGCGCTGGTCGATCAAATCAAGCAAATGGGCGGCGGCCTCAATGAGGCCTCCGACTTCCTGCTCGGTCTCAAGCACGACGCGGACCGCCCCAGCATGGCCGGATTCAACATTCCGCCGCAGATCATGACGCGCGACGAGTTCAAAGCAGGTGCTCAATTCTTCCTGTCGCCCGACGGGCACGCCGCGCGATATTTCATCCAGAGCGCGCTGGGCGCCTCCACGCCCGAGGGTATGGATCAGGTCAACAAGATCGTTGCGGCCGCCAGGTCGGCGCAACCGAACTCCGAATTGGCCGACGCCAAAGTGGAAGTGCTGGGCATTCCCAGCGCGATGCGCGACACCCGGGACTTCTTCAATGCCGACATCCGGTACATCGTCGTCGCGACGATCCTCATCGTGTTCTTCATCCTGGTGATCCTGCTGCGCGCACTGATAGCGCCGCTGTACCTGATCGCGTCGGTGCTGGGGTCGTTCATGTCCGCGCTCGGGCTAAGCGTCATCGTTTTCCAGTTCCTGCTGGGCATCGATATGCACTGGAGCCTGCCGGGGCTGTCGTTCATCCTGTTGGTCGCGGTCGGGGCCGACTACAACATGCTGCTGATCTCTCGGATCCGCGACGAGTCGCCGCACGGGGTGCGGGTGGGTGTGATCCGTACGGTGGGGTCGACCGGCGGTGTGATCACCTCGGCCGGCCTGATCTTCGCCGCGTCGATGTTCGGCCTGCTGGCCGCCAGCATCACCACGATGGCGCAGGCCGGCTTCACCATCGGCATCGGTATCGTGCTCGACACCTTCCTGGTGCGGACCATCACGGTGCCCGCGCTGGCCGCAATGATAGGCCAGGCGAACTGGTGGCCATCGGCGGCCGGCCTGAGCCCGAAGGGCAGGGCCACGAGGCGCCAGCGGATGGAGATCGTCCGGCATTGGCGCGACCGGGCGCACCACTTCGTCGTCGACAAGGCTCCGTGGCTGAGGCTCCCGCAACCCGCGTCGACATCGGCCGTCCGTCGCACTCGGGCGAAGCGGGCCGTCAGCAGCATCGATCTACTGCCCGGTCACGCACTGCCGTTGTTCGGGCTCACCACCATGCCCAACTACGACCTGGAAAAATGCGCGTCGCAGTCCCGGCGCGCCACCGGAAGCCGGCGCAGTGGGGCACAACCGGTCGACCACCTGCTCACCGATTCGCTCCCGCTGTTCGGCCTCGGGTACGAACTGCTGGAACACGATGCCGGTGCCTCACCCCTATCTGCGTCTCCCGACCAGCAGTGAGAGATTGTGCGCCAGACCGACAGCGGTAACCCCTCGCGGGGCACACATGCCACGGTCGACACCGTAGTCGGCCCGCCGCCGAAGAAGACCGATTTCCGGGACGACATCGAGGGCCTGCGCGGATTCACGCTGCTGGCCATCGTCGGCTGGCACATTTCCATGCCCGGGGTCAGCGGTGGCTTCGTAGGACCGGACATCTTCTTCGAGATCTCCGGCTTCGTCATCACCCTGCAGCTGTGGAAACAGGTGAGTACGACCGGCACCATCGGGCTGCGCAAGTTCTATGGCGGTCGGGCCCGCCGGCTACTGCCGGTGTCGGCCCTGGTCGGTGTCGTGACCGCGATCGCATCCGCGTTCCTGCTGCCGGTAGTGCAGGCCCAGAACGCACTCAAGGACGCCATTGCGAGTGCACTGTACGTGCCCAACTTCTGGTTCATCGGCCAGCAGGTCGACTATTTCTCCGGTGGCACGCCCTCACCGTTCCAGCACTACTGGACCCTCGGCGTGGAGGAACAGTTCTATCTGCTGTGGCCGCCGGTCATCGTCGGTACGGCCTGGCTGATCCGGCGTTTGCGCCGCGGTTCCAAAACCGGCACGGTGCCGTCCAGAACGCCGGACCGGATACGCGTCACGCTGATCGCGGCGACCTCGTTCGCGCTGTCGCTGCTGGTCACCTACGTGATGCCGCTGGCCGCGTACTTTTCGCTGCCGACGAGGGCCTGGCAGCTGGCTGCCGGGGCCCTGGTGGCACTGACCGCCCCCCAGTGGAGCCGGCTTCCCGCGCGCGCCGCCGTGATCATCGGATGGGTCGGGGCGGCCATGGTGCTGTGGGCGTGCTCCGTTTTCACCTCGGACATTCCCTATCCCGGTACCGCCGCGCTGCTGCCGGTGGTCGGCACCGCCTTGTTGCTGGGCGCCGGCTGCTCGACCCCGTCGAAGGGTGCCGGGCGCATCCTGGGCTGGTCACCGATGCGGGCGATCGGCCGGCTCTCGTATTCGTGGTATCTGTGGCACTGGCCGGTGCTGGTGTTCGCGCCGATTCTCGTCGGGCATCCGCTCGGACTGGCCGGCGAGTTCGTGGCCGCGGTCGTCGTCTCCGGGGCGCTGGGCTGGCTCACCCTGCGTTTCGTCGAGAACCCGCTGCGCTACGCCGCCACGCTGCGCAACTCCCCGGGGAAAAGTCTGGCCGTCGGCGGTGTCACCACTGCCGTCGCGGCCGGTGTGGGGGTAGCGCTGCTGATGTGGGTGTCGTCGCAACCGATGCCGGTCGCGGTCGCCCGCGGCGCGGCGACCGCGCCGTTGACCGTCACTGCGCCGCCGGTGCCGACCGGAAGCGATATCGCAGCCTATGACGCGGCCGTGGATGACGTGTTCGCGCAGATCCAGGCAGGCGTTGCCGCGTCCGCCGATTTGCAGAACGTGCCGGCGAACCTCGACCCGTCGCTGGCCGATGCGGGCGGCGAACTAGGCAAAATGATGTTCAACGGCTGCCTGCGCCTTCCCGTCCAAGCCGGGCAACCCGAGTGCGCCATGGGTGACACCGCATCGAAGACCACGGGGGCCGTCGTCGGCGACTCACACGCGTCGATGTGGATCCCGGCGCTGAAACGGATCGGCACGCAGCGGCCGTGGCGCATCGAAGCCATGGCCAAGGCTGCCTGCCCGATGATGGACCTGCCGATCGCCAACCCCTTCGTCGCACCCATTGTGGAATTTCTGCAGCACTGCGAGCAGTGGCGCGGCCAGATCATGGATCGGCTGCGCGCCGAACATCCAAAACTAGTTGTGCTCAGCGTGTTCCGAGGCTACGTCGCCAAGAACAGCAACGGGTTCCTGTCGGGTTTCACCTCCTATGACCCGCCCTGGATCGACGGATTGAACAGCCTGGTGAAGCAACTGCGCGGAATCGGCGCCAAGGTGCTGGTGCTCGGCCCGCTGCCGCGCCTGGGCGCAGCCGCACCGGCCTGCCTGTCGGGGCATCTCAACGATGCCACGGCCTGCGCGCCACTCACGGCAACGGCGTTCGACCGGGCCGGCATGGCAGCCGAGGCAGCCGCCGTCAACGCCGGCGGCGGACAATACGCGGACCTCACCGAGCTGTTCTGCGCGAAGACCAGGTGCCCGGTCGTCGTCGGCAACACCTTGGTCTACGTCGACGCCGGTCACCTGACGCTGGAATACTCCGAACTGCTGGCGCCGGCGATCGCGGCGCTGGCCGACCGTGCACTGATTCAAAACTGAGGTGGTGTGCCCTCTTTCGGCGCAACAGCGCGCGGTGGTGCTCGCTCGCGAGCGTAACGCCAGGGCGAAATCCGGAGCGCGAAATCGCAGCCACGTTACGCTCGCGAACGACTCGCACTCACGTCTGGGTCTTGAGCAAAATGTCCGAACTCAGCTCAGACGTCGAGCCGGGGGAAACCGTCTCGGCCGTAGATCTCGACGCATTGCGCCCGCCGCGGCTTGCCGCTGGTGGTGATCGGAATCGAACCCTGAGGCGACAGGACGAGGTCGGACGCACTGAGTCCGTGGGCCTTCGAAATCGCTGACGTGACTTCGCGTTTAATGGTGCCGAAGCGTTCGGCCGCCTCTTCCGGGGACTCGTCCTTCTGCTTGAGTTCGAGGATGGCGACCAGCTTCTCGACACCGTCCTCGGGAACCGCAATCGCCACGCACCGACCGGGGCTGATGGTCTGGATGGTGGCCTCGATGTCGTCGGGCGAGTGGTTGCGCCCGTAGACGATGAGCAGGTCCTTGATGCGGCCGACGATGAACAGCTCACCTTCGGAATAGAAGCCGGAGTCGCCGGTCCGCAGCCACGGGGCTTCCGGCGTGCCGGGGGTGGGGTCGACGATGGTCCCGCCGAAGGTGTATGCGGTGGTTTCGGGATTGTTCCAGTAGCCGGTGGCGACATTGCCGCCCTGCACCCAGATCTCTCCGACGGCCCCTTCGGGGCACTCGACGCAGGTGTCGGCATCGACGATGCGCACCAGCTGCGTGTCCACAACGCCGTAGCTGACAAGCGGTGTGCTGCCGTCGCTTTCGGAACGTTCGGCGCGTCCGTCGGGGAGCTTCGCGGAATCGAAGTTGACGATCTTGGGTGGCTCGCCGGCCTGGCGGGTCGCGACGAACACCGTGGTCTCGGCCATCCCGTAGGACGGTCGGATGACCGCAGGGTCGAGCCCGAACCGAGCGAACCGGTCGGTGAAACGCTTGAGGGTGACCGGCTGCACCCGCTCGCTGCCGTTGAGGATGTTGTGGATCCCACTGAGGTCGCGGCCTTCGAGGTCCTCATCCTTGGTTTTTCGCGACGCCAGATCGAAAGCGAAATTCGGGGCGGCGGTGAAGGAAAGGGTGTTGTCGGCCAGCATCTGCATCCACCGGGCGGGACGCTGCAGGAACCCGATGGGGCTGGTCAGCTTCGCCGGTATGCCGGTCAGGACAGGGAAGATCAGCCCGAGGATGAAGCCCATATCGTGGTAGAACGGCAGCCACGAGACCACCGTCGATTCGGGCGGGGCGAGCCTGCCGTAGACCCCGTAGTAGGCGGTCATGATCTGCTCGAAGTTGGCCAGAAGGTTCTGGTTGGACACCATGACCCCGGCCGGTGTGCGGGTAGATCCCGAGGTGTACTGCAGATAGATGGTGTCCGGCTGCTCGTACCTGGCGCGCGAGGCCGCACCCGGTGGCCCATCGAGCTCCAGCCGGTCGAGTTCGATGACCCGGGTCCGGGTCTGCTGGTCACCCGGTGCCGCAGCCACGTACCGTGCGACGTCGTCCACCACCGCCGAGCTGGTGAAAACGATCGCGGGCGAGGTGTCTGACAGTACCGATGCCGTACGTTCGTCATGGGCGCCGCCCATCGGTACTGACAGCGGCACCGCAACAACGCCGGCGTGCAGCGAGGCCAGGAAACTGACGATGTAATCCAGGCTCTGCGGCGCGAGAATCAGTGCCCGGTCACCCGTCGTCGCGTTCTCGCTCATCAGCGCGGCGAGGTTAAGCATACGGCGGTACAGCTGCGACCACGTCAGGGTCAGCTCGACACCGTCCCAGGACTGGTCGAAGTCGATGTAGGTGAGCGCAATGTCGTTGGGCTGCAAACTTGCACGCTCGCGCACCACATTGGGAAGCGAAGAATCAACCACGGCCAACAGAGTACCTTTGCCGACGCGGCTTCATTCCCGGAACGCAATTTCGGCTCCGACACTTCCCCCGGGGGGCGTCGTGAATAATTGCCCCATCGTGGACAACCGGCTCGCACACATGGATCAGGTGTCGTTCCTTGGGCTGCGCGCACTCGGCTACGGGACGTTGGCCCAGGTCGTCTGGACCTACAACCGCGCGGTGAACATCGAGGTGTTGCGCCGATTCCACCGCAACCTCGGCCACGGGCTGCTGGGGCGCCGAATCGAACGCTCTCCGCTGCCGTTCGCCCGGGATCGGTGGGTCACCTCGCGCGGACCCACCGATATCGATATCGCGCGAACATCGCTGCCGCGAGCCGAGGCGAACGCGTGGGCCTACGAGCGGGCGTGCGAGCCCGCCGACCCGGAATTCGGGCCAGGCTGGCACCTGGGGGTGCAGCCACTGGACGACGGCGGTGCCGCGGTCAGCCTGGTGGTCTCGCACACGCTGGTCGACGGACTGGGAATCTGCGAAGTCATCGCACACGCGGCCAGGGGCGAGACTCGCGATCTGGGCTATCCCCCGCCAGGCGCGCGTTCGCGGCGGCAGGCGCTGCTGCAAGACGCCCGGCTGACCGTCGCGTCGGCGCCGGAACTCGGGCGTGCGCTGGCCGCCATGGTGCGGCTGGGCCTGCGGGAACGCCGGGAACTCGCCTCGTCGGTTGCCGCGGCACCACCGGCGCCGGGGCCGGCTTCCCGCGGCCGGCCCGGCGATGGACCTGCCGTGGTGCCCACCCTGGCGGCCTACATCGACGTCGAGGATTGGGACGCGTGCGCACGAAGGCTCGGCGGCACCAGCAACTCGCTGTTCGCCGGTTTGGCTGCCAGGCTCGGCGTCCGGATGGGCCGCCGGCTCCCGGACGGGGCTGTCACCCTGGCGTTCCCGGTCGGCGAACGCGTCGAAGACGACACCCGCGGCAATGCGCTGACGTTCGCCTCCATCACCATCGACCCCACCGATGCGGCTGCGGACCTCGGTGAGATCCGCCGCGAACTCAAACGTGCACTGATCGAGCTGATGGCCAACACCAACGAACTGCTGGCACCGCTGCCCCTGGCGTCGATGACGCCGAAGTGGCTGGCCCGGCGGCTGGTCGGGGCCGGGCTGGGTAGTGCGGCGTTGCCGATCGGCTGCTCCAACCTTGGCCGGCTCGACCCGGCACTGTACCGGCCCGACGGCACCGATGCGGATTACGCCTACGGACGGCTGATCGAACCCGCCATCAGTGCTCGCGCGCTGGAGAGCATGGGCGGCCAGCTGTTCGTGGCCTCGGGTCGCGGGCCGCGCCAGGTGTTCCTCACCGTCGTCGCCTACCAGCCCGGCCGTCCGAATTCGACCGGGGAGCTGCGGGAGCAGGTGTCGGCCACCTTCGCCGAGTTCGGGCTGACTGCGGTAATCGACTGCTGACCGGCGGCCCCGACCGGCCTTGTTCGCGAGCGTAACGTCGCTGCGATTTCGCGCTCCGGATTTCGCCGTGGCGTTACGCTCGCGAGCAAGCCCGGCCGGTCAGCTCTGCGCATCCCGCGCGGGCAGGGTGTCCCGGAACCGGCGGGCCCGACCGAATTCGCCGAACAGTGCCGCCGTCATGGCCCTGGTGTGTGTCCACCGGTGCGGACCCAGTGCCGCGGCCTCCACGAGCATCGACAGCCAGGCCGGCAGCCACCAGGCCGCCGCGGTGAGGCGAACGCCTGCGGGTGCGGCCGGATCGACGATCATCCAGGTGAGGATGCGGTGCTGGTCGAGCAGATTTCGCCGGCCGGCCATGACGCGCGTTGTCGCCGTCGCGGTGCTGTGGCTGCGTACCGACAGCTCGCGGGGAACAAAACAGACGGTGCAGCGCAGCATCAACCGTTCCCAGAAGTCGACGTCGACGAGTTGGTAGATGTCGGTGCGGAAGCCGCCGGCGTCGATCGCCAGTTGGCGACGAAACATCACGCAGGTCGGTTCGCCGATCCAGTTGTCCTTGCCGCCGCGCAGCAGCATCTGCTGAACCAGCGAGGATCCCCGATTGCGCTCGTCGAGGTTGCGGAAGTGGGTGTGAATCGTCCCGTACCGCTTCTCCCATCCCCGATCGTCGGTGTCGATCCGGCGCGGGGCGAACACCATGCCGACCGCGGGGTCCTCGAAGCAGGGGGCCAATGCCCGCAGCGCCCCGGGGAGCAGCCAGTCGTCACCGTGCACGAACTGGATCAGATCCCCGCGCGCCAGCTCCAGGCACCTGTTGTGGTTGGCGTTCAACCCCAGACGGGGCTGGTTGCGCACCAGCCGGTCCCCCGGGCGCAGCAGTGTGGCGGCAATGGCCGCGGAGTCGTCGGTGGAGTCGTCGTCGACCACCAGGATCTCGAACTCGACGTCCCGCTGGTCGAGGATACTGCGCAGGGACCGTTCGATGGTGGCGCTGTTGTTGTACATCGGGATGCACACCGACACTCGCGGGGATCGCTGGATGCCGGTGATGTTCACGGGTGTGTTGCGTCGCTCATCGGCCACCGCGATCCGGGTGGCTCAGAGAGCGGCTATGCCCTGGTACAGCAATGTGACACCGACGAAGGTGAACATGACCTGGGTGATCTGCAGGCGGTAGGTTCGCACCCAATCCTGGATGCGCTCCATCACGGCTTCGGTCTTCTCCGGTGCCGTCAGGAAGCACACCAGCGGAATCTCGATGAGCGCCAGGATCATCAGGATGAACAGTAGGAACACGCTGAACTGTTCGGTGACCGAGTAGCCCGAGGCCCCGATGAACGCCAACACCACCAGGCCTTCGTAGGGCGGAAACGTCGTGGAAAGACCGGCGAAGAAGGCCAGCGACGTGCGATCACCGCTGAAAAGCTGGTGGGTGCGCTGCCCGAGTCGCTCGAGAAAGCTATCCGGACGCTCCTCGACCAGAGTCACCGTGTGGCCGCCTCCGGCATGCACCTTCGCGTTGACCGGCGCGTTGGCGCGTTTGGTTATGACCGCCACCATCAGCAGTGCGAGCACGCCGAAGGTCAGTTGAAGACGCCCGCCGTCCAGGATGACGGTCGCCGACCGCGCCCGGGTGATGGCGTCGCCGGTGGCCTGCAGCACGCCGAGGGTGATTTCCCGCAGCAGAACGAATGCCGCCAGCCCGATTCCGACACCGGCGGCAATGCCACCCAGCCAGAAGGCCAGCAGGTTCCGGAACGGTCGGCGCTGGGACAGCATGGCGACGGCGAGTCCGACCCGTACGGGATCGATCGCCATGCCCAGACCGACAACCAGCAGTAACGTCCACATCAACGGCGACGCTACTACGCCTGGGCGTAGCCCGTGGCATTACTGAGAAATTGCCAAAAAATGGTTGTGGACCTGCGCCTTGGAAATAGTTCGGGACCTGGGTATCGGCCAAATTGCGTGACCCGAATCACTGGTCCCATTCTCCGCAACCGAGCCTGTCCACATTCGCCTGAATCAGCCGGTAGGGGTAGGCGGTGTGCTCCGCGAGAAATTCGGGCAAGCCCCGCATGGAGTCGTGCCAGGGGGTGTTGAGGCGCGGCAGGATCGTCTTGAGGAAGGGGAATCGCAGGTGCTCTATCAGCCCGTCCCAGTAGTAGAGGGTGTTGTTCGTGGTCTCGGAGAACCTGGTGGCCCACTGGTGCTCGGGCGAGCGCGCGTAGGTTTCCATGATCGCGGCCGTGGAGATATACGCCTTGGTGCTCAGTCCCGCACGGCGGGCGCGCCGGGTCAGGCCGATCTCGTATCGCCGGATGAGGGCCTGTTTGTCGACGACGTAGTGGAAGTCGTTCCAGAAGTCGTTGAGGAATGCCCGGGAGCGTTCGTTGAGATCCCAGGCCAGAAAAAAGGACTGCAGGTGGGAAACCTGCTCCCTGCTTTCGATGGCGCCGTACATGTCGGCGCCGTGGAACGAGTCCCACATTTCCTCGAGGGGGAACAGCGGGCCGTAGACGCTGTCGTTGGCGATCACCATCCGGTCGAACTGCTCCAGCGACCAGCCGCGGTCGGCCATGATGGCCCAGGCCAGATGCCACGAGCCGAAGTCCAGCGACAGCGTCTCGCGGGTGTAGACGCCCGCACAGAGTTCCCGGATCGGGGCCACCGACTCCGGTGTCAGGCTCGGCGAACCCGAGACGAAAATAATCGTCGCACCCAGCTTGTGCAGCGCCTTGAGGTAGTAGACGACGTACGGGTCGACGATCCCCTGCGGATCGAAATGGGCGAACAGCACCAGTGTGCGCCGCCCGGCCGGGGGCTGCGCCGGCAACTCCTGATGGGTCTGGCAGATGAAGCCCAGTGCGTCTTTGTTCAGGCGGTAGCGGATCGCTGCCTGCGAGCGCTGGAACCTACCGCGCAATGCGGCCACGCGTTCGGAGGCAGTTGAAGACTTTGCGTAGGTCGACATCAATAGCTGTGCGTCTCGATCCATCGCCGCAATCCGCTTGGCCTGACCCAGGTGGACTCGCCTAGGCCGAGCCTCTCGACGTTCGCCTCGATCAGATCGTACGGATAGTCGGTGTGCTCTTCGATGAATTCGCGCAGCTGCGGGACAGAGTCCTGCCAGGGTGCATTGTGGCGCGGCAGGCTGGTCTTGATGAACGGGAAGCGCAGGTGCTCCACCAGACCGTCCCAGTAGTAGATGCTGGTGTTGACTCCCCCTCGTCTGCGCAGCCTCTTGATCCACTGATGGGTCGGCGACAGGGCATAGGTCGCCCTGATGGCGTCGTCGGACAGGAATGCTTTCAACGTGAGTCCCGCTTTTAGGGCGCGCGACGACACCGCGACCTCGAGTGCGCGGATGAGAAGAAGTTTGTCGACGACGTAGTGGAAGTCGTTCCAGAAGTCGTTGAGGAAGGCCCGGGTGCGTTCGTTGAGATCCCAGGCCAGAAAAAAGGACTGCAGGTGCTTTTTCTGGACGGTGCTTTCGATGGCGCCGTACATGTCGGCGCCGTGGAACGAGTTCCACATTTCTTCGAGGGGGAACAGTGGGCCGTAGACGCTGTCGTTGGCGATCACCATCCGGTCGAACTGCTCCAGCGACCAGCCGCGGTCGGCCATGATGGCCCAGGCCAGATGCCACGAGCCGAAGTCCAGCGACAGCGTCTCGCGGGTGTAGACGCCCGCACAGAGTTCCCGGATCGGGGCCACCGACTCCGGTGTCAGGCTCGGCGAACCCGAGACGAAAATAATCGTCGCACCCAGCTTGTGCAGTGCTTTCAGGTAGTAGACGACGTACGGGTCGACGATCCCCTGCGGATCGAAATGGGCGAACAGCACCAGTGTGCGCCGCCCGGCGGGGGGCTGCGCCGGCAACTCCTGATGGGTCTGGCAGATGAAGCCCAGTGCGTCTTTGTTTTGGCGGTAGCGCTCTGCGGCTTGGTGCGAGGCGCGCTCAGATTCGCTGCGCAGCCTGGCCCATTGCGCCAGGGCGATCTCAAACGCGTGGTACATGTGCTTTTCCAGAGTCCGGGCCGCGTACGGCCTACTTCGTGGCCAGCGCGAAGAAGTCGGCTCTGGTTGTCGTGATATCCACGATCTTGAATCCGACGTGGGCGAGCACTTTTTCGATCAATGGGACGTCGAAAACATGGTGGTGAAGGGTCCTGTTCTCCACGTTCTTCAGGCTCCTCTTCCGGAAGTTCTCCAAATCGCCGGCCGGTGGGTCCCGCTTGAGATCGTGCAGCGCCAGGATCTCGTCCAGGTGGGTCAGGTCATCCTCGCCGACGTCGTTGGCGAAGTCCTCCAGCAAATGTTCGAACTTCGTGACGGGGCGCCTATGGTCGAAGTTGCTCTTCTTGTTGGGAAGGACGAGCACCAGGGCGCCTCCGGGCTTGATCACCCGTTTCCACTCGTTGAGGGCCTTGATCGCATTGGCCACGTGTTCCAGGCAGTTCGAGGACAGCAGGAAGTCGTACTGCTCATTCTCGATTTCGCTCAGGTCAGAGGCCTCCGAGATGTACTGGTGTCCACGCTTGTTCTCGTCGTAGACGAAATTCTCCCCGGCTTCCAGGCGGCCTTCCCACACCGTCTCCGAACCGAAGTTGACCCCGTCCAGCCCCTCAACAAGCTGGTAGAGAGGTAGAACGGTCCTGAAGAGGGCGCTGGGACCGCCGATCTCGATTCCGTACTTGTGCTCGATCAGGGGCCGGTAGCACTTGCCAATGGGGAGCCGCCAGCGCTCATACCTCAGCGTTTGCCACAGGTCGGCCGCCGATGTGGGCGCGAACTCTTTGACTAGCTTCGGCATCATCTTCCTCTTCGGTCACCAAGGGCTGACGGACGCGCCAGGTCAATGTCAGCCAGGCGCACCTGTGCCACCGACGTTGGGCATCGTGTCGTCGCCCGGAAGTCTGGCAGATCAGCCGGGTGGGCGTGGTGCGATTGGGGTGATTTCCTTGGGGCCGCCGGGGCCTGTGTGGCAGGGTTGGGTGAGACAGCAGCAGTGGTCAATTATCGCTACAGGGCGAGACGGGATCACCATTTTCGTGACGATGACGATCGCATCTTTGGGTGGGTGCGCTGATACTGACCAGGTGGACAGCACGTCGGATCCGGGTGCCCGGGCGCGACGGCGCACGTTCACCGCCGAATACAAGGCCCGTGTTCTCGATGAGTACGACGCGCTGCCGGTCGGCTCGTCCGAGCGTGGTGCGTTGTTGCGGCGTGAAGCCCTGTATAGCTCGCACATCGCCGAATGGCGCAAAGCCCGCGATGCCGGTGCCCGAGCCGGGTTGGCGCCGAAGGGTAAGGCGAAACGCACCGCTGAGCAGGTCGAGCTGGACAAGCTGCGGCGACGCACCAAGGCACTGGAAGCCGAGCTGCACCGCACCAAGCTAGCGCTGGAGATAACGGGAAAAGCACACGCGCTCTTGGAGATGTGCTCCGAGAGCGCGGATTCCGAGGTGAAGTCGACGCCGTGATCGCCGCGCAGCTACCCGGCCTGGAGGCGGTGACATCGACGAAGCGGGCGTGTGAATTGCTGGGTGCCTCACGGGCCACGCTCTATCGCCGCCGCAACCCGCGACCGCGGCTGGCGGCTCGGGCACGACCCGAGCCGCCGAACAAGCTCACCGAGGCCGAACGCCAGCGCATTCTGACGGTGCTGCGTTCCAAGGAGTACTGCGATCTGGCACCCGCGCAGGTGTGGGCGCACCTGCTCGATGACGGCGTCTACTTGTGCTCGATTCGCACCATGGACCGGCTGCTGGCGATCGCCGGAGAGAACCGGGAGCGGCGGCGTCAGCGGACCCACCCCGCACGCAAGAAACCTGAGCTGATCGCCACCGCACCCAATCGGGTGTGGAGTTGGGATATCACGAAACTGCAAGGACCCCAACGCGGGGTCTACTACCACCTGTACGTGATTATCGATATCTTCTCCCGCTACATACCCGGTTGGACCATCGCCGCCGCCGAGGCCGGCGAACTGGCCAAAGAGTTCATCGCCGACACCCTGGCCCGCCAAGGCATCACCCGCGGTCAGCTGGCCTTGCACGCCGATCGGGGTACCTCGATGACCTCCAAACCGGTCTCCCAACTGTTGATCGACCTGGGTGTGGACCGCAGCCACAGCCGCCCACACGTGTCCAACGACAATCCCTACTCGGAAGCCAATTTCAAGACCCTCAAGTACTGCCCGGCCTTCCCGGGCCGATTCGGTTCCCTCGAAGATGCCCGCGCCTTCTGCACGAGATTCTTCGACTACTACAACCACGAACACCGCCACAGCGGCGTGAGCCTACACACCCCCGCATCGGTGCACTACGGCACCGCAACCCAGATCCATGCCCAACGCGCCGCCACCCTGGACGCCGCCTACACCGCCAACCCCGCCAGATTCCGGCACCGCCGGCCCACCCCACCGAAACTGCCCACCATCGCCTGGATCAACCAACCAAACTCGGAAGCACTCATCAAATCCAAGTAAGAAACTGTCTCACCGACCTTGACATGTTCCGCCGCTATTTGACCTGCGTCATCGATCACACGACAGGCCGGCTGGTGTGGGCCGCCGAAGGCCGCAACAAAGACACCCTGGCCCGGTTCTTCGATGCCCTGGGCGCCGAACGTGCCGCGGCGTTGACCCATGTGAGCTGTGATGGCGCCAAATGGATCCACGCCGCGGTCACCGAGCACGCCCCGGCCGCGGTGATCTGCCTCGATCCGTTCCACGTCGTGATGTGGGCGATGAAAGCCCTCGACAAGGTTCGGGTACGAACTACCGCGGCGGCCGGGACCCGGGATCGCCACGCGATGTGGGCGGTGCGCAAGAACCCCGCCGATCTGACCGGCCAACAGCGCACCAGCCTCGCCGACATCCAAGCCACCAACAAGACCCTGTATCGGGCCTACCTGCTCAAAGAACAACTCCGGGAGGTATTTCGGGTCAAAGGCACCGATGGGCGCCGGCTGCTAGCCGGCTGGCTGTCCTGGGCCAAACACTCCCGCATCCCCGAGTTCACCAAACTTGCCGTCACCATCGACCACTACCGCCCAC
>NZ_JBKECZ010000133.1:0-1949 GCF_047975165.1 Mycobacterium sp.
ACCAGCGGGGTGACTGCGGCGAAGATCCCGAACACGCCGTCGGAGACTGCTTCGTAGGAGTCGTAGTCGGGTGGGATCGCGACGGCATCCGGACACAGCCGGCGTGCCCGGGTCGAGGACATGCCGCCTTCCACCCCGAACGCACGTGCCTCGTAGGATGCCGAGAGCACCACGCCCCGGGAAGCACCACCCACCCAGACCGGGGTACCTGCCAGCTCGGGACGTCGGCGCAGTTCCACCGCGACGTAGAAGCTGTCCATATCCACATGCGCGATCACCGGCACGGCTTCATCTCCCTGCTGATCCCGGGCTCGCGTGCCACAGCTTGCGGCCGGGATCCGAAGGGCGCGGCGGGACCAGCTTCGGCGACTCCCCCGCCGGAGTGATGTCTGTGTAGGGCGACTGCACGAAACCGCTGGGATGCACGAGGACCCGCCGTTGTCCCATCCCACCGGCCGCGGCCGCATGTTCGGTATCGGCCAGCAGCCGATCCTCCCGCTCGGTCACCGGACTGTCCGTTGCGCCGACTCGTTGCCGGAGCACCTCGGCATGGGCACACGCCTGGGTTGCCACTGCGGTATCGATGAGGCTGCGCACCTCAGCTACCGCCGCCATCTCATCACCGGTCGTGTCCAGGACAGCCTGCCAGCGTTCGCGCAGGTGCATCAGGTCCCAGGCCCCCAACGCTCGCAGGGAGACCCCGCGGGGCCCGGTTCGACGCAACTCGCCGAGCCCGATGACAAGCCAGGAGTTGAACACTGTCAACGCGAACGGCCCCTGGGCATCCTCGAAGAAGGTGAGGTCGACCGGGCCGGTGGTGTCATCCAGAGTGAGGAAGATGACCCGCCGGCCGGATCTGACCGGCGGGGTCTGGGTGGCGACCTTCACTCCGGCGACGAGCAGTCGGCTCCGGCTCCGGCGGGTGAGCAATTGTTCCGACCAGGTGATACCGATCGAATCCAGGAAGGTCCGGTGCTCAGCCAGGACATGCCGGGTGGCGTCCATGCCGAGCACGGCTAGCTCGGCCTCCATCCGCTCAACGGCGGTCATCTCAGGCAGTCCCGAGGGCCGGATATCCCGGGGAGGTTCACCGGGCTCGCCGGTGGGCTCCGGGGCTTCGCTGAAGTCAAGGGCGAGCTGAACCGCCTGGTGGCCCGACGCCCCGGTACCGGCCAATCCGCGGGCTCGCCCCCCTGACCGGCGCTGCGTGCGAGCAGCCACCCGGTCGGTCCGGGCCAGGTCAGCGAGGGTGAGCAGCAGATCACGCCGGGTGACCCGGTTCCGCGCGCCGATGTCCCGGGGGTCCCCGATGCCGTAGAGGCTGTCGAAAGCGCCGGCGAGCACGAGATGCTCGGCGACATCACTCGAGGGACGCGCCCGCTGCCAGAAATCGATCAGCCCGGCATAGGGCCGGCCGCCGGCGATTCGTTCGACCTCACCGTCACTGATGCCCTTGACATCAGCGAGCGCCAGCCGGATACCCGGCACCCTGTCATCCGGATCGGATTCAGCTACCGCCGACCCGGGGGTACCGGTGGCCTCCACCCGGTACACCGCGTCGGAGGCGTTCACATCGAGTGGCAGTACCGGCACCTCCATCCGGCGGGCCTCCTCAAGGATGAGCCGCTTGGGGTACATGCCGGGATCGTGGGTGAGCAGGCCGGCGAGAAAGGCTGCCGGATGGTGCCGCTTGAGCCAGGCCGACTGGTAGGTGGGCAGCGCGAATGCGGCGGCATGCGCCTTGCAGAACCCGAAGGAGGCGAAGGAGGCGAGGATGAACCACAGCCGCTCGATCACGGCATCGTCGTAACCGTGCGCCTGTGCTCTGGGCCAGAGCCAAGCCTTGACCTCCGCCTGCCCCGCGGGGTCCCCCAGCGCGCGACGGGCCTCGTCCGCCTGGGCGAGCGTGCAGCCGGAGGCGATGGCGATGAGTTGGATGATCTGCTCAT
>NZ_JBKECZ010000134.1:0-23643 GCF_047975165.1 Mycobacterium sp.
AGGCCGACCTCTTCGCTGATGACCTGGCCACCGGTGAGGATCGCCATGTCCTGCAGCATCGCCTTGCGGCGGTCACCGAAACCGGGGGCCTTGACCGCCACCGATTTGAAGGTGCCGCGGATCTAGTTGACGACCAGCGTGGACAGTGCCTCGCCCTCGACGTCCTCGGCGATGATCAGCAGCGGCTTGCCGCCCTGGATGACCTTCTCCAACAGGGGCAGCAGGTCCTTGACCGTCGACACCTTGGAGCTGACCAGCAGGATGTAGGGGTCCTCGAGAACCGCTTCCTGACGGTCGGCGTCGGTGACGAAGTAGCCCGAGATGTAGCCCTTGTCGAACCGCATGCCCTCGGTGAGTTCGAGCTGCAGGCCGAAGGTGTTGGACTCCTCGACGGTGATGACGCCCTCGTTGCCGACCTTGTCCATCGCCTCGGCGATCAGGTCGCCGATCGACTGGTCGCCCGCGGAGATGCCGGCGGTCGCCGCGATCTGCTCCTTGGTCTCGACGTCCTTGGCCGATTTCAGCAGGGTCTCGGTGACCTTCTCGACGGCCTTTTCGATGCCGCGCTTGAGGCCGAGCGGGTTGGCGCCCGCGGCCACATTGCGCAGACCTTCCTTGACCAGCGCCTGGGCCAGCACGGTGGCCGTCGTCGTGCCGTCGCCGGCGACGTCGTCGGTCTTCTTGGCTACTTCCTTGACCAGCTCGGCGCCGATCTTCTCGTAGGGGTCCTCCAGCTCGATCTCCTTGGCGATGGACACACCATCGTTGGTGATCGTGGGAGCGCCCCACTTCTTTTCCAGGACGACGTTGCGGCCCTTGGGGCCCAACGTCACCTTTACCGCGTCGGCGAGGCTGTTCAGGCCCCGTTCGAGGCCACGGCGGGCCTCTTCGTCGTAGGCAATTGTCTTGGCCATTGCGAAGTGATTCCTCCGGATCGGGAATGGAAGGGGGCCGCCGGGTGACGGCAACCCCGTTACTTACGCTGGCCGGGCGCAGTGCCCGCGACGGACGGCTCAGGTGTCGTTGTACGACGTTGTCATCCCACGACGTCATCGCACGACGATGGCCTGGCCTCACCGTCCCGACCTGGCACTCGCCAGTCGCGAGTGCCAATGTCATTCTTAGCACTCGCCTATGTCGAGTGCAAGAAAGGGGTGGTGATGCCGCGAGCGTAACGCCAGTGCGTTTTTCGGCGCGGCTTTTCGCAGCAGCGTTACGCTCGGGGATTCGATCGGCCCCGGGGGAGGCCGCCGGCGGGGCCGGATGGCCGATAATGGCCCGATGCGTTCAGTCGAGGACCATCAGCGGGCCGTCATGGATCTGATCCGCGCCCGCCCGGCGGCCACGGTTTCGCTGGCGGCGGCGCAAGGCCTGATGCTGGCCGGCGACGTCGTCGCCCCGCTGTCACTGCCGGTGTTCGACAACTCGGCGATGGACGGTTACGCGGTGCGCGCCGAAGACACCGCCGACGCGACCGGTGAGCACCCGGTGGTGCTGCCGGTGACCGAAGACATCCCGGCCGGCCGCTGCGATGTGCCGGCCCTGCGGCCCCGCACCGCGCACCGGATCATGACGGGTGCGCCGCTGCCCGCGGGTGCGACGGGGATCGTCCCGGTGGAGGTCACCGACGGTGGCGCGGATTCGGTGGCGATCGGCAAACCCGCGGAGCCCGGCAGGCACATCCGCCGGGCAGGGGACGACGTCGAAGCCGGCACGACCGTGCTGCGCCGGGACCAGGTGCTCACGCCGGCCGCCCTCGGCCTAGCCGCGGCACTGGGATTGGCCGAGCTTGCGGTGATCCCGCGGCAACGGGTGCTGGTCATCTCGACGGGTTCGGAGCTGATCTCGCCCGGTACCCCCTTGCGGCCCGGGCAGATCTACGAATCCAATTCGGTGATGCTGGCCGCCGCCGTCCGCGAGGCCGGTGCCGAGGTGGTCGCCAGCCCGACGGCCGGAGACGACGTCGAGCAGTTCACTGCCATTCTGGATCGGTACGCCGCCGAGACCGACCTGATCATCACCAGCGGCGGTGTCAGCGCCGGGGCCTATGAAGTGGTCAAGGACGCCTTCGGTCGAGACGGGGACGGGGGCGTGGACTTCGTCAAGGTCGCGATGCAGCCGGGCATGCCCCAGGGTCTCGGCCGCGTCGCCGGCACGCCCATCGTCACTTTCCCCGGCAACCCGGTCAGCGCGCTGGTGTCCTTCGAGGTTTTTCTCCGGCCGGCCCTGCGCACCGCCATGGGGTTGCCGGATCCGCACCGCCCGCGGCGGACCGCGGTGCTGACCGAGGCGGTGACCTCGCCGCGGGGCAGGCGGCAATTCCGACGCGGGGTATTCGACGCCGTCACCGGTGGCGTTACCAGCTTCGGGCCACCGGCGTCACACCACTTGCGGTGGCTCGCCTCGGCCAACGGGTTGCTCGATATTCCCGAAGACGTAGTCGAGCTGGCCGCCGGAACCGAGGTCGCGGTTTGGGATTTGAGGTAGCCGCGATCACCACACCGATTGCCCGCTCCCGCCCCTTCCCGGGTGCGTTCGAGTATTTGCCTGCCCTACATTTACAGGCTGTCCGACGTGTGCATATGATCAATCTCGCAGGTAACTTGTGTGCGGCGAGCTGCCCATCGCCGGAGAGGTATGTAGCCGACGGGCATGGAGGCTGAAAGCGTTGTGCGCGTTGTGATTTGCCCCTGTCAGAGTTGAACGAGACATCCAACAAGGAACGGTGGTCCAGGTGAGTCGTCAGTGGTATGAACATCCTTCGCTTATCCTCCAGCTGAAGGCGCTCAGCGGGTTGCGCGACGACCTGCGCACCAAGAACCTCTACGAGGCCGAAGGCATCCGTTCGTCGGTGGATCTCGGCGAGCCCACCGAGGAAGTCAAACGAGCCCGCACGCCCGACGGCACCTGGAACGACCTCTCCTGCCCGCACATGGGTGAAATGGGATCGGGCTTCGGACGCAACACTCCTCCCGCCAAGGCGATCACCCATGTCAGCAAGATCCTTGACCCCGACCCGCGGGAGATCAGCCGGAAGCTGATGGCTCGCGACACCTTCAAGCCCGCCGGGATCGTCAATGCCCTGGCCGCGGCTTGGCTGCAGTTCGAGAACCACAACTGGTTCTTCCACGGAAACGGCGTAGCCGGCGACAACATCGAGGTGCCGCTGGGCGACGGGGACGACTTCCCGGAGAACCCGATGAAGATCCGTCATACCGTTCCGATGAGCGGCAAAGTCGCAGAGGGTTGCCCGGCCCCGATCTTCAACAACCAAGAGACCCACTGGTGGGACGGGTCGCAGATCTACGGCAGTGGCAGCGAGCGACAGGCCGAGGTTCGCACCTTCGTCGACGGCAAGATCAAGGTCAACGACGACGGCCGGCTGCCCGAAAGCGACATCGCCGGGATCGACCTGACCGGTATGCGGGAGAACTGGTGGGTCGGTGTCGGGATTCTGCACACCATGTTCGCCAAAGAGCACAACGCGGTGTGCGATGCGCTGAAGAAGGCGTACCCGGAACTGGACGACCAACGACTCTTCGAGCTCGGCGTGCTTGTCGTATCGGCGCTGATCGCCAAGATTCACACCGTCGAGTGGACGACGTGCGTGCTGCGCCACCCCGCGCTGCAGATCGGGATGAACTCCAACTGGTACGGCGCACTCGGCGAGAAGTTCAAGGACCGTATCGGCCGCCTCGGCGACAGCGAGGTGTTCTCGGGGATCCTGGGATCGCCGGTCGACCACCATTCCGCCCCGTTCTCCTTCACCGAGGAGTTCGTGGCCGTCTACCGCATGCACCCGCTGATCCCCGACGACTGGGACTTCTACTCGCTGGCGTCCGGAGAGCACCTGGAGAAGCGCTACTTCACCGAGCTGCAGGGCCAGTACACCCGCGACTTCATGGACCGCATGGAGATCGGAGACCTGTGGTATTCGTTCGGTCTGGCCAGTGCCGGTGCGGTCTGTCTGCACAACTACCCGAACGCGCTGCGCAACCTCACCCGGGTGGACGGACAGCACACCGACCTGGCGACACTGGACATCGTGCGGGACCGGGAGCGGGGTGTGCACCGCTACAACGACTTCCGGGAAATGCTGCGGATGCCCCGGCGCAAGTCGATCGATGAGATCACGCCCAACAAGCAGTGGGCCAAGGAGATCAACGAGATCTACAAGGGCGACGTCGACATGGTCGACCTGCAGATCGGCATGCAGTCCGAGCAGCCGCCGAAGGGTTTCGGATTCTCCGACACGGCGTTCCGCATCTTCATCCTGATGGCCTCGCGCCGGCTGAAGAGCGACCGGTTCTTCACCAACGACTTCACGAAAGAGGTGTACACCCCGGTCGGATTCGACTGGGTCAACCACACGACGATGAAAGACGTCATGCTGCGTCACTATCCGGAGCTGCAGCCGGTGATCGGCGACGTGGAGCGGGTCTTCGCGCCGTGGCCGGAATTGGGTGCCGACCCCGAGACGAAGAAGCCCCGCATCGTTCGTCTGGCCGACACTGTGCGCGCCTACATGCCGTAAGGGAGTTGAATCGGTGAGTGCTGATTTCAAACACGCGTCAGCGATCGAGGGAATCAGGTTCACCACGCAGGTAGCTGTCCCCAACGTAATCCTCGGGCTGTTCAACAAGAGGGTGTTGCCCAGCCGGATTGCGGCCACCGTCGGAGCCGATTACCTCGGCTACCGACTGGTGGAGGGGATGGTGCGTAGCCACGGCCCGGAGCCGTTCTATGTTCGGGTCGCCAAGGACGAAGCCCTGCTGGTGCACCAACCGCACGATCTGCAGTTCGTGCTGGGCGGTTCGCCGGATCCGTTCGCGTCCGACCCGGAGGCCAAACGCAAGGGCATGACGGCGTTTCAGCCCGACGGCCTGACCATCTCCAGGCCTCCGGAATGGGAAACGCGGCGCAAGTTCGCCGAGTCGGTGCTCGACACCGGCAAGCCGATGCACCGGCTTGCCCAACCGTTCGCCGAGGTCGCCGCGGACACCGCGAAAAGCCTGGCCGCCGAGGCCATCACCTGGCCACGGGTGAACACGGCCTTCCAAGCCATGACGCGGCGCGTGTTGTTCGGTGATGCCGCCGCCGATGACGCCGGCCTCACCGAGCTGCTTGGCGAGCTGATGTCGGCGGGCAACCGCATGCCGGGTGAACCGGCACCGCGGTACGACGAGTTCATCGGCCGGATCGAGGGTTATCTGGCGAACCCGCCGGAGGGCAGCCTTGCCGCGCTGGTCTCGCAGGCGCCCGATCCTGGATCGACGCGCGCCGGCCAGCTGGTGCACTGGATGTTTGCGATGGGAGACACCCTGGGGGCCAACGTATTTCGCGCCCTTGGCGCGTTGGCGTGCCATCAGGATCAGCTGGCCGAGGCGAAGGCCGAAATTGCCGGCGCCGACATCGAGTCGGCGGCCGGTATTGCGAAGCTGGACTACCTGGCCGGGTGTCTTTTCGAGGCCATGCGGTTGTGGCCCACCACCCAGCTGTTCGGCCGGGTGGCCGCCCGGGACGTCGAGTTCCCCAACGGCGCCGTACTCCCGGAGGGGCGGCAGGTGCTGATCTACAACGTGTTCAACCATCGCAACCGAGACCGCATCAGCTATGCGGACCGTTTCTCGCCGCAGGAGTGGGTGAGTGGAGGCGCGGGTGACGACTGGTCGTTCAACTTCTTCAGTCACGGGCCGCAGGGCTGCCCCGGGGCCGGGTTGTCGGCGTTCCTCGGCCAGGCGGTGCTGGCCGGACTGATCGACACCGGTGCGACCCACCTGTCCGGAAAGCGGCTGAACGCCGCCAAACCGCTGCCCCACGTGTTCGACCTGTACGGATTCAAGGTGGCGACCTAGGGTTCCGCGGGCTAGCGGTTTCCGCCGGCGTCGGGCGTGCCGCCTGGATTCAGCATGCGCCACAGGAACGAGTAGCTCAGCGCCGACTTGAACGCGAGTTGTTCGTTGTCGGCGGCGCCACCGTGCCCGCCTTCGATGTTCTCGTAGTACCAGACGCGGTGGCCGGCGGCTTCGAGTGCGGCGGTCATCTTCCGAGCGTGGCCGGGATGCACCCGGTCGTCTCGGGTGGACGTGGTCAACAGGATCGGCGGATAGTTCCGGTCGGGTGAGATGTTCTGGTAGGGCGAGTATTCGGAGATGAACGCCCAGTCGTCGGGGTCGTCGGGATCTCCGTATTCGGCGACCCACGAGGCGCCGGCCAGCAACAGGTGGTAGCGCTTCATGTCCAGCAGGGGCACGTTGCACACCAGTGCCCCGAACTTGTCGGGGTAGCTGGTCAGCATGATCCCCATCAGCAGGCCTCCGTTGCTGCCGCCCTGTGCTCCGAGTTGGCTCACCGTGGTGATTCCCCGGCGCACCAGGTCGTCGGCCACCGCCGCAAAATCTTCGGCCACCTTGTGCCGGCCTTCGCGGATCGCACGAGTGTGCCAGTCCGGCCCGTATTCGCCACCCCCGCGGATATTGGCCAGGACGTAGCTGCCGCCCCTGGCCAGCCACAGCCGGCCCAACACCCCGCTGTACCCGGGTGTATTGCAGGTTTCGAATCCGCCGTATCCGTAGAGCAGGGTTGGCTTGGGCCCCTCGGGTCCTGCGGGGCGCACCAGGAAGTAGGGGATCGGGGTTCCGTCCTTGGAGGCGACGAAATGCTGTGACACCGAGATGTTCTCGGCGGCGAAGAAGGCGGGCGCGGATTTGATCTGCTCCAGCGTGTCGTCCCCGGTACCGCGCAGCAGCCGTGACGGTGCGTCGAATCCGCTGGAGTCCAGGAAGAACTCGTCGCCGGTGTCGTCGGCGGCGGTGATGACGGTGTTCGTCGCGCCGGGTATGCCGGACAGCGGTTCGCGCCGCCAACTTCCCGGGGTCACGACCTCGACCCTGCTGGCCACATCGGCCAGTAGGACGATCAGCAGCCGGTCCCGGGTCCAGGCGTAGTGATAGAGGCAGACATGCTCGTCGGGTTGGAAGACGATGTGCAGATCGCGGCTGCCACACAGGAATTCGTCGTAGTCGATGGCCAGCAGCGAACCCGCCCGATACGTTGTGCCGGTGCCGCCGGACGGCGACCAGTCGGTGCGCAGGTTGATCAGCAGCCATTCGCGGTGCACGGACATCCCGGAGGCATCGGTGGGAATGTCGATGGGAATCAGTTCGGCCCCGCGCAGTTCGTAGCGTTGCCGATTCCAGAAATCCAGGGATCGATAGATGAATGTACGCTCGAAACCCGGTGTGCGATCCGCAGAACCACCCACGCTGACGTCGGCGCGCTCACCTTCGAAAATCAGTTCCGCAGCGTCCAACGGTGTGCCGCGCCGCCACCGTTTGACGATTCGCGGATAGCCGGAATCGGTCATCGAGCCGGGGCCGAAGTCGGTGCCCACCAGGACGGTGTCCGGATCCTCCCAGCCGATCTGCGATTTGGACTCCGGTAACTCGAACCCGCCGGTGACGAATTCACGTGTGGCCATGTCGAATTCGCGCACCACAACGGCGTCCGAGCCGCCCGGCGACAGACTGATCAGTGCTCGGGTGAGTTCGGGCTCGATGACGTCCGCGCCGCTCCAGACCCAGTTCCGCCCGTCCTCGCGCCCGAGCGCGTCAACGTCGATGAGCACATCCCAGTCGGGGGTGTCGGTTCGGTAGCTCTCCAGGGTGGTGCGTCGCCACAGCCCGCGCGGGTTGGCGGCATCGCGCCAGAAGTCGTAGAGAAACTCGCGGCGCCTCCGGACGTAGGGGATGCGGGCGTCGGTGTCGAGCACCTCCAGCGCCTCGGTGCGCAAGCGCTGGAATTCGCCGTCGCAGAACTGCGCGGTGGTGGGCGCGTTGTGCGCCCGCACCCAATCCAGGGCCTTTTGGCCGGTGACGTCTTCCAGCCAGAGGTGCGGGTCGGCGGCGGTGCCGGTACCTGCGGCGCCGGCCGTCTCGGGATGCTCGGAAGTCATGGGATCCATTGTGACTGCGCGAGTAGTGTGAGTTGTAGCAGGTGAACTGACGAGGAGCTGAGTTCATGCCGACTTTTGCACGTCCGGGTTCGCCGGATGCGGTGATGGGGTTCGAGTCGCGGTACGGCAATTTCATTGGGGGCCAATGGGTGGCTCCGGTGGGGGGCCGGTATTTCGAGAATCCGACGCCGGTGACCGGGCAGGTGTTCTGCGAGATTCCGCGGTCCGATGAGGCCGATGTCGAGAAGGCTTTGGATGCGGCGCATGGTGCGGCGCCCGGGTGGGGGCGGACGTCGCCGGCGGAGCGGGCGGCGGTGCTGAACAGGATCGCCGATCGGATCGATGAGCACACCCAGGCGTTGGCGGTGGCCGAGACGTGGGACAACGGTAAGCCGATCCGCGAGACGCTGGCGGCCGATATCCCGTTGGCCGCGGATCATTTCCGGTATTTCGCGTCGGCGTTGCGCGCCCAGGAGGGGGCGTTGTCGCAGATCGACGAGGACACCGTGGCCTACCATTTCCACGAGCCGCTGGGTGTGGTGGGGCAGATCATTCCGTGGAATTTCCCGATCCTGATGGGGGCCTGGAAGGTGGCGCCGGCGCTGGCGGCGGGCAACGCGGTGGTGCTCAAGCCGGCCGAGCAGACCCCGGCCTCGATCCTGTATCTGATGTCGCTGATCGGTGACCTTGTGCCGCCGGGGGTACTCAACGTGGTCAACGGGTTCGGCGCCGAGGCCGGAAAACCGCTGGCGTCGAGTGACCGGATCGCCAAGGTCGCGTTCACCGGTGAGACCACCACCGGACGGCTGATCATGCAGTACGCCTCGCAGAACCTGATCCCGGTGACCCTGGAGTTGGGCGGTAAGAGCCCCAACATTTTCTTCTCCGATGTGCTGGCCGCCAACGATGATTTCCAGGACAAGGCCCTGGAAGGGTTCACCATGTTCGCCCTGAATCAGGGCGAGGTGTGCACCTGTCCGTCGCGGGCATTGATCCAGTCCGACATTCATGACGAGTTCCTGGAGTTGGCGGCGATCCGCACCAAGGCGGTGCGCCAGGGCGACCCGCTGGACACCACGACCATGATCGGGTCGCAGGCCTCCAACGACCAGATGGAGAAGATCCTGTCCTACATCGAGATCGGCAAGGCCGAGGGCGCCCGGCTGGTCACCGGAGGCGAGCGCGCCGAGCTGGGCGGGGACCTCTCCGGCGGGTTCTATGTGCAGCCGACGATCTTCAGCGGCCACAACAAGATGCGGATCTTCCAGGAGGAGATCTTCGGCCCCGTGGTCGCGGTGACCGGGTTCGGCGACTACGACGAGGCGATGCGCATCGCCAATGACACCCTCTACGGCTTGGGGGCCGGCGTGTGGAGCCGCAACGGCACCACCGCCTACCGGGCCGGACGCGACATCAAAGCCGGCCGGGTCTGGGTCAACTGCTACCACGCCTACCCGGCGCATTCGGCATTCGGCGGCTACAAACAGTCCGGCATCGGCCGCGAAAACCACAAGATGATGCTCGACCACTACCAGCAGACCAAGAACCTCCTGGTCTCCTACAGCAACAAGGCCCAAGGCTTCTTCTGATGAATGCCGGTGCGCCCCCGGGTGCGCTGATCACCGCCGATGCCGCGGAACTGCTGGCCACGTTGCAGTTGCGGCACGGGCCGGTGATGTTCCATCAGTCCGGCGGCTGTTGCGACGGATCCTCGCCGATGTGCTATCCCCGATCGGACTTCGTCGTGGGCGATCGTGACGTGCTGTTGGGGATGCTGGACCTGGGCTCCAACGGCGGCTCCGACGACGACGAAGCCGCTGTCCCGGTGTGGATTTCGGGTCCGCAGTACGAAACCTGGAAGCACACCCAGCTGGTGATCGACGTGGTTGCTGGCCGCGGCGGCGGGTTCAGCCTGGAAGCGCCCGAGGGTGTGCGCTTTCTGAGCCGCGGCCGGGTATTCACCGAGGCCGAGCAACGATTGCTGCATGCGGTCCCGGTGATCACCGGTGCCGGCTACCAGCGTGGCGAACGGCCGTCGGTACGAGGTGGTGTTGTTCGGGGCGGCGACCCGGACAACGCGCCGGGAGCGTGCCCGAAACCCGTGCTGCCCTATTAACGCGGGGTCCCCGGGCCACTAGGGTAGAGCCCGTGACCCACTTTGATGTTGTCGTTCTAGGAGCAGGCCCCGGCGGATATGTCGCGGCAATCCGCGCCGCACAGCTGGGATTGACCACCGCCATCGTCGAACCGAAGTACTGGGGCGGTGTCTGCCTCAATGTCGGCTGCATCCCGTCCAAGGCGTTGTTGCGCAATGCCGAACTCGCCCACATCTTCACCAAGGAGGCCAAGGCATTCGGCATCAGCGGTGAGGTCACCTTCGATTTCGGCGCCGCCTTCGACCGCAGCCGCAAGGTGGCCGAGGGCCGGGTTACCGGTGTGCACTTCCTGATGAAGAAGAACAAGATCACCGAGATCCACGGCTACGGGCGGTTCACCGACCCCAACACGCTGGAGGTGGAGCTCAACGACGGCGGCACCGAGACCGTCGGATTCACCAACGCGATCATTGCCACCGGCAGCAGTACCCGGCTGGTTCCCGGCACGTCCCTGTCGGCGAACGTGGTGACCTACGAGGAGCAGATCCTGTCCCGGGAGCTGCCGGAGGCGATCGTCATCGCCGGTGCCGGCGCCATCGGAATGGAGTTCGGCTACGTGCTGAACAACTACGGCGTGGACGTCACCATCGTGGAGTTCCTGCCGCGGGTGCTGCCCAACGAGGATGCCGAGGTGTCCAAGGAGATCGAGAAGCAATTCAAGAAGTCCGGCGTCAAGATTCTCACGGGTACCAAAGTCGAATCGATCACCGACACCGGTGGGTCGGGTGGCTCCGCGGTGACGGTCGTGGTCAGCAAGGACGGCCAGACCCAGGAACTCAAGGCCGGCAAGGTGTTGCAGGCCATCGGGTTCGCGCCGAACGTGGAGGGCTACGGCCTGGACAGGGCGGGCGTCGCGTTGACCGACCGCAACGCCATCGGCATCACCGACTACATGCAGACCAGCGCGGAGCACATCTACGCGATCGGCGATGTCACCGGCAAACTGCAGCTGGCCCACGTGGCGGAGGCGCAGGGCGTGGTGGCTGCCGAAACCATAGCCGGTGCAGAGACTTTGACGCTCGGCGACTATCGGATGATGCCGCGCGCCACGTTTTGCCAGCCCAACGTGGCCAGCTTCGGCCTCACCGAGGAGCAGGCCCGCGAGGAAGGCCACGACGTTGTGGTGGCCAAGTTTCCGTTCACCGCGAACGCCAAGGCGCACGGTGTCGGCGACCCCAGTGGGTTCGTGAAGCTGATCGCCGATGCCAGGTACGGCGAGCTGCTGGGCGGGCACATGGTGGGCCACGACGTGTCCGAACTGCTGCCCGAGCTCACACTCGCCCAGAAGTGGGACCTCACGGCGGCTGAACTGGCGCGCAACGTACACACGCACCCGACCATGTCCGAGGCGCTGCAGGAGTGCTTCCACGGACTGGCCGGGCACATGATCAATTTCTGACGATGCGCGCGCAGGTTGTTGCCGGCGCCATCGGCGGGTTGCTCGCCGGCTATGTCGGGTGGCTGATCGCGGTCGACATCGGCGACCGATTCAGCACGGCGGGCACATGGAGTCTGGTGGTGCTGGTGCTTTCGGCCGGGCTGGCGGCCGCTTCGGTGATCCGGGGCAGGCGCATACTTGCGCGCCGGGATCTCGGCTGGGCGGCATTCGCGTTCGGATTGCCGGTGCTGCCGGTGGTCCTGACGCTGGCCGTGCTGGCCAGCGTCTACCTTTGAGGTGGGCCGTACCCGGGATTCAGCGTGGATGGTCCAGCGGACCCTCAAGGGCGGTGATGGTCGCCGCCAGACCATCGTATTGCGTTGCCAACAGGCAGAATTCGATCAACCGGGGCTTGTTGAGGTGCGCTGCCAGCAGTTTCCAGCTGTCGCCGCTGATCGAGCGGTCGTTGATCAGCTCATCGGTCGCGGCCAGCAGCGCCTGCTGCCGGGCGCTGAGGACCCTGCGGGGGCCGTCGCCGCCGGCCGCGGCGGGCCAGGCGAAGATCGCGGCCTGGGTCTGCGCGTCCAGGCCGGCACGGCGGGCCATGCCGCGATGGTGCTGAAGCTCGTATTCGCAGGACCGCAGGTGTGCCACGCGCAGGATCACCAGCTCGGTGTCGATCCGGGGCAACCGGCCGCGCAGCAGGCGTCCGGAATACAGCGACCATGTCCAGAACAGGGACTGCCGGTAGCCCAGTGTGGTGAACAGGTGCATCTCGGGGGCGTGCACCGTGCGCGCGGCCGCCTTGGCCATCAGCCAGTTGATCGGTCCCAACTGGCGGAGGCGGCCCGGCGGGATACGGTCGATCCGGTTGCCGGTCACGTCCGCCGGACCAGGTAGGGCGAGATGGTGCTGCGATGCTCGTCGAGATCGAGTGTGCGCCCCAGGGCGGGGAATGCCCGCTGCGGGCAGTTGTCCCGTTCGCATACCCGGCATCCGGCGCCGATGGGCGTGGCCGCGATCTTCGCGTTCCCCGACAAGTCAAGTCCTTCCGAATAGACGAGCCGGTGTGCGTGACGGATTTCGCAGCCGAGCCCGATCGCGAAGGTTTTCCCCGGCTGACCATACCTGGCGGACCGCCGCTCGACGGTGCGTGCCACCCACATGTAGTTGCGGCCGTCGGGCATCTGGGTGACCTGTACGAGGATCTTGCCCGGGTTGCCGAAGGTTTCGTAGACGTTCCACAGCGGACAGGTGCCGCCCGTCGAAGAGAAGTGAAAGCCGGTGGCGGATTGCCTTTTTGACATATTCCCGGCCCGGTCCACCCGGACGAAAGATAGCGGCACGCCCCGCATCGACGGCCGCTGCAGCGTCGACAGCCGGTGGGCGATCGTCTCGTAGCTGACCGAATGGAACGCCGACAGCCGTTCTACGTCGTAGCGGAACGTCTCGGCTGCGTCGTGGAACTGGCCGTAGGGCAGGACGGCGGCGGCAGCGAAATAGTTGGCCAGGCCCAGACGGGCCAGGATGCGCGATTCGTCGCTGGTGAACTGTCCCTGGGCGACCAGGGTGTCGATCAGGTCGCCGTACTCGAGAAAGGCCAATTCGGCGGCCATCTTGAAGACCTGCTGGCCGGGTGCGAGATGGCTGCTGATTTTTAGGGTCCTGGTGCCGGGGTCGTAGTGGTGCAGCACGCTCTCGCCCAGGTCGAGGCGCCTGGTGACCCGCACCCCATGTGCCTCGGTGAGTCGCCGGGTCAGCTCGCGCGGCAGATCCCCTGCCGGATCGTCGGCCGGATCGCCTGCCAGATCGCGGTGGCGCAACCGCATCGTGGCTGCCAGGTGTTCGGCGGCGGTGTCGAGTTCGTGCAGGTAGTTCTGGCGTTCGTAGAAGTAGTCGCGCACTTCCTCGTGGGGCATGGTGATGGATCCGCTGCCGCTGCTCCCGTCGGAGTAGCGCTCTTCGGTGGCCGCCGCCAGTTGTGCGGTGGTGATCCGGTAGCGGCGGTGCAGGTTCACCACAGCACGCGCAAAGGCCGGGTGCGCCCCGGCCACCTCTGCGAGCTCGGCGGGCTCCAGGTCGATGCCGAGGTCGCGGTCGATGGTCACCTCGCGCAGTTCGGCGACGAGCCGGGTGTCGTCCGCGGAGGCGAAGAAGGTTGCGTCGATCCCGAACGCCTCGGTGATCCGCAGTAGCACGGCCACCGTGAGCGGCCGGACGTCGTGTTCGATCTGGTTGAGGTAGCTGGCCGAGATGCCGAGCATCGCAGCCAGCGCGGCCTGACTCAAACCACGCTCGTTGCGCAGCCGGCGGACACGTGCGCCGGCGAACGTCTTCGACACCGGACTCAGCCTACGCGCCATTTGCAAAGCGTGTTATTAACAAAGTTGGCCAGTTGGTGTTTGCCTCGGCCCGTTGGCATGATTCGCATCGGCCTTCCCGGGTGAACCCGGGAGTACCGAGGCGAAGTGGACGGGGAGCAGCAGGGTGAGCCTGGACAAAGAATTGATGCCGGTGCCCGACGGTCATCCGGACGTCTTCGATCGCGAATGGCCGCTGCGCGTCGCCGATATCGACCGGACCGGCCGGCTGCGGCTGGACGCGGCCTGCCGCCACATTCAGGACATCGGCCAGGATCACCTTCGGGAACTGGGCTTCGAGGAAACCCACCCGCTGTGGATCGTGCGGCGCACCATGGTCGATCTGATCCGGCCGATCGAATACTCCGACATGCTGCGCTGCCGGCGCTGGTGTTCGGGCACCTCGAACCGGTGGTGTGAGATGCGGGTGCGCATCGACGGCCGCAAGGGCGGGCTGATCGAGTCCGAGGCGTTTTGGATTCACGTCAACAGGGAAACCGAGATGCCCGCGCGCATCGGCGACGATTTCCTGGCGGGTCTGCACAAGACCACCGCGGTGGATCGGCTGCGCTGGAAGGGCTATCTCAAACCGGGCAGTCGCGATGATGCCGCGGAAACCCGTGGATTTCCCGTTCGCGTGACGGACATCGATCTGTTCGACCATGTGAACAACTCGGTCTACTGGAGTGTGGTCGAGGACTACCTGGCCGTCCACAACGAGTTGCTCGCCGGGCCGCTGCGCGTGGTGATCGAGCACGAGGCGCCGGTCGCGTTCGGCGACAAGCTCGACATCATCGCCCACGTCCACCCGCCGAATTCGACCGACAATTTCGGTCCGGGGATGGTCGACCGCGTTGTTACAACGCTCACATATGCGGTCGGCGAGGAGACGAAAGCCGTGGCAGCGCTGTTCGCTCTCTAACAGGACAAGCGTCCGGTTAAATTTGCATCTGACCTGCGTTATTGAGGTTGCCGCGGGGTGGCGTCTGGAACGGTTCAGTTCGTAGCTGGCTTCGCAAAATTAGCAAAATGCCCCCTTGGGGTAGCCGAAATTGGCATGTAAGGCGCTGGACCTGCGGCAACGCACTGTGTCAAGGTCGTGTTAACACTCCAGTGAAGTCAACCGGTTAGGAGCCGTCCAATGTCTGTTGTTGGAACCCCCCAAAGCGCAGAACAGATCCAGCACGACTGGGACCACAACCCCCGATGGAGCGGTGTCACCCGCACCTACACTCCGCAGGACGTGGTGGCGCTGCAGGGCCACGTCGTCGAGGAGCACACCCTGGCCCGCCGCGGCGCGGAGGTGCTCTGGGAGCAGTTGCACGAGATGGACTTCGTCAACGCCCTGGGTGCCCTGACCGGAAACATGGCGGTTCAGCAGGTTCGCGCGGGCCTCAAGGCCATCTACCTGTCCGGCTGGCAGGTGGCCGGCGATGCCAACCTGTCCGGCCACACCTATCCCGACCAGAGCCTGTACCCGGCCAACTCGGTACCGCAGGTCGTGCGCCGGATCAACAACGCGCTGCTGCGGGCCGACGAGATCGCCAAGGTCGAGGGCGACCGATCGGTGCAGAACTGGCTGGCGCCGATCGTCGCCGACGGAGAGGCGGGCTTCGGCGGCGCGCTGAACGTCTACGAGCTGCAGAAGGCGATGATCGCCGCCGGCGTCGCCGGATCGCACTGGGAGGACCAGCTGGCGTCGGAAAAGAAGTGCGGTCACCTCGGTGGCAAGGTGCTGATCCCGACCCAGCAGCACATTCGCACCCTGACCTCGGCGCGGCTGGCAGCCGACGTCGCCGGCGTCCCCACGGTGGTGATCGCGCGCACCGACGCCGAGGCGGCCACGCTGATCACCTCCGACGTCGATGAGCGTGACCGGCCGTTCATCACCGGCGACCGCACCAGCGAGGGCTTCTACCGGGTCAAGAACGGACTGGAGCCCTGCATCGCCCGGGCCAGGGCCTACGCGCCGTATGCGGACCTGATCTGGATGGAGACCGGTACTCCCGATCTCGCACTGGCCAAGAAGTTCGCCGAGGGAGTCAAGGCGGAGTTCCCCGATCAGCTGCTGGCCTACAACTGCTCGCCGTCGTTCAACTGGCGCAAGCATCTCGACGACGACACCATCGCGAAGTTCCAGCGGGAGCTCGGTGCGATGGGCTTCAAGTTCCAGTTCATCACCCTGGCCGGCTTCCACGCCCTCAACTACTCGATGTTCGATCTGGCCCACGGCTACGCCCGCAACCAGATGACCGCCTACGTGGAGTTGCAGGAGCGCGAATTCGCCGCCGAGGAACGCGGCTACACGGCCACCAAGCACCAGCGGGAGGTGGGCGCCGGCTACTTCGACCGCATCGCCACCACTGTCGACCCGACCTCCTCGACCACCGCGCTGGCAGGTTCGACCGAAGAGGGGCAGTTCCACTGAGATCGGTGAACTAGATTGGTGATCGGGCCCCGCGCAGCCCGGGCGGGGCCCGATTCCGGTACCGGCGCGGCCGACAAGTGGAGATGACAGTGAGCGATACGGACATTCAGCGCGTCGGCGTCGTCGGGGCCGGGCAGATGGGTGCCGGCATAGCCGAGGTTTGCGTGCGCGCGGGCGTCGACGTGACGGTGTTGGAGACAACCGAGGCGCTTCTCACCGCGGGCCGCAACCGGCTGGCCAAGTCGTTGGACCGGGGAGTGCGCGCGGGCAAGGTCACCGAGGATGAGCGTGACCGGGCACTGGACCTGCTGACCTTCACCACCGACCTCGGCGACCTGGCCGACCGGCAACTGGTCGTCGAGGCGGTCGTCGAAGACGAAGCGGTCAAAGCCGGCATCTTCGCCGAGCTGGATCGGGTGATCGCCGATCCCGCCGCCGTGCTGGCTTCCAATACCTCCAGTATTCCGATCATGAAGATCGCTGCCGCGACCCAGAACCCGCAGCGTGTGCTGGGCCTGCACTTCTTCAATCCCGTTCCGGTACTGCCGCTCGTCGAGCTGGTCAGCTCCCTGGTCACCGACGCGGACGCTGCCGCACGGGTGGAGAATTTCGCCGGCTCGGTGCTGGGCAAACAGGTTGTGCGCTGTGCGGACCGTTCCGGTTTCGTGGTCAACGCATTGCTGGTGCCCTATCTGCTGTCCGCGATCCGCATGCTCGAGGCGGGGCTGGCCACCGTCGAAGACATCGACAAGGCCGTCGTCGCGGGGCTCTCCCACCCGATGGGCCCGCTGCGGCTTTCCGACCTGATCGGCCTGGATACGCTCAAGCTGATCGCGGACAAGATGTTCGAGGAATTCAAGGAACCGCACTATGGGCCGCCGCCGCTGCTGCTGCGGATGGTCGAGGCGGGTCACCTGGGGAAGAAATCGGGCCGGGGTTTCCACACCTACTGAAACCACGCTGCACCCGTCGGCCCCCGCGGTCCGCTGTGTGACAGCCGTCGAGAGCATCGGGTACGATTTCGGCGATAAACAGAGGAGCAGCATGACCGACTTGAGGCCGTTTTACGAAGAGTCGCAGTCCATCTACGACGTTTCGGACGAGTTCTTCGCACTATTTCTAGATCCGACCATGGCGTACACGTGTGCCTACTTCGAGCGTGACGACATGACTCTGGAAGAGGCGTCGAACGCCAAATTCGATTTGGCGTTGGGCAAGTTGAACCTCGAGCCGGGCATGACGGTGCTCGACATCGGCTGCGGCTGGGGTGGCGGACTGCAGCGCGCCGTCGAAAAGTTCGATGTGAATGTCGTCGGTATCACCCTGAGTCGCAACCAGTTTGAATACAGCAAGAAAAGGCTGGCCAAGGTGCCCACCGAACGCACCGTGGACATCCGGTTGCAGGGTTGGGAAGAGTTCAACGACAAAGTCGACCGGATTTTTACCATCGGCGCCTTCGAGGCATTCAAAATGGAGCGGTACGCGGCATTCTTCGAACGTGCCTACGACGTGCTCCCGAATGACGGCCGGATGTTGCTGCACACAATTCTGGCACACCCGATGAAGCAGCTTTCCGAGCGTGGCATTTCCGTCACGATGAAAGACATTCACTTTATGCGGTTTATCGGCAAGGAGATTTTCCCGGGCGGGCAGCTTCCGGCGCAGGAGGACATCTTCAAATTCGGCGAGGATGCCGGCGTCACCGTCGAGAAGGTGCAGTTGCTGCGCGAACACTACGAGCGCACGCTGCGGATCTGGGCGGACAATCTCGAGGCCAGCAAGGACGAGGCCATCGAGATGCAGTCCGAGGAGATCTACGACAAGTACATGCACTACCTGACCGGGTGCGAGAAGTTCTTCCACAAGGGCATCTCCAATGTGGGGCAGTTCACGCTGGTCAAGTAGGTCGTCGGTGTTGCGGCCCGCCCTTTGCCGGTAGCTCGTTCGCAGTTTGCCCGAATGGCTTTTGCGCGCGGATTCATGCTGGTTCGACCCTGCTCCGGTCGCGGATGTGAATCGCCTTAGCTAGGTTGCGAGTCCTTCGCGAGCGTAACGTGGCTGCGATTTCGCGCTTCGGTTTTCGCCGTGGCGTTACGCTCGCGAACGACTCGCACTCACGCCTGGGTACGAGGCAAAATGCCCGAACTCGGGCCGGACTGCGGCGGCTGTTCCGGGGAGGGGGCTATGTCCTCCGGGGATGGGACTATGGCCGGGACCACCGGAGAAGGATGCGGTTGCCGGCGGAACTGCTCCAGCGATCCGCCGGCTTCGACGATCCCGCAGAGCGCGCTCCAACTGAGCATCGTGAGGTAGTCGATCAACTCATCACTGGTCATCCGCGGGTCGGACATCCAGGAGTGGGTGGCCAGCTGCACCCCGCCGACGATCAGGTAGGCCCAGGGCTCCACGCCGCCGGTGTCCAGGCCCGCGTCGCGCATGCGGCGGCGCAGCATCACCGCGATCATGCGGGCGATGATGCGCTCGGAGTCGGCGAGCACCTTGCTTTTGCTGCCCGAACTGTGGGCCATCACGAATCCGTACGGCTCGGGTTCGGCTGCCATCGTTTCGACGTAGACGCGGATGACTTCGCGGGTGAGGTCGAAGGCGTCGAGGTCCGATGACAGCGCCTCGGCCATGTTGGGAATCAACGTCGTCTGCGCGAAGCGCATCATCACCGCCGTCGTCAGATCGTTCTTGTCGACGAAGTAGCGGTAGAGCACGGTCTTGGACACGCCGATCTCGGCGGCGATGTCGTCCATGCTCAGGAATCGGCTTTGGCGGCGGATCGCCTCGATGGTGCCGTCCACCAACTCGTTGCGCCGGTCCACCTTGTGCTGGTGCCAGCGTCGTTTGCGGCCATCGGTCTTGCCGGCGCCGGACGTGATGTGCTGTGCCACTGTCGCGGATTTCCGTTCACTAGACGCGTCGATATTACGGCTTGTGAGGCTTATGAGGCCGGTGAGGTCCCGCCCGGGAGGTTCCGCACGGGGGGCGCGCTACCTCCGAACACCGGGGGTAACACTAATCGGTGGCCGTTATGGCCGATGATGGTGTGGTGGCGCACAGGATTGACGACGTGATGGCTCGCGATGCCGAGGGATCGAGCGTGGGGCCGCCGGCGGTCCGCGGAGCCGAGTCGCCGGCCGAGGCTGTCACGCACACGTCCCTGGCAGAGTCCTTCGCCGGGGCCGATCCGGCCGCGGATGCCCAGCGACGTACCGCACTGCGCAGAATGAAGGCCGTCGCGCTGGGCTTTCTGCTCGGCGCGACAGTGGCGTTCCTGTTCTGCCGGTGGGCTCAGGCGCATCTGGACGCCCCCGCCTGGGTCGGGTACGCCGGTGCGGCCGCCGAGGCGGGGATGGTGGGCGCTCTGGCCGACTGGTTCGCGGTGACCGCGCTGTTCAAACATCCGTTGGGCATTCCGATCCCGCACACCGCGATCATCGAGCGCAAGAAGGACCAGCTCGGTGAGGGGCTGGGCACCTTTGTGCGGGAGAACTTCCTGTCCGCGGAGGTCGTGGAGAACAAGCTGCGTGACGCCCAGGTGCCCGGCCGTTTGGGCAGGTGGCTGTCCGATCCGGTGCACGCCGAACGGGTGGCCGCCGAATCGGCGACGGTGCTGCGGGTACTGGTGGAATTGCTGCGCGACGAGGACGTCCAGCAGGTGATCGACCGGATGATCGTGCGGCGTCTTGCCGAGCCGCACTGGGGCCCGCCGGCCGGGCGCGTGCTGGCGACGCTGCTGGCCGAGAATCGGCAGGAAGCCCTGATCCAGCTCTTGGCGGACCGGGCGTTCCAATGGTCGCTGAACGCCGACGTCGTCATCCAGCGGGTGGTGGAGCGGGACTCGCCGACCTGGTCGCCCCGGTTCGTCGACCATTTGGTGGGAGACCGGATCCACCGCGAGTTGCTGGACTTCACCGACAAGGTGCGCCGCGACCCCGGTCACGAACTGCGCCGCTCGGCGACCCGATTCCTGTTCGAATTCGCCGACGATCTGCAGCACGACCCCGCCACCATTGAACGTGCCGATGCGGTTAAAGAGCAGCTGATGGCGCGCGACGAGGTCGCCAGGGCCGCCGCCACGGCGTGGGCGACACTCAAGCGGCTCGTCCTCGAGGGCGTGGACGACCCCTCCAGCGCGCTGCGCACCCGGGTTGCCGGCACGGTGATCCGCGTCGGGGAATCGTTGCGCGACGATGCCGAGCTGCGCGACAAGGTCGACGACTGGATGGTGCGGGCCGCTCAGCACCTCGTTTCACGGTATGGGATCGAGATCACAGCGATAATCACCGAGACGATCGAGCGCTGGGATGCGCAGGAAGCCAGCCGCCGAATCGAACTGCACGTCGGCCGTGACCTGCAGTTTATCCGGATCAACGGGACTGTGGTGGGGGCGTTGGCCGGCCTGCTCATCTACGCCGTCGCGCAAGCGCTGTTCTGAAATCGCTAGCAGGACGCTTGCAATTGCAAGCACTGCTTCGTAGCATCGGCCATACGCAAGCCGAAGAAAACCAACGTTGAGGATTCGTGATGCCGACAGAGGACAAGTTGGGCGCCAAGGTGTCCACCAAGGCCTCGGATGTGGCGTCTGACATCGGCAGCTTCATCCGCTCGCAGCGCGAGAGCGCACAGGTGTCGATGCGACAGCTGGCCGAGAGGTCCGGTGTCAGCAACCCCTACCTGAGCCAGGTGGAACGCGGATTGCGCAAGCCTTCGGCGGACGTCCTGGCGCAGATCGCGAAGGCGCTGCGGGTTTCCGCGGAGGTGCTCTACGTGCGAGCCGGCATCCTGGAGCCCAGTGACGCCAGTCAGGTGCGTGACGCGATCGTCACCGACACCGGCATCACCGAGCGGCAGAAAAAGATCCTGCTGGATATCTACGGGTCGTTCGCCGAACAGAATGAAGCCACCCGTGAGCGATGTTCGTGCGGATCGGACAAAGGTGAGTGATCACTTGGACAAAGTCTGAATCCCTCGCTGTTAACCCCAATATCGGAACAATGGAAGGAAAGCCAATGGCTGAGAACAACGTCGAAGACATCAAGGCCCCCCTGCTCGCCGCGCTTGGCGCCGCGGACCTGGCCCTGGCCACGGTGAACGATTTGATCACCAATCTGCGTGACCGTGCGGAGGAGACCCGCGGCAACCTGCGGGACCGTGCCGAGGAGACTCGCACCGACACCCGCAGCCGGGTCGAGGAGAGCCGTGTCCGCCTGACCAAGCTTCAGGAGGACCTGCCCGAGCAGCTGACCGAGCTGCGCGAGCGCTTCACCTCCGAGGAACTGCGCAAGGCCGCCGAGGGTTACCTGGAGGCTGCCACCAGCCGCTACAACGAGCTGGTCGAGCGCGGCGAGGACGCGCTGGAGCGCCTGCGCAGCCAGTCGGCCTTCGAGGACGCCTCGGCGCGTGCCGAGGGCTACGTGGACCAGGCCGTCGAACTGACCCAGGAGGCGCTGGGCACCGTCGCGTCGCAGACCCGCGTGGTCGGCGAGCGTGCGGCCAAGCTGGTCGGCATCGAGCTGCCCAAGAAGCCCGAGGCTGCGGCCAAGAAGGTTCCGGCCAAGAAGGCTGCGGCCAAGAAGGTTCCGGCCCAGAAGGCTCCGGCCAAGAAGGCTGCGGCCAAGAAGGCTGCGGCCAAGAAGGCTGGGACCAAGAAGGTCACCCAGAAGTAGTCGCCATTCGGCGAAACCGAGCCCGTTCGACTCACTCCGGACCGTCCTGTGTGGCGGCCCGGAGTGAGTCGTTTCACGCAGTGGTTGTGCCCGACGACCGTTTCTGCTGGCGGCTGAACCGGGCGCCATCAGCGTTTGCTACAGCGGTGACCAGGTGCTGGCAGACGGTTCGCGCGATGTCAGGCCTGAGTTCGGACATTTTGCCTAGTATCCAGGCGTGAGTGCGAGTCGTTCGCGAGCGTAACGTGGTTGCGATTTTGCGCTCCGGATTTCGCCCTGGCGTTACGCTCGCGAGCAAGCGGGCTCGGCCAGTGCGGCGTGCCGACCGGCAACGATCCCTCGGGCCTGGTCGAGCAGAATGCCCAGCTCAGCATCGGTATGCGCCGAGCCAAGATGCGCCAGGATCACCACCGTGCCCTGATCTTTGCGCGCGACCCGCATCGCCGCCGCGCCCGAGGTCGTGCGCGCCTTGCGCACGTACGCCGCCGGGCGAACCTACCCGCCTAGTACCCCAAAAGGCCACCCGATGACGCAAACCCACAGGTCAAAGACCCAACGAAGCAGAATGTCGGAGACCGTGTCCGAAGTCAGGAGGCGGCCCGGAGTGAGTCGTTTCACGCAGCGGTTGTGCCCGACGACCGTTTCTGCGGGCGGCTGAGCCGGGCGCCATCAGCGTTTGCTACAGCGGTGACCAAGTGCTGGCAGACGGTTCGCGCGATGTCAGGCGCATACCAGGGGGTACGGAGGATTTGACCGAGGCGCACTGCTGTCAGCGGTCACGTAATTCCCCAGGTTTGAGGGGTTGTCCGTCACGTAATTCCCCACCCGGCGTCACGTAATTCCCCACCCATTGGGGTGTGTCTGGCGGGGGTTGGGGTGCTGCGCAGGTTCGCTCCGTTCGGGTGCCCCGCCAGGGGTCCTGGAAGGAGCCTTAAGTGGCGAGGAGATCGTGGAACGTGACGGACTTCGTGGAGATGTTCCGGCATTGGAATGCCGGCCGGTCCCAGGTGCAGATCAGTGAGGCATTGGGTATCGACCGCAAGACCATCCGCAAGTATGTGGCCCCGGCGTTGGGCGAGGGTTTGCAACCCAGCCCGGAGGAGTTCGACGAGGCGCTATGGCGGGCACGGATCGGGCGGTGGTTCCCGGAGTTGATCGATCCGACGGTGCGGGCGGTGACCTGGCCGATGATCGGGGCGCATCACCGGTGGATAGCCGAACAACTGGGCGTGCCGGTGACAGTGGCCACGATTGCCCAACGCCTGCGCGACGACCATGGTGTGGATGTATCGGAGTCGACGGTACGTCGCTACATCACAACCACTTTCGCTGAGAAGTATCTCCAGGACAGAGTCACTGTTCCGCGGGGTTCGGTCGAGCCGGGCAGCGAAGCACAGATCGACTACGGCAAGCTCGGCATGTGGCGCGACCCGCAATCGGGGCGCCGCGTCGCGGTGTGGGTGTTCGCGATGATCCTGGCGTGCTCGCGGGCGTTGTTCGTCCAGCCGGTGCTGCGGATGAACCAAACATCCTGGAATGCTTCACATGTCGCGGCGTTCGAGTTCTTCTACGGTGTGCCGGCGCGGCTAGTGTGCGACAACCTCAAGACCGGGGTCGCGCGACCCGATCTCTACGATCCGCTGATCAATCTGGCCTCCGGCGAGCTCGCCGCGCACTACGGCACCCTGATCG
>NZ_JBKECZ010000135.1:0-21057 GCF_047975165.1 Mycobacterium sp.
CGTTGCCGCCGAGGCCGCCGTCGCCGCCTTTGCCGCCGGTCTCACCGTCGGCGCCCGCCGCCCCGGTGGCGCCGACGGCGCCGTCACCGGCGTTGCCGCCGTCGCCGCCGTTGCCGCCGCTGCCGTCGGTGCCGCCGCCCCCGGCGGTTCCGATGGAGCCGCCGTGACCTCCGGCGCCGCCGTTGCCGCCGGCTTTGCCCGCTGTGGTGGCGGTGGTGCCTGCCCCGCCGTTGCCGCCGTTACCGGCGTTACCGCCGTTGACGCCGGTTCCGCCGGTGCCGGCGTTGCCGCCGTTGCCGCCTTTGCCGCATTCGCCGCCGTTGCCGCCGTCGGTGCCGCCGTCTCCGCCTTGGGTGCCGTTGCCGGCGTTGCCGCCTTTGCCGCCCACAGTGCCGCTGCCGCCATCGCCGCCGTCGCCGCCGTTGCCCCCGGCCTGGCCGGTTCCGTCCAAGCCGGCGTAACCATTGCCCCCCGCGCCGCCGTCTCCGCCGTCGCCGGCGGTGCCGCCACCGCCGGCGCCGCTGGCGCCCGCGGTGGCCTCCCGGGCGAACCATCCGCTACGCCCGGCCTCCCCACCGGCCCCACCGGATCCGCCCTGCCCGCCATTTCCGCCGTTGCCGCCGTTGCCCCCGGAATCCCCGGGGCTACCGCCTCCGGTGACGGGATCCCAACCGGCGCCGCCTGTGCCGCCCTTGCCACCGATACCAGCGCCGCCGCCGCCGCTGCCGCCGTTACCGCCCACGCCGAACAGCAACCCGCCGCTGCCGCCGTTACCGCCGCGCCCCCCGGTCCCGCCGTCAGCACCATCCTGGCCGGTCCCTCCATCGGGATTCGTCTGAGTCCCGGGCGTCCCATTCGCGCCATCAGCTCCCACGCCCCCGCCGGCCCCGCCGTCACCACCTGCACCACCGGAACCGCCAATAAAGCCGCCGTTGCCCCCGTTGCCCCCGGTTCCGCCAACGGGGGAGCTACCGCCGTCGCCGGCGTCGCCGCCTGTGCCGCCAGAACCGAGAAGCCAGGCATGTCCCCCGGCCCCGCCATCGCCGCTGACACCCCCGTCGCCCCCGTTTCCGCCGGCACCGAACAGCAAACCTCCGTTACCTCCGGCGCCACCGGCGGACCCGATACCCGGCGAACCCACTACGCCACCGGCACCGCCTTCCCCGCCGGTTCCGAACAGCCACGCGTTGCCGCCCCTGCCCCCGGCGCCACCGGCCCCGCCATCGCCCCCGTCCCCGTACAGCCAGCCGGCGGCACCGCCAGTACCCCCGTGACTCCCTGCTCCTCCCGTACCGCCGGACCCCAACAGCCAGGCAAACCCGCCGTTGCCGCCGGCAGCCCCCGCGCCCCCATTGCCACCAGCCCCACCGTTGCCGGACAGCCAACCCCCGGCGCCACCGGCACCCCCCACTCCACCGGCACCCCCAGCGCCACCAACGCCACCACGTCCAATCAGGCTCGCCGCACCACCGGCGCCGCCGGCAGCACCGGCGGCACTCTGGGAGTAACCCGCACCCCCATCCCCGTACAACCACCCCCCGGGCCGCCCGTCGACACTGCTCGCGGTCCCGTCGGCACCGTCGCCAATCAGCGGACGCCCCGTGTAGGTCACCAGCGAGTCGTTGACCGCGCCCAGAACCTGATCACCGACCGTGGCTGCCGACAACGCCTCGGCACCGGCATAGGACGTCCCCGCAGCCGCCAACGACGCCACGAACTCCTGGTGAAAGCTCGCCACCTGCGCACTCACGGCCACATAGGCCAGACCGAACTCCCCGAACACCTTGGCTACCGCCGCCGACACTTCGTCGGCACCGGCCGCAGCCGGTGACGTCGTCATAGCGGCCGCCGCGGCATTGGCATCCTCAAGTGCCTCGCCGATACCCGTCACTTGTGCGGCCGCAGTCTCCAGCGCGTCGTGCGACAGCGCCACGAACGACACGGACCTGCCTCCTCAACGTTGGTCGGATATCGGAACCAGCGTGGCTTGGATGAACAGCCCCTCAACGGTGAATCCCCGGTACCGCACCCGGCGGACCATCGCTGAGTTTCTGCGAGCTGATACTCTACCTATCGGCCATACCACTTTGTGTGACTACCGAATATAGACGATAGTTATCGCTATTCAGGGTCAAACGGGATGGAGGTTGCTGTGAAAGTCCTGGGGATATCGATGAACCTATCGGAGTTGTTGCCGCAATCACGGTAGTTGTGCGTCATCGGCGAGGGCCCGTAGGGCCGCAGGATCCAGTGCCGAAGATCGGTAGACCAAACCGAGACACGGGGCGCGCCCCCGATCGATCGGTGCAAACGCTCTAAACCCGGCGCACGCCCGCGACGTTGCGCTTGCCACGGCGCAGCACCAGCCATCTGCCGTGAAGAAAATCCGCTTGCTGTGGCGACCAGTCGTCGCTCTTGACGCGAATGTTGTTGACCGACACACCGCCTTCGCCGATCGTGCGCCGGGCGGCCTTCCTGCTGTCGGACAGCCCGGTGGCCACCAGCAGGTCGACGATGGTGTCCGGCTCGCCGGGCTTCAGGTCGGCAAGTGACGTCTCGCTCAGCGCCGCGGACAGGGTCGCCTCGTCGAGGGCGTCGAGTTCTCCCTGCCCGAACAGTGCGCGGCTGGCATGCTCGACCCCCACGGTGGCCTCCTCGCCGTGCACCAGAACGGTGAGCTCGCGAGCCAGCCTGCGCTGGGCGGTGCGCTGCTGCGGACGCTCGGCGGTGACCTGCGCCAGCTCGGCGAGTTCGTCCGCGGTCAGGAAAGTGAACCAGCGCAGGTAGCGGACCACATCGGCATCGGCGGTGTTGACGAAGTACTGGTACCAGGCGTACGGACTGGTCATCTCCGGATCCAGCCACAGGCTCCCGCCGCCGGTGGATTTGCCGAATTTCCTGCCGTCGGACGAGGTCACCAGCGGAACGGTGAGAGCGTGCACCGAGGCGCCGCGCATCTGCCGCACCAGGCGCACCCCGGCGATGATATTGCCCCATTGATCCGAACCGCCGATTTGCAGAGTGCAGCGGTGCCGGCGGTGCAATTGGACGTAGTCATTTGCCTGCAACAGTAGGTAGCTGAATTCGGTGTAGGAAATGCCGTCGCCGTCCAGGCGTCGCCGGATGGTGTCGCGATCGAGCATGACGTTGACCGAGAAATGCTTGCCGAGGTCGCGCAGGAATTCGATGGCCGACATCGCCTGCGTCCACTCGAGGTTGTTCTCGACGATGGCGCCGGTAGGCGAGTCGTCGAAATCGACGAAACGCTCCAATTGTCCGCGGATCCGCTCGGTCCACTCGACGACGGTGTCGGGGCTGTTCAGGCTGCGTTCTCCCACCTCGCGGGGGTCTCCGATCAGGCCGGTCGCCCCGCCGGCCAGCACGATCGGCCGGTGGCCTGCGCGCTGAAAGCGGCGTAGTGCCAGCAACGGGACGAGGTGCCCGGCGTGCAGGCTGCGGGCGGTCGGGTCGAACCCGGCATAGACCGTGATCGGCCCGCGCTGCACCTCGGTGGCCAGCGCCTCGATGTCGGTGGACTGCGCGATCAGCTCGCGCCAGCTCAGTTCGTCAAGAATCTCACCGGACCCGGTCGTCATGACACAGAGTCTTGCAGGTTCGCCCGGGCCGGTTCCGCCGCCCGTAGCCGGCTGCGGCCCTAGTCGCTGCTCCCCGGTGCCGGCGCCCGGGGACTTCGCCGGTATGCCGACACCTCCGGGCGCCCGGCAAGCCAGAACCGCCAGGCCCGGTCGGCGGCGCGGCTGACCCCGACCCTGGGCCCCGACGCGATGCCGGACGCCTCCCCCAGCTCCACCCTGACCGGGGCCCCGGCGTCGAACAGGTCAATCCCGTTGTCGTCCATCATGATTGCCAAAGCTGCGCACAGATTGCCCGGTCCGCGGCCCAAGGCGGCGGGCCGGACCCCTGGGCCTCGCCGGTCTTGGGCCAGGGCGAGGCCGTCGTCGATGACGCAGGCCCGCAGCAACACCGCCGCGGCGGTGCCGTCCGGGCCGCAGGAGACGTTGGCGCAGACGTGGATGCCGTGGCTGCGGTAGGTGTACAACCGTCCTGGCGGCCCGAACATGACGACGTTGCGGCCGCCGGGCCCGCGGTAGGAGTGCGCCGCGGCATCGGGCCAGGGCCCGTCCGGCACGCCGCCGTACGCCTCGACCTCGACCACCATGCCGCTGACGCCCCGCGCGACGATGGTGGCGCCCAGCAGGCGACGGGCGGCTGCGACGGGGTCGGCCAGCAGTTCCTCGGCGCTCACCGCACACATTGTGCCGCACTGTTGACGAGGAACGGCCGGCGCCGAAAAATTCAATGGATGATGAGTTCATCGAATGATGAATGGATGTCCGATGCGGCGATGCCCGCCGTCGCTGTCGAACACCTCCGGGTGATCAGGGGCAGACGCCCAGCGATCGACGATCTCTCAGTGCGGATCGCCCGCGGCGCCATCACCGGCCTGCTCGGGCCTTCCGGATGCGGCAAGACCACCCTGATCCGCTGCATCGTGGGCAGCCAGATCATCGAATCGGGCACCGTCACCGTGCTCGGCCGGCCGGCGGGATCGGCCGCACTGCGCCGCCAGGTCGGATACGTGCCGCAGAATCCCACCCTCTACGGCGACCTGCGGGTGGTCGACAACGTGCGCTATTTCGCATCGCTGTACGGCTACGACCGCCGAGCCGCCGACGAAGCGATAGACCGGGTGGGGCTGGCGGAACACCGAACCACCTACTGCGACAACCTCTCCGGCGGGCAACGCACCAGGGTGTCGCTGGCCTGCGCGCTGGTCTGCCAACCGGACCTGCTGGTGCTCGACGAACCCACCGTCGGGTTGGATCCGCTATTGCGGGTAGATCTTTGGCGGCAGTTCGGCGAACTGGCCGCGACTGGAACCACGCTGCTGGTGTCCAGCCACGTGATGGACGAAGCCGATCGCTGCGACGACCTGCTACTGATGCGCAACGGCCGGCTGGTCGCCCACACCACCCCGGCCCGGCTACGAGAGGACACCGCATGCACGTCCCTGGAGGAAGCCTTCCTGGCCATCATCCAGCGCGGCACCGAGCCGGCAGCCGGCTAGGACTGCGGCAACGGTGGGGGCCGTACGCGGCCACCACAACGAGAATCCTGCGCCAACTGGCCGCCGATCACCGCAGTGTGGCGATGATCCTGGTCGTGCCCGTCGTGGTCATCACGGTGATGTACTTCATGTTTCAGGATGCCCCGCACCGGCCGGGGACACCGCCGCCGTTCAACAACGCCTGCCTGATCCTGCTCGGCCTGTTCCCGCTGTTCGTGATGTACATCATCACCTCGATCACCATGCAGCGCGAACGGGGATCGGGGACGCTGGAGCGCATCCTGACCACGCCGCTGGGCCGATTCGATCTGCTGATGGCCTACGGCACCGCATTCTCCGCAGCCGCGGCGCTGCAGGCGCTGGCGGCCTGCGCGGTCTCGTTCTGGGCGCTGGGCTTCGACACGGCGGGAAGCCCGGTGTGGGTGCTGCTGATCGCGGTCATCAACGCGATCCTGGGTGTCGGCATGGGCCTGCTGTTCAGCGCATTCGCCCGCACCGAATTTCAGGCCGTGCAGTTCATTCCGCTGGTGATGGTGCCGCAACTGCTCCTCGCCGGAGTGATCATGCCGCGCTCGGCAATGCCGGGATGGCTGGAGTGGATCAGCAACCTGATGCCCGCCAGCTATGCGCTCGAGGCCCTGCAGCAGGTCGGTGCACACCCCGAGCTAACGTTGACGGCGGTGCGCGACATGGCCGTCGTCCTCGGCTTCGCCGTCGCCTCCATGGGGCTGGCAGCCGCGACACTGCGGCGCAGGACCCCGTAGCGCTACCTCACCGGGGATCTTCCCGACGGGCTTGGGCGGTAAAGCGGGCGTGCTCCTCCTCGCCGACGTCGCGGGCGGCGTCGATCAGCAGCACTGGGATGCCGTCATCGATACGGTAGGCGCGCCGCAGCCGGGGGTTGTACAGTTCGCGCACGGCGCCGTCGTCGCCGGCCACGGCAAGCAGCGGACCCCGGTCGGCCGGGCACACCAGGATGTCCAGCAGGGTGTCGTCAATCATCGGTGGTGGTCCCGCCGCGGCGCAGCGCCGCCCGCACCGGGGGGGTCAGCCGACGGAACTCGTTGGTCTCGGAGTCGAGGTACCAGCTGGTACGACCGGATTTGGGGAGGCCGGCGGCCCGCAGGGCACTGACCGTGGGGCGGAAGGTCGCGCTCAACACCATCTTTGGTGTTACGTGCACCAGGTCGGGGGCCAGCCCCACCGGCATGTCCGTCACCGCCTCGGTGATGTCGGCGGCGGTGATGGTCGCACCCGGACGCAGTGTCACCGCCGACACCGCCAGCTGCCGGTCCCCCACTGTGATGCCGTAGGTCACCGCGAGGTCCACCGCGCTGATCAACCCGAGTGCGTCGGTAACCGGTTCGGCGTAGACGATCCCGCGATCGGTCCGCACCGCCGACCCGCGCCGGTCGACCAGCCAGAAATCGCCGTCCTCGTCGCGCCGGAAGAGGTACTCGGTGGAGATCCAGGTGTCGGCGGGAGCGAAGACGCCGCGCTTGACCGAGGCCGTCGGGTCGATGGGCCCGCGCGCCTGTGCGAGCAGGACACCGACCTGGTCGGTGCCGGCGACCTGGACGAATCCGTCCTCGTTTTCCAGGATCAGATCGTGATCGGCGTCGTAGGCGGCGAGTTCGACCCGGCCGGCATCCGGCAGCGGACGGCCCTTGCTGCCCACCTTGGCTCCCGAGACGTTGGCCAGCACGGCCTGCCCGTCGGTGGTGGCGAAGAACTCGACGACATGTGCGGGCGCGAACGTCTGAACCACACGTCCCCACAACCCGGTCGGCATGCCCGAACCGATGAACAACCGGATGGGATGGTTGCGGTGCAGGGCGAACTTTGGGTCGTCGACCACCTCGCGCAGCATGGCCCAGGTGTAGGACACCACCGATACGCCGTATTGACGCACTTCGGCGACGAACTGCTCGGGATCCAGGCCCCGCGACAGCGCAATGCGGGCGCCGCCGACGACGGCCCCGCCCAGGCTCACCAACACCCCGGATTCGTGGTGCAGCGGGGTCAGGCAGTAGACGGTGTCCTTGTTGTCCAGCGACGCCGTCGATGCGGTCCCGAACGCCGACAGGGCCCAGCGATAGTTGGTGATCTGCTTGGCCGTCAACTGGCCGCCGGCCGCGTTGAACACGACAAACGCCTGGTCGCGGGCGAACCCCGGGTTGGGGCGGTACCAGGCGGGCAGTTCGACCAGGTCCGGATCGATCTGCTCCATATCGATGACGTCGGTGTCCTCGGCCAGGTGCAGATCGCGGGATTCACCGCCGCCCAAGACCAGGATCTGGCAGGTCAGATCCCGGACGATGTCGAGGTTGGCCGGGTCGGTGATGATCTCGTCCATGCCGCCGAGCTCGACCTGCGCGGCCAGATCGACGTCCTGCTTCATCAGCACGGCCACCGCACCGAGTCGGGACAGTGCGGCGATGGCGACCAGCGCACTGGGCCGGGTCTCCATCAGGACACCCACCCGGTCGCCCTGGCGGACCCCGACTTCGATCAGGCCGCGGACCACGTTGTCGATGCGGCGGTTGACCGCTTCGTAGGTGTGCACACGACCGTCGAACAACAGGAATTCGCCCTGCGGCGCGTCGCCGGCCTGCTCATCGATGATGCGGCCCAGCGAAATTCGGGTGTGATCGTTGATCTGTCCGAGCCGGGCCAGCCTGGGCAGGGTGCGAACGGTTTCGACGGCGATGGTGCGCATGGATTTGTTGGCGGCGACGACGGCGTCCGCCGCGCCGCGCGCCAAGGACAGGGCCACCTCGGAGACCTCGCCCATGCCGGCCGCGACCCGGGAGCTGAATGCCACACCGCTGTCGGAATGTTCGGCGGGTTGCTCGACCATCGCGGTGATACCCGACGGCTTGTCGCCGCCGCTGGAAATCCAGCGCACCCAGCCGGCGACGGTTGGCCAGCTCTGCTGGGCGGCGCGGGTTCCAACGACCAGGCCGAAATGTCCGGCGCGAATAAGGTATTCGTAAACGTCGGTGTTCGGCGCCGCGCGCCGGATGCCGCGGACCGAGGCCGGCTGCCCGATATCGTCGACCTCGCCGACGAACGCCAGGATCGGGCAGGTGATATCGCTGAGCGTCACCAGTTGGCCGTTGATCGCAAAACCGCCGGTCATCATCCGGTTGTGAGCGATGAACTGCTTGAGGAGCTCCGAGATCGCCGGGCCCGACCAGGCGATCCATCCTTCGTGTTCGAGGAATCTGCGTTGGTTCTCCCGCGGCAGCAGCGCGTCGCGGTCCGAGAGCTGACGCACGAAATCCAGGCGTGCCTGTGCCGTCTTCACCGGATCCATCATCTGAAAACCGGCGCGCGCCATCCACCCTGGGATATTGATGTGGTTGAACACGTGGTCGGCCAGGAAATCGGCGACACCGGCGCCCATATTCGCCGGAATGCCCATCGGAAGTGCAGCCAGGGTGTCCACCGGAGAACCGAACGCGACGATGCCGGCCAGATTCTTCGACCGCCGATACGCCGCGACCTGATAGCACCACATGCCGCCCTGGGAATATCCGACCAGATGAACGTCCTGGCCGGTGGCGTCCCGCACGGTGTCGATGGCCTGGTCGAGCGCGACGATATGGTCGGCCAGGGTGCGTTGCATCCCGCCTTCGATCTCGTCCGGCGAGCCGAAGTCGATGACCCACGTGTCGATGCCCCTGCTGTGCAGGATGCCCACCGCGCCGTCTTCCCGGGTCAGATCCCACATGTCCGCCGACATCATCATCGGGTGCACCATCAACGCCGGCGGCCCCACCTGGGGCTGGCCGGGGCGGCTGTCCGGCGGGAAGTAGCGCCGGAGCTTGTACATGGGCACGCTCTCGACGATCTGAGACGGAGACGGGACACTGCCGGTTTCCAGGCCGCCCAGTCGCAGTACTTCCAGACCGTTCTGGGCGGTGGCCACCAGACGTTCGGCGCGGCGGGTGATGTTCGACAAATTCAGATCCACTGCTGCTCCTGACGGCTCCCCGGGTGTGCTTGCCCGGCGAGGCCATCATGGCACATCGGCCCGACACGGGCCCTCGGTCTGCGCAGGGGTTCCGCGCTAACCGCGGTCCGCCGATGGGCGGGTGCCCGGTGCCCCAGCCACCGTGCCACCGCTGCCCTTCGATGAGGTGTCCGCCCGCTACCGTCGTCGGCATGGCGCACCTACTCGGAGCCGAGGCCGTGCACCTGGCATATCCGGCACAGGTGGTGCTCGACGGCGTCACGCTGGGAGTCAACGAGGGCGACCGCATCGGCATCGTCGGCCGCAACGGTGACGGCAAGTCCAGCCTGCTCGGCCTGCTCACCGGCGGACTCGAGCCCGACGCCGGCCGGGTCACCCGGCGCACCGGGCTGCGGGTGGGTTCGCTGAGTCAGGGCGACACCCTGGACCCCGGCCGCGGCGTCGGCTGGACGCTGGTCGGTGACCAGCCCGAACACCAGTGGGCCGGCGACGCCCGGATCCGTGACGTGGTGAGCGGCCTGGTGTCCGACATCGATTGGAAAGCACTGGTTTCCACGCTCAGCGGCGGGCAGCGCCGCCGGGTTCAGCTGGCCCGGCTGCTCGTCGGCGACTGGGACGTGATCGCCCTCGACGAACCCACCAACCACCTCGACATCGAGGGTGTCACCTGGCTGGCCGGCCACCTTCGGCAACGCTGGGCCCGCAATTCCGGTGGATTGCTACTGGTCACCCACGACCGCTGGTTTCTCGATGAAATCGCCACCACCACATGGGAAGTGCACGACGGGATCGTCGAACCCTTCGACGGCGGGTACGCCGCGTATGTGCTGCAGCGGGTCGAACGCGACCGAGTCGCCGCGGCCGCCGAAGCCAAACGGCAGAACCTGATGCGCAAGGAGCTGGCCTGGCTGCGGCGAGGCGCCCCCGCCCGCACCTCCAAACCCAAGTTTCGCATCGATGCGGCCACCCAGCTGATCGCCGACGTTCCGCCGCTGCGCAACACCGTCGAACTGGCCAAGCTGGCGACCGCGCGGCTGGGTAAGACCGTGATCGACCTGCTCGACGTATCGGTGACTTTCGGCGGGCATCCGGTATTGCGCGATGTCGAGTGGCGGATCGCACCGGGCGAGCGCACCGGCATCGTCGGGGCCAATGGCGTCGGCAAATCGACGCTGCTGGGCCTGATAGCCGGAACCGTGCTGCCGGACACCGGACGAGTCAAGCGCGGCAAGACAGTCAGTCTCGCGGTGCTCGATCAGCAGGGCGATGAGCTGGCCGCCCTGGCGTCGGAGCGGATAGCCGACGTGCTGGGCCGGCTGCGAGCCGGATACCAGGTCGACGGCGGGGAGGTGACCCCGGCCCAGTTGCTCGAGCGGCTCGGATTCGCCCGCGGACAGCTGTCGGCGCGCGTCGGTGAACTGTCCGGCGGCCAACGGCGACGCCTGCAGCTGATGCTCACGTTGTTGTCCGAGCCGAACGTGCTGCTGCTGGACGAACCGACCAACGACGTGGACACCGATATGCTCACCGCCACCGAGGATCTGCTCGACTCGTGGGCGGGCACGCTGATCGTCGTATCCCACGACCGGTACCTGCTCGAACGAGTCACCGACCAGCAGTACGCGATTCTCGATGGCCGGCTGCGGCACCTGCCGGGCGGGATCGACGAGTATCTGCGGCTGGCTCGCGGGGCGCAAACCCGTTCCGATGCGCAGCCCGGGGTGCCGGCGGGGTCGGGGGTGCCGGCGGGGTCGGGGGTGCCGACGGGTGCGCAGCGCCGCGCGGCCGAGAAGGAGCTGGCTTCGGTGGACCGCCAACTGGCCCTGCTGGCCGACCGGATCGCCGCCAAGCACGCTGAGCTCGCGGCATACGATCAGTCCGACCACGTCGGAATCACCCGGCTGACCGGGGAATTGCGTGCGGTCGAGCAGGGTGTCGCCGCCCTGGAGGAGCAGTGGCTCAGCATCTCCGAGACGCTGGAGTGAGTCGCGGTGCAGCCAAGGCTTCACAGTGAAAGCCCTGAGCTCACACGTTCAGCCGATCGGATCGCTCGATACCCGGAGTTTGGCCGCCTACGAAGTCGACCGGAAAAGCAAGGCCGCCTCAGCGTCGCAGTTGCCCGCGTAACCGGTCGGCGGTGGATTGCAGCGTGGCCAGCTGCTCGGCTACTCGCCGGGGTGCGGTGCCGCCTCGGGCGTCGCGAGATCCTACCGACCCCTCGATGGTCAGGACCTCCCGTACGGCCGGGGTGAGATCGGGGCTCAGCGCCACCAGTTCGTCGTCTCCCAAATCCCCGAGCCCGACGCCGCGCTGTTCGGCGGCGCGAACCGCCGCCCCGGCTGTCTCGTGTGCGGACCGGAACGGCACTCCTTGGCGCACCAGCCACTCGGCGACATCGGTGGCCAGTGTGTAGCCGGCCGGGGCCAGCTCCGCCATGCGTTCGACGTCGAACGTCAGGCTGCCCACCAGCCCGGCCACCGCCGGCAGCAGCAGTTCCAGCTGGGCCACCGAATCGAACACCGGCTCCTTGTCCTCCTGCAGGTCGCGGTTGTAGGCCAGCGGCTGCGCCTTCAGCGTCGCCAGCAGGCCGGCCAGGTTTCCGATCAGCCGCCCGGACTTGCCGCGGGCGAGCTCGGCGACGTCCGGGTTCTTCTTCTGCGGCATGATCGAGCTGCCCGTGGACCAGGAATCGTGCAGGGTGACGTAGCCGAACTCCGTCGAGCTCCAGATGATGATGTCCTCGGCCAGCCGGGACAGGTCGACGCCGATCATGGCGAACACGAAGGCCGCCTCGGCGGCGAAGTCCCGGGCCGCGGTGGCGTCGACGGAATTGTCCGCCGCCGCGGTGAAACCCAGGTCCTCGGCGATCGCGTCGGGATCGAGCCCCAACGACGAGCCGGCCAGCGCACCGGAGCCGTAGGGGGACACCGCGGCACGCTTGTCGAAGTCAATGATCCGGTCGACGTCGCGCAGCAGCGGCTGGGCGTGGGCCAGCAGGTGATGGGCCAGCAGGATCGGCTGGGCCGCCTGCAGATGGGTCTTGCCCGGCATGATCGCGTCCGGGTGGGCGGCGGCCTGGCCGGCCAGCGCGGCAACCACGTCGAGCACACCGTCGGCCACCCGGCGCACCCCGTCGCGCAGCCACATCCGGAACAGGGTGGCCACCTGGTCGTTGCGGGAACGTCCGGCCCGCAGCCGTCCGCCCAGATCCGGTCCGACGCGGTCGATGAGTCCCCGCTCCAGCGCACCATGAACGTCCTCGTCGGTGGCCAGGGGGCCGAAGCTGCCGTCGGCGAGGTCCTCGGCCAGGCTGTCCAGGCCGGCGAGCAGGCCGTCGCGCTGCTCGGCGGTGAGCAGCCCGGCGCGAAAGAGCACCGCGGCGTGCGCGCGGGAGGCGTTGATGTCGTAGGGGGCCAGCGCCCAGTCGAAGTGGGTGGACTTGCTCAGTGCGGCCAGCGCGTCGGAGGGGCCGCCGGCGAAGCGGCCACCCCACAGCGACCCCTGGTTGGTGCTCATCCGCGCCGCCAAACTGGGGGCCGCCCGCGGTTCGCCGAGTGTGAATCTGGCGACGCGACACGCCGTGGGGGCGTCGTCAGATTCACGCTCGCGGTCCAGGGGGCGCCCGGTGTCACTTCAGATCCCGGCGGGAAGCCAGCTTCGAGGACAATCCGTGGACGTAGACGAAGCCCTTGGCCATGGACTGGTCGAAGGTGTCGCCCTCGTCGTAGGTGGCCAGGTTGAAGTCGTAGAGCGATTCGGCGCTGCGCCGGCCGTTGACCGCGATGTGGCCGCCGTGCAAGACCAGCCGGATCTCCCCGGTGACGTGCTCCTGGGTTTTGGCGACGAAGCTTTCCAGGGCGCTCTTCAGCGGTGAGAACCACAGGCCGTCGTAGACCAGCTCGGCCCAGCGCTGGTCGGTGTGCCGCTTGAACCGGCCCAGCTCCCGCTCCAAGGTGACGTGTTCGAGTTCGGAGTGCGCGGTGATGAGCACCATGGCGCCCGGTGCCTCGTATATCTCGCGGCTCTTGATGCCGACCAGGCGGTCCTCGACGACGTCGAGACGCCCGACGCCCTGGGCGCCGGCGCGGCGGTTGAGTTCCTCGATGGCGGTCAGCACCGACACCGGCCGGCCGTCGATAGACACCGGCACACCCTGTTCGAAGCCGACGATCACCTCGTCGGGGGTGTTCCAGTGCACCGTCGGGTCCTCGGTGTAGTCGTAGACGTCCTTGGTCGGGGCGTTCCACAGGTGCTCCAGGAAGCCCGTCTCCACCGCGCGGCCCCACACGTTCTGGTCGATGGAGAACGGCGAGCGTTTGGTGACGTTGATCGGGATGGCGTTCTCCTCGGCGAACGCGATCGCCTTCTCCCGGGTCCAGGCGTAATCGCGGACGGGTGCCAGGACTTCGAGATCCGGTGCCAGGGAGGCGAATCCGACTTCGAAGCGCACCTGGTCGTTGCCCTTGCCGGTGCAGCCGTGGGCGACGACGGTTCCGCCGTGCTCGCGTGCCGCGGCCACCAGGTGCTTGACGATCAGCGGGCGGCTGATCGCCGAGACCAGCGGGTAGCGGTCCATGTAGAGCGCATTGTTGAGAACCGTGGGCAGGCAGTAGTTTTCGGCGAATTCGTTGCGGGCGTCGACGACGACGGCCTCGACCGCGCCGCAGTCCAGCGCGCGTTGGCGAACGACGTTCATGTCTTCGCCGCCCTGGCCGAGGTCGATGGCGACCGCGACCACCTCGCGCCCGGTTTCCTTGCCGATCCAGCTGATGGCCACCGACGTGTCCAGCCCGCCGGAATACGCCAGGATGACGCGCTCTGACATGAACAGTTCTCCTTAGGGTCGTCTGCAGCAGTTTATTTGAGGTCGGCACCCGGTCCGCCGAGGGCTTCCAGCTCCTCCGCCAATTTCGTGCCGGTCATCGGTGTGCGGGCGGCGACGAACACGGTGTCGTCGCCTGCGATGGTGCCGACGACGAATGGCAGGGCGGCGCGGTCGATCGCACTGGCCAGGTAGTGTGCGCCGCCGGGCGGGGTGCGCAACACCGCGAGGTTGCCGCTGGCATCGGCCGACACCAGCAGCTCGCCGAGCAGCCGGGACAGCCGCCCGGTCCCGCCGGAGACCCCGCGCACCGGGCTGCCGTCCTCGGGTACGACGTAGACGCCGACGCCGCCGTCGACACCGCGCAGTTTGACCGCGCCGAGTTCCTCCAGGTCGCGCGAGAGGGTGGCCTGGGTGACCTCGATACCGTCAGCGCCGAGCAGGGCGGCGAGTTCGTTCTGACTGCGGACCTGTGCGGTGGACAGGATGGCGACGATTCGGGCCTGCCGGCCCGCGCGGGTGCCGGCGATCTCCGGCGCTTTGGCACTTCCGGCGGTCATCGGGACCGCTCCAGCAGCCACACCAGCAGGGCCTTCTGGGCGTGCAGCCGGTTCTCGGCTTCGTCCCACACCGCGCTGGCCGGCCCGTCCATCACCTCGTCGGTGATCTCTTCGCCGCGGTGTGCCGGAAGGCAGTGCAGCACAATGGCGTCGGTGTCAGCCAGGCTCAGCAGGCGCTGGTTTATCTGGAATCGCCGGAACGGCTTCACACGGTCCAGCCCGTCGTCCTCCTGCCCCATGGACGTCCAGGTGTCGGTGACCAGCACGTCCGCACCGGCGGCCGCCGCATCGGGATCGGCGGTCAGTGTCACCGACCCGCCGGTTGTTTTCGCCCGTTGTTCGGCTGCGCCGACAACCTCCGGGTGGGGGGTGAAGCCCTCTGGGGCTGCGATGGTTACCCGCATGCCGGCGGTCACACCACCGAGCATCAGCGAGTGCGCCATGTTGTTGGCGCCGTCGCCCAGATAGGTCAGGTTGAGCCCTTTCAGGGGGCCCTTGCGTTCGGCGACGGTCTGCAGGTCGGCCAGTACCTGGCAGGGGTGGAACTCATCGGAGAGTGCGTTGATCACCGGTACCGACGCGGTGGACGCCATGGCGTCCAGGCGCTGTTGGCCGAACGTGCGCCAGACGATGGCGTCGACGAAGCGGGACAGTACCTGTGCGGTGTCTTCCAGGGTTTCTTCGCGACCCAGCTGAGTACTGCGACCGTCGACGACGACGGCGTGTCCGCCGAGTTGGGCGATGCCCATCTCGAAGGAGAACCTGGTGCGGGTGGAGTTCTTGTCGAAGATCACCGCCACACCGCGGGGCCCGTCGAGCGGGCGACGGCTGAACGGGTTCCGCTTCAATTCGGCGGCCAATTGGAGCACTTCGGCCTGTTCGGCGGGGGTGAGGTCGTCATCGCGCAGGAAGTGCCTAACCATCTGTCCGTGCTCCCGCGCTATTGAGGATCCCCGGCAGGCCGGCGACGAAGCCGTCGAGCTGGGCGTCGGAAATAATCAGCGGCGGCGCCAGCCGGATGACCTGCGGTGCAGCGGCATTCACCAAATATCCCGCCTGTCGGGCGGCTTCTTCGGCGGCTTTGGCGACCGGTCGCGTCAGCACAATGCCCTGCAGCAGTCCCCGGCCGCGCACCTGGTCGATGAGCGGGTGTCCCAGTGCCTGAATGCGTTGGCGCAGCGACTCGCCCAGGACGGCGGCCCGGCGGATCAGCCCTTCGGTGCGCAACGTTGCGATCACCGCCAGGGCGGCCGCCGCGCAGACCGGGTTGCCGCCGAAGGTGCTGCCGTGCATGCCGGGTGTCAGCAGATCTGCCACCGGGCCGGTTGCGATGCACGCGCCGATGGGCAGTCCACCGCCGAGACCCTTGGCCAGGGTCACCACATCGGGTCTGATGTCTTCGGCCTGGTAGGCGTAAAACGTTCCGGTGCGGCCCATTCCGGTCTGCACCTCGTCGAGCACCAGCAGAGCGCGGTGGCGCGCGGTGATCTCACGGGCGGCGGCGAGGTATCCCGCAGGTGGGACGACGACCCCGCCCTCCCCCATGATCGGCTCCAGAAACACCGCGGCGGCGTCGTCGTCGACGGCGGCCGCGAGCGCGGCGGCGTCGCCGTAGGGGACGTGGGTGACGGTGCCGGGCAGCGGCTCGAAGGGTGCCCGCTTGGCGGGTTGGCCGGTCAGCGCCAGCGAGCCCATCGTGCGGCCGTGGAAGGCGCCTTCGGCTGCCACGATGTTGGTGCGGCCGGTGAGTCGGGAGAGTTTGAATGCCAACTCGTTGGCTTCGGTGCCGGAGTTGCAGAAGAACACCCGGCCGGGTGGTTCGGCGTGCTGTTCGGCCAGCAGCGCCTCGGCCAACTCGATACCCGGGCCGGTGGCGTACAGGTTCGAGGTGTGCCCCAGGGTGGAGATCTGTTGGGTGACAGCGTCGATGACGGCGGGGTGGCGGTGTCCGAGGATGTTGACCGCGATGCCGGCCAGCAGATCCACATAGCGCCGGCCGTCGACGTCGGTGAGCACGGCGCCGTCCCCGCCGACCAGCGTCAACGGCGGCGTGCCGTAGTTGTTCATCATGGCGGCTTCCCACCTGGCCTGCCAGGCTCCGGTGTTCGTCACGGGCTCACCACCTTGGTGCCGGTGCCCGCATCGGTGAACAACTCCACCAGCACACAGTGTTCGACGCGTCCGTCGATGACGTGTGCGCTGGGCACCCCGGCGTTGACCGCGCGCAGGCAGGCCTCGACTTTGGGGATCATGCCGGCTTCCAGCCCCGGGACCAGCTGCGCCAGTGCGGCCGTGTCGATTTCGCTGACCAGCGAGGTGCGGTCCGGCCAGCTGGTGTAGAGCCCTTCGACGTCGGTGAGCATCAACAGCTTTTCGGCACCCAGGGCTTCGGCCAGCGCCGCGGCCGCGGTGTCGGCGTTGATGTTGTGCACCACGCCGTCGACATCGGGAGCCAGTGTGGAGACCACCGGGATGCGGTGTGCGGCAATAAGGTCCAGCACCGCAGCGGTGTCGACGTGTTCGACGTCGCCGACCAGCCCGATATCGGTGGCCACACCGTCGACGGTGACGCTGCGGCGCACCGCGGTGAACAGGTGCGCGTCCTCCCCGGTGATGCCGACCGCATACGGTCCGTGCGCGTTGATGAGGTTGACCAGTTCGCGGCCGACCTGGCCGAACAGCACCATGCGGGCCACATCGAGGACTTCCGGTGTGGTGACCCGGAATCCGCCCTTGAAGTCACCTTCGATACCGAGCCGGCGCAGCATCGCGGTGATCTGCGGGCCGCCGCCGTGCACCACCACGGGATGCACTCCGCAGTTGCGCAGGAACGCCATGTCGGCCGCGAACGCCTGCCGCAGGGAGTCGTCGGACATGGCGTTGCCGCCGTACTTGATCACGACGGTCTTGCCGTGCAGCTGTTTGAGCCAGGGCAGCGCTTCGGCCAGCACCTGCGCTTTGACCTGGGTGGGCAGCTCGTCGATGTTGGTGTTCATGAGCTGTAGGCCGAATTCTCTTCGACGTAGGCGTGCGACAGATCGGTGGTGCGGATGGCGGCCTGGCCGTCGCCGATACCAAGCTGCACCACGATGCTGATATCTGTGCCGGTGAGATCCACCTCGCGCGCTCCCGGGGCGCCGGTGCCGTCTCGGTACACGGTGAACCCGTTGAACGACACGGTGATCCGATCGGGTTCCAGGGAGATCGGTGCCATTCCGATGGCGGCGAGCACCCGTCCCCAGTTGGGGTCACAACCAAACGCCGCCGTCTTGACCAGGCTGTCGCGGGCGACGACGCGGGCGGCGGCCAGCGCCTCGTCTTCGGTGCCGGCCCCGGCCACGGTCACCGTGAGTCGTTTGGTCACGCCTTCGGCGTCGGCCTGCAATTGCGCGCACAGGTCGTCGCAGACCCGCAGCACCGCCTCGTCGAGATCAGCTTGGGGCGGGGCGATCTCGCTGGCCCCGGACGCCAGCAGCAACACGGTGTCGTTGGTCGAGCAGCTGCCGTCGATGTCCAGGCGGTCGAAGGTGAGCGCGGTCGCCCGGCGCAGAGATTGGTCCAGCGCGGCCGCGCCGGCGACGGCATCGGTGGTGAGCACGCACAGCATGGTGGCCAGCGAGGGTGCGAGCATGCCGGCTCCTTTGGCCATACCGCCGACCGTCCACTTGTCCCGATGGTGCAGTGCAACCTGTTTGGCGGCGGTGTCGGTGGTCATGATGGCGTGCGCGGCGTCGTCGCCACCGGTGAGCCCGCCGTGCATCTCGTGCACGATGTCGGTGACCCCGGCCAGCATCCTGCCCATGGGCAGCCGGTCGCCGATCAGGCCGGTGGAGCAGACGGCGACTTCGATGGCCCCGGTTTCGGTCCCCCAGTCCGACAGTGCGGTGGCAACCGCTTCGGCGGTGGTGTGGGTGTCCTGGAAGCCGCCCGGGCCGGTGCAGGCGTTGGCGCCGCCGGAGTTGAGAATCACCGCGCGCAGCCGCCCGGTGGTCAGCACCTGCTGAGTCCACAGCACCGGTGCGGCCTTGACCTTGTTGCGGGTCAGCACCCCGGCTGCGGCGTAGTCGGGTCCTTCATTGAAGACCAGCGCCAGATCGGGGGCACCCGAGGCCTTGATGCCGGCGGCGATGCCGGCCGCGCGGACTCCCGCCGGTGCGGTGACACCCTGGGCACGAAGTAGTTTCGACGGGGTTTGGCTCATGGCGCGACTCCGACGACCGGCAGTCCCTCGGTTTCCGGCCAACCCAGGGCCAGATTCATCGACTGCACCGCGCCGCCGGCGGTGCCTTTGACCAGATTGTCGATGGCGGCGACGGCGACGAACGTCGCGGCCGCTTCGTCGACGGCGATCGCAATCTGAGCCGCATTGCTGCCGATCACCGATCCGGTCCGGGGCAGCTTCCCGTCCGGTAGCAGATGGACGAACGGCTCTGCGGCGTAGGCGGTTTCGTAGGCGCTGCGGAGTGGTGCTATCGGTGTTGTGGTGCGGGCGGTGCAGGTGGCCAGGATGCCGCGCGAGGTGGGGATCAGCACCGGGGTGAACGACACCGTGACGTCCTCGTCGGTTACGGTCCGCAAGCCCTGAGTGATCTCGGGTGTGTGCCGATGGGCGCCTCCGATACCGTATGCCCGGGCCGATCCGATGACTTCGGACCCCAGCAGGTCGACCTTGGCGGCGCGGCCGGCTCCGGAGGTTCCGCTGACCGCCACCACGGTGACGGCGGGTTCGATCAGGCCTTCGGCAACGGCGGGCAGTAGAGCCAGCAGCGCCGCCGTCGGGTAGCAGCCGGGCACCGCTATCCGGCGGGCTTGGTGGAGCCGTTCCCGTGCACCCGGCAACTCGGGTAGTCCGTAGGGCCAGTATCCGGCGTGCGGGGAACCGTAGAAGCGTTCCCAGGCGCCTGCGTCGGCGAGGCGGAAGTCGGCGCCGCAGTCGACGATCAGGGCGTCGGGGGGCAACTGTTCGGCCAGTTGAGCCGAATGGCCGTGCGGCAGCGCAAGGAACACCACATCATGGCCTTGCAGTGTCGCGGGTTCGGTGGGCTCGATGACCCGCTGCCCCAGTGGAATCAGGTGTGGGTGGTGGTCTTGCAGTTCGGTTCCCGCGCTGACAGCCGCGGTGAGGGCGCCGATGCTCAGCCGGCCGTCCGCATGGGCCGGATGGCCGAGCAGCAGGCGCAGAATCTCGCCGCCCGCGTAGCCGCTGGCTCCGGCAACAGCCACCCTCAACCCGTCGGCCATCCGGTGAGTATGCATGAGTATGCGGATTTATGCAAATTAATGCGATTGAGGGGTTGGGGGATGAGGTGCGGTGTTGAGTCGGGGTGTTGGACCGGCCCTGGACCGGCTTGCCGCCGACATCGTCCTAATGATGCCAGAGACGGGCGTGATCGCCGATGGGGCTCCAAGCGGAGTGGTCAGTCACGGATGTTCCGGCAATTGTCTAGGGGGTGAACAGGTTTTGTGGATAACTTCTGGTCTGTGGATGAAAGTGGCCGAATGTGGCTGCGGGACCGGGTTTTCAGGGAATTTTCAGGATTCCGGGGGCTTTCGGGCCCGGAGTTGTCGGTGGGTGTCTCTAGCATTTGAACCATGGCAGCCAGCACCCGTGAAGAGATCGTCGAGGTTTTCGACGCACTCGACACGATCCAGGATCGGCTGCTGGAGTTGAACTTCGATGTGCTCACCACGCCCGAGCGGCTGGCGATGCTCGACCGCCTGGAAACCATCGACCGGCGCATGCCCACACCCCGCCACGCCCTGATCAACAACCTGCGCGCCACCGCGGACAAAAAGGAACTCGGCGGCACCCTGAGTGAAACCCTGGCCAACCGGCTGCGCATCACCAAACCCGACGCCAGCCGCCGCATCGCCGAAGCCGCCGACCTCGGGTACCGCCGCACCCTGGGCGGTGAACCCCTGGAACCCGTACTGGAATACACCGCCGCCGCCCAACGCCAGGGCCTCATCGGCGACGGCCACATCAAAGTCGTGCGCGACTTCTTCAAACACCTACCCGCCGACCTCGACCCGCAACGCTGTGAAGAAGCCGAAACACAGCTGGCCGAGATCTGCATCCAATTCCGCCCCGACGAAGCCGCCCGCTACGCCCGCCAACTCGCCGCCATGCTGCACCCCGACGGCAACTACAGCGACCAAGACCGCGCCCGCAAACGCGGCATCACGTTGGGCAAACAGCAGTACGACGGCATGTCGACCATCACCGGCCACATCACCCCACAGTTGCGGGCCGCCATCGAAGCCCTGGACGCCAAATACGCCGCCCCCGGCATCAACAACCCCGGAAACGCCGACAACAGCCCGGCCGACGATCCCGATGCTGCCCGCCGTGACACCCGCAGCCAGGCCCAACGCAACCACGACGCCCTGCTCACCGGCCTGAGCCAACTCCTGGCCTCCGGGGAGCTCGGCACCCACCGCGGCCTACCGGTCACCGTCATCGTCACCACCACCATCACCGACCTCGAAGCCGCCGCCGCCCACGCCACCGGCAGCCCCGCAGGCGCCAACCCCAGCCCCAGCCCCAGTCCCAGCCCCAGACCCAGCCCCCCCCCCCCACCCCACCCCCCCCCCCAGCCCCCCCCCC
>NZ_JBKECZ010000136.1:0-10103 GCF_047975165.1 Mycobacterium sp.
GGGTCGGCCCCCTGCCCCAGGCCCCCTGCCCCAGGCCGCCCGGTCGGCAACGGGCCCCCAGCCCCCCGCCGGATGTTAACGTCGACCGCGTGCACTCCGGAGGCCTCCGATCCAGCCTCGCCACCGTCTTCGCGACAGCGATCGCGCTCGCCTGCGTCGGGTGCGGCTCGGCTCAATCCGGCAAATCCGGCGGCCTCTCATCCGGGTCCCTGGTCACCCCCACCACCCAGATCGCCGGCGCCGGCGTGCTGGGCAACACCCGCAAGCCCGACCAGTCGTGCGCCCCGGACGCCGCGGCGGCCGATCCCGGACCGCCGACCCGGCCGGCCCCCAACGCGGCGGGCGCGGCCCCCGACGAGGTGCAGGTGCCGGCCGACCCGCAGCGGATCGTCGTGCTCGGCGTGGGCCAGTTGGACGCGCTGTGCGCGTTGGGCTTGCAGTCTCGGATCGTTGCCGCGGCGTTGCCCGCCGGGTCGTCGACGCAGCTGTCCTATCTGGGAACGGTGGTGGCCGACCTGCCGGCCGTCGGGTCGCAGGAGGCGCCCGAGGTGAGTGCGATCGCCGAGACTCACCCGGATCTGATCCTGGGCTCGGCGGGCTCGGCGCCCGACCTGTACCCGCAACTGGCGGCGATCGCGCCGACGGTGTTCACCGGCGCACCCGGGGCTGCCTGGGCGGACAACCTGCGCGGCATCGGCGCCGCGACGGCCCGCGGTGAGGCGGCCGGCGCACTGATCGAGGACTTCGCCCGGTACGCCGCCACCACCGGGGACAAGCACGACGCACCGCACTTCCAGGTGTCGGTGGTCCAGCTGACCGACACCACCATGCGGGTCTACGGCGCGGACAACTTCGCGGCCAGTGTGCTGAGCGCGGTCGGGGTGGACCGCCCGATACCCCAGCGGTTCACCGACAAGCCCTACATCGAATTCGGCACCACCACCGCCGACCTGGCCCGCGACCCGGATTTCTCGGCGGCCAACGGCGACATCATCTTCGTCTCGTGCGCATCGAAGACGGCTGCCCAGCGTGCCGCGACCGTCTTCGACAGCACCCCCTGGCGCAAGCTCGGCGCCACCCGCGACAACCGGGTGTTCGTCGTCAACGACGAGATCTGGCACACCGGCCAGGGCGTGATCGCCGCCCGGGGCGTCGTCGTCGATGCCGGCTGGATCAGCGCGCCGATCAACTGACACCTGTACGCGCCGAATCGGCCCACCCCCGGCCCCCTGGTCGAGTGTGAAATCCGCGACGCGACACGCCGATGGGGCGTCGTGGGATTCACACTCGACCGCGGCGTCGGTGCCCCAACGGCGTCGGTGCCCCAACACCCAATATAGGCGCGGTATTTTTCACAACTTCATTCGCATTTACTGATTTTCGGCTGAATTACTGTATTCATACTGTGAAATAGAGCTACACTTTCTATCGAGTGCCGAAATGCACCATGAATTCAAACTCTGGTGTGCAGCGATCACCGGACGGTTGCACGGCCCACTCGGGGAGCGTGAGTTCATGTCGTTTGTCGTTGTTTCTTCCGATCAATTGGCCGCGGCGCCCGCGTGGGTAGCCGATATCGGCGCGGCACTCGACGAGGCCAACGCCGCAGCGGCGGCACGGACGACCGGCCTGGCCGCTGCCGGAGTCGACGAGGTGTCGGCCGCCATGACCGCGGTCTTCGAAGAGTTCGGGTAGGCATATCAGGCCGTGAGCGCCCAGGCGGCGGTGTTCCACCAGGGGTTTACCGCATCGCTGGCCAGCGCGTCGGCGTCCTACGCGAGCGCCGAGGCATTCTCTGCGGCCAGCGTGGGCGAGCAGATCCTCGACACGATCAACGATCCGTTCGTCACCTATACCGGGCGCCCGCTGATCGGCGACGGCGCCGACGACACCGCGGCCAGCATCAACGGGAAGCCCGGAGGCTGGCTGTACGGCGAAGGCGGCGACGGCTACTCGCAGACCACTGTCGGGGCCGCGGGCGGTGCCGGCGGGTCGGCGAGCCTGCTCGGGCGGGGCGGCGATGGGGGCGCCGCAGGTGCCGGGGCCGTCGGCGGCGCCGGGGGCAACGCGGGCTGGCTCTACGGGGAAGCCGGGGCCGGCGGCTCCGGGGGTGTGGGCGGCATCGGCGGGGCCGGCGGAGCGGGCGGCAACAGCGGCGACGGCGGCAACAGCGGTGACGAGGACGGGGAAGCCCTGGGTGGCTTCGGTGGTGCCGGAGGCGAAGGCGGTGAAGGCACCACCGGAGTCGGCGGTGCCGGTGGCTCAGGTGGTAACGGTGGTGAAGCCGGCGACGGCGGCACATTCCAGAACGCCGGCGGCAACGGTGGCGAAGGTGGCCCCGGCGGCACCGGCGGCACTTCCGGTGGCGCCGGCTGCGCCGGTGGCAACGGCGCTGACGCGGGCAGCGGCGGTGATTCCAACACCGGCGGCGGCGGCGGCGGAGGTGGCGGCGGCACCGGGGACAACGGCCTGGTCCCGATCGGCGGGGACGGCGGAGCCGGAGGAAATGGCGGTAGCCCCTGAACCGCGACAGCCCCTGAACCGCGGTGCGAGAGCCCCCCTCCCGCTGCCCCCTGCCCCCCGCTGCCCTGCCCCCCGCCCGCCGCCCCCCGCCCGCTGCCCGCTGCCCTGCCCCCTGCACCGGGCGATAGGCACATCCGCGGCTTCCGGCATGGCCCGATCCGGTTGCCCTGACTAAAATTTTCGGCAACGCACCCGAAGGAAAGGGCCTACCGATGAGCACTGTCAACGCCTACGCCGCCACCTCGGCCACCGCGCCGCTGACCAGGACGACCATCACCCGTCGCGAGCCCGGGCCCCACGATGTGGCGATCGACATCAAGTTCGCCGGCATCTGCCATTCGGACATCCACACGGTCAAGGCCGAGTGGGGCACACCGAACTATCCGGTGGTGCCCGGCCACGAGATCACCGGCGTGGTGACCGCGGTTGGCGCCGAAGTGACCCGGCACCGGGTGGGCGACAACGTCGGAGTCGGCTGCCTGGTGAACTCCTGCCGGCGCTGCAGCAGTTGCCGGCAAGGGCTCGAACAGTATTGTTCGGGCGGTTCGACGGCCACCTACAACGCCATCGACGCCGACGGCACACCCACCTACGGCGGATACAGCCAATCGGTCGTGGTCAACGAGGATTTCGTGTTGAGCATCCCCGAGTCGCTGCCCATGGACAAGGCCGCGCCGCTGCTGTGTGCGGGCATCACCCTGTTCTCCCCGCTGCGGCACTGGAACGCGGGCCCGGACACCCGCCTGGCGGTCATCGGCCTGGGCGGGCTGGGCCACATGGGCGTCAAGCTGGGTGCGGCGATGGGCTGCCGGGTAAGTGTGCTGTCGCAGTCGCTGAAGAAGATGGAAGACGGATTGCGTTTGGGCGCAACCGACTACCACGCGACCGCCGACCCGCAGACCTTCAAGAAGCTGCGCGGGAGTTTCGACCTGATCCTCAACACCGTCTCGGCCAATCTCGATCTCGGCCAATATCTGAGCCTGCTCGACGTCGACGGCACCCTGGTTGAACTCGGGATTCCCGAGCACCCGATGAAGGTGCCGGCGTTCGCGCTGGCCATGGCGCGGCGCAGCCTGTCGGGATCCTGCATCGGCGGCATCGTCGAGACCCAGGAGATGCTGGACTTCTGCGCCGAACATGGGGTCACCCCCGAAATCGAGGTCATCGACGCCGACTACGTCAACGAGGCCTACGAGCGGGTGCTGGCCAGCGACGTGCGCTACCGGTTCGTCATCGACATCTCGACCTTGTGACGCGCGCACCGGTCGAGTGTGAATCCCACGACGCGACACGCCGCGTGAGCGTCGCAGGATTCACACTCGGCGGTGCGTGACGGTACCCATCCCTATCATCGGCTGGTGCGCAAGATCGTCGTCGGAATCCCGGTGCTCGCGGGGCTGGTCGGCGGCGTCGCCCGCCACGACCCGGGGGCCGGCTTCGTCGTGTTCTACCTGGCCCTGCTGCTGACGGCGCTGGTCTGGCTGGCCGTGCGCGAATTGTCGGGCAGGCGGCCGGTGAGCATGGCGGTGATCGACGCGATGGACGGCATCGAGTTCGAGGACTACGTCGCCACCCGGCTGAGCAGGGCCGGCTGGCAGGTCAGCCTCACCCCGCGGGTCGGCGATTACGGGGTGGACCTGATCGCCGAGAAGGACGGCCAGGTGGCCGCGATCCAGTGCAAACGCCACAGCAAACCGGTGGGGGTATCCGCCGTGCAGCAGGTGGTCTCCGGCGCGCGCCACCACGGATGCACCCGCAGCATCGTCGTCAGCAACCAGGACTTCACCAGCGCGGCAAAGCAGTTGGCGCACACCCACGGCTGTCAGCTGATCGGCCGCCGGGTGCTGCAAGGCTGGGTGCCGCCCCCGCGCCCGGGCGGCCCGCCGGTCAACCCGTCGAGTGTGAAATCCGCGACGCGACACCCCGATTGAACGTCGCGGGATTCACACTCGGCGCGGCGGCGTCAGAAGTCCCAGTCCTCGTCCTCGGTGACCACGGCCTTGCCGATCACATACGACGAACCCGACCCGGAGAAGAAGTCGTGGTTCTCGTCGGCGTTGGGTGACAGTGCGGAGAGGATCGCCGGGTTGACGTCGGTCTCGTCACGCGGGAACAGGGCCTCGTAGCCGAGGTTCATCAGCGCCTTGTTCGCGTTGTAGCGCAGGAACTTCTTGACGTCCTCGGTCAGGCCGACCTCGTCGTAGAGGTCCTGGGTGTACTCGACCTCGTTGTCGTAGAGCTCGAACAGCAGCTCATAGGTGTAGTCCTTGAGTTCGGTGCGCCGCGCCTCGTCCGCGGCGGCCAGTCCGCGCTGGAACTTGTAGCCGATGTAGTAGCCGTGCACCGCCTCGTCGCGGATGATCAGCCGGATCATGTCGGCGGTGTTGGTCAGCTTGGCCCGACTCGACCAGTACATCGGCAGGTAGAAGCCGGAGTAGAACAGGAAGCTTTCCAGCAGCGTGGAGGCCACCTTGCGCTTGAGCGGGTCGTCCCCCCGGTAGTACTGGAGCACGATCTCGGCCTTGCGCTGCAGGTTGGGGTTTTCCTCCGACCAGCGGAACGCGTCGTCGATCTCGGCGGTCGAACACAGCGTGGAGAAGATCTGGCTGTAGCTCTTGGCGTGCACCGACTCCATGAACGCGATGTTGGTCAGCACCGCCTCCTCGTGCGGCGTCAGCGCGTCGGGGATCAGGCTGACCGCGCCCACGGTGCCCTGGATGGTGTCGAGCATCGTCAGGCCGGTGAACACCCGCATGGTCAGCTGTTTCTCGGTGGCGCTCAGCGTGCCCCAGGACGGGATGTCGTTGGACACCGGCACCTTCTCGGGCAGCCAGAAGTTACCGGTCAACCGGTCCCAGACCTCGGCGTCCTTCTCATCGTGCAGACGGTTCCAGTTGATCGCTGCGACGCGGTCGATCAGTACGTTTCCAGTCACCGGAACTCCACTTCACTACGAACTTCGCTACGAACCCAACTACGACGAGTTGGGCCGTGTTGCCTACGCCACAAACACTACCCCTGGTGGCCGACAAGACAACGCAACACAAGAAGTTGTGTTTGCGTGTCGCCTACCCCGTGGCCGCAGCCCGGCGGGCACGCGGAGTTTCGACCGCTTCGAAGAACTCGTACTCCCCCGGCTTCACCGACCGGGTGGCCAGCCAGTACTGCCAGGTGTAGCCGCTCCACAGCACGGTGTTCTTGCCGTGCTCATCGAGATACCAGCTGGCACAGCCGCCGGCGTTCCACACCGATCCGGCCAGTTTGGCCTGCAACTCGTCGTTGAAACGGTCCTGCGCTTCGCGGGTGGGCGCCAGCGCCGCCGCACCTCTCTTGTCGCAGATCGCGATGGCCTCGGCGACGTAGCGGATCTGCGACTCGATCATGAACACCACCGAGTTGTGGCCCAGACCGGTGTTGGGCCCCAACAGGAAGAACAGGTTGGGCATGCCGGCGACGGTGATGCCGCGGTGCGCGCCGATCCCCTCCCGGTTCCACCTATCCACCAGATCCTCACCGTTGCGTCCCTTGATCTGCACGTAGGTGTAGGAGTCGGTGACGTGGAAGCCGGTTGCGTAGACGATCACGTCGACTTTGCGTTCGCGGCCGTCGGCGCTGACGATCCCATCGGGGGTGATCCGCTCGATCCCCTCGGTCACCACCTCGGTCTTCGGGTCGGCGACCGCGCGGTAATAGGTGGTGGAGTTCAGGATGCGCTTGCAGCCGATGCGGTAGTGCGGCGTCAGTTTGCGACGCAGCTCCCGGTCCTTCACCGAGCGCCGGATGTTGTACTTCGCGTACTGCTCGATGAACTTCAGCGCCCACGGGCGTTTGGTCATGCCGATCGCCAGCGATTCCTGGCCCCAATAGATCACCAGGCGAACCAGTGCGCGCAGGCCCGGCACGGTCGCCATCGCCGCACGGAGCCGCCGCGGGATCTCGGGGTTGGATCGCGGCACCACCCATGCCGGAGTGCGCTGGTAGAGCTTGACTTCGGCGACCTGCCCGACGATCTCGGGCAGGATCTGGATTGCGCTGGCCCCGGTGCCGACGATGGCAACCCTCTTGCCTCTCAGGTCGACGTCGTGATCCCACTGCGCAGAATGGAACGCCGGGCCGGCGAAGTCGCCGCGGCCCTCGATCTCGGGGACGGACGGGATGTGCAGGGCGCCGGCGCCGGAGACCAGGAACTGGGCGATGTATTCACGTCCGTCGGCGGTGAAGACGTGCCAGCGGCACTCGTCGTCGTCCCAGTAGCCCCGGTCCACCAGTGCGTTGAACTCGATGTAGCGGCGCAGCCCGTATTTGTCGGCCACGCCTTTGAGGTAGTCCCAGATCTCGGATTGAAAGGAGAACGGGTGCCGCCAGTCCGGCTTCGGCTCGAACGAGAACGAGTACAGGTGCGACGGGATGTCGCAGGCGCAGCCCGGGTAGGAGTTGTCCCGCCAGGTGCCGCCGACGTCATCGGCCTTCTCCAGGATGTGGAAGTCCACGCCTTGCTTCTGCAGTGCGATGGCCATGCCGAGGCCGGAAAACCCGGTACCGATGATCAGGGTGCGGGTGCGCACCGGCGGCAGGCCCGATCGGGTTTGGCCGGCCTCGTCGATTGCCGGAGTCGCTAGATCGGTCATGCGAGTACGTCCTGTCGGAGCCGGTGTGAACGGGCGCGTCCGAACGCGCCACGAGGAATCATTCGGTAACCAGTACCGAGGGTACCGGATAATTGTGCGTGTCGGCGATGGTCGTGACCATGTCTCACACCGCCGCCGTCGGCACCGTGTCGTGGATCGGCTTGTCGGGGTCTATCACGATGCCCATCGTCTCGGCGGTGCCGACGATGACGCCCAGCAGGATCGTGGTCAGCTGGGTGACGAACCGCTCCCGTGTCATCGACCGCGTGCTGTCCGATTCCGGGCCCAGCCACCATTCGGTGGCCGACGCCGCGCAGCCGAAGGCGGAGAAGGCGGCCAGTTCGAGTGCGGCGCCGCTGAGCTCCATGTCCCGCAGTTCGTCGTTGAACATCTCGGCGATGGTCAGCGTGATCTCCCGGCCTTCGGTGAAGGGCCGCACCATCGCGTTCGGCTGCGACCCCGACCCGCCGTTCTGCAGGAAGACCCGCACCACATTGGGGTGTTCGTCGAGGAGCCCGACGAATTCCTCCACCGCGCACCCGATCACCTGGCGTACCGAGTCGGTGGCCAGGTTGATCGACGGGAAGATCGCCGCCCACAGCATGTCGCGCAGGCGTTCGCCGATGGCCCGGAACAGATCCGACTTGTCCGCGAAATGGCGGTAGATCTTCGGCTTGGCGGTGCCGGCTTCCTCGGCGATCTCGCGGACGCTCAATTCGGGCCCCAGCCGATCGATGGCCCGGAACGCCGCGTCCACGATGTCGCCGCGCACCTTCTTGCGGTGTTCGCGCCAGCGTTCGCTGCGCGCGTCGACCTTCGCCCCTGGCCTGCCGGGCTGGCCCGACTCGGCCCGCCCGCCATGCTTGGCCGACTGGGCGCCGGGCTGGTGCCGACTCGGTTTCGCCACGTCACGAACCCTACCGCCTGGAAGCCGCCACGGCCTTGGTCAGCCCGGACGTCGGGGACACGCGACACCGGCGCCACCGCCGGCGGGCAATCTCACAGCATGCAGGACACGCAGCCCTCGACCTCGGTGCCCTCCAGCGCCATCTGACGCAGCCGGATGTAGTACAGCGTCTTGATGCCCTTGCGCCAGGCGTAGATCTGCGCCTTGTTCACGTCCCGGGTGGTGGCGGTGTCCTTGAAGAACAGCGTCAGCGACAGTCCCTGGTCCACGTGCTGGGTGGCCGCGGCGTAGGTGTCGATGATCTTCTCGTAGCCGATCTCGTAGGCGTCCTGGTAGTACTCCAGGTTGTCGTTGGTCATGAACGGAGCCGGGTAGTAGACGCGGCCGATCTTGCCTTCCTTGCGGATCTCCACCTTCGACACGATCGGGTGGATCGACGACGTCGAGTGGTTGATGTAGGAAATCGATCCGGTCGGCGGCACCGCCTGCAGGTTCTGGTTGTAGATCCCATGCTCGCGCACCGACTCCTTGAGCCGCTGCCAATCGTCCCGAGTCGGGATGTGGATGTCCGCGTCGACGAACAGCTGGCGCACCCGGTCGGTGGCCGGCTCCCAGGCCTGCTCGGTGTATTTGTCGAAGAACTCCCCGGAGGCGTACTTGGACCGCTCGAAGCCGGCGAACCGGGTGCCGCGTTCTATGGCGATCCGGTTCGAGGCGCGCAGCGCGTGGTAGAGCACGGTGTAGAAGTAGATGTTGGTGAAGTCGACGCCCTCTTCGGAGCCGTAGAAGATGCGTTCCCGGGCCAGATAGCCGTGCAGGTTCATCTGCCCGAGCCCGATCGCGTGGGAGTCGTTGTTGCCCTGCTCGATCGAGGGCACCGAGGTGATGTGCGTCTGGTCGCTGACGGCGGTCAGAGCGCGGATCGCCACTTCGATGCTCTGGGCGAAGTCCGGCGAGTCCATCGTCTTGGCGATGTTCAGCGACCCGAGATTGCACGAGATGTCCTTGCCCACTTTGGCGTACGACAGATCGTCGTTGAACAGCGACGGCGTCGACACCTGCAGGATCTCCGAGCACAGATTCGAGTGGGTGATCTTGCCGTCGATGGGGTTGGCCCGGTTCACCGTGTCCTCGAACATGATGTAGGGGTAGCCGGACTCGAACTGCAGCTCGGCCAGCGTCTGGAAGAACTCGCGCGCCTTGATCTTGGTTTTGCGGATGCGTGCGTCGTCGACCATTTCGTAGTACTTCTCGGTCACCGAGATGTCGGCGAAGGCCGCGCCGTAGACCCGTTCGACGTCGTAGGGCGAGAACAGGTACATGTCCTCGTTCTTCTTGGCCAGCTCGAAGGTGATGTCGGGAATCACCACGCCCAGGCTCAGCGTCTTGATCCGGATCTTCTCGTCGGCGTTCTCCCGCTTGGTATCCAGGAAGCGGTAGATGTCGGGATGATGCGCGTGTAGATACACCGCGCCGGCCCCCTGCCGCGCGCCGAGCTGATTGGCGTAGGAGAACGAATCCTCCAGCAGCTTCATGATCGGGATGACACCGGAACTCTGGTTCTCGATCTTTTTGATGGGTGCACCGTGCTCACGGATGTTCGACAGCAGCAGCGCAACCCCGCCGCCGCGCTTGGAGAGCTGGAGTGCCGAATTGATCGACCGCCCTATCGACTCCATGTTGTCTTCGATGCGCAGCAGGAAGCACGAAACCGGCTCGCCGCGTTGCTTTTTGCCGGAGTTGAGGAAGGTCGGCGTGGCTGGCTGGAACCGGCCGGAGATGATCTCATCGACAAGATTGCGGGCCAGGGAGGTGTCGCCGTCGGCCAGAGTCAGAGCCACCATGCAGACCCGGTCCTCGAAACGCTCCAGGTAGCGCTTGCCGTCGAAGGTCTTCAGCGTGTACGAGGTGTAGTACTTGAAGGCGCCGAGGAAGGTCTGGAACCGGAACTTCTGGGCGTAGGCGTGGTCGAAGATCTGCTGCAGGAACTCGAACGGGTACCGGTCCAGCACCTCGGCCTCGTAGTAGCCGTGTTCGATCAGGTA
>NZ_JBKECZ010000137.1:0-2750 GCF_047975165.1 Mycobacterium sp.
GGAGAAATCGTAACCTCAGAGAAAGTTGTCCATAATGATGAACCATTAAATAAATATCTTGATGAAGTAGTAGGTACAAGAGACCAAATCGAATGAGAAGAAGACACATCTATCATCCAAAAAGTTCAAGATAATAGTGATAAACTTGAAGAAAAAGTTAATACAAACTTAGGACTTATAAAAGGAGACGAATTAAGTATAAACACTTCATTCGTAGGTTTCAACGAAGGAGGTTTTATACAAATTGGTACGCACACCAAAGGAATAACCAACCCTAATAGTAGTAATAGAATTAATGGTTTAAACTCAGATTCAGAAGGAAAAATAACAGTGTTTCATAATTCACTTAATGATGGTAATCTAAGAGGACAAAGTTATATAAATTCAGCACTTAGAAAAACATTCTTATCATTAGCACAAGAACTTAATTTAACAACAGAACAAAAAGATAGAGTTTTAGCAACAATACCTGAAGAAATAGAAATCTCAATTAAAGAATAATAGTGAAAATATTGATAATAAAGAAAATAATTCTTTATCATTAAATAATGGTACATTCTCATTCTTACATCTTTCAACAGAATACACATTACAAATGTTAGCAAACACTGGTAAATATACTCAAATAAGATTTTATGATAATGGAAGTTCTATAAACTATAGAAAAGTTGATGAAACAGGTACTATTATAACCAATGGTGAATTAGCAACATTAAATGATATAACAAGAATAAAAATAGATACATATAAAGAAATGATAGAACTATTCCCAGAGAAAAAAGAAAAACTAGAGAAGATGATCAAATTACAAGAATTAGAATTAAATAAAAAAGAGTAGTAAACTACTCTTTTTCTTTAAGCTCTTTATCTATAAGTTTTTGCTCTTCTCTTTCTCTATCTATAATTTCTTGTACTTGTACTTCTTTTTCTGGTGCTAACAGTTTTACCATATCTAACATTGTTTTATGTCTTGCTGCTGTTATATCACCCATAACTGCTACAATTTCTTCATTGAAGCTATAAGTTGTATTTTTAGCATAAAATAATTGTCCACCTCTTTCATTATTTTTAGAATATATTCTGAAAAATTGTCCGTTGTCTCCCTCAACAGTAGCAGAATCTGAATGGAAATACATAAACTCTCTATCGTCAGAAACATTTTTTCTTAAAGATATATTACCCCTTTCAATAAGTGTTTCAACACCTGAAGTAGTTTTTGTTATATCAAGTTTGTTGGCAAGATAATCACTATTATTATTTACGTTTTAATTCTTGTAATCTCATTTCTTTTCTTTGTTTTCTTTCTGATGCTGATAATCTTCCAATACCAATAATTTTTATTAAAAACCCGTGTGATATAACCCCACCAGCAGTTCCTGTTGTAAGAGTTGAACCATTAATACCGAAGTTCATAATTGTATTATTATCAGTATGTATGGTATAACTACTAGTATAACCTAAGTTAGAGATTAAATTATCATTACTTCCTGTACCAACAAACTCTGTGAACAGTCTGAATTGTGCTCTACCAGCACTACCCGTTGTAGTATTTGCTAAGTATATTAAAATTTCTCTATAATTATCTATACTGTCTAATAGTTCTATGGTTTGTCCTTCTTCATTTAAAAGTTCAGTTGGCGTATTAAAAATAACTGTTGTTTCAAGTTTATCACTATTATTATTTAATTTGTATCTCCTCTACTATCTCACCTTTTTCATTTCTTATGGTTTTGTAAGTTCCTACTTGTGTTCTGTCTATTTTATATCTTATATGAGTATCACCATTATCTTCTGATACATCAAGGAATAAGTCGAAACCATTTGAAAGTCTACCAATTCTTAAACTTAAATATTCACTTGGATTGAAATCTGTTCCATTTTGAATAAGGTTTATATTACCACCTGTGAGTTCAATAGAAGAAGTACCACCACCACCTGTGTATTCTTTATCTAATTTTGTTTCAAGTTTATCACTATTATTCTTTAAATGTTGCAGCAATAAGTGTTTCAACTTCTTGTTTTTTATCCGGAGCTATTAATTTAACTACTTCCATTAAGAATGTTGTTGGTACTAAACTACCTACACTGTTTCACGTCGCACCACTGTCGTCAGTTGCTTCTACTTTAATTTGTTTATTAATTAAATATAATCTATAACCTCCACCATATTCTGCTATTACTTGTAAAGTAGGAGAACCAAACTCTTTACTTTCTCCCTCTGTTATATCTGCTAAGGAACCTATATAACCGTGTTGTCCGTTTCCTAATCCTAAGTCAATATTTACTTTTTTATCAATATTTTCACTATTATTGTTTACTTTTTAACATAGCGTTCTCTGCTTCTAGCATGGCAATTTTCTTCATCAAGTAATCTCTATCATTGAAGTCACCACCATCTGTGAATGCTTGTCATTCTCTCTTCAATGCTAATTGATTCTTCCTAATGTACGGTTCCATTTGTGCTAAGGAGCTGTGTCCCATTGCTTGTTGAAGAGAAACAACACTATGCCCCTTATATATCCATTCTGTTGCAAACGTTTCTCTAAAGGCATGTAAGTTAATCTCAACCCCACATCTCACCCCCAGTATCTTAGCTCTTTTGTATCTTGCGTTATATGTGTTTGGCCATATCTCTAAACGCCCTGTTTCCTCATAATATTTTTTAGCCAAGTCCTTAATTTCTTTACAAATATATACTTGTCTTGATGAGTTGGATTTCCCATCAATTGTCACTATGTCATTCTCAATAA
>NZ_JBKECZ010000138.1:0-2402 GCF_047975165.1 Mycobacterium sp.
AGCGGCCCAGATCGCCGGTGCGGTAGAAGCCCTCGGCGTCGAACACGGTCGCCTCGTCCCGGGCGTGCACGTAGCCCACCAGCATCTGCGCCCCCCGGGCCAGCACCTCGCCGGCATCCGACAGGCGCACCTCGGCGATACCCGGTCGGCCATCGGTCTCCGCCGCATGTTCCACATCGTCGGCCGCGGTGACACCCACCGAGGTGACCGGCACCTCGGTGGAGCCGTAGGCCCGGGTGACCACCGCCTTTTCGAAATAGTCCGAGGCCTCGCGAATCAGCGAGGGGGGCACCGAGGCACCGCCGCAGATGAACACCTTGAGGTCGGGCAGACGGGTGCCCGCCTCCCGCGCCGCCGCCAGCAGCGCCACCAGGAACGGCGTGGCACCGGCGAAGTGGGTGCAGTGCTCCGCCAGCATCAACTGGACCCCCTCGACCGGCTCCCAGCGCTCCATCAGCACCGCGGTCGCCCCCAGCAACAGGGGAATCTCGAAAGCGTAGATCGAGCCGCCGATATGGCTGATCGGCGAGGCCACCAGAAAGGTATCCCCGGGCGCCACCAGCCAGTGCTCCCCCAGCTGGCGGATCAGGGCGTGGATGGAATTGTGGCTGTGCATCACCCCCTTGGGGCTGCCGGTGGTACCGGAGGTGTACATGATCATGCGCACCGCATCCGGGTCCGGCGGCGGCAACTCGCCGGGGTCGCGGCGCTGGAACAGGCTGGCATAGGGGATATGGGGGCCGGCCTCGCCGCGCAGTACCACCACCTCCGGCGGCGCCTCCATGCGCTCGCCCACGGTCTGCAGCATGGCCCCGTAGTCGTAGCCGCGGTAGCGGGCGGGCACGAAGATCATCCGGCTCTGCACATCCGCCAGCATGAAACACAGGTCGTGCTCGCGCAGGGAGGGCAGTATGGGATGGGCGGTCATACCCGCCAGTGTGGCGGCCATGTAGATGACCGCGGCCTCGTGCCAGTTGGGCAGCATGAAGGACACCACACTGCCCACCGGATGCCGGGCGGCCATCTCCCGAGCCAGGGCGCCGGCCTCGGCGTACAGGGTGCGGGCGTCGAGGCGGGTCGCGCCCTCCAGCACCAGCGCTCGCTCCGGGGTCTCCCGCGCGGCACGCTGCAGGGCCTCGGCAAGGGTCTCGCGCACCCACAGGCCACTGTCGTAGGCGGCACGGGCCCGCGCCTCGTCCCAGCGCACGGAGCGGCCGGCGATCTCCCGGCGCCCGGCGCTCACAGCTCTTTCCCCCACTGGTGTACCCGGCCCCCCGGCTCGGGCTGGAACCTTGGCGTCACGGCAGACTCCTCATGCTAGATAAACAACACAGATGATTATAATCTTCTTCATTTTAATCGGCTGTCGCGCTAGAGTACACACGGCAGCGGAACGAGAAAAGCAGGTAGGATACGATGGAAGTTGTGATCATCACCGGTGCCGGCAGCGGCATCGGTCTCGCCACGGCAAAGGAAATGCACGGCCGGGGCCTGGCGGTGCTCGGGGTGGGCCGGGACCAGGGCAAGCTGGACGCCCTGGCCGCCGAGGTCGGCGCCAGCGAGCGCCTCGCCACCCTGTCGGCGGACATCACCACCGACGAGGCTCCACAGCGCGTCGTACAGGCGGCGCTGGAGCGCTTCGGCGGCATCAACTACCTGGTCAACAACGCCGGTATCGGCAGCCCCAAGCCGCTGCACGAGACCGACGACGCGACTCTGGACCACTTCCTCGACATCATGCTGCGCGCGCCCTTTCGCCTGGCCCGCGACGTCATCGCCCACATGCAGCCGGGCTCGGCCATCATCAACGTGACCTCCACCTTCGCGGTGGTCGGCGGGCGCCGCGGCGGCGCCTACTCCGCCGCCAAGGGTGGACTGACCTCCCTGACCCAGCACATCGCCTGCGAATACGGCGCCACCGGCATTCGCGCCAACTGCGTGGCACCGGGGGTCACGATGACCGACATGGTGCGCGAGCGCATGAACGACAAGGGTTTCCGCCGCATGCAGGTGGACATGACGCCCTACCCGCGCCTCGGCGAGGCGGAGGACGTGGCCAGCACCATCGCCTTCCTGTGCTCCCGAGGTGGCGAGTTCATCAACGGCCAGACCATCGTGGTCGACGGCGGCTGGTCGGCCACCAAGTACCTGTCTCCCGAGGCGCTGAACGCCGGCTGAGCCGGCCCCGCCGCGGGGAGGGCCAGACCATGCAGACGATAGACCAGCTGGAGCTGATGGAACTGCCGGTGCTGGAGCCGGCCTTTGCCGCAGACCCCCTGCCCGGCATCGAGGCGGCGCGGGCACACCACCCCTGGCTGGCGAAAAGCCCGGTGGGCTATCTGGTCCACGAGTACGAGGCCATCAGGGACCTCTACTTCATGGACGACAAGCTGCACTTCGCC
>NZ_JBKECZ010000139.1:0-2138 GCF_047975165.1 Mycobacterium sp.
TCGGCCCGATCTACGGCTACCAGTGGCGTTCGTGGCCGGCGCCCGATGGTCGGCACATCGATCAGCTCCACGCGGTGATCGACGCGATCAATACCGATCCACACTCGCGACGCCATATCGTCAGTGCCTGGAACGTGGCCGACCTGGACAAGATGGCGCTGGCACCGTGTCATGCGCTCTTCCAGTTCTATGTCGCCGATGGTCGTCTGAGTTGCCAGTTGTATCAGCGCTCTGCCGACGTGTTCCTGGGCGTACCGTTCAACATTGCCTCCTACGCGCTGCTCACCCAGATGGTTGCCCAAGTCACCGGTCTCGAACCGGGGGAGTTCATCTGGACCGGCGGTGACTGCCACCTCTACCTCAATCACCTCGACCAAGCGCGCGAGCAGTTGACCAGGTCCCCGCTACCGCTACCCACCGTGCGGCTTGATCCTTCGATCGACGACATCGACGGCTTCTCGTTGGATTCGGTGGATGTCCAGAACTATCAGTCCCATCCGGCGATCAAAGCGCCGATCGCTGTGTGAGCCGGTCAGGTGACAGTCTCGATTGCGGTCGCCATCGGTGCCAACGGGGTGATCGGCGCCATGGGCCAGATGCCATGGCCGCCGACCGGGGACCAGCGGCAGTTCAAAGAACTGACCTGGGGGCATCCGCTCGTGATGGGCCGGACGACTTACGAGTCCATCGGTAGGCCGCTGCCCGGGCGGACCTCAATCGTGCTGACCCGGAATCGGCAATGGGATTCGGGCCATGGCGAGGTGCTGGTCGCCGGCACGCTCGACGAGGCGATCGCACTGGCCTACCGACGAGACGATCAGGTGTTCTTGATCGGCGGCGCGACGGTCTATGCCGAAGCGCTCGATGCCGATCTGGTCGACCGCATGGTGGTGACCGAGGTCCCGCTCAGCCCAGTTGGCGACGCCTACTTCGGCCCCATCGATCCTCGACGCTGGTCGGAGACCTCACGCGTGGGGTACCGGGGCACACCCGACTACGAGGTGGTCACGTTCGAACGTTCCCGGACGTAGAATCTCCAGATATCTTCCAGCGCAATCGCGCTGGTGACCAGCGGACCTCGCTGACAGTTCGAGCGATCAGCGGCTTGGATCGTCACCGCAGACGAAGGGAGAACCTATGCCCCATGGCGACATCACCCACATTGATATACCGGTGAGCGACCCGCAGGAGGCCGGGGCGTTCTATACGGCCTTGTTCGGTTGGCGCATCGTTGCACCACCGGGCTTTGAGGACTATCCCATGTGGCAGGCACCCAACCAGGTCAGCGGTGGGGGCTTGGCCCCCAGATCGCCAGGGTTCACTCAGCCGCGGTCCTATATCGAGGTCGACTCGATCGAGGACACTCTCGCCCTGGTTCGCGATCACGGCGGACGAGTCCTGATGGAACGCTCCCCGATCAGCGACACCAGTTGGTGGGCAATTTTTGAGGATCCCGATGGCAATCACCTTGGGCTGTATGAAGGCGTCACCGAGGTCCAGGACTAGTACCTGGGCTACTTAGCCAAGCAAGATGGCCAACTGTCGTGATTGGGCCAGCAGGCGGCCCTGATCATCCCAGAGTTCACCGTCCTCCTCATGGAACCCATCGTTCAGGTGCCTGGTGAAAAATCGAGAGGCGATCCAGGATCCGGGTACGGGAAGCCGGTGGAAGTGCACCGTCAGTTGAACGGTCATGGAGCGATGGTTGCCCAGCTCGAGTACCGGTGGAGGTGCCGTATCGACGAGGAGGCCAAGCGCGGGCCAATCGACGGCTGTGCCTCCGGCGAGACGTTGCCACGCGAGACTGGTGGGATCGCCGCTGGGAGTTCCCTGAGCCCAGCCCGGGACGGTGGCCATACGATATTCGATCCGGCCGAACAATCCATCGGTGGGAATGCCTAGCGTTCGTGCATCCGGCAGTGAGTGTGGATCCGGGAGTTCGGGAGGTGCGGCCAGTTCCTGAGTCGGGCCCCGGTGGTCGGTAGCGAAATTCGCGGTCAGCCGGGCCAGCGGCCTTGCGGTGTGCTCGAGGTCCACATCCACGGTCTGGATACGCCGACCGAGTTTGACCGGTGTGACCTTCAACGTGGCCGTCGTACCGGGCTCCGGGGAGGCGAAGTAGTTGATTGCCGCGACGA
>NZ_JBKECZ010000006.1:0-16216 GCF_047975165.1 Mycobacterium sp.
CCGCATCACTGAGCCACCCCACATACGGGGCACCCGCCGCAGCCATCGCCGCCGACGCCGGCCCCGCCCACGGCCCACTGGCCAACCCCACGATCACCGCATCGAACGAACTCGCCGACGTCGCCAGATCCGCCGCCAAACCCTCCCACGCCGCCGCAGCAGCATGCAACGGACCCGACCCCGCCCCAGCAAAAATCCGCGCCGAATTAACCTCCGGCGGCAACCAGGCAAAATCAAACATCACAACCCCAACCTGTCATTGAACGACACTGGCACACGTACTGCTGTGATCCTGCACGCGCAGCCAAGTCACAGCGGGGCTCCAGGCCCGTTCGGATTCGGACACCGGCGTTCAAACTAACCTTCGGACCGGAATTCAAACTGACCTGGGTCGAACGCTCGGCGCCAACGCCTCAAACACCGGGCGCCACGCCACTAAAATCGGATTTGTCGCTTGCCGAGCATTGTATTCGACGTCCGGCGCCCAGTCAGGTGGAAATGCGCAAGATCACAAAAGCAGGATTTGCCTACCCGATGCCGATCCGGGGGATCACGCTCGGGCGACTCTGCAGTACCTGCGCGGCCGCACCGCCCCTGCCCAGCGGGCCACCGGGCATCCCCGCACCCCCGGCGCCAGCACCCATCGGCATCGGCATCGGCATCGGCATCATGCCGGCCCTGCCGCCCATCGCCCCCATCGCCGCCGCCTCGGCGGGCAGAGCACCGAAGCCCGCCATGGCCGAGCTGGCCATCCCCTTGGGCACCGAACCCTCCCAGGTCGGCGGCACCGACATCGCACCCACCAGATGCGCCTTGCCCAAATCACCGGCCATCCCCCCACCCAGGCCAGCCGCACCCAATCCCGCCAGCGGCTCAGCGTCCCCGACGAACTTCGGCATGAGCGCCAGATCCTCCGCGGCAAGACCAGCCGCTTCCGCCGTACCGAGACCCGCAGTCTGCCCCACCTGCATCAACGGGCCGATCATCATGCTCGCCGGATTCATCGCCATCATCGCGTACCCCAGCACCTGGTCCACCGGCAACCCCGCAGCCATCGACTGCACACCGGTCAGCGCGCCCTCCAACCCAGGGCTCAGCGCCGCGGTCACCGGTGCCGCGATATCCACCAACTGGCCGTTGACCATGGTCGCCAGGCCCGCCAAGTCGAACGGCACCACACCCTCGGCCACCGCCGTCGCACCCGACTGATAGCCCAGCATCGCGGCCACATCCTGGGCCCACATCTCCACATAGTCGAACTCGTTGGTCGCGATCGCCGGCGTGTTGAGCCCGAAGAAATTCGTCGACACCAACGACACCAACGACACCCGATTGGCCGCCACCGCCGCCGGATGCACCGTCGCGGTCAACGCCGCCTCAAAAGCCGACGCCGCCGCCGCCGCCTGAGCACCCGCCGCCGACGCCTTGGCCGCCGCATCACTGAGCCACCCCACATACGGGGCACCCGCCGCAGCCATCGCCGCCGACGCCGGCCCCGCCCACGGCCCACTGGCCAACCCCACGATCACCGCATCGAACGAACTCGCCGACGTCGCCAGATCCGCCGCCAAACCCTCCCACGCCGCCGCAGCAGCATGCAACGACCCCGACCCCGCCCCGGTGAAAATCCGCGCCGAATTGATCTCCGGCGGCAACCACGCAAAATCCAACATCAGCGAATCCCCAACCTGTCAGCCGCGGCAGCCACTCGGACGTGTGAGCTAGTTCACCAACCGACTCTACGATGATCCGGATCCATGGTACCGGCTTTCGTGAAATCTCCAACATTGATTTGCCCGCCGTCGAAACGACGCCGGCGCGCCCGGGGCTCAAATAATCGCTATTCAGGCCGCTGCGGCATCCGCCCCGGCCAAGCACCCGCCTGCCCGATGCCGATCCGGGGAATCACGCTCGGGCGACTCTGCCGAAGTCCCCGCGCCCGACGTCATCGGCCACCTGATACTCGCAATAACACCTGGCGCCGCAGCCAGCGGGATCGCCATGGGCGGGTTCGGGTCGGCCTCGGGCCGCGGTGCGCGGCTCACCGGCCGGCCCCGAGTCCGGGAATCAACCGCCCTTGAGGCGCAGAGTCAAGTAGTCGGCAACCCTGTCCACGGCAACCCGCTCCTGGGTCATCGTGTCGCGCTCGCGCACGGTGGCGGCGTTGTCCTCCAGGGAGTCGAAATCGATCGTGACGCAGTACGGCGTACCGATCTCGTCCTGACGGCGGTAGCGCCGGCCGATCGCACCGGCGTCATCGAAGTCGATATTCCAGAACTTGCGCAGCTCGGTGGCCAAGGCGCGCGCTTTGGGGCTCAGATCAGTGTGGCGGGACAGCGGCAATACCGCGGCCTTGACCGGCGCCAGCCGGGGATCCAGCCGCAGCACCGCGCGCTTGTCCGTTCCGCCCTTGGCGTTGGGCGCTTCGTCCTCGGTGTACGCGTCGATCAGGAACGCCATGAAGGAGCGGGTCAGCCCCGCTGCCGGCTCGATGACGTACGGGGTGTAACGGGTGTCGGCGGCCTGATCGTAGAACGACAGCTCGGAACCGGAGTGCTTCGAGTGCGTCGACAAGTCGAAGTCCGTCCGATTCGCCACGCCTTCCAGCTCACCCCACGGGTTGCCGGCGAAACCGAATTTGTACTCGATGTCGACGGTGCGGTCGGAGTAGTGCGACAGCTTTTCCTCGGGATGTTCGTACAACCGCAGATTCTCCTGATCGATCCCCAGGTCGACGTACCACTGCAGCCTGGTATCGATCCAGTACTGGTGCCACTCCTTGGCAGTCGTGGGCTCGACGAAGAACTCCATCTCCATCTGCTCGAACTCGCGCGTGCGGAAGATGAAGTTCCCCGGGGTGATCTCATTGCGGAAGCTCTTGCCGATCTGCCCGATGCCGAACGGCGGCTTCTTGCGGGCTGTCGTCACCACGTTGGAAAAGTTGACGAAGATCCCCTGCGCGGTTTCCGGCCGCAGATAGTGCAACCCGTCCTCGGATTCGATGGGGCCGAGGTAGGTCTTGAGCATCATGTTGAACTCGCGCGGTTCGGTCCACCGGCCTGGCTCACCGGTTTCGGGGTCGCGGATATCGGCCAGGCCGTTGGGCGGAAGATGCCCGTGCCTGGCTTCATAGGCCTCGATCAGATGGTCCGCCCGGTACCGCTTGTGGGTGATCAGTGACTCGACCAGCGGGTCGTGGAACACTTCCACGTGACCGGAGGCCACCCACACCTCCCGCGGCAGGATGATCGACGAATCCAAGCCGACCACATCGTCTCGGCCGGTGACCACCGCCCGCCACCACTGCCGTTTGATGTTCTCCTTGAGCTCCACACCCAGCGGACCGTAGTCCCAGGCCGACTTCGTCCCCCCGTAGATCTCGCCGGAAGGGAAGACGAAGCCCCGTCGTTTGGCCAGGTTGACTACGGTGTCGATTACGGATGCCACGGGGTCGAGCGCTCCCTTCGGAGGAATCGGCAGACGCGGGCAGCGCAGAGCGCGGGCCGCGAAACATCAGCCATGGTAGCGATTACCTGCGGCGGGCCCGCAACGCCTTGGAGATCCGTCCCCAAGCGTGCCGACGGTGTAGTCGATCCCCGCGCGGGCCTGGACGGGGACGTCTCGATTGACGCCGATGCCTAGTATGACAAGTACCCAGTACGTCAAGAGGGGGTGACCGCACACGGTGACATCGCCGTCGACTCCTGCCGCCACCGATGACGATGTGGCCGCGCTGCACGAATACGGCGCAGGCGGTTTCGCCGAGCAGGCCACCTATCCGACCCCGCCGACGCGGGAAATCCTGGACGCCACCGGCGAATTGTTGCGCGCCCTCGCCTCGCCGGTACGGATTGCGATCGTCCTACAGTTGCGTGAATCCCAGCGTTGCGTGCACGAATTGGTCGACGCCCTTGCGGTATCCCAGCCACTGGTCAGCCAGCATCTGAAGATCCTCAAGGCGGCCGGAGTGGTCTCCGGGGAGCGGTCCGGGCGCGAAGTGCTCTATCGGCTCGTCGACCACCATCTGGCCCATATCGTTGTCGACGCGGTGGCCCACGCCGGCGAGGACACCCCGAAATGACCCCCGCCAGCCTCCGCTCCACCCGTCAGCGTGCGGCCATATCCACCCTGCTGGAAACCCTCGACGAATTCCGGTCCGCCCAGGAACTTCACGAAGAGCTGCGCCGGCGAGGCGAGAACATCGGCTTGACCACGGTTTATCGCACCCTGCAGTCGATGTCCGCCGCGGGGGTCGTCGACACGTTGCGTACCGACACCGGGGAATCGGTATATCGCCGGTGTTCGGATCAACATCACCACCACCTGGTCTGTCGAAGCTGCGGTTCCACGATCGAGGTGGCCGACCACGAAGTCGAGGCTTGGGCGGCCGAGGTGGGTGCACAGCACGGATACTCCGACGTCAGCCATACCATCGAGATCTTCGGCACCTGCTCGGACTGCCGTCGGTGATGAGCGGCTATCACCCGGACGCGGCCGAGCCACCCGGTGGCGGCCAGGCGGCTAAGCGGCTAGGCGGTCAGCTCGCGGCGAACCCGGGCACCACTGTCGAGTACCAGCAGTATCAGCGTCCGTAGCGCGTCATCGGTAAGTCCGGAGCCGGGAAAGTTGTAGCGCAACATCACGTCGGCGGTCTTCCGGGTGGCCTTGGCCCGGCCGCCGGCGGTATCGCCGTGCCCGACCGCGTAGGCGGGCTGCTCCTGCAACATCACCGAACCGAAGTTCAGATCCTGTGCCTGTCCGGCCACCAGCTCCCTGACCTTCTTGGTCAGCGGCAGATCCCAGGCCAGCATCTGAGTCAGCGCCACCACGTCGAGCCCCTCGACGATGTTGACCACCCGCAGCGAGGCGAAGGTGCCGTCGTGGCGGACCGTCAGCGCATCGTCGGCCTCCTCGTCGACGGAGACGACGTCGGCGAGGACCGCGGCCAGTCGTTCCAGCAGCGATGCCACTAGGCGCTCCCGAACCGGCGGTTGCGCGACGCGTACTCCTCGCAGGCCGCCCACAGATCGCGGCGATCGTAGTCGGGCCAGAGCTTGTCCTGGAAGATGAACTCGGCGTAGGCGGCCTGCCACAACATGAAGTTGCTGGACCTCTGCTCGCCCGAGGTTCGCAGGAAAAGGTCGACGTCGGGAATGTCCGGCCGCTGCATGTGCCGGGAGATGGTGTCCTCGGTGACGCGGTCCGGGTTGAGCCTTCCCGCAGCGACGGCGCCGGCGATCCGACGGGTGGCTTCGGCGATTTCGGCCCGCCCCCCGTAGTTGACGCAGTAGTTGATGGTGATGACGTCGTTCTTCTTCGTCAATTCCTCGGCGATCTCCAACTCGTTGATGACGCTGCGCCACAGGCGCGGCCGCGAGCCCACCCAGCGGATACGCACGCCCATTTCGTTGAGGATCACCCGACGCCGTCGCACAACGTCGCGGTTGAAACCCATCAGAAAGCGGACCTCTTCGGCCGAGCGCTTCCAGTTCTCCGTGGAGAACGCGTACAGGCTCAGCCACTTGATTCCGAGTTCGATCGCGCCGCACGCAATGTCGATCACAACCGCTTCGCCCATCTTGTGACCGTCGGTGCGGCGCAGGCCGCGCTGGGTGGCCCAGCGACCGTTGCCGTCCATCACAATGGCGACATGGTTGGGCAACTGGTCAGCCGGTATCCGGGGGGCGACAGCCTTCGATGTGTGCTGTGGTGGCCGGCGCGGTCCCCCGTCCGGCGCCGGCGGCAATTCGGGAAAGACGACGGGCCAGGTCGAGGTGTCGGGAAAGACGGGATAGTCCGGCGATACCGGGGGTAGTTGCGGGAATCCGGGAGATATCAGTGTCCGCTCCGCTTTCCTAGCCACACTCACCCACCCGCCCGATGAGCACGTCACGACGGTCGGCAACGCCGTGATCGTCCTGGTGGATGCGCTCAACCAACGGCAGCGTCTTGAGCTGCCGCTCCAGATGCCATTGCAGATGCGCGGCCACCAGCCCGCTGACATACCTGCGGTGCCCGTGCGGCGACAGCTCGGCCGCCTCCCAATCGCCGTCGTGCAACGCGGCCATCAATTCCAGCACCCCCAGTGGCGGTGTTGTCGCACCGGCCGGACGACAGTGCGCACAGACGCTGCCCCCAGCTGCGATGTGAAAAGCCCGATGCGGGCCGGGGGTGGCGCAGCGGGCGCACTCGGTCAGCGCGGGCGCCCATCCGGCGGTGGCCATGGCGCGCAATAGATAGGCGTCCAGCAGTAGATCGCGGGGCCGGTTCCCGTCAGCCACCGCCCGCAGCGCACTGACCGTGAGGCGGTGCAGCACCGGGGCGGGCGCCCGCTCTTCACCGGCAAGACGTTCGGCGGTTTCCAGCATCGCGCACCCGCAGGTGTAGCGGCCGTAGTCGCTGACGATGTCGGTGGCGAACGCATCGATCGAGACGACCTGGGTGACGATGTCCAGGTTGCGGCCGGGGTGCAGTTGCGCATCGATGTGCGCGAACGGCTCCAACCGGGCACCGAATTTGCTCCGGGTGCGGCGCACACCTTTGGCCACCGCCCGGACCAGCCCATGATCGCGGGTCAGCAAGGTGACGATGCGGTCGGCTTCGCCGAGCTTGTGCTGACGCAGCACAACAGCCCGGTCACGATACAGCCGCATCACAACAGTTTCGCACCCCACCACGACATTGCCGGTACCCGCGCCGATAGTCTCGTACCCCGTGGTCGGTACTTCCGGTTCGAGTTCACCGGTCCCAAAGGATTCCGGTGACCGGCGTATGCCAACGCTGACCGACCTGCTCTACGATCTGGCGGCCAACAACGTCACCGCCACCGAACTGGTGCGCCACTGCTTGCGCGACATCGATGCGAGCCAATCCACCCTGAACGCTTTCCGCGTGGTGCTCACCGAATCCGCGCTGGCCGACGCGGCTGAGGCGGACCGGCGCAGAGCCGCCGGCGACACCGCGCCGCTGCTGGGTATTCCGATAGCGGTCAAGGACGACGTCGATATCGCCGGCGCCCCGACGGCCTTCGGAACCGACGGATACGTCGCGCCCGCCACCCAGAACAGCGAGATCGTTCGCCGGCTCAAAGCGGCCGGCGCGGTGATCGTCGGCAAGACCAACACCTGCGAACTGGGCCAGTGGCCATTCACCAGCGGGCCGGGTTTCGGTCACACCCGCAACCCGTGGTCCCGCGGGTACACGCCGGGCGGCTCCTCGGGCGGCAGCGCCGCCGCGGTGGCCGCGGGTCTGGTGACGGCCGCTATCGGCTCCGACGGCGCCGGCAGTGTCCGTATCCCGGCGGCGTGGACGCATCTGGTGGGCATCAAGCCACAACGCGGGCGCATCTCCACCTGGCCGGACCCGGAGTCGTTCAACGGCCTCACCGTCAACGGCATACTGGCCCGCACCGTCGAAGACGCCGCGCTGATGCTGGACGCGGTGTCCGGCAACGTCGACGGAGACCTGCACAGACCTCCCCCGCTGACCGCCGCCGACCATATCGCCAAAGGTCCGGGGCAGCTCAGAATCGCGTTGGCAACCCGTATGCCGTACACGTTCTTCCGGGCCGCGCTGCATCCTGAGATCCTGGCCGCCGCCCAAGACGTGGCCGATCAACTCGAATCGCTCGGCCACACGGTGATCGACGGCAGTCCCGACTACGGCCTACGGCTCTCGTGGGACTTTCTGGCCAGGTCCACCGCGGGGGTATGGGCACGGCAGGAGCGGCTGGGCGCCGGCGTCACCTGGGACCCCCGCACACTCGCCAACGCCCGTACCGGACTCCTGCTTTCGCAGACGGTCCTACGCGGTGCCCGGCGACACGAGACCGCCGACCAGCGCCGGGCGGGTTCCATCTTCGACGCCGTCGACGTGGTGGTGGCACCCACCACCGCGCAGCCACCGCCCCGGGCAGAAGCCTTCGACCGGCTCGGCAGCCTGGCGACCGATCGCGCGATCATCGCCGCGTGCCCCTACACGTGGCCATGGAATGTGCTGGGCTGGCCCGCGATCAGCGTGCCGGCGGGTTTCACTTCCGACGGCCTGCCCATCGGCGTCCAGTTGATGGGCCCGGCCAACAGCGAAGGCATGTTGATCTCACTGGCCGCCGAACTCGAGGCCGTCAGCGGCTGGGCCGCCAAGCAGCCCGAGGTCTGGTGGGACTCCGCAGACAGCGTGGCGGACGCCGGATAGATCCCCCGCCGAGCCTCGCAGGGCCCCGGGGCGACGCCGGGCGGAACGTCACGTCTCAAAACCCATGGCGGCTCAAAACCCCAGGCGGCCCAATTGTTTGGGATCGCGCTGCCAGTTCTTGGCCACTTTGACCCGCAGGTCCAGGTACACCTTGGTGCCAAGCAGTTTTTCCATCTGTCCCCGTGCCGCGGTACCCACTTCGCGAAGCCGGGCGCCACCCTTGCCGATAACGATGCCCTTCTGGCTGTCCCGCTCGACATACAGCACGGCATGCACGTCGACAAGATCATCGCGGCCCTCGCGGACTTCGACGTCGTCGATGACCACCGCAAGGGAGTGCGGCAACTCGTCGCGCACACCCTCGAGGGCAGCCTCGCGAATGAGCTCGGCCATCAGCACCTCTTCGGGTTCGTCGGTCAATTCGCCGTCGGGGTAGTACGCCGGGCCGGGCGGCATTCGCGCGGCCAGGACATCGGTGAGCACATCTACCTGGTCACCGGAAACCGCTGAAACCGGCACGATCTCGGCTGCCTCGGGCACGAGTTGGCTGACGGCGAGCAGTTGCGCGGCCACCCGTTCTCTGGGTGCTTTGTCGATCTTGGTGACGATGGCCACCACCGCGGTGTGCGAGGCGACCGAACGAATCTGCTCGACGATCCAGCGGTCCCCCGGGCCTACCGGCTCGTCTGCCGGAACGCACAATCCGATGACATCCACCTCGGTGTAGGTGTCACGGACCAGATCGTTGAGGCGCTTGCCCAGCAGCGTGCGCGGGCGGTGCAGGCCCGGGGTATCGACCAGAACGATTTGAAAATCGTCGCGATGAACGATCCCGCGAATCGTGTGACGGGTTGTCTGCGGGCGCTTCGAGGTGATGGCCACCTTCGCACCCACCAGCGCATTGGTGAGCGTCGACTTGCCGGTGTTGGGCCGGCCCACCAGGCAGACAAAGCCCGAATGGAAGTTGCTCGCGGTCAGAGCCCTCCCAGTCATTGGGCATCCCCGGCGCCCTCGGCGGCAACCGGGCTCAGCAGGACCGTGCCAACCCGCACCCGTCCCCGGTGGTCACGGCCCCCTTCAGCCCGTAGCCGCAGACCGTGCGACTCCACCTCCGCGCCCGGCAGCGGAACGCGCCCCAGCTCCAAGGCCAACAGGCCACCCACCGTGTCGACATCGAGGTCGTCGTCGAACTTCACGCCGTAGAGGTCACCGGCATCCTCGATGGGAAGCCTCGCCGACACCCGGAAACGGTTGTCTCCCAGATCCTCCACCGGGGCGATCTCGGCTTCGTCGTATTCGTCGGCGATCTCACCGACGATCTCCTCGAGCACATCCTCGATGCTCGCCAGCCCGGCAATCGCGCCGTACTCGTCGACAAGTAACGCCAGGTGATTTCGGTCGCGCTGCATTTCGCGCAGTAGCGCATCCAACGGCTTGGAGTCGGGGACGAACACCGCGGGGCGCATCACCTTCGACACCGGAGTTCCACGCCCCCCGTCGGATCCCGAAACCCCATGCTGAACCAGGTCTTTCAGATACACCACCCCAAGTATGTCATCGACGTTGTCACCTATCACCGGGATGCGGGAGTGTCCACTGCGTACCGCGAGGGCAATGGCTTGTGCAGCCGACTTGTCGCCTTCGACCCACACCATTTCGGTTCGTGGCACCATCACCTCCCGAGCCGGGGTGTCACCGAGTTCGAAAACCGACTCGATCATTCGGCGCTCGTCGGCGGCGACCACTCCCCGCTGCTGGGCCAGGTCGACCATCTCGCGCAGCTCGATCTCGGATGCGAACGGTCCATTGCGGAAACCGCGGCCGGGGGTCAGCGCGTTCCCCAGCAGCACCAGTACGCGGGTGATCGGCATCAGCAACCATGAGATCGCCTGCAGCGGAAGTGCTGACGCAAGCGAAATGGAGTAGGCGTGCTGGCGGCCGACGGTTCGCGGACCGACGCCGATGGCCACGAAGCTGACGAGCACCATGATGGTCGCGCCGCCGAACATGCCCCATTTCAGGCCGTAGTTGTTGGACAGGAATACCACCAGCAACACCGTCGCGGTGACCTCGCACACGATGCGCAGCAGTACCACCAGGTTGACGTACCTCGGCCGGTCGGCCATCACCCTCAGCAGCGGCCGCGCACCGGGCCGCTGGTCGTGCATCAGTTCCCGAACGCGCGCCGGCGACACGGTATTGACGGCGGCGTCGATCATCGCGAACACACCACCCAAACCGATCAGCGAGATCGCGCCCAGCAGTTGCGACAGTCCGCTCAATGGTCGAAGTACTTCGACTTGTCCAGCAGCCGGCGGTCCCGCTCCTCCTGCCGGTTGAACTGGTATGCCTCGACCTGCTCGGCCACCCACTCCTCGAGCAGGCGGTCCTGCAGAGCGAACATCTCCCGCTCCTCGGCCGGCTCACCGTGGTCGTAGCCGAGCAGATGCAGGACGCCATGAACGGTCAGCAGCGCCAGCTCATGTCCCAGGCTGTGGCCCGCCGAGGCAGCCTGCTCCGCGGCGAATTCGGGGCACAGCGCGATGTCGCCCAACATGGACGGCCCCGGATCCGGGGCGTCGGGCCGGCCGCCGGGCTCCAGTTCGTCCATCGGGAAGCTCATCACGTCCGTCGGCCCCGGCAGATCCATCCAGCGCATGTGCAGGTCGGCCATGGCCGCGGTGTCCAGCAGTACCATCGACAACTCGGCAGCCGGGTTGACGTCCATCCGGGCGATCACGAACTGCGCGACGCTGACGAGTTCGATTTCGGAGACGTCGATGCCCGACTCGTTGGATACCTCGATGCTCATAAGACGCTCATATGCTGCCCATGCCCTCGCTCACACCCTATCGACGACTGCGTCCGCCGGAGGCCCGCCTCGCGGCCCGGCCCTCCCGGGCACCGGGGTCTTCGTGCCGGGCATAGGCATCGACAATGTCCCCAACCAGCCGGTGGCGCACCACATCCTGGCTGGTCAATTCGATAATGCAGATGTCATCGATATCTTCGAGGATGTCAACCGCGGCCCGCAGGCCCGACCGGGCCCCGCCCGGCAGGTCGACCTGGGTGATATCGCCGGTGACAACGACCTTGGACCCGAACCCCAGCCGGGTGAGAAACATTTTCATCTGCTCGGCGGTGGTGTTCTGCGCCTCGTCGAGAACGATGAATGCGTCGTTGAGGGTGTTATGGGTGAGCAGAAAATCCTCGGTGACGTAGAGCGAATCCGCGGCAGCCACCTGGATGCACACCGCCTCCTCTGTGCCTGCGGGCTCGATCCGGTCGACGTGGCGCGTCGGCCGGTCACCTCGTGCACCGGCGTAGTCCGACGCCTTGCCGGCAATCCGGAACGGCGGCAATCCCGCGGGCAACCCGATCCAAAGCGTGTGGGCACCCGATCCGTCACGCACCACCTGTCCCGGCCGGCGCCGCTGATCGACGATGCCGCCGAGCGAACGCACCAGCAACACCGCCGAGTTCCGCAACCCGATGGACGCCGCGGTGAACCGAATGCGACAGCCACCGCCGCGCCGAGCGACCGGAACACCACCGACGTCCAGCAGACCCTGCAGGACCGCCAACCGCACATCGGCCGAATTCAGCAGATAGTCATCCGGGACGGACGCGGCCCCCGCTGCGCCGCCCGCCAGCGACCGCCCGAATGCGTACGGGTCGCGGGGAACCGGCCGCGATTCGAATTCCACCGGCGCACTGAGCATCGGCAATTCGTAGCGGTGGCGGTAGGCCGAACGCAGGCTGTCGATCATCTCCTTGGTCGTCAGCACCCTGGCCGGCCTCCCCCGCCGCCTGTCGAGCAGGGTATGGACCGACCAGAGGTGGTCACCGGAGGCCAGCGTCGACGCCCCGTCGTTCGCGTAAAGGCGATAAATGTCTTTGTAGCCTTGCGGGTAGACCCCGAGGACTTCCGTCGGACGCCCGTCGGAGGCGATCACGAAGTCCCCGGCCCGAAGTTCGCCGATCGGCCGAAACCCTTGCGGGGTAAGCACGTTGGCGGATACAGGTTGCGCACGGCCACGCATGTAGGCCAGCGGTGCCACTTCGATCACCCCGGCCGACATCAGCTTCGATATCAGTTCGGGGTCCATCATGTCGTAGAGCGCGTCGTACAGCGGCCGCAGATAGGGGTCGATCTTCTCGGTCAGCGTGCCGGGCAGAAACCCAAGGCGTTCACCGGCTTCCACCGCGGGTCGGGTCAGGATGATGCGGGTAACCTGTTTGGTCTGCAACGCGTGCACCGCTTTGGCCATCGCGAGGTAGGTCTTGCCCGTCCCGGCCGGACCGATCCCGAAAACAATGGTGTGGTCGTCGATCGCGTCGACGTAGTGCTTCTGGTTGAGCGTTTTGGGCCGAATGGTCTTGCCGCGGCGGGACAGGACGTCGAGGGTGAGGACCTCTGCCGGCGATTCGTCACCGGCGCCGGCCAACATCGCGACACTGTGTCGGACCAATTCGGGCGTCATCGCCTGGCCGCCGTCGGTGATCGCGATGAGCTCGCAGACAGTACGTTCGGCCAAGGCGACATCGGCCGGCTCGCCGGACAAACTCACGGTGTTTCCTCGCACGTGCACCCGGGCGTCGAGCGCGTCCTCCAGTGCGCGCAGGTTTGCGTCGGCCGAACCGAGCAGGCCCACCACGAGATCGGGCGGAACGTCGAGGCTGCGGCGAACTTCAGTGCCGGTCCGACGGACTATCCCGACATCGGCAGCGCTGGTCTCGCGAGGCGTCACGTGGCTTCTGCTGCCTGCTTTCTTAGATCGTTCTTCTCAGGTCGTTCGACGGGCGGCGGCACGACGAACCCCAGTCTAACGCCAGGCATCGGTCCCGACCCGTGGTCTCAAAGGCCCGAAGGCGCATCCCAGCGCGCCGTCAGCACCCCCAACGCGCCCAATGCCACCGCCGCTGCGGTCGACGTGCGCAGCACCGTCGGCGCGAGCCGAACCGTCACCGCCCCCGCGCCGGCCAACGCGGTGATCTCCTCCGGTGCGATTCCGCCCTCCGGGCCGACCAATAACATCATCGAATCAGCTTGTGCCACAGATATATCCGCTAATCTGTCAATAGCCGATTCATGCAGTGCGAGCACCAGAACCCCGGCTGCGACCCGGTCGCGGACCAGCGGAACCAACGCCTTGGTGGACAACACGCCGTCGACCGGCGGGATATGGGCTCGCCGGGATTGCCGCGCCGCCGAGCGTGCCGTCGCTCGCCAGCGCCGCAGGCCCTTGTCGAGCCGCGGACCTTCCCAGACTGCCACGCAGCGCACCGCCTGCCAGGCGATGATTGCGTCGGCACCGGCCTCGGTGGCGAGTTCGACCGCAAGTTCTGAGCGCTCGGACTTGGGCAGCGCCTGCACCACCGTCACCGGCGGCCGAGCGGACTCGACGGACCAGCGCTGCAGCACCCGGGCAGCGAGACCGTCGCGCCCGGAATGTTCCACCACGCAGCGGGCGAGTTCGCCGGCGCCGTCGCCGAGTACCAATTCCTCTCCGGCACGGATGCGCCGCACGGTAGCGGCATGAAAACCCTCGTCACCGCTGACGACCGCAAGCCCGCCCGTGTCGGGCAATCGGCCGACGTAGAACAAGGTGGCCACCATGTCCGCCGCCGGAGGTCAGCGTCCGGTGAACGTTTCGCGCAGCCGGCTGAACAGCCCGCCGCCGGCGTCGTGCGCGGAGCGGACTTCTGCTGCGTCGCGACCGCGGCGGTTCTTGAGCTCGTGCAGCAATTCGGTGTCGCGTTGGTCCAGCCGGGTGGGCACCGCCACCTCGACGTTGACGTGCAGATCCCCGCGCGCACCGGACCGCAGGTGCGGCATCCCCCGGCCGCGCAGGGTGATGGTCGCGCCCGGCTGGGTGCCCGCCGGAATGACGATCTGGCTCGTCCCGTCCAAGATCGCATCCACGGCAACGGTGACGCCCAGAGCCGCATCCACCATCGGTACCGATACCCGGCAGTGCAGGTCGTCGCCTTGACGGACGAAGATGTCGTGGGGCTGTTCGTGGACTTCGACATAAAGGTCGCCGGCCGGCCCGCCGCCCGGACCCACCTCCCCCTGGGCCGCCAGCCGGACCCGCATCCCCTCGGCCACGCCGGCCGGGATCTTGACGGACAGGTCGCGCCTGGTCCGCACCCGGCCGTCGCCCATGCACTTGTTGCACGGATCGGGGATGACCTGGCCGACGCCGCGGCAGGTCGGGCACGGACGCGAGGTCACCATCTGGCCCAGCAACGAACGCTGCACACTCTGCACTTCACCGCGGCCGGCGCAGGTGTCGCACGGGATGGGCACCGAATCGCCGTTGGTGCCCTTGCCCTGACAGCGATCGCACAGCACCGCGGTATCGACGGTGACCTGCTTGGTGACTCCGGTCGCGCACTCCTGTAGATCCATGCGCATCCGCAGCAACGAGTCCGACCCCGGCCGGACCCTGCCGGTAGGACCGCGCGAGGCGCCGGCTCCGCCGAACCCGCCCCCGAAGAACGCCTCGAAGACGTCGCCCAGACCGCCGAAACCTCCGAAGCCGCCACCGGCGGCGTTCTCCAGGGGGTCTCCGCCAAGGTCTACGATCCGGCGCTTTTCCGGATCGCTCAGGACCTCGTAGGCGGCACTGATTTCCTGAAACCGAGCCTGCGCCGCCTGATCGGGATTGATATCGGGATGGAGCTCGCGCGCAAGCTTTCGGTAGGCGCGCTTGATCTCAGCGTCACCGGCACCCTGCCTGACCCCGAGCAGCCCGTAGTAATCGCGTGCCACGTACCGAACCTCTCTGATGAAGAAAACCTCTGCGCAAACCTTAGGAAAACCTGGTGATGCCGTACCGGCGTCGGCCGATACGTCCCCGGTGCCGGTACTCGGTCATCGACCACCCAGTACTTCGCCGATATACATGGCAACCGCTGCGACACTGGCCATAGTTCCCGGATAGTCCATCCGGGTCGGCCCCAGCACCCCCATGCCACCGTAGACGGTGTCGTGGGTGCCGTATGCGGTGGACACCATCGAGGTGGCCGCAATCTGCTCCGCCTCCGTCTCGTGCCCGATCCGCACCGTCACCTTGCCGGCTTCCTGCTGGGCCGCCAACAGTCGCAGCACCACAACCTGCTCTTCGAGGGCTTCGAGCACCGGACGCAGCGAACCTCCGAAATCGGTGGCGTTGCGAGTCAGGTTGGCGGTACCCCCCAGCAGCAGACGCTCCTCGGTGTGCTCCACCAGCGATTCGAGCAGCACCGTCGCCGACCGGCCGACCGCGTCGCCCAATCGATCTCCCGCGTGCAGCCCTCCGGCGAGGTCGGCCACCGCGGCCGAAGCGGCCGCGAGCCTCTTGCCCACCAGCGCCTGGCCGAGCGTATCCCGCAGATGGGACAGCCCTTGCTCATCGATGATGTCGCCGAGTTCGACGATGCGCTGGTCCACCCGTCCGGAGTCGGTGATCACCACCATCAGCAACCGCGCCGGGGTCAACGGGACCACTTCCAGGTGCCGAACGGTCGACGTCGACAACGTCGGGTACTGCACCACGGCCACCTGCCGGGTCAGCTGGGCCAGCAGCCGCACCGCGCGACGCAGTACGTCGTCGAGGTCTACACCGCCCTGCAGGAAGCCCTGGATGGCGCGGCGTTCCGCCGACGACAGCGGTTTGACGTCGTCGAGACGGTCGACGAACTCCCGGTAGCCCTTCTCCGTCGGCACCCGTCCGGAGCTGGTGTGCGGCTGCGCGATGTAGCCCTCGGCTTCCAGAACGGCCATGTCGTTGCGGACGGTCGCACTGGAGACACCGAGGTTGTGCCTTTCCACCAGGGACTTGGACCCGATCGGCTCGTGGGTGGCGACAAAGTCGGCGACGATCGCGCGCAAAACCGCCAACCGGCGTTCGTCGGCACTGCCCACCCGCTCACCTCCTCGATCTAGACCGGCGGGTCCTGTAGTCATGGCCCGCTGCCGCGTACATTTTACGGTCTCCGCGGGATCCGGCCCGACGGCCGGGCTGATAGGTGGCCG
>NZ_JBKECZ010000140.1:0-16396 GCF_047975165.1 Mycobacterium sp.
CAATTCGGCGATCACAGTCTCCGGGTTGCCAGCACCGGCGGCCATGCTGGATAAGTGCAGATAGTAGTCTGAATTGCGCTACAAATACCAGCCGGGATTCCGGGTAGCTGCCCTTCGGGCCGTCGACTACGCCCGGGCGACGCCTCGCCGGGCGTGCACCGAGGCGTTCTCCCCGCGCGGATGCACCACCTGCGGCCACCAGAACCAGCGCCCGAGCAGGGCTGCGATCGACGGCATCAACAGGGTGCGCACGATCAGCGTGTCCAGCAACAACCCGATGCACACCGTCGACCCGAACTGGCCCAGCACCCGCAGGTCACTGCCCAGCATGGAGGCCATGGTGAACGCGAACACCAGGCCGGCGGCGGTCACCACACCCCCGGTTCCGGCCATCGACCGGATAATCCCCGTCTTCAACCCGGCGTGGATCTCCTCCTTGAAGCGGGACACCAGCAGCAGGTTGTAGTCCGAGCCGACGGCCAGCAGGATGATCACCGACAGTGCCATCACGATCCAGTGGACCTTGATGCCGAACAGGTCCTGCCAGATGAGCACCGAGAGCCCGAACGAGGCGGCGATCGAGCTGGCGGCGGTGCCGACGATCACCAGGGCGGCGACCACGCTGCGGGTGAGCAGCAGCATGATCATGAAGATCAGGGTCAGGGCCGAGATCACCGCGATCATCAGGTCGTACTTGGCGCCGTCGTGCATGTCCTTGAACGTCGCCGCGGTACCCCCGAGGTACACCTTGGCATCGGACAGCGACGACTGCTTCAGCGCCTCCTGCGCAGCCGTGCGTTCGGCGTCGACCCGGGAGATCCCCTCCGGCGTCATCGGGTCACCCTGATGGGTGATGAAGAACCTGGCGGATTTGCCGTCCGGCGAGAGGAACATCCTGAGGCCGGTTTGAAAGTCCGGGTTGTCGAAGGCCTCGGGCGGCAGATAGAACAGGTCGTCGTTCTTCGAGGCGTCGAAGCTCTGCCCCATCACCACCGCGGTATCGCTGAGCGCTTTCATCTGGTCGAGCATCGCCGAGAAGGTGGCCTGCATGGTCAGCGTCAGCGCCTTGGTCGTCTTCATCGTGGTGATCATCGGCGGGATCAGCACCAGCATCTCGCTGGTCGCCACCGCGGTGCGCTGGATATCCCTGGTGAGTTCGTCGAACTGCCCGGCGAGTTGGTCGAAACCGTCGAGGGCGTCGAACAGCGAACGCGTCGACCAGCACAGCGGAATGTCGAAACAGTGCTTCTCCCAGTAGAAGAAGCTCCGGATCGGCCGCCAGAAGTCATCGAAGTCGGCGATATGGTCCCGCAGGTTGTTGGTGATCTCGGCGGTGTCGGCCGTGGTCTTCGCGCTATCGTCGGCCGCGTCGGAAAGGTCTCGGGTGACCTGGTACATCCGCTCCATGGTGTCGATCATGAACTGCATCTCGTCGGCCATCTTGGTGATGTCGGCCATGCGGTCCTGCAGGAAGTCCATGTTCTGCATGGTCGTCTGGCTCTGCATGCTGTTGTTGAACGGTATCGAGCTGTGCTGAATCGGGATGCCGAGCGGTCTGGTGATGTCCTGGACCATCGCGATGCCGACGGTGCGGATGACGTTCTTGGCGACTTTGTCCAGCACCAGCATGTCCGCGGTGTTGCGCATGTCGTGGCTGGCCTCGACCATCAGCATGTCCGGGTTCATCCGCGCCTGCGAGAAGTGACGGTCGGCGGCCGCCTGGCCGAGGTTCGACGGTGCCGACTCGGGCAGGTAGTAGCGGTCGTTGTAGCTTGTCTTGAAGCTCGGCAGCGCGACCATGCCGATCAGCACGATCCCGCTGCTGACCGCCAGAATCGGTGCGGGCCAACGCACTACCGCGGTGCCGATACGGCGCCACATCCTGCCCTGCCCGGTTCCCCGCGCGGATTCGAACAGGTGCAGCTTGCTGCCCACGAACACCACCGCCGGGCCCAGGGTGAGTCCGGCGAGTACGATGACCAGCATGCCGATCGCCACCGGAGCGCCCATGGTGGCGAACCAGGGCAGCCGGGTGAAGCTCAGGCAGTAGGTCGCCCCCGCGATCGTCAGGCCGGACCCGAGCACCACCGGGGCCACCCCGCGAAATGTCGTGTAGTAGGCGGTCTCCCGGTCTTCCCCGGCGTGCAGCGCTTCCTGATAGCGGCCGACCAGGAAGATCCCGTAATCGGTTCCGGCCGCGATCGCCAGCATCGTCAGGATGTTGGCGGCGAACGTGGTGAGCCCGAATGCGTTGTTGTACGCCAGCACCGCGACGACACCGCGCGCCGACGCCAGCGCGATGAATGTCATGAACAACTGCACCAGCGTGGTGATGACCGACCGGTACACCAGCAGCAGCATGATGGCGATGGCGCCCAGGGTGAACAAGGTGATTTTGGCCAGGCTGGCATTGCCGATGACGTGCATGTCGTCGCTCAGCGCCGCCGGGCCGGTCACGTAGACGTCCAGGCCGTTCGGCGGCGGGTTCTCCGCGATGGCTTCGCGGACCGCCTCGACCGACTCGTTGGCCGTGGTGGTGCCCTGATTGCCGGCCAGATTCAACATGACGTAGGCGGACTTGCCGTCGGCGCTCTGGGCACCGGCGGCGGTGAGGCGGTCTCCCCAGAAGTCCTGGATGTGCTGGATGTGCTCGGGTTGCTCGCGCAGCTGACGGATCAGGTTGTCGTAGTAGCGGTGTGCCGGATCTCCCAGCGGCGCATCGCTTTCCAGCACGATCATGACCGTGCTGTTGGAATCGAACTCCTTGAAGTTGTGGCCGAGCAGCATCATCGCCTTCATCGACGGCGCATCCATCGGGGTCATCGGCGCGGAGTGTTCCTCGCCGACCACCTCCAGCGACGGCACCGCCACGCTGACCAGCACCGCGACGAACACCCACGCCAGGATGACCGGTATCGCGAAAATCCGGATCGCATGCGGGATCGCGGGGCGATGCGGTCGTGGTGCGACCGGCGCCGAGGCCGGGTCCATGCCCAGGATCGGGCCGGTGAACGCGTCTGCGGTGTCGTCGGGGCCGCTCATGCGGACTTCACCAGGCAGAACGTCTGCGGGTTGACGCCGTCGGAGCGCCTCTCCTCTTTCACCACCCCGTCCACGGTGATCCGGCAGCCGACGAGGGTGCCGTCACTTTGGGCCATGATGTTGGCGCTCACCGAGGGCAAGGTGGTCGAGATGGTGAACGACCACGGCAGTGGGGCGGCGTCGACCTGGTGGGTGTTGGCGTCGGCGTCCCAGTAGTTGATGTCGGCGGTGGCCCCCGTCGATCCGAAGATCTCGTAGACGACGACCTTGGGGTTGAACTGCACGATCTCGATCCCGGCGCCGGCGTTGGCGTTGAGGTCCTGGGAGCCGAAGACCCTGTGCAGCCGTGACACCACCAGGCCCGAGACCGCCAGGACCACTACCAGGATCAACGGGATCCACGCTCGTTTGAGGAGTCGGACAGCGGTGCCTGAGATCGAACGCGTCCGCATGGCCGCCGCCTTTCACACACCGATTCGCACTTTGCTCATCCGTGGGAGTCTCACCCGCGGGAGAATGGTAGCTCAGCTAGCCATCCTAACGGTTAGTGCACGCCACCGTTCCCCAGGGTTGCCGGGGCGGACCGTCGCGCCTACAGCGCGGCGAGGTCGTGGTCGCCGACGCGGTCGACGAGAACCCGCAGCTGATCCTGCGCGGATCCCAGCGTGAGATCGATTGCGGTGAGCCGGGCAGCGTAGTGGCCGACCGGATACTCCGCGGTCATCCCGATGCCGCCGTGCAACTGGATGGCCTCCTGGGCGATGTGCTGGCCCGAACGGCCGATCTGCAGCTTGGCGCGCGCCGCGATCACCGGGTCGTGGTTGCCGTCCGCGATCGACACCGCGGCATAGAGGCTCATGCTGCGCGCCAACTCCAGTGAGACGTACATGTCGGCCGCCCGCTGCGTCAGCGCCTGGAACGTGTTGAGGGTGACCCCGAACTGCTTGCGGGTCTTCAGGTAGTCCGTGGTCAGCCGCAGGGCCTCTTCCATGGCGCCCAGCGCTTCGGCGCAGAGTGCGGACTGGATGCCGGTGAGTGTGTTTCCGACGGCGTCGGAGCTGTCGGTGACGTCCTCCCGATCGCCCAGCGGTTCGGCAGGGGTCCGGTCCAGATCGATCTGGGCGCCGCGCTGGCCGTCGAAGGTTCGGTACGGCGCGCGTTCGACCGACTCGGCGTCGACCAGGAACAAGCCGGTGCCGCCCTGTGGCAACGCGGCGCTGACCACCAGAGTTTGCGCCTGGTCTCCGGCCAGCACCGGGTTCTTGCGGCCGCTGACCGTCCACGAATCACCTTGTCGCACCGCTTGAGTGGTGATGTCCGGAGCCGGATGGCGGTGGCCGGGTTCCAGGTGGGCCAGCGCCAGCAGGTGCCGGCCCGCGGCAACCTCAGCCAGCAGCTCCCGTTGCGCATCGTTGCCGAGCGCGGCGATCAGTCCGCCAGGCGCCAGGGCGGCGTGCAGGATCGGCTCCGGTGCCAGCCGGCGACCGACTTCGGTCATCACAGCGGCGATCTCCAGTGGCCCGGCCTCGTCGGGATCGAACCCGAGCCCCAGAATCCCGACCTCGGCGAGTCGAGTCCACACCTCGCGGCTCCAACCGGGATCGGTGTCTATCACCGTGTTGCGGCCCTCGGTGTCGTAGGTGCGCGACAGCAGTTCCCTTGTGGTGTCGCGCAGCAGAGCCTGCTCTTCGGTCAGCTGAAAGTCCATGGCTGCCTCACAATCCGAGAATGGTCGACGCGATGATGTTGCGCTGCACCTCGTTGCTGCCACCGTAGATCGAGGTTTTGCGGTAGTTGAGATAGTGCGGGGCGCTGGTCTGCGCCCACGAGGGTGAGGCGATGCCGTCGCAGTCGACGGGCAGTGCGTCGAGACCGGCCGCCTCGATGAGCAACTCGGTGGCCAGCTGCTGCAGTTGGCTGCCACGTAACTTGAGCACCGACGACGCGGGGTTCGGTTTACCTCCCGACGAACTCGAAACCACCCTGGCCTGAGTGAGTTCCAATGCCAGCACGTCGTTTTCGGCTTCGGCCAGCCGGGCGGCAAACAGCGGCTCGTCGAGCAGGCCGCGCTGTGCCGCATGGTGTTTCACCTGCGCCAGACGAACCTTGGTCCGCCCCACCTGGGCGATGCCGGTGCGTTCGTTGCCCAGCAGGAACTTCGCGTACGTCCAGCCCCGATTCTCTTCGCCGACCAGCTGATCGGCGGGAACCCGGACATCGGAGAAGAACACTTCGTTGACTTCGAACCCGCCGTCGATCAGCTTGATCGGCCGCAACGTGATACCGGGGGTGGCCATGTCCATCAGCAGGAACGAAATGCCGGCCTGAGGCTTGGGGGCTCGGGGGTCGGTGCGTACCAGGCAGAAGATCCAGTCCGCGTACTGGCCCAGTGTCGTCCAGGTCTTCTGTCCGTTGACCACGTAGCTGTCACCGTCGCGGACCGCCGTGGTGCGCAGCGAGGCCAGATCCGATCCGGCTTCGGGTTCGGAGAAACCCTGACACCACCAGATGTCGAGGTTTGCCGTCGGAGGCAGGAACCGGTGTTTGATCTCCTGCGACCCGAACTCGGCGATCACCGGCCCGACCATCTTGGCGTTGAAGGTCAACGGCTCCGGGACGCTGGCCAACTGCATCTCGTCGGCCCAGATCTGGAACTGCGTGGGTGTCCAGTCCTTTCCGCCCCATTCGAGTGGCCACGCGGGCACCGCCAGTCCATGTTCGTGGAGCAGCTTGTGGGTTGCCACGATCTGGTCCCGGGTCGGGGACTCGCCACGGCGGACCAGGTCTCGGACTTCCGCTGGAATCCGGGTGCTGAAGAAGGTGCGAAGTTCGTCGCGGAACTCCGCCTCCTCGGCGGTGAGCGCCAGCCTCATTGCGGTCTCCTGTGTTGCGCTGAACATGGGGCTTGTCGTGGACGGTGACGTCCGGCCCGGGTCGTTGGTGCCGCCCCAATCTTGGCCCATGCGGCCCGGCGCTTATGCACAGCCTCGCGATATTCCACAGATCCCCGGCTCGGAGCGGATTTGCGGGCACTGCGGACAGGTGCCGCGCCTACGGTCGGGGCATGAGAACCGAACTGCCCGCTGAGCGACTGGCCCGCCGCCTGGGACACGGGGTGGACGAGGACCGCGGCGGTGGCCGTGACCACCAGTGGGAAGTCGGGGGCGAAGGAGGCGCGGATGGGGCCGACGACAGCTGCGAAGACGGTGGGGAAGACCCGAACTCGTTGCTGCCGCGCTGGCTCCCGGAACCCGGCGGCGGTCCGGGCATGGTGGACAGGCTGCGGGCCGACCCCGGGCGGGCGGGTGCGATTGCTCTGGCGGTGATCGCCGCATTCGCCGTCCTGGTCACGATATTCACCCTTGCGCGCGATCGTCCGGCCGCGGTGATGTCCGCCAAACTGCCTCCGGTGGAGCAGGTTTCCTCGAGGACCTCCGAGCCGTCGGCAAACCCGCAGGCGGCGGAGCGGTCGGTGGTGGTCAGTGTGGTGGGCCTAGTGCACCAGCCGGGGGTCGTCACGCTGACGCCCGGAGCGCGCGTCGCCGACGCGTTGCAGGCTGCCGGGGGTGCGGTCGACGGCGCCGACTTGATCGGACTGAATATGGCCCGTCCGCTCGGCGACGGTGAACAGATCGTTGTCGGGCTGGCACCGCCGCCGGGCAAGCCGCCGGTGATGGGGAGCTCCGTGGGAGCCGGCAGCGCCACCGCCCCGGCGTCCTCGAACCCGGCGGGGGTCTCCGGCTCGCCGGCAACCGTTCGCGACGAGGCGCTCGACCTCAACACCGCGACCGCCGGGCAGCTGGACACGCTGCCGGGGGTTGGCCCGGTCACCGCCGCGGCGATAGTGGCCTGGCGGCAGGCCAACGGCGGTTTCAGCAGCATCGACCAACTCGCCGAAGTGGACGGCATCGGTCCGGCGCGGCTGGACAAACTGCGTGGCCTGGTTCGTGTCTGACTCTCGTGCACCAGGCTGCGGGCGGTTCCACGGAGCCGCCGGTGGCCGCGGGCTATCTGGATGTGCGGCTGGTGCCGGCGGCCCTGACGGCCTGGATGGTGACGGCCGCCGGGATCGTCTGGTCGGCCGGCGACGCGCTGGCGGGGTGCGGCGCCGCGGTGGCTGCCGTCGCGGGGTTTTCCTGGTGGCGCGTGCGGCACCGATCCGGCGCGCGGGTGGCGGGCGTGGCAGCGGTGGCAGGGGTGGCAGGGGTCAGTGCGGGGCTGGTGGCCGTCGGGGTGGTCGGCGCCGGCTACGGGCTGGCGACGGCGCTGCGCGCCGAGGCTGCCGCTCGCCACCCGATCACCACCGCGTTCGGCACCGCCGCTCCAGTGACGGTGATACCCAGCGAGAGCGCGGTGTCCGTGGGGTCGGGACGGCTCATGTTCCGGGCCACGCTGCGATACCTGCGGGCCGACGAATCATCGGGCCGGGTGGTGGTGTTCGCCAGGGCAGTCGATGTCGGCGATGTCATGGCCGGCCGGCCGGTCCGGTTCACCGCCCGCATCAGCCGACCGAAGCGGCGTGACCTGACCGTCGCGACGCTCGTTGCGGTGGGCAGGCCGGTCTGGGGTCGGGCCGGTGCCGTGCAGCGGGTTGCCCACATCGTCCGCACGCGGTTCGCAGCCGGGGTGCGTCACGTGCTGCCTGCCGATCAGGCCGCCATGCTGCCCGCGTTGGTGCTCGGCGACACGTCGGCTGTCACCGCCACGACCAGAACCGACTTCCGCACTGCCGGCATGACGCACCTGACAGCGGTGTCGGGAGCCAACGTCACCATCGTGTGCGCGGCGGTGCTGTTGTCTGCCCGGCTGATCGGACGGCGGGCCGCGGTCGTGCTGGCGGGCCTGGCGCTGGTGGCGTTCGTGGTCCTGGTGCAGCCGAGTGCCAGCGTGCTGCGGGCCGCCGTGATGGGCGCTCTCACGCTTGCGGCGATGCTGTCCGCGCGCCGCAGACAGGCGATTCCGGCGCTGTCGGCGACGGTGCTGATCCTGCTGGCGGTGGCGCCGCAACTGGCGGTCGATGTGGGCTTCGCGCTGTCGGTGGCGGCGACGGCCGCTCTGGTCGTCATCGCGCCTGCCTGGTCGCGCCGGCTGACCGGTCGGGGCTGGCCCAAGGTCGCGGCGGACGCCTTCGCTGTCGCCGCGGCAGCCCAGATGGTGACCGCGCCATTGGTCGCGGGGATCTCCGGCCGGTTCAGCGTGGTCGCCGTGGCGGCCAACCTTCTGGTGGCGCCGGTGATCGCGACGATCACCGTGCTGGGCACCGCGGCCGCCGCGTGGGCGGTCCTCTGGCCGGGCTGCGCGGGACTGCTGATCCGATTCACCGGGCCCGAAGTGTGGTGGGTCCTGCGCGTTGCGCACTGGGCGGCGAGGGTGCCGGGGGCCGGTGTGTCCGTGCCGTCCGGCGTTGCCGGCCTGGCGGTGGTCGGTGGAGCGACCGTGCTGATCCTGGTGCTGTGGCGGTGGCACTGGTTTCGGGCGACGGTGCTCTGGACCGCGGTGGCCGTGGCCGGCACGCTGGCGGCCTGGTCGGTTTCGGATGCGGCTGCCGGGATGCCGGGTGTCCGGGCCGCGTGACACCATCGTGGGGTGAGCGAAGCGTCGCCGCTGCACCTGGTCCTCGGGGATGAAGAGCTGCTGATAGAACGTGCGGTCGCGCGGATTCTGCGGTCGGCCCGCCAGGGTACCGATACCGGCGGGAACGCCGATCCCGACCACGGAGCCGGAATAGCCGATGTGCCGGTGAACCGGATGCGGGCCGGCGACGTCAGCAGTTACGAACTCAGCGAGCTGCTCAGCCCGTCGCTGTTCGCCGAAGAACGCGTGGTGGTGCTCGAAGCCGCGGCCGAGGCGGGGAAGGACGCCGCGACGCTGATCGCCTCGGTCGCTGCCGACCCGCCGGCGGGCACCGTGCTGGTGGTGGTGCACTCCGGCGGCGGACGGGCCAAGGCGCTGGCGGGGCAGTTGCGCTCATCGGGTGCGCGGGTCCATCAGTGCGCCAGAATCACCAAGGACAGTGAACGTGCCGCCTTCGTCCGGGGAGAATTTCGGGCATTGAACGTCGACGTCGACGACGAGACGGTGACGGCCCTGCTCGACGCTGTCGGCTCCGACGTCCGGGAACTCGCCTCGGCATGCTCGCAGCTGGTCGCCGACACCGCCGGCGGCGTCGATGCCGCCGCGGTCCGGCGCTATCACAGCGGCAAAGCCGAGGTGAAGGGTTACGACATCGCCGACAAGGCGATCGCCGGTGATATCGCCGGCGCCGCCGAGGCGTTGCGCTGGGCGATGATGCGCGGTGCGCCGCTGGTGGTGCTGGCCGACGCGCTGGGCGAAGCCGTCCACGCCATCGGCCTGGTGATGTCGCAGTCCGGCGACGCCTACCGGCTGGCGGGCCAGTTGAAAATGCCGCCGTGGCGCGTACAGAAGGCGCAGAAACAGGCTCGGCGGTGGTCGCGTGAGCGATTGGCTACGGCCATGCGGCTGGTGGCGACGTTGAACGCCAACGTCAAGGGAGCCGTCGTAGACGCCGATTACGCGCTGGAAGACGCGGTGCGCAAGGTGGCCGAGCTGGCGGCCGGACGGGGCTGGGGCCGGGGCCGGGACTGAGGGGGCCGGGCGATCAGCCGAGCTTGTTGAGGGACTGCGCCAAGGCCGACTTCTTGTTGGCCGCCTGGTTCTTGTGGATCACGCCTTTGCTGGCGGCCTTGTCCAGCTTGCGGCTGGTCGACACCAGCAGCTCGGCGGCCTTCTCCTTCTCGCCGGCATGCGCCGCCTCGCGGAACGCGCGAATCGCCGTGCGCAGCGACGACTTCACCGACTTGTTGCGCAGCCGGGCGCGCTCGTTGGTGCGGTTGCGCTTCTGCTGCGACTTGATGTTGGCCACGCGTGAGTTCCTTATTCCGGTTGGTCTGGGGGTCGGCCGGCGGCGTCAGCCTCCCGATCGCGATTGCTCAGGCTATCAGTCGGTTACGTTTTCGCCCAAAAGGGAACCCATGGGCTGCCCGAACCGAAGGACTGAGGCAGCATGGCAGGGGTGACTCTCTCGCATCAGCACGGCGTATCCGGAGTATCCGGGCAGCGGCCCCCGCGTTCGGAGCGCATTTTCGAGGGCTACAACTCCGCGGACCCGGTGTATTCGCCGGCTTTCGATGAGATGTTCGACGCGCAGGGAGACGTTCGTACCCCGTACCGGGGGATCCACGCCGAGCTGGCTCCGACCGATGCGTCCGAGCTCAAGGGCAGGGCGGATGCGCTGGGCCGTGCGTTCATCGACCAGGGCATCACCTTCTCCCTGTCCGGGCAGGAGCGGCCGTTTCCGCTGGATCTGGTTCCCCGGGTGATCTCGGCGAACGAGTGGACCCGGCTGGAACGCGGCATCATCCAGCGGGTCAAGGCCCTGGAGATGTACCTGTCCGACATCTACGGGGATCAGGCGATTCTGCGCGATGGCGTCATCCCGCGCCGGTTGGTGACGTCGTGTGAACATTTTCACCGTGAGGCCGTCGGGATCGTTCCCCCCAACGGGGTGCGCATCCACGTGGCCGGCATCGATCTGATTCGCGACGAGAAGGGTGATTTCCGGGTCCTGGAGGACAACCTGCGTTCGCCGTCGGGTGTGTCCTATGTCATGGAGAACCGGCGAACGATGGCGCGGGTCTTCCCGAACCTGTTCGCCACCCATCGGGTGCGCACCGTCGACGACTACGCATCCCACCTGCTGCGCGCACTGCGCAACTCCGCGCCCACCAACGAGGCCGACCCGACCGTGGTGGTGCTGACTCCCGGTGTCTACAACTCGGCATATTTCGAACATTCGCTGCTGGCGCGGCAGATGGGCGTCGAACTGGTCGAGGGCCGCGACCTGTTCTGCCGGGACAACCAGGTCTACATGCGCACCACCGAGGGAGAACGCCAGGTCGATGTGATCTACCGGCGGATCGACGACGCGTTCCTGGACCCGCTGCAGTTCCGGGCCGATTCGGTGCTGGGGGTGGCCGGGCTGGTCAACGCCGCCCGGGCCGGCAACGTCGTCATCTCCAGCTCCATCGGCAACGGTGTGGGCGACGACAAGCTCGTCTACACCTACGTCCCCACCATCATCGAGTACTACCTGGGCGAAAAACCGCTGCTGGCCAACGTCGACACCTATCGTTGCTGGCTGGACGACGAACGCGAGGAGGTGCTCGACAGGATTCGCGAATTGGTGATCAAGCCGGTCGAGGGCTCCGGGGGATATGGCATCGTGTTCGGCCCGGAGGCCTCGGAAAAGGAACTGACCATACTCGCCACGAAGATCCGCGACGACCCCCGCGCCTGGATCGCCCAGCCAGTGATGGAACTCTCGACAGTGCCGACCCGGATCGGAGACTCGCTGGCGCCACGCTACGTCGACCTGCGCCCGTTCGCGGTCAACGACGGCAACGATGTGTGGGTGCTACCCGGCGGGTTGACCCGGGTGGCCCTGGTAGAGGGGTCCAGGGTGGTCAACTCCAGCCAGGGCGGGGGATCAAAGGACACCTGGGTGCTGGCAACGCGAACCTCCGATGCCGACCATGAACTCGGCCGGGCCGAGGTCGTCCGGTCGCTGCCCCGGCCGGTGCCCGGGCAGGACCCGGATGATTCGTTGCCGCCGGCGCCCACGCTGCCCCAGCCGATCGGTCAGCCGCGGGACCAACAGCCACGTCAACAGCAACAGCAGAAAGCGATCGACTGATGCTTGCCCGCAACGCCGAAGCCCTGTACTGGATAGGCCGCTACGTCGAGCGTGCCGACGACACCGCGCGGATTCTCGACGTCGTTGTGCACCAGCTACTCGAGGATTCCAGCGTCGACCCCGACCCGGCGTCGCGGCTCCTGCTGAAGGTGCTGGGCATCGAGGCGCCCGACTACCAACTCGATGTCTGGTCGCTGACCGACCTGGTGGCCTTCAAACCGAACACCTCCGGTGGCTGCTCGATCGTCGACGCGGTGCTGGGGGCGCGCGAAAATGCGAGGTCGGCAAGGGAGGTCACCTCCAGCGAGACCTGGGAGTGCATCAACACCACCTATCATGCGCTCCCCGAACGCGAGCGGGCCGCCAAGCGTCTGGGGCCGCACGAATTCCTGTCGTTCATCGAGGGCCGCGCGGCGATGTTCGCCGGCCTGGCGGATTCCACCCTGTCCCGCGACGACGGCTACCGATTCATGGTGCTGGGCCGTGCGATCGAGCGGGTCGACATGACGGTGCGGCTGCTGCTGTCCCGGGTGGGGGACAGTGCTTCGTCGCCGACCTGGGTGACACTGTTGCGGTCGACGGGTGCCCACGACACCTACCTGCGGACCTACCGCGGCGCACTCGATGCGGCCCGCGTGGTGGAGTTCATGATGCTCGACCGGCTGTTCCCCCGGTCGGTCTTCTATTCGCTTCGACTGGCCGAACACAACCTCGCCGAGCTGCTCAACAAGCAGCACAGCCGGGTCGGGGCCACCACTGAAGCGCAGCGGCTGCTTGGTCAGGCGCGGAGCGAACTGGAGTTCGTCGCTCCCGGTGCGTTGCTCGAGACGCTGGAACATCGGCTGGCGGGCCTGCAGAAGACCTGCCGGGACGTCGGAGGCGCGCTGGAAGCGCAGTATTTCCACGCAACCCCCTGGGTGGCCTGGACCGATGCCCGCCACCGTGGCGCGTTGGTGGAGAACCGAGGAGAAGCCTGATGTGGCGGATGAAGGTGGTGCACACCACCGGGTATGCGTATCAGTCGCCGGTGACGGCGTCGTACAACGAGGCGCGGCTCACGCCGCACTCCGACGCCCGGCAGAACGTGATCGTCAATCGCGTCGAGACCCTTCCAGCCACCCGGTCCTACCGCTACATCGACTACTGGGGCACTGCGGTCACGGCGTTCGACCTGCATGCGCCGCACGCCGAGCTGACCGTGACGTCATCCTCGGTGGTGGAGACCGAGCGTTCGGAGCTTCCCGGCGAATCGGTCGACTGGGCAGAGCTGGGGTCGCCGGCGGTGATCGATCGGTATGACGAAATGTTGCGTCCCACCGCCTACACCCCGGCCGGCGAGCGGATCGCCGCGGTGGGCCGGCGGATCCGCAGCCAGTACGATCCGCAGGACGCCGTCGTCGCGGCGGCCCGCTGGGCGCGCAACGAGCTGGACTACCTTCCCGGCACCACCGGTGTGCAATCGTCGGGACTCGATGCCCTGGAACAGGGTCAGGGCGTGTGTCAGGATTTTGTGCACTTGACGCTGATCGTGTTGCGCGGCATGGGGATTCCCGGCCGCTATGTGTCAGGGTATTTCCATCCCAAGCTCTCGGCGGCGATCGGCAAGGAGGTGCAGGGGCGCAGCCACGCCTGGATTCAGGCATGGACCGGCAGTTGGTGGAACTACGACCCGACCAACGACACCGAAATCTCCGAGCAGTACATCAGCGTGGGTGTCGGCCGCGACTACGCCGATGTGTCGCCGTTGACGGGCATCTATTCGGGAATGGGGGCCACGGATCTCGACGTGGATGTGCAGATCATCAGGCTGGCTTAGTCTCTGATAGTTGGCTTAGTCCCTGATATCACGAGTTGGATCTGGGCGGGCCGAGCAGGTCGTGGATTCCTGATGCCGTGGCCGTGTCGGTGTCGGCGTAGGCGGCCCCGCTGGCCGATACGGCCTTGACGAACTGATCGTGGAAGGCGGCCATCTGGGCACTGATCTGCTGGTAGCCCTGGGCGTGGGCATCCCAGAAGTTCGCGACGACCGCTGAAACCTGATCGGCGGCCGCGGCGGGAATGCCGGCAGTCGGCCCGGCCGCGCTGGCGTTGGCGTCGCTGATCGCCGAGCCGATACCGCCCAGGTCGGAGGCCGCAGCCTCCAGCGCTGCGGGTCCAGCGAACACGTACGACATTGAGACCTCTCGGCTCGATAACGACAGTCTCCGATCCTACCTCAGGGTAGGTCCGAAGGCAGCCCTTTCTACCAGCGTATATCGGACGGCAGATGGTTTCGTTACAGTACCCGGCCGGGATTTCTGTGGGGCACCGGGGCAGTCTGTTTGCTGGCCGGTGCTAGCGGCGCGCCCGGACCTGGACGCGGTGCAGGTCGTCGCCCAGTTCGATCTGGCCGCCGAACTCGGTGGCGGCCAGGGCCCGCCACTGCTCTTCCTGGCCGGGGGCCAGCGGTGGCACGTAGTGGGTCATGATCAGGGTTCCCGCGCCGGCCCGGGCCGCCGTGGCGGCCGCCTCTTGGACCGACGAGTGGTAGTCGCAGACGTCCTTGACGCGTTGCTGACCGACGTGGGCCAGGATGTCCTTGCGGATCACCGTGTGCACCAGCGCGTCGGCTCCGGCTGCCAATTCATCGAGGCCGGCACAGGGCACGGTGTCGCCCGCCAGCACCACCGACGCGCCGTCGGACTCGATGCGGAATCCGATCGTGGGCGTCACCGGGCGGTGGTCGGTGGGGCCCACCCCGATCTGCACACCGTCGCGGTCCCATACCGGGCCGTCGGTGTGCTCGTGAACCTCGACCGGCGGCGGAGTGTTCAGGTCCGCGTGGTGGGCGATCCGGTATCCGATGTCGTGGCCGAAGGCTTTCAGTGTTGCCTCGACCACCTCCGCGGTCCCCGGTGGTCCGATGATCCGCAGCGGCGGGGCATCGGGTGCGAAGTTGGCGATCCAGCCGGTGATCAGCACATCGCCGAGATCGGCGATGTGGTCGCTGTGCAGGTGGGTGAGCAGCAGCGCCGACAGGCCGCTGGCGTTGACGCCGACCGCGGCCGCACGCTGCAGCACGCCTCGTCCGCAATCCACCAGGAAAACCTGTCCGCCTGCGCGCACCAGGGTGGCTGGACCGGCGCGGTGAGGGTCGGGGACGGGGCTTCCGGTGCCGAGCAGGGTGACCTCGATCATGGCTCCATGTGTACCAGCCGGCCTCGACGGCCGGGTAGTGCCTGACCTGGAAGGTGTGAGGTGGTCCCGCCGCTTGGCGGTGCGGCGGGACGTGACAGGGTGCAGCCTTCCATGCGGCGCAAGTTGGCCGTAGCCTGGGAGGCGAATCGGAGTGGAACCAATCGGATCATGACGACCGGGAGGCTTGATGCGGATCGCCGACGTGTTGCGCGGCAAGGGTGCGGCGGTGGTGACGATCAACCCCGAAGCGACGGTCGGGGAACTGCTCGCCGGTCTGGCGGAGCAGAATATCGGCGCCATGGTGGTGGTGGGCGCAGAAGGTGTGGCCGGCATCGTCTCCGAGCGCGACGTGGTACGGCAGCTGCACACCCACGGCGCCAGCGTGCTGTCTCGCCCGGTTTCCAAGATCATGACCAGCGTGGTCACCACCTGCGTGAAATCGGACACCGTGGACAGCATCAGTGTGCTGATGACACAGAACCGGGTGCGGCACGTGCCGGTGCTGGACGACGGGAAGCTGATCGGGATCGTCAGCATCGGCGACGTCGTCAAGACCCGCATGGGCGAACTCGAAGCCGAACAGCAGCAGCTGCACTCCTACATCACCCAGGGCTGAGGTTGTCTCAGCCGGTCGGGAACCAGTGGTGCCCACCGGGCCGCATCGGTCAGCGCCAGGCGTATTCCGTGCGTAGCCGGGCGGCCACCGCGTCGAAGGTCCGCCGGTCGAGGATCGCGCCCTCGCGGCGGATGCCCTCTTCCGGCACGTTGAGCACCCGGTCCAGTCGCACCCAGCTCTGCCTGCCCTCGTAGTCCCAGGCGCCGGTCCCGATTCCGGCCCAGTCGCGCTCGCCGGCGTGGTGTTCCCGGCTGGACAGCATCAAACCCAGCAGGACGTCGCGATCGCGTCCCACCACGAGCACGGGGCGGTCCTTGCCCCGGGTCGGGTCGTCCTCGTAGACCACCCACGTCCACACGATCTCGCCGGGATCCGCGCGGCCGTCGAGGTCGGGTGCGTATTCCACCTTCCGGGCGCGCTGCGAGGTGGGGAAGCTGGTCCTGGTCACCGGCCGGCCCCCGCCGATTCCGGCCGGTGCCGCCGGCACCCCCATCATCAGGTCCGCGGTGATCTTCACCGCCTGCTGAATGACTCGCAGGGCCTCGTGGGTGTCCTGCAGGCGGCGGACGGCCCTGGGAGCCTCGTTGAGCAGGTTCTCGGCGAAGCGCTGAAACGTCCTCCACCCCGAGGTGTTCCCTTGCGATCTGCCCGACGCCCGATTACCCGGTGCCATGTAGGCAGCATAGACGCGTGATTGTGTCCGGGCGGTTGCGCACGGATACGCTGAGCGTATTCGTAGGCCGCTCAACCAGGAGAACCCAATCAGCAGTTTCGCCGACAAGACCTTCACGCCGCCGGCGCAGATTCGGAACTTCTGCATCATCGCGCACATCGACCACGGCAAGTCG
>NZ_JBKECZ010000141.1:0-15046 GCF_047975165.1 Mycobacterium sp.
GGCCGCGGTGCGAGCGGTGCGTGCCGCCGGGCCGCGGGCGGTAGTGGTCGCGGCACCCGTCGGACCACTCTCGGCCTGCCGGATGCTGGCCCGGGAAGCCGACGAGCTGGTATGCCCGTCCATTCCGGCGGACTTCACCGCGGTGGGCCAGGTGTACGCCGACTTTCACCAGGTCAGCGATGACGAGGTGCGGGGGCTGCTGGCTACGCCCACCTGCACTCGGCAACACTGAGTGATCCGGCGACCGGACCGCTAATCGGCGCCGTCATCGCCGGAGCTGTCGGGGTCCAGCTCGGGCTCGGATTCCGGCTCGGGCTCCGGTTCGGGCTCAGGTTCGGGCTCCAGGTCGGGCTCGGGCTCAGACTCCGGCTCCAGGTCGGGCTCGGGCTCAGGCTCGGGCTCAGCCTCGGACTCGGACTCGGACTCGGACTCGGACTCGGACTCGGACTCGGACTCGGACTCGGGCTCAGCCTCGGGCTCCAGTTCGGGCTCAGCCTCGGGCTTGGATTCCGACTCGGCATCTCGCCTCTCGTCCGGACCCTCGTCTCGGCCGGCGGTGGCGCGCCGCTGCCGTTCCCGGATCGCATCGACGATCAGCAGCAGCACCCCCAGTGCGCTGGCACCGATACACACCCAGGCCACCAGCAGGTTGCTGGTCACCACCGCGAACACCAGTGCGGCAAGCCCGATCAGGGCCAGAACCAGCGCGATGATCAGCAACTAAACGACCGCACCGTCGACTCGGTCAGAATCCGCCGGCATCGTTGCCGGAGTCAGCAGGTGCCGCGGACCCGCGCTGGCCGAGCTCCTCGAGCTGCGATTCCAGGTATGTCTTCAAACGCGTGCGGTATTCACGCTCGAATGTCCGCAGCTGCTCCAGGCGACCTTCCAGGACCGTCCGCTGCTGGTTGATGGCACCCATGATCTCGGTGTGCTTGCGTTCGGCATCCGCCTGCAGGGCGTCGGCCTTCTCCTGGGCCTGACGTAGCTGGGATTCCGACCGCGATGTGGCGTCGGCGAGCATCGCGTCGGCACGCTTGCGGGCATCCGCCACCGTGGCATCCGCAGTGAAGCGGGCCTCACCGAGGATCTGGTCCGCGTTGGCCCGGGCATCGGCGAGCATCTTGTCCGACTCGGCCTGGGCGGTGCTGGTGAGCCGATCCGCGGTGTCCTGCGCGAGGGTCAGTATCCGGCCGGCCTTCACGGCGCTTTCTTCGGTTGCGGCACCCACCGCCGCTGGAGCCGGCGGAGGCGGCTGTGGCGGTTCGGGTTGCTGGTAGACCGGAACCGGCTGGGCGATGGTGGGCGAAGCGCCCGCGCCACCGGAGGCGACCTCACGGTCCAGCTCGGCGATCCGCTGGCGCAGATCTGCGTTCTCGTCGATCAGCCGGGTCAGCTCGTTCTCTACCAGGTCGAGGAAGGCGTCGACCTCGTCCTCGTTGTACCCGCGCTTTCCGATAGGCGGCTTACTGAATGCCACATTGTGGACGTCGGCAGGTGTAAGCGGCATTCTCTATCCCCTCAAGGTCCTGGGCGGTCAAACGATCTGGCAGTGTCGAGCGGTCCGGTAGCTGTATGCAACTCCCGCACATCCTGTCACACCAGACTCGGCGGTTGCCGATTGTACTGATATCGGATTGACAACTGTGAACTGGCCTGAAATTTGTTTTTTGCTCCTCAGCCAATAAATCACAATCCGCCGATTCAGAAAATCACTCGCGCCGAAGCTGAAGCCCAATCGTTGCCGATCCGTCGCTTTACCTCGCTACGGGTCAAACGGGCCCGGTCCAGGCGCCCGGCACCAAGCACTAGGCAGGAGTGCCCAGCGCCATTTGCATTCCGATGAACGCAATGAGCAGCAGCACCATGATGGACAGATCCAGGCGCACCGCACCGATGGCTATCGGGGGGATCAGCCGGCGCAGCAGCTTCACCGGGGGGTCGGTGATCGACATGATCGTCTCCAGGATCACCACGGTGACACCTGTGGGCCGCCAGTCGCGGCTGAACAGGCGAATCCACTCGATGACGATACGGGCGATCAGCAGCAGCCAGAAGGCGCCCAGCGTATACCCGAGAATCTGCAAGAACAGCACCAAGGCGAGCCCGACCTAACCGACGAAAATGACCAATACCTGTCGCCGCTGTCGACAGCGGCGACACCCAGCCTACCGATCGGCCGGCGCGGCCGAGCCCCGCGACTACTGGTAGGCGTAGAAGCCGGTCTCGGCGATCCGGCGGCGTTCCTCAGGAGAGACGTCGACGTCGGCCGGCGACAGCAGGAAGACCTTGGTTGCGACCTTGTCGAACGAACCGCGCAGGGCAAACGCCAGGCCCGCGGCAAAATCGACCAACCGCTTGGCATCGGCGTTGTCCATCGTGACCAGGTCCATGATCACCGGCGTGCCGTCGCGGAATCGCTCGCCGATGGTGCGGGCCTCGCTGTAGTCCTTGGGCCGCAGCGTGGTGATCTTCGACAGCGGGTGACCATCCTCGAACATCATGGCCATCCGCCGGGGGTCCATTGCCAGCGCGCCCCGCGTGGACCCACGCCCCAGCCACGACCCGAACCTCGGCCGGGACATCTCGGGCCGCTCGAACTCCCGGTGCCCGAAGCGCGGCTCGTCGACATAGCCGCCGCGGTAGCCGCCGGGCGGCGGATAGTCAGCCGGTTCACCGCGCAGGTCCCGGCGATCGCCGTCGTAGTCGCGGTCTTCGTAGCGGCCGTAGTCATCGTCGAATCGGGGCCGCGAGTAACCGCGCAGCGATCCCCGGCCATCCGCCCGGTCGTCTGCCCGGTCGTCTGCCCGGTCGTCGTAGTACTCGTCGTCGTAGTCCTCCATGGGCGCCATACCGAAGTAGGCCTTGACCTTGTGCAGTGTGCTCATCGCGCGACCCCTTCTAGCCTGGGATGTCTGTTGTCCTTGATGAAGGTGTGACTTGAGTGACTTTCACGGTGACCGTAGCTGGCGCCGGCCCAATAACGCGGTACCGACACGCACACACGTCGAACCATGTTTGACAGCAGCTTCCAGGTCGGTCGACATGCCCGCGGAGAGCTTGACCGCATGCGGGAATCCGTTGAGCACCCGATCGTGTTCCTGCCGCAGCCTCTCAAAAGCCCGTTCGGGTTCCCAGTCCAGCGGTGGAACACCCATCAAACCGACCAGTTGCAGACTGCGCGAGCGTTCCACCTGTGCGCACAGCTCATCCACCGAACCCGGGGCATCGATGTCGACTCCGCCGCGCGACACGTCCCCATCGATACTCACCTGGAGGTAGACCCGCAGTTGGGCGTCACGGCGGTGCTCGGCGAGTTCCTTGGCCACTGCGCGGTCGAGAGCAGTTACCAGCTCCGGTCTGTCGACCGAATGCGCGGCATCCGCCCAACGCGCCACCGATGCGGCCTTCTTCCGCTGGATCTGGCCCACCATGTGCCACCGCAGATCGCGGAGTCCGGCGCCAGGTGAAGTAGCCCCCAGCAACGTCGCAACCTCTTTCACCTTCTGTCGGGCTTCCTGCACCCTCGATTCGCCGACGGCCCGGCAGCCCAATCGCGACAAAATCGCCACATCGGTCGCCGGGAAGAATTTGGTGACCGGCAGCAACTCGATGTCCGCCACGCTGCGGCCCGCCGCCGCGGCGGCGGCCGCCAGCCGCGAACGAACGTCCGCCAACGCGAACGTCAATTCTGATTGGCGGTCTGCAGCCGCCGGATCCAGCTGTGCCATTGCCCTCAATCCATCCACACCAGCGATGCCAGCCGTCCGGTCGGCGCGCCGCGCCGGTGACTGAACAGCGCCGGGTCGGCAATCGTGCAGCGTGGATCCACCTCGATGGAGGTGACACCCAAATCCTTGAGTTGACAGACGATTCCAGCTCGCAGGTCAAGTCCCGGAGTCCCCGCCGCGGTGGTGGTGCGGCTGCCGGGCAGTGTCTGCTCTACCTCATCGGCCATCGCCGCGGGCACTTCGTAGTGGTGACCGCTGGCCGCCGGGCCGAGGAGCACGGAAATATCGGCGGGATGGGCACCCGTCGACACCATGGTCTCCACCGCGCGAGCCACTATGCCGTGCTGCGCGCCCACCCGGCCGGCATGCACGGCGCCGACGACACCGGCGCGGGCATCGGCTAGCAGCACCGGCACACAGTCGGCCGTCAACACCGCCAGTGCCAGTCCAGGTGTGCCGGTGACTACGCCGTCGGTGTCGGGGACGGCCGAGTCGCAAGCCTCGTCGATCACCTCGATACGGTCCCCGTGCACCTGGTTCATCCACACCAGCCGCTCACCGGGCAAACGGATTGCCGCGGCCAGCCGGGCCCGATTCGACGCAACGGCGGCCGCATCGTCACCGACGTGGTCGCCGAGGTTGAAGGTGTCATACGGCGGCTTCGACACACCGCCCGCTCGGGTGGTGGTCACCCGACGGATACGAATACTCACCCGCCCAGTATCGGGATCGGGGCACCGGCCGGAGAGTACCCACATCGCGCAGCAGCCGGTTTGACATACACCGGCAAGCAAATCGAGATTCTCAGCGCCGCATGAAGGGAGGCACGTCGACGTCATCGTCGTCACCGCCGATGCGCAGGGTTGCCCCGTTGGTGTGCACCGGAACGCTCACCGCGTCGACCGGCTCGAACAGCGTCGAGGTGAGCTTGCCGGCTTTGGCCGACTCGATCCGGTGTGCGCCACCGGTTTCGGCGCCGACAACCGGCTTGCGGATGGATCCGGCTTCGAAGCCGGCGGCGATCACCGTGACGCGGACCTCGTCGCCCAGTGAATCGTCGATCACCGTCCCGAAGATGATGTTGGCATCCTGGTGGGCCGCATCCTGCACCAGCGAAGCGGCCTCGTTGATCTCGAACAGGCCCAGGTCGCTCCCGCCGGCGATCGACATCAGCACGCCCTGGGCACCTTCCATCGACGCTTCCAGCAGCGGCGAATTGATGGCGATCTCCGCTGCTTTCAGTGAACGTCCGTCGCCCCGGGCCGAGCCGATCCCCATCAGTGCGGTGCCCGCACCCGACATGATGCCCTTGACGTCGGCGAAGTCGACGTTGATCAGACCCGGGGTGGTGATCAGGTCGGTAATACCCTGGACGCCGTTGAGCAGCACCTCGTCGGCACTGCGGAAGGCGTCCATCAGCGACACCGCCGCGTCGCCCATCTGCAACAGGCGGTCGTTGGGGATGACGATCAGGGTGTCGCAGCTTTCCCGCAATGACCCGATGCCGTTCTCGGCCTGGTTGCTGCGCCGTTTTCCTTCGAAGGAGAACGGCCGGGTGACCACACCGACGGTCAGGGCTCCAAGTTTGCGGGCGATACTCGCGACGACGGGAGCCCCACCGGTGCCGGTGCCGCCGCCCTCGCCGGCGGTGACGAACACCATGTCCGCGCCGCGCAGCAGCTCCTCGATCTCTTCCCGGGCGTCCTCGGCCGCCTTCTTGCCGACCTCCGGGTCGGCTCCTGCCCCCAGGCCGCGCGTCGAGTCGCGGCCGACATCGAGCTTGACGTCGGCGTCGCTCATCAACAACGCCTGGGCATCGGTGTTGATGGCAATGAACTCCACGCCCTTGAGGCCCTGTTCGATCATTCGGTTGACGGCGTTGACGCCACCGCCACCGATGCCCACGACCTTGATGACGGCTAGGTAGTTGTGTGGGGGGGTCATCATTCGTCTTCCTCCCTGATGGGCTTGCTTCCCCGGGTGTTCATGGTTCGGGCGGCCTTCATACGGTGTGTCTACTTGCAAAACCCTTAACCTCAACTATAGGTTGATAGTTATGTCAAGTAGTTCCGCATGACCAGAACCGTATTGGCACGGCGGACACTAGTCGCGCAGGCGCGCCGACGCGCCACCCGCATTTTTTGAGTTCGGCCGGGCCACCCGCGGACCCCCAACGGCGCCGCCCGGACCGACCAACCTATTTCACCGTCGGCAGGTCCGGGCTGGACACATCGTAGGTGCGCCCCGGCTGGGTCAGCAGCGCCGCCAGCTTCTCCGCCTTCTCCTCGGCGCGATCGGCGGTCCCCCAGACCACCACCCGGTCACCGGCGAGCGACAGTGTGATCGAGGACACCGACGGGGCTGCGATACGCCCCACCTGGCCCGAGACCTCTGGGCGCAGCGCCAGCAGCACCTCCAGTGCTGCGCGGGTAGCCGGATCGGTGGGCCCGGGATTCTCGACATCGATGTACGGCAGTCCCGGGGGCGGCGGACCGGTCGCGAAATCCACGCCGTCGCGGTCGAACAGGTGCGGACCGTCCGGAAAATCCTTCACCGCCACCGGGATCCGCTCCTCGATGGTGATCCGCAGAGCCGAGGGGTACTGCCGTTGCACCCGGGCGCTGGCCACCCGCCGGATCGCCGCCACGCGCCGGGCGACATCACCGGTGTTGATCTGCAGCAACGGTGTTCCGATGCGTACCCGCGCCACGTCGACGACTTCCTCGCGGGTCACCACGCCCGTTCCCAGGACGACGACGCTGCGGGCGGACATCAGCGGCGTGAAGTACAGGATCAGGCCCAGCCCGACCCCGACGACCGCCACCAGCACCGATCGCAGCAACACCTTCAAGCCCCGGACTACGCCGCGCGCAACGGGTTCGGTCTCCGGCACGAGCTGGCCCCGGGCCCGCCGCTTGGCTTCCCGGCGGGCGTGCTCGATCGCCGTGGCGCGGGCCTGCGCGGCTCGGCGCTCGGCGCGTTCCCTGCGGGCGCGCCGGCGCGGGCCCTCGACGTCGTCTGCCGCGGCATCCGCTTCTGCAACACCCTCGTCCGCGGCGCCGTCTTCGGTAACGCCGTCTTCCGCGGCCGGCCCTTGATCGTCCGGAGTTGCGACGGCGATCGGTTCGGTGACCGCCTCCGCCGACACCGGCGCCATCTCCTCGGTGACCGCATCCACAGACCGGTCCTCGGATTCGCCCATCACACGATCCTCGGACGGCCCGTCGCGTCTCGGGCGGTCCGGGCCCGCAACGCCGTCACGATCTCCGGCGCCAGCAGCGTCACACTGCCGGCCCCCATGGTCACGATGATGTCGCCGGGCCTCGCCGCGGCCGCCACTTCACCGGCCACCGCCGAGAAATCGGCGAGGTAGCGCACCGGGACACTCACGTGCCCGGCGACGGTGGCTCCGCTGACCCCGGGTACCGGCTGCTCGCGCGCTCCGTAGACATCCAGCACGAACACCTCGTCGGCGCCATCGAGTGCGCGGCCGAATTCCGCCGCGAAAGTCCTTGTCCGGGAATATAAGTGGGGCTGGAACACAACCAAACTACGTCCGCCGTCACCCTGCTGAAGCGTCGAGCGCACAGCCGCCAGGGTCGCGGCTACCTCTGTCGGATGGTGGGCGTAGTCGTCGAAAACACGTATCGCCGCCGGCCCGCCGTCGGCGGAGCCCACCAGTTCGAAGCGCCGCCGGACACCCTCGAACCCGGCGAGGCCGGCGAGCACATCGTCGACCTCGGCGCCCACCTCTGTTGCCGCCAGCAACGCACCCAGGGCATTGAGCGCCATATGCCGGCCCGGTACCGACAGGCTCAGCACCCGCGGGCGGGCCTCGCCGGCCAGTTGCAGGTGGACGACCGACCCGGCACCCTGCGGCGCCCAGCTCACCAGGGTGGCGGCCAGGGGCGCGGCGCCCGCACTGCCGGCGGAGCCGTAACCGAGCACCCGGATGCCCAACCCGGCAGTCCGCCGCGCCAGTGCGGCGGCACCCGGGTCGTCGGTGCACACCACCAGCGCGCCCCCCGGGGCCAGCCGCTCGACGAAAGCGTCGAACACCCCGACATAGGCGTCGATGCTGCCGTAGAAGTCCAGGTGGTCGGATTCGATGTTGGTGACCACGGCAACGTTCGGGGTGTATTCCAGCAGGGTGCCGTCACTTTCGTCGGCTTCGGCGACGAAGTCCCCGCCACTGCCGTGGTGGGCGTTGGTGCCGGCCTCCCCCAGTTCCCCGCCCACCGCGAACGACGGATCGCGCCCGCAATGCTGCAGGGCAACGATCAGCATCGAGGTGGTGGTCGTCTTGCCGTGGGTGCCGGTGACCATCAGCGTGGTGCGTCCGGCCATCAGCTGGGCCAGAACGACCGGTCGCAATATCACCGGAATGCCGCGGCGGCGCGCCTCGACGAGTTCCGGGTTGGACTTCGGGATGGCGGCATGCGTGGTGACGACGGCGGTGACGCCACCGGACAACAGGTCCAGCGCCGACTCGTCGTGGCCGATGCGGACCAGTGCGCCGCGGGCGCGCAGGGCGTCCAGGCCTCGGGACTCCTTGGCATCCGAGCCGGACACCCGTCCGCCGCGGTCGAGCAGAATGCGGGCGATGCCCGACATGCCGGCGCCCCCGATTCCGACCATATGCACTCGCCGCAGCGCCTCGGGCAGCGGCTCGACGGTCACCGTGGCCCTCCGGCCTCTTCACCGGTCCGCACCACCCGGGCGATGTCGAGTGCGGCCCGGGCCACCCGACTGGCCGCATCCGGGCGTCCGGCCTGCGCGGCGGCCGCCGTCATCGTCGCCAGCCGATCCGGATCGGTGAGCAACCCCGACACCTCACGAGTAACCAGGTCCGGCGTCAACGCGGCGTCGGAAATCACCGTGCCGCCCCCGGCATTGACCACCGGCAGCGCGTTGAGCCGCTGCTCGCCGTTGCCGATCGGCAGGGGCACGTAGATCGCCGGCAGGCCCACCGCCGACACCTCGGCGACCGTCATCGCCCCCGAACGGCAGATCGCCATGTCGGCGGCGGAGTATGCCAGGTCCATCCGGTCCAGGTACGGCACCGCGACGTAGGGCGGATCCCCGGGGTCCGGCGTGCGCAGCTCAAGGGTGTTCTTGGGGCCGTGCGCGTGCAGCACCGCAACCCCCGCGGCGGCCAGCCCGCCCGCGGCCGCCGACACCGCCCGGTTCAACGAGACCGCACCTTGGGAACCGCCGAACACCAGCAGCACTCGCGCGTTCTCGGCGAAGCCGAAGTGGGCCCGCGCCGTCGCGCGCAACGCGGCACGATCCAGCGTCGCAATGGAGGCCCGCACCGGGATCCCGACCACCTCGGTGTGCCGCAGACCCGAATCCGGCACCGCGGACAGGATGCGTTCCGCCCAGCGGGCGCCCACCCGGTTTGCCAGCCCGGCCCGGGCGTTGGCCTCGTGGATCACCACCGGAATCCGGTGTCGCGACCGGCGCGGGCCGAGCCGCCGGGCGGCCAGGTAGGCCGGCAGCGCCACATAGCCCCCGAAGCCGACGATCACGTCGGCGCGCACATCATCGAGAACCGCCCTGGTCTCACGCACCGCGCGCCGCACCCGCGACGGCAGTCGGGCCAGGTCACCGCTGAGCTTTCTGGGCAGCGGCACCGGGGTGATCAGTTCGAGTTGGTAGCCGCGCGCGGGCACCAGCCGGGTCTCCAGCCCGCGCGCAGTGCCCAGTGCGGTGATGCGGATTCCGGGGTCCAGCGCGGTCAACGCGTCGGCAACGGCCATCGCCGGCTCAACGTGCCCGGCGGTTCCGCCACCGGCGAGCACCACCGAAATCGGATCCGTTTCGCTCACCGGTAACGCTGACCTTCCAGTGCGCGCGTGCGCGCAGTGTGACGCTGACCGGATCCATGTTGCCTGTCCCGGGTGCGGACCGCGCTTGCAGACCTGCGGGCCGGGCGGCCGGTACTCCGGGACGCCGCCCGCCGCGCCGGGCCGGCAACGGGACCCGAGGGCCTGGCCGGCTGCGGCCTGACCGGCTGCTGCGAACGCATGCGGCTACGGAACGCCTCCAGCCGCGGCGCATACGGTTCGGGCAGCGGCAGCCGCAGGAACCGGTTGACCCTGTCGTCGCGCCCGGCGCGCAGCGCCGCCACCGCCTCGGGTTCGTGCCGGGCCGCGTTGGCCATGATGCCGATCTGGGTCAGGGTGGCTGCCGTCGATGTGCCGCCGGCCGAGATCAGCGGCAACTGCAACCCGGTCACCGGCAGTAGGCCGATCACGTAGCCGATGTTGATGAACGCCTGTCCGAGCACCCACAGCGTGGTGGTGGCGGTCAACAGCCGCAGGAACGGATCGGCGGACCGGCGCGCGATCCGCATTCCGGCGTAGGCGAACAGTCCGAACAGGCCGAGCAGCCCGACCGCTCCGATCAGGCCGAGTTCCTCGCCGATGATCGCGAAGATGAAGTCGTTGTGGGCGTTGGGCAGGTAGTTCCACTTGGCGACACCCTGGCCGAGACCGTCGCCGAAGACACCGCCGTGGGCCAGCGCGTACTTGGCCTGCCGGGCCTGATATCCCGAGTCCATCGGGTCGGCATCGGGATTGAGCCAGGACCGCACCCGGTCCGACCGGTACCCGGCCGAAACCGCCAGGATCGCCGCCGCGAAGAAAACCGACACCAGGGACGTGACGAACACCCGCAGCGGCAAACCCGCGTACCAGAGCAGTGCCAGCAGGATGATGCCCATCGACACCGTCTGCCCGAGGTCGGGCTGAGCGACGATCAGCGCCAGCGCGACGACCGCGGCGGGCACCAGCGGAACGAGCATTTCCCGCAGCGACGCCCGCTCCAGGCGCCGGGCGGCCAGCAGGTGTGCGCCCCAGATGGCGAACGCCATCTTCGTCAGCTCGGAGGGCTGCATCGAGAAGCCGGACACCACGAACCATCCTCGGGAGCCGTTGGCCTCCTTGCCGATTCCGGGAACCAGCACCAGTACCAGCAGCACGACGGTGAAGGCGAAGCCGGAAAACGCGATGCGTCGCATGAACCGGACCGGCATCCGCAACGCGATGTAGCAGCCGATCAGACCGACGATCGTCCACATCACCTGCTTACCGAAGATCACCCACGCCGAACCGTCGTCGCCGTAGGACCGCACACCCGATGCCGACAGCACCATGATCAGTCCGAGAGTCGTCAGCAATGCCGCCACAGCGATGATCAAGTGAAACGAGGTCATCGGCCGGCCCAGCCAGGCTCCGAACGGGGTGCGGGGGCCGGACGCGGGCGCGGCCGCCTTCCGGGACTCCGCCTGCCCGCCTGACCCCCGCGACCCCCGTGACTCCCGCGACTCCCCTGAGCCCGGTGCCTCCCGCGCCTCCTCGGCGCCCGCCCCTTCGGCAACCCCGTCCCCGTCGCCGGCGGCGCCGTCCTGAGTGCCGCGGCGCAGCAATCGGGCCAATGCGTTTGCCACGCCGGCTACCCAACCGCGGCGTGGACGGCGGCGGCGAAAGCCTCACCCCGCGCGGCGTATCCGGTGAACTGGTCGAACGATGCGCCGGCGGGTGCCAGCAGCACCGCGTCCCCGGGTTCGGCCATCTCCCGCGCCGCGGCGACGGCCGCGGCCATCACCCGAGCCCCGAGGGGCGCATCGGCGCTGCCAATTGGAGTCACGTTAGTAACACCAGCATCATGAGTCCCATGCATCCCATCATCCTCGCCTGTAACAACCTGGACGACGGGGACATCGGGCGCGTGTCGCGATAACGCCTGGGCAACGTCGGCGCGATCCCGGCCGATCAGCACCGCTCCGACCAGATGCGACGCCATGCGGGCCACCTCCGCCTCCACCGAAACACCCTTGAGCAGGCCGCCGGCCACCCACACCACCCGGGGATAGGCCAGCACCGAGGCCTCGGCGGCGTGCGGGTTGGTCGCCTTGGAATCGTCGATGTAGGTGACACCGTCGGCGACGATCACCACCTCGCTTCGGTGCCGGCCCGGCCGGAAGGACGAAATCGCCGCGGCGATCGCCTCGGCCGGGACGCCGACCGCCCGGGCCAGGGCAGCCGCCGCCAGGGTGTCGAGCACGCCGACCGGGCCCGGCACCGGTATCGACGCGGCCGGCAGCAACCTCAGTCGGTCGGCGAACGCCCGGTCGACGAGCTGCCCGTCGCACACACCGAGTTCTCCGGCGACCGGTTCGCCCAGCCGGAAGCCGGCCCGCACTGCAGCGGCAGCCGTGGTGAGCAGCGCGGCCGCGCGGGCGTCGTCCAACCCGACCACCGCCACCCGGCCGGTGAGCACCCGCGCCTTGGCCCGGGTGTAGTCGGCCATCGTGCCGTGCCAGTCCAGGTGGTCTTCGGCGATGTTGAGCACCGCGCCGGCTTCCGGGCGAAGCGACGGCGCCCAGTGCAGCTGAAAGCTGGACAGCTCCACCGCCAGGATGTCGGAGGGTTCGGCCAGCACGTCCAGCACCGGGCTGCCGATGTTGCCGCACAGCACGCTGCGCAGTCCGCCGGCGGTCAGCATCTCGTGCAACATCGAGGTGGTGGTCGTCTTGCCGTTGGTGCCGGTCACCACCAGCCAGCGACGAGGCGGCCCATAGACCTCGGCCGCGTCCAGCCGCCAGGCCAGTTCAACGTCGCCCCAGATGGGCACACCCGCAGCCGCCGCCGCGGCCAGCACCGGTGTCGCCGGCTGAAAGCCGGGACTGGTGACCACCAGGGCGTAGCTGGCGATCCGATCGATCGCCGCCGACGGGTCCACCGTCGCCACCCCGTTTTCGGCGTAGGGAGCCAGCATCCCCGGATCGTCGTCGCACAGCGTCGGCTCCGCGCCGACATGCGTCAGCGCGGCCAGCACGGCACGACCGGTCACCCGTGCCCCGGCGATCAATACGGGCCTCCCCGACACCAGCGGCTCCAGCACCTCAGGCACCGATCACGGTCAGCCACTCGCCGTAGAACAACGCCACACCCAGACCGCAGGCTATCGCCGTGAGCAGCCAGAACCGGATGATCACCGTGGTCTCGGCCCAGCCGGCCAACTCGAAGTGGTGGTGGAACGGGGCCATCCGGAAGACGCGGCGTCCGGTGCTGCGGAACGCCAGGATCTGAATCACCACCGAGGTGATCTCGGCGACGAACAGCGCACCCAGCACCACCGCCAGCATCTCGGTGCGGCTGGTCACCGAGAGTCCGGCGATGATGCCGCCGAGCGCCAGCGAACCGGTGTCGCCCATGAATATCTTGGCGGGTGCGGCGTTCCACCACAGGAAACCGATGCACGCCCCGGCCGTCGCGGCCGCGACGATCGCCAGGTCCAGCGGATCGCGCACGTTGTAGCAGCCCAGCCCGGGCGCGGAGACACACGCGTTGCGGTACTGCCAGAAGGCGATCAGCACGTAGGCCCCGGTGACCATGGCCATACAGCCCGCGGCCAGCCCGTCGAGCCCGTCGGTGAAATTGACCGCGTTGGACCACGCGCTGACCACGACCACGCAGAGCAGGATGAACACCGCCGGGGTGAAGGTCACGGTGGCGATCTCACGGACGTAGGACATGTCCCGGCTGCCCGGCGTCAATCCGGCTGGATTGCGGAACTGCAGCACCAGCACCGCGAACAGCACCGCGGAACCGATCTGCCCGAGAGCCTTGGTCGTCTTGGTCAGCCCCAGATTGCGCGCCTGGCGGATCTTGATCACGTCGTCGACGAATCCCACACCGCCCAGCGTGGTGGCCAGTCCCACCACCAGAAGACCCGAGGCGGTGATGCCCTCGCCGTCGAAGAACAGACCGAACAGGTGGGCGCCCAGGTACCCCGCCCACAGTCCGGCCAGTATCGCCACGCCGCCCATCGACGGGGTACCCCGTTTGGAGTGATGGCTCGGCGGGCCGTCCTCGCGAATCTGGTGCCCGAATCCCTGGCGGGTGAACAGCCGGATCAGCGCCGGGGTCAGCAGGATGGACACCGTCACCGCGATCGCGACGGCGATCAAGATCTGCTTCACCGGCGCCCTCCCCCGGCGTCGGCCACCAGCGCCCGCGCCAGCAGTCCCAATCCGGCGGCGTTGGATGCCTTCACCAGGACCACATCCTCGGGTTGCTATTCGGCACGCACCAGCTCGAGGGCTTCGTCGCGGTCGACCACCTGAACGACCCCGCGATCCCCGTCGGCCCCCCAGGCACCCTCCATCACGGCTCCGTGGTGCATGGCGCTCATCGACCTCCCGGTTCCCACGACAACGAGTCGAGACACATCTAATCGCACCGCGAGTCGGCCGATGCGGTCGTGCTCGGCTATGGCATCGTCGCCGAGCTCGGCCATCTCGCCCAGCACCGCCCAGCTGCGCCGCGGAGCAGTTACTGTATCGGCCGCTCCCCGGGCGATCCAGGCCAGTGCCTGCAGCCCGGTACGCATCGAGTCGGGGTTGGCGTTGTAGGCGTCGTCGATCACCGTCACCCCGTCTGCCCGGGTGGCCACCTGCATCCGGTGCGGCGAAACCGGTCGGGCGCCGGCCAGGGCATCGGCGACCTGTTCGACGGTGGCCCCGCATTCCAGTGCCACCGCCGCCGCGCACAGCGCGTTGCCCACCTGATGGTCACCGGAAACCTCGAGTTCGACCGACGCTTGCACCGGCCTGCCGTCGCGCACCGCATGCAGGGTGAACCGCGGCCGCGCCAGCTCGTCCATGGACACCTGATCCGCCCACACCTGGGCGCTGACACTGCTGCGGCTGACCCGAACCACCCGGGCTGCGGTCACCCCGGACATGGCGTCCACCACGGCGTCGTCGGCGTTGAGAATCACCACCCCCGATGCCGGCACGGCCTGCGGCAGTTCGGATTTGGTTTGCGCGATGGCCTCCCGGGAGCCGAACTCGCCCAGGTGGGCGGTGCCGACGTTGAGCACGACCCCGATTCCCGGCGGCGCGATGCCGGCCAGAGTCGCGATGTTGCCCGGATGGCGGGCCGACATCTCCAGAACCAGGAAGTCGGTGTCCCGGGTCGCGCGCAGCACCGTCCAGGGATGGCCCAGTTCGTTGTTGAACGACCCCGGCGGGGCAACCACCTCGCCCAACGGCCGCAGCACCGCGGCCACCAGATCCTTGGTCGACGTCTTACCCGAGGATCCGGTGATCCCGATGATCCGCAACCCGCCCGCGACCAGCTCGGCAGCCACCGCCGCGGCCAGTTTGGCCAGTGCGGCCAGCACGGCCGCGCCCGAGCCGTCGGGGTCGTGGTCGAGCACCCCGGCCCGGGCTTCCGCCCGGCCGCCGGACGCCGCCGGCGCAACGACGATCGCCGGCACACCCACCGGCCGCGCGGCCAGCA
>NZ_JBKECZ010000142.1:0-8456 GCF_047975165.1 Mycobacterium sp.
CCCCCGGCGCCGCCGTCGCCGAACAGCCACGCTCGCCCGCCGCCGCCGCCGACACCGCCGTTGCCGGTCGCGGTCGTCGGCGCCCCCGCACCACCGGCCCCGCCGTCACCGGCCAGCAACCCGCCGAAACCACCGAGGCCACCGTTGCCGCCGCCGTCGGCGCCGAGGCCTCCCGCGCCGCCGACTCCCCCGGCGCCCAACAGGATTGCCTGCCCGCCAGCCCCGCCGAGACCACCGACACCGGTCGGATCGGCGCCGCCGGCGCCGCCCGCACCGCCGCTGCCGAACAGCCAGCCCCCGTTTCCGCCGGTTCCGCCGACCGCGCCGGAGGCCCCCGCGCCGCCGGCGCCGCCGTTGCCGAACAGACTCGCCGACCCGCCTGCGCCACCCGCGGGATGCGATCCACCCCCCGAGCCGCCCGCCCCGCCGTCGCCGAACAGGATTCCGCCGGCGCCGCCGTCGGCCCCGGTGCCCGCCGCGCCGTCCGCGCCGTCACCCATCAGCGGGCGGCCCAGGATCAGCAGAAACGGCGTGTTGACCAGGTCGAGCAGGCCCTGGAACGGACCCGGTAGCGCGGCCGCACCGGCGGCATCCGCCCCGGTGTAGGCCTGCGCGCCGGCACGCAGCTCGGCGGTGAATTGGGTGTGAAACGCCTCGACCCGGGTGCCCAGTCGCTGATACGCCAGCGCGTGTCCGCCGAAATACTCCGCGACGGCCGCCGAGATCTCGTCGGATCCCGCGGCCGCAATATCGACCGTGGCAGCAGCGGCGCTCGCGTTGGCCGCGCTGACCGAGGCCCCGACGGCCGCCAGCTCCGCGGCTGCCGCCGACAGCAGCTCCGGTGTCGCGAGAACGAATGACATGTCCGCTACCTCCCTGGACCGGGTTCAAGCAGATGAATCTCGCCGGTGCCGCCGTCGACTTCGATGAGCGCACCCGGTGGTAGTGACCGGGTGGCTCCTTGCACGTCGACAACGCACGGGAATCCGAATTCGCGGGCCACCACCGCGGCGTGCGACATCGGCCCGCCGAGTTCGGTGACCACGGCCGCGGCGTAACAGAAGGCGGCGGTGTAGCCGACGTCGGTGACTTCGGCGACGAGTATCTCACCGGGCTGCAGGTCGTCGATGGTGTCCGGCCGCACGATCCGCACCCGGCCGCGCACCCGGCCGCCGCAGACCCCGACCCCGCGCAGGGTGTCCCCGCCGCTGAGCACCGGCGCGAGCGCCGCCGTGGGCTGCCAGCTGCCGCTGAACACGATGGGTGGAACGACGGAAAGCAGCCGGCGCTGCTCGGCCCGGCGCCGGGTCACCAGCTCGGGAACACCGGTCGGCAGCGCGTCGAGTTCGTCGACCAACAGGTAGAACACGTCGTCGGGTGTCTGGAAGACACCGGAGTCGGTCAGCCGGCGCCCGTACTCGCGCAACAGCCCGCGCAGCAGCCAGATGGCGCGCACCATTTTATCTCGCCGCACCTCGCGATCACGCAGCTGCCGCGCCGCCTGCCGGGCAATCGGCCTGGCCCGCACCGGAATCCGCGGGTGCTGCGGCACCGGGGCGGGCGGGAAGCTCAGCGCCTTGGTGACGATGCGGACCAGCAGCTCCGGGTCATCGGCGTAGCTGGTCGCCAGCATCTCCACCTCGGCCGGTCCGCGGTGGCCCATCAGCGCCAACTCGGCCAGCACCGCGGAATGGAACCGCGGGGCATCGACGGCCAGCTTGCCCATCCGGTCGCCGGGCTCGGCGAGCACCCGGGTGACCGCCGGGTCGCTCCGTGCGGCGCGCACCAACCGGCGCACCGCCTCGACGGACTTCCCGCTGGCCAGCTCCGGCCCGACAGCCGGCGCCACATCGCGCCCGCCGAGCCCGCGCAACAGCACGTTGAACGCGGCGCACAGCATGAACGATCCGGACGCCAGCAGCCACCCGTGCACCACGTGGTCCCGTGCGGCCAGGATCAGGCTCAGCAGACGGCGATCCTCGAGGCGGGTGAGGTCGTCGCCGACGAGCAGTTCCAGACGCTCGACGTCGGCGAGATAGTCGCGGGTGTCCAGGCCGCAGCCCGCACTCAGACCGATCAGGTTGACCCCGAACACCCCGATGTTGCGGATGGTACGAAGTTGCCGGCGGATCGGGCCGGACAGCGCGGGGGTCGGGGGGCGTTCCTCGCCGAAGACCGGCAGCGTGGCCATGCTGGGCCCGAAGAATCCGCTGTTGGCGACGATGCTGGCGGGCTTGGCGAATGGCACGGTTTCGGCCATGAAATGCGCCGACGTGATCGCGCCGTAGAGGCGGTGGGCGAACACCGCGACGGTGCGCATGGCGATCTCCTTCTGCACCACCCCGCCCGGGCGCAGCCGTTCGGCGATGCCCACGCCGCCGGCACGCAGGCCGCGGACGGTCACCGAGGCCGACGACGGCGAGAACGGGCCCGGCAGCGCCTCGGAGAGGTTGGTGGCCAGAAACGTCGGGAACCGGGGGTCGATCGGGGTGTCGAATTCACCGTTGCCGTCGGCCGGGCCGACCAGCCTGGGTGCCACGCCGTCGTCGGCCGGGGTGTCGACGGCGGGCAGGTCCTGGATCGGGGCCAGCCGCCAGGGCAGCGCGCGTACGCGGCGGCCGACGGTCACCCGGCCGCGCACGGCCAGCGCGAAGTCCCCGAGGCATTCGGCGGCCGTCCAGGCCGGCGCGAACCCCCGGTCCTCGCGCAACCGCGCGGTGTCCAGCAGCGGGGTGTGCTGCACCGATTGCAGCTGGGCGAGTGCGGGCAGCCGCCGGGCCAACGCGGCCCGGCCGACCCGGACCCGCACGACGGGCCGGCGCAGTGCCGCGGCCAGCTGCCGGAACGTCGGCGTTCCGTCGGCTGCGAGATTGATCGGCCCGCTGGGCGTCTGGTCGTTCAGCACGGCGTGGTCCAGCAGTCGCAGCACGTCATCGGTGTGCACGACCTGCATCGGGCGGTCCGCGGATTCGCCCGGCAGCACCGGCAGCGCCAGCAGCCTGCGCCACCGGTTGTCGACGCCGCGGCCCACGACCAGCGGCAGCCGGATGGCCACCCACGGCCTGCCGGAGTCGGCCAGCAGCTCTTCGACCCGCGCGTATTGCCTGCCGGCGGCCGTCACCGGGCTCACCGGGGCATCTTCGGACACCGGCTGTGCCGACGGCGCGTAGACGTGCGCCGAGGAGGCGAAGACGATTCGCCCGCTCCCGGTGCCGGACCCGGTCATGGCCGCCAGCACGTTCGCCGCGCCGGCCACATTGATCCCGCCGTCGGGGTCCGGCGCCCAGGCGAGGTGAGCGACGACGTCGGCGCCGGCCACCGCCCGGCGCACCGCGGCGGCGTCGCGGATATCGGCGGCGACGAACTCCGCTGAGCTGGGCCAGCTTTCGGGCCGGTTCCGGGAAATTCCGGTGACCTCGTGGCCGTGGCTGAGCAGCCGGGCGGCCAGACCGCGGCCCAGCACTCCGCCGGCGCCGGTGACGGCGACCCTCACTGGCTGTCCACTACTCGTCTTCGTCCAGGAATGCCGCGTTGACCAGGTCGTCGAGATCCATGTCCGCGATGTCCTTGGCGGCCGGGGCGGCCGCCGGCGACAGCGGCGACGACAGGCCGGACGGAGCCGCGTTGGTGTCGTCGTCACCCTCGCCGGCCAGCGCCAGCAGCAGATCCAGCACTCCGGCCTGCCGCAGGCGTTTCACCGGAATCGATCCCACCACACGCCGCAACTCCTCCTCGCCCGGCGTCACCTGTGGGGTTTCGGCGGGTGCGGCGCCGAGCAGTTCGCGGTGGAAGTAGCCGGCCAGCGCAGCCGAGTTCGGATAGTCGAAAATGAGGGTCGGCGAAAGCGCCAGTCCGGTAGCGGCTTTGAGACGGTTGCGCATCTCGACCGCGGTCAGGGAATCGAATCCCAGCTCCTGGAATGCCCGGTCCGGGGGGATCGACTCGGGGGTGCCGCTGCCGAGCACGGTGGCGATATGGGAGCGCACCAGATCCAGCAGGACACCGTGTTGCTCGTCTTCGGGCAGGCCTTCGAGACGCTGCAGCAGTGCGGATTTCGATTTGGCCGCGGCCAGCGAATCCCCGACCTGACGTCGTGCCGGTGCGTTGATCAGGTCGACGAACATCGGCGGCAACGTCCCGGCGTCGAACTTGGCCCGCAGCGCGACCAGGTCGATGTGGGCGGGCAGCAGAAAGGGCTCGTCGGTGATCAGCGCGGTGTCGAACAGTTCCAGCGCCTCGTTCGGCGGCATCGCCACGATCCCGTCGCGGGCGAATCTCGCCAGGTCGGCGGTACCCAGGCCGGCGGCCATCCCGGTGGCCAGCTCGCCGGCCGGATCCCACAGCCCCCATCCGAGCGAGAGCGCGGGCAGGCCCTGCGTCCGCCGGTAGGCGGCCAGCGCATCCAGGAACGAGTTGCCCGCCGAGTAGTTGGCCTGACCCGAGGCGCCCGCCAGGCCGGCGATCGAGGAAAACAGCACGAACGCAGACGGATTCAGGTCGCGGGTCAATTCGTGCAGGTTCCAGGCCGCATCCACCTTGGGCCGCAGTACCGCATCGACCCGGTCGGGGGTCAGTGAGGTGACGACGGCGTCGTCCAGGCTGCCGGCGGTGTGGATCACCGCGGACAGTCGCTGATGGCGCGGGATATCGGCGATCACCGCGGCCAGCGCGGTCCTGTCGGCGGCATCGCAGGCCACCACCCGCACGTGGGCGCCGGCCGCTGTCAATTCCGCGGTCAGCTCCGGCGCGCCGGGGGCATCCGGGCCGCGCCGGCTGAGCAGCAGCAGATCGCGCACCCGGTGTGCGGTCACCAGGTGCCGGGCCAGTGCCGAACCGGCCATGCCGGTGCCGCCGGTGATCAGCACGGTCCCCCCGGCCAGTGTTGAACCGCCTGCCGGCCCGCCCGGCATCGTCATCACCACCTTGCCGGTGTGGCGGGCCTGGCTCAGGTAACGCAAGGCGGCCGGTGCACGCCGGATGTCGAACACCGTCGCCGGCAACGGGCGCAGCACCCGGGTTCCGAAGAGCTGCGCGAGCGCGGCCAGCATCTCACGAATGTTGTCGGGCCCGGCTTCGAACAGGTCGAAGGCCCGGTAGCGCACACCGGGGTGCCGCTCGGCGACATCGCCGGGGTCGCGGACGTCGGTCTTGCCCATCTCCAGGAACATTCCGCCGGGCGCGACCAGCCGCAGCGAGGCGTCGACGAACTCCCCGGACAGCGAAACGAGCACCACGTCCACTCCGCGGCCACCGGTGGTCGTACCGAAGGTGGTCTCGAAGTCGCAGGTGCGCGAGTCGCCGATGTGGTCATCGTCGAAGCCCATGGCCCGCAACGTGTCCCACTTTCCTCTGCTGGCGGTGCCGAAGACCTCCACACCCCAGTGCCGGGCCAGCTGGACCGCGGCCATGCCGACACCGCCGGCGGCGGCGTGCACCAGCAGCCGTTGTCCGGGCTGCACGTCGGCGAGAACCTTCAGGGCGTAGTAGGCGGTGGCAAAGACGACCGGGGCGGTGGCGGCCTCGGTGTCGGACCAACCCGCTGGAATCGTGATCAGCAGCCGCTCGTCGGTGGTGGCGATCGTGCCGGTGCCCTCCGGGAAGAGTCCCGTCACGCGGTCGCCGACGGCGAAACCGGTGACGTCGGAGCCGATTTCGACTACCGTTCCCGCGGCCTCGACGCCCATTGCCGCATCGGCGTCCGGATAGAGTCCCAGTGCGATCATCACATCGCGGAAATTGGCCGCCATCGCGGTGGTGGAGATGCGCACTCCGCGTGCCGGCAACCCGGTGTCGGCAATGGGTTCCAGCCGCAGGTTCTCGAAGGTGCCGGCAGTCTCGATGCCCAACCGCCACGGCCCCGGGGCCGGCGGCCTCAGCAGTGCCCGGACCGCCCGGCTGCCGCGCACCCGCGCGATGTGGGCGGTGCCGTCGCGCAGCAGCACCTGCGGCTCACCGGCCGCCAGCACGACGGCGGCCTCGTCGTCGGTGATCGCGACGTCGGTGTCGACCAGCACGATGCGTCCGGGATGTTCGGTCTGCGCCGAGCGCACCAGCCCCCACACCGCGGCACCGGCCAGGTCGGTGATGTCCTCGCCCGGCAGCGCCATCGCGCCCCAGGTGACCACCACCAGCACCCCCGTGTCGTGCTCGGTCAGCCAGGACTGCACGGCCGTCAGCGCCCGGTGCGTAGCGGTGTACACCGAGGCGGCGGTGTCCCCGGCCACCGGGTCGGATTCGAAGACCCGGTACGGCGGGGCGCCGGTGGCCGGAGCCGCGGGCAGCGGCGACCAGTCGACCTCGAAGAGCCGGTCGGCGGCCGAACCGGCCAGGGCCGCCTGCAACTGCTGCTCGCTGACCGGTCGGGCCACCATCGAGGCGACCGACAGCACCGGCAGGCCCAGCGCGTCGGCAAGTTCCAGCGACACCGACGACGGGCCGGTCCGGGTTATCCGCACCCGCACCGCCGAGGCGCCGGCGGCGTGCAGGGACACTCCCTGCCAGGCGAACGGCACCAGGACTCCGTCGGAACGGTCAAGGCCGCCACCGTGGTCGCCGGCGACGATGAGCGCGTGCAGGGCCGCGTCCAGCACCGCGGGGTGCACTCCGAATCCCGTTGTCGACAGCCCCGGCACCGCGGGCAGGGCCACCTCGGCGAACAGGTCGTCGCCGCGGTGCCACATCGCGGTCAAGCCCTGGAACGCGGGCCCGTAGCCGTACCCGCCGTCGGCCAGCCGCCCGTAGGCGCCGGCCAGATCCACCGGCTCGGCGCCGGCCGGAGGCCAGCTGGCGGAATCGACGATGGGTTGCGCCGCGGCGGCCGGACTCAGTGATCCCTCCGCATGAAGTAGCCAGCCCGAGCCGCCACCGGTGCCGGAGCGGGAAAACACCGATACCGCACGGGATCCGGACTCCTCGGCGGTATCGACCACCACTTGTACGGCCACCGAACCCGATTCCGGCAATACCAGCGGCGCAGCCAGCGTGAGTTCTTCGACCACCGGGCAACCCACTTCGTCGCCGGCGCGGATGGCCAGTTCGACGAAACCGGTGCCGGGGAAGATGACGACTCCGGCGACGGCGTGGTCGGCCAGCCACGGCTGCGTCGCCCTGGACAAGCGCCCGGTCAGCACCACCCCGCCCGAAGACGGTAGGTCGACCACCGCGCCCAGCAGCGCGTGTTCGCCGGCCACCAGACCCAGGCCGGCGGCATCGGCCGCGGCACCGGAGGTGGCCAGCCAGAACCGGCGCCGGTCGAAGGCATAGGTGGGCAGCTCGACGAAGCCGGCCGACCCCACCACGGCCGGCCAGTCCACCGCGACCCCGGACACGAACGCCTGGGCGACCGCGTTGGTAAGGGTCGCCGCCTCGGGCCGGTCCCTGCGCATGGTGGCGACCGTCGTGACCGGGGTGTCGGGAGCGTCGGGCAGCGACTCCTCGATGGCGGCCGTCAGGCCTCCGGTCGGACCGACCTCGATGAACCGCGTGGCGCCGGCCGAATGCGCGCAGCGGATGCTGTCGGCGAAGCGGACGGGTTCGCGGACATGGCGTTTCCAGTACTGCGCCGACGCGAAGTCGTCGTCGGCCAGTTGTCCGGTCAGGTTGGAGATGACCGCGATGGTGGGCGCCGCGACCGGCAGGCCGGCGGCGACCGCACCGAATTCGTCGATCATCGGATCCATCAGAACCGAGTGGAAGGCGTGCGACACGGCGAGCCGGCGCACCCGGCGGCCCTGGTCGCGCAGGAGATCGGCGACCGCGAGCACCTGCTCCTGCTCGCCCGAAATCACCACCGAGGAGGGGCCGTTCACCGCGGCGATACTGACATCGCCACCCAGCAGCGCCCGCACCTCGTCCTCGCTTGCCTGCACCGCGACCATCGCACCACCGGGCTCCAGACGCTGCATGAACCGGCTGCGCGCCGCCACCAGGACCGCGGCGTTCTGCAGGGACAGCACGCCCGCGACATGTGCGGCCGACAGTTCGCCGACGGAGTGACCCATCACGAAATCCGGATTCACACCCCAGGATTGGAGTAGCCGGAACAGCGCGACCTCGACCGCGAAGAGGGCCGGCTGAGCGAATTCGGTCTCGTTCAGCAGGTTTTCCTCCGGGCCCCAGACGACCTCGCGCAGCGGCCGCAGCAGGTGCCGGTCCAATTCGGTGACGACGGCGTCGAATGCCTCGGCGAACACCGGGTAGGCGGCGTGCAAGGCCATCCCCATCCCCAGCGCCTGAGCACCCTGGCCGGGGAATACGAAGACGGTCTTGCCGGCCGGCTGTGCGACACCGCTGATGACCGTGGACATTCCGTCGCCCGAGGCCAGTTCCGCCAGCCCCGCCAGCAACTCCTCGCGCCCGCCGCCGACCACCACGGCCCGATGCTCGAACACCGACCGGCCCGCCAACGACCACCCCACGTCACCGCAGTCCAGTTCACCGCGAGCACCGACGAACTC
>NZ_JBKECZ010000143.1:0-12558 GCF_047975165.1 Mycobacterium sp.
ACCTGGGGAGTGTGAACACTGGGAGTTTCAACACTGGTGATTTCAACACCGGGTGGGCCAACAGTGGTGATCTCAACACCGGGGCGTTCGTCTCGGGCAATGAGAACAACGGGTTGTTCTGGCGTGGTGATCGTCACGGGTTGATTGCCGGGGACTACACCGTGACCATCCCTGAAATCCCCATCACCCTCGGTGGCGGCGGCATGATCAAACTCCCCATCACCGGCGAAATCAGCGCGGTGAGCATTGAGCCGTTCGCGATACGCGGTGCCGGTGGCGGCAATATTCCGGTGGACATGAACATGGTCGTCGACGGTAATTCCAGTGGTGCGAACAGCATCCATATTCGGATCACAAACGAAATCAGTTTCAATATTCCCATCAACAACATTCCCATCAAGCTGGGGATCCCTCTGGTGTCCTCGATCGAGCCGATCCAATTCCCCAGAATCACCATCGCCGCCATCCCCCTGAACCTGACACTGGGCAGCGACACCACAATGCTTGACGCGTTCGTCAGCGGGTACGCCGGCCCGATTACCATCCCCGCCTTTCACCTGCCCCCGGTCCCGGGTTTCTTCAACTCCGACACCGCCTCGTCGTCGGGCTTCTTCAACTCCGGTGCCGACAACAGCTCGGGCGTGGGGAACATCGGCGACAACCTCTCGGGTATCTCGAACGTTGGTGCGTACATCTCGGGCTTCGAGAACTACGGTGGTAGCCTGCTGTCCGGTCTAGCGAACTTGGGCAGCAGGATTTCCGGTGGCGGCAACACCGGTGTCCTGGCGGGGCTGATCTCTGGCATCGGAAATATCGGCAGCCGACTGTCCGGGCTGTTCCTTGCCGACAACGCGCCCTAGAGCAACCGGTATTCGGCACCGCAGTAGGCTTCACCAGCACCGCTGGGCTGTCAGGCCCGAGGACGAACATGATGGGGACCAATGGCGAAACTCTCCGGTTCGATCGACGTCCCGCTGTCACCGGACGAAGCGTGGCAGCATGCCTCCGATCTGGCCCGGTTCAAAGAATGGCTGACCATCCACAAGGTGTGGCGTAGCAAGCTGCCCGATGTCATCGGGAAGGGCACGGTCATCGAGTCCTATGTAGAGGTCAAGGGCATGCCCAACCGGATCAAGTGGACGGTTGTGCGCTACAAGCCACCGGAGGGCATGACGCTCAATGGCGACGGGGTTGGCGGCGTCAAGGTCAAATTGATCGCCAAGGTCACCCCGAAAGGGGACAGGTCGGTCGTTGGCTTCGATGTGCATCTCGGCGGCCCGGCCCTGTTCGGCCCCATCGGGATGATCGTTGCTGCCGCACTGAGGACCGATATCCGAGACTCGCTGCGCAATTTCGTCACTGTGTTCGCGTCGGGCTGAGTCTTCGCGTCGGGCTGAGTCTTCGCGTCGGCCTGAGTCTTCGCGCCGGGCTGAATTGTGGACGTGGGTGGCAGTCCGCGCGCGCCCGGCACCGGTTAACCTCGCCTCATGAGTCCCGCGCTGCGCCCCGGTTGGATGGTGGCACTTTGTGCGGCCATCATGTGGGCCGGCGCCTGGATGCCATGGCTGACGACCCAGGCCGGCGGCGGGGGCCGGGCCAACGGGATCGGCGGCGCTCACGGCAGCCTGGAACTTCCACACGGCTTCGGGGTGAGTCAGTTGATCGTGTTGCTGGCCTCGGCGTTGCTGGTCGTCGGCGCGATGGTTGGTCGGGGTTTGTCGGTGCGCGGGGCTTCAGTTGCGGCGCTTGTTATCTCATCTGTCGACGTTGCGCTGGTGGCGCTGTACTACCAGCGCAACATCAACGGGCCGGTGTCGGCCGGCTACGGACTCTATGTCGTGGCGGCCGCGGGTGTCGGTGCGGGTGTCTGCGCGCTGTGGGCGACCGTGGCGGCGCTGCTGGGTGGCCGCTCCCGGCGTTGACGAGCTCTACCCTGCCGATGCCGGCCGGACGGTTTGAGCCGCAGGGGTCGCGATGTCCCATCGGCGCAACTCGGGCCCGGGCGCCCACGTCGCATGCGTGCCACTTGAGATCCGTTCCGGCAAAGCGAGTTTGCACATCGGCCCGTCACCGACCCGGGCCGCGTCGAACACCAGGCAAAACGATGCGTCGGCGTTCATGTCCGTGGTCAGCGTGACCAGGTACCCGTCGTCCTCGGCTCGACCACCGACTCGCGGCGCCATCGCGGTTTCGCTGCCGTATACGCCATCGCCGAAGGTGAACCTCTCCTCGCTACCCCTGACCAGGTCGTGTTTGACCAGGCCGTCGAACAGGAAGCAGCCCGGTTTGCCCGATGCGGCATACACGTAACGGTAGTTGCGGGTCGCGTAGTCGGCGTTTATCACGCCGAACTCGGTGATCGACTCCGCCAGAGGCTCCTCGGTGACCGCCCCGGTCACCAGATTGAGCCGCCACCGGTGCAACCGGGCCTGCAGCCGGTCCAGCGCCAGGAATCGAAACATCCGCTCCCACTTGGTGCCACCGGTGTCGGCGGGCTGAGGTGCGCCCTCGAAGAAGCCGTCGAGGACGATCTCGTCGCCGTCCTCGTAGGCGTTGGTGAAATGCAGCACGAACGTCGGTTCCGCCTCGAACCAGCGGATGTCGGCGGAACTGCCCCGCCGCGGTATCACCGCGAACCGCGACGGCATGTCCGGATAGTAGCGCGGCAGGTGTACTCGCTGTTCCAGCAGCCCCGGATCCCAGAACAGCGGGAAATCGTTGAGTATGGCGTAGTTTTCGGTGAAGGCCATATCGTGTGGCAGGCGCGGTCCGGGCAGCGGGACGTCGACGTAGTGGGCCAGGTCGTTGCTGGCGTCCACGACGCCGTAGTGCATGTACGGTTCGCGTTTGCTGTAGTTGAAGAACAGCAGCTCGCCGGTTCGGCTGTCCGCCTTGGGATGAGCGGACACGCCACAATCGGCGGGGAAGCGGCCGTTCCAGGTTTCCTTGCCCAGCGTGTTCGCCGAACGGGGGTCGACCCGGTACAGGTCACCGCACTGGTAGAAGCTGGTCAATGCGACCCCGCGATGCACGACGACATCGGTGCTGGAGGCGTCTTTCATCAGCTCGCGAGCACCCCACCCCTTGTCGCGCTTGGCGAGTTGCACCGGCTCGGCAAGTCCCGGCCACAGTGGCCCGCCGGCATCGTTCTCGGCGAGGAAGCCATCGGTGCGAATGAACCTGTTGCGGTAGAAGGCCTTTCCGCCTCCGAAGCCGACGACGTGCAGCATGGCATCACCGTCGAACGGGTGATAGGTCTTCAACGCCGGGTGCAGTGGGTTCTCGGTGTTGCGCAGATAGATACCGTCCAGGTCGTCCGGGATTTCGCCAGCTATCACGGTCGGCTCGTCGGCATCCCACTCCGTCGTCTGCGGCCGCCACGGCCCGGTGCGGTAGGGGTGGTCGTCGCCTTCTGGCAGGGTTGACAGGAACTTTCCGACAATCCGCGCATCCATTGTCAGATACCTTTGCCGACAACGAAACTGACGGTGGTGGCGGTGCTTCCGCCGAAATTCAGGGTGCCGAATTTCCGGGCGCCGTCGACCTGGTAGTCGCCAGCGGTTCCGCTGACCTGCTTGGCCGCATCCAGGAGCATCCGCACCCCGGACGCGCCGACCGGATGCCCGCCGCCGATGAGGCCGCCGCTGGGATTGATCGGTAGTCGCCCGCCGATCTCGATCTCCCCGTTCTCGATGGCCTTCCACGATTCACCGGGCCCGGTGAGCCCGATGTGGTCGATGGCCAGATATTCGCTGGGGGTGAAACAGTCGTGGACCTCGAACCCGTCCACGTCGTCGAGTGTCACCTGTGCTCGGCCCAGTGCGTCGCACACGGTGCCCCGCACGTGCGGCAGCACGTATGGATCGTCGGCGCCACGGTCGAGTTTCTGCCGCAATCCCAGCCCGACGGTGCGGTGCCCCCAACCGTCGATCCGGCCGATCGGTCGGGCCGCGGGGTGCTCCCGCAGGTAGGCGTCGTTGACCAGGACGACTCCGGCACCGCCGTCGGTCATCTGGCTGCAGTCGAAGCGGCGCAGGCGACCCTCGGTCACCGGGTTGGTCGCATCGTCGTCGGTGATCGGGTCCGGCACGGTCCAACTGCGGGTCTGGGCGTTGGGGTTGCGACGCGCATTGGCGAAATTGAGCCCGGCAATGGCCCGCAGGTGGGAGTCGTCCAGACCGTAGCGGCGGTCGTACTCCTCGGCGACTTCGGCGAACATCGCGGGCCACAGATAGCGGGCCCCGGCGCCCTCGTGGCCGGTCCAGGCTGCCGCTCCCAGGTAGTCGGCCGCGGTGTCTCCAGAGACGGTTTTTTCCAGTTCGAGGCCGACGACAAGCGCCGAGTCGTACGCACCCGAGCGCAGGTCGGCCATCGCCGAGAGGGTGGCGATGCTTCCCGACGCACACGCCGCCTCGTGTCGCGAGGCGGGGGTGTCCCAGAGGTCGGGGCACACGGTGGCCGGCATCGCACCCAGGTGGCCCTGGGCGGCGAACAGCTCACCGAAGGCGTTCCCGACGTGCACGACACCGATGTCTGCGGCATGCACTGTGGCTGCCGCCAGCGTTGCGGTCACCACCTCGGACGTCAGCTCGGCGAAGTCACGCTGTTCCCGATGCAGATTGCGCGCGAAATCGCTCTGGTAGCCACCCAGAATCCACACCCCGGTCGAGGCATCCATACGCCGCACGGTACTCCCGTGGTCATGGTCAATTCCGGGGTTGTCTTGAGGATTCGGGATCTGATGCGTGCCCGAGCGCGACCGTCAGCTCCAGAACGGTCCGCGGGTCGCTGAGCCGCTCGCCGTAGAGCTCGCGCAGTTGTCCCATCCGGTAGCGCACCGTCTGGGGGTGGATGAATAGCTCTGCTGCCACCGCCTCGCGGCGGCCCTGGTGCAGGAGCCACGAGCGCAGGGTCTCGGCGAGTCGTTGGGCGGTCTTCGGCGACAGTCCGGCCAGCGGCGCCAGTGCGCGGGCGCGTAGGTCTTGGATAGCTTCGCGATCGGCGCCGAGAACCAGTTCGACCAAATGCTCGTCGGTATCGAGCGTGTCGTTGCCCGCGGTTCCGGCCAATTCCCGGGCACGCAACGCGCGCTTATACGACGACCCGACGTGCATCCATGGCCGGGTGGGCCCGACCAGTGCGTGGCGCCCGGACAGCGCGGACATCAACTGCTGACGCCTCGGGCCGGCCGCGTCGGGAACCAACAGCACCGCAAGGTCGTCCACCCCAGCCCCATCCACCCCAGCCCCGTCCACCCCAGCCCCGGCAATCCCGGGCAGATCTTCGGACAGCTGCAGGGTCGACGGGCCGAATTGGATTGCCAGGCCGCGTGTCTGGTCCACCGGGGCCAAGACCGCGGTCAGGGTGTCCGGTGGCTGCCAGGCTGCCTTTTCGGCTCCGGCGAGCAGGGTGGCCGCGGTCTCGCCCGCGAGCAGATCCTGTGTCAGCCGGTCCAGGTGACGCTGACGGACCCGCCCGGCGGTGGCCAATTCGTCAGTGTGACCGGCAACGCTGGACGCCGAGAGTTTGTCGATGTAGGCGAACACCAACTCGGCAAAGCGGGCGATGGTCGGCGCGGGGAGTCCCGCCGCCACGGCTGTCGCCGACAACTCGCGCCACGCCACCCGAGCGCCCACCCGGTAGGCCGACAACAGGGCGTCGATCGTGCGGCCCTGGCGGGCCTCACCGCAACCGAGCTCGTAGGCGCCGTCCAGGGCGGGGGACAACGGCGACCCGGGGTCGGAATCCTCGGCGCGGGCAACCAGGCGCAGGAATGCTCCCAGCGCCGTCTGTACCGCAGTCTCGATGGTCTGGCCCATCGGGCCGCTGAACGCGTCGGTGTAGCTGGGCACCTCGACGGTGATGGCTGTCACGGTGTGTTCGGCCATCGCAGGCAGGATCGCCTCGAGTGCCCTGACCACGGACTTGTCGAGTTGTAATCCGGTTAGCGGAGGGGACGGATCGGACAAAACTACCTCGTGCGAACAAAATCGAATGTGAAATTCACGTGATCAGAGCAAGAGTTTATAACGAACAGCACTGACTATTGAGTCATGACCAGCCTGGCACCCCGATTGCGTCTCCGGTCCGCGATGGCCGGCACCCTGCGCGAGCGGGTGTGGAATTTAGCCGACAGGACCGCACTGCGGCTGGCCACGCCGCTGGTTCCGGCGGACTATCTCGACGTGATCGACCCCTTGCTGTCCCGCGCCGACCTGCGCGGGCGGATCGTCGGAATCCGCCCCGAAACGCGCGATGCCGCCACGTTGGTGATCAAGCCCGGGCGCGGATGGCGCCCCCACGTACCCGGTCAGTACGTTCGGGTCGGGGTCGACGTGGACGGTGTGCGGCTGTGGCGGGCGTACTCGCTGACCTCCAGGAAGGACCGGCGCGACGGCTGCTTCACGATCACTGTGAAGGCCATCGACGGTGGCGTGGTCAGCAATCACCTGGTGCGGAGCGCGGCAGTCGGCACGGTGATCCAACTCGAACAGGCCGGCGGCGATTTCACCCTGGGCGACCAACCCCCCGCCAAGATCCTGTTCGTCACCGCGGGCAGCGGCATTACTCCGGTCATGGGGATGCTGCGCAATATGGCCGGGGTTGGGGTTGGGGCCGGTGCCCGCGACATTGTGGTGGTGCATTCCGCGCCCACGCCCGACGCCGTGATCTTCGGCGGAGAGCTGCGAATGCTGGACCGACAGCGGCGAATCCGATTGGTGGAGCGGCACACCGACCTCGACGGCGTGCTGGACGCCGACCGGCTGGCCGACCTGATACCTGACTTCGCCGACCGCCATACTTGGGCCTGCGGCCCGGCGGGTCTACTCGATGTGATCGAAACACACTGGTCTGCAAGTGGTATCGCTGGTCAGCTACACATCGAACGGTTCCGTCCCGCCGTCATCGACACCGGCGAGGGCGGCGCCGGGGGCGCCGTGACCTTTGCCAAGACCGGGGCTGTGGTGGATATTGAGGGGTCTGCGACACTGCTGCAAACCGGAGAAGCAGCGGGGGTATTGATGCCGTCGGGATGCCGAATGGGCATCTGCTTCGGTTGCGTCGTGCCGCTGCGACACGGCGCCGTGCGCGATCTGCGCAACGGCGAACTCACCATCGCCACCGACGGCGACGATGTGAACATCCAAACCTGCGTGTCCGCGGTCGTAGGCGCCTGCGAACTCGACGTCTGACAATGCATCGGGAGCGATAATGACTGTCACACAGGACGATCCGACTGCGCATCTCGGCGATGAGGACATCGAAGAGCTTCGCGCCGAACTCGACGCCATCCGGGAGAACGTCCTGGCGGGTCGTGGCGAGCGCGACGCCGCCTATATCCGCGGGGTCATCGACGGGCAACGCAAACTCGAACTCGCCAGCCGAGTCGTCCTGCTGTTCTCGCTCTTCCCACCCGCCTGGGTGATCGGCACCGCGGGGCTGTCGGTATCCAAGATCGTGGAGAACATGGAGATCGGCCACAACGTGATGCACGGGCAGTGGGACTGGCTGCGCGATCCCAAGATCCACTCGACCAGCTGGGAATGGGACAACGCCTCACCGGCGGCCATGTGGAAGCACTCGCACAACGAGATCCACCACACCTACACCAATGTGCGCGGTAGGGACCATGATCTGGGCTACGGCATCATGCGGGTCGACGAGAACCAGCGCTGGAAGCCGTTCTACCTGGCGCAGCCGCTGTGGAATCTCATCAACGCGTGTCTGTTCCAATACGGTATCGCCGCATACGATCTCGAAATCGGCAAGGTCATCAAGGGGCGTGGCGACTCCGACCACTTCCGCCGCCAGGGCAAGAAGGTGCTGGCCAAGGTACGCAAGCACCTGACGCGCGACTACGTGCTGCACCCGCTGTTGTCCGGCCCGTCGGCGGCGACGACACTGACCGCCAATCTCACCGCCAACCTGATCCGCAACCTGTGGACCCATTCGGTGATCATGTGCGGACACTTCCCTGACGGTGTGCAGACGTTCGAGAAGTCTTGTATTGACGGCGAAACCCGCGGCCAGTGGTATCTGCGCCAGATGCTCGGATCGGCCAATATCTCCGGAAACGCGTTCCTGCACTTCATGACCGGCAACCTGTCCTTCCAGATCGAGCACCACCTGTACCCCGACCTGCCCAGCAACCGCTATCAGGAGATCGCCCCGAAGGTGCAGGAGATCTTCGAGCGCTACGGGCTGACCTACACCACCGGGCCGCTGCCGCGGCAGGTGGCGTCGGCGTGGAAGACCGTGTTCCGGCTGGCGCTGCCGAACGACTTCTTGCGGCGGGTCGACGGCCCTGCGGAACGTCGCTCTCCGGCGGCCTCTGCCCGCCTTCGTGCTGGCCAGTGCCGCTGGGTGCCTTAGGGGCGTGGGTCGGTAGCGCGCCTGGCGGGGTGCGGGGTTGATTGTCGGGTTGTTTGGATCATGGGGTGTGCCTGATGAGTTCGGTGATGGTGGTTTGCTCGGGGTAGATTCTGCGCAGCCGGTGGAGCCGCGTCCGTTGGCGCCGAAGGCTCCGGCTGGTGGTGCGCATCCACCCCCGCTGACCCTGCGCTGAGGGCGCCCTCCACTCGCACTTTTGCGCCACCGGCGCAGAGTGAACACTCAGGGGGCTGGGTGATGATATTGATCCTGCGGCCATGGCGGCGACACGCCGACCACCACCGCCCTGGATGCAGAATGAACTCAACTGCTCCGCCCCCACCCAAAGCGCTACCGACCCACGCCCCTCGGGTTGCTCGTAGCCCAAGACAGTCGGGCCTTCGTCGATTGGCGGTAGGTCGGCGAGCAACCCATCGAATGATGGCGTCTGGGGTGCTTCCCAGGTTGGCGGGATGAATGCTTGGATGACGCTGCGGCGCACTCGGTATCGACGCTTGTCCTTCTCGGCCAGCCGAAGTTTGGTCAGGTCGTTGAGGTCGCGGGTGGGAGTGTGCTCGCCGGCCTTGGCGTAGAACCGCGCGAGCCGGGTGTTCAGGTCGGTCGCCTCCATGGCCGTGATCCAGCGTTCCCGGGGCATCACCAGAGTCAGTTCGCGCTGACGGGTCCGTATCTCGGTGTCCGGCAGATCGCTGAACGCCCCGTACACGTAGCTCTCCCAGTGAATCTGGAGGTTTTCGACTTTGACCACCTCGATCTGTGCGCGCAGTTCGTCAAGGAACCCATCGAGTGCGTACCTGATGAAAGAGACGACATCGCCTTGCGCCTTCTGGCGGTGCACCACTACATCGAATTCGCACATAAGTCGCCCGCGATAGTCAGAAACATGGTCTGACCTGGTGCCCCCGGCAGGATTCGAACCTGCGACACCGGCTTTAGGAGAGCCGTGCTCTATCCCCTGAGCTACGGGGGCGGCGAGCCTGTCGAGATCGGTTTTGAAGACCCCGGGGACGACTCATCGTAATCGGACCTTGAAAGATAATACCCCTAGGGGGTATAGTTCCAGATATGACCAGCTGCACCCACGATCTGCACACCTCGCCGCCACCAGCCGCCGACCCGGTGCGCGCGATGTCGGTCGACCCCGGCACCGCTCGCGGGCAGCTCGCCGAGTACACCTGCCCGATGCACCCGGAGATCCGTCAACCGGGCCCGGGGGCATGCCCGATCTGCGGCATGGCACTCGAGGCCGTCGCGGTCACCGCCGACACCGGTCCCAGCCACGAATTGGCCGATATGACCCGGCGTTTCTGGGCGGGGCTGGTGCTGACGCTGCCGGTGTTCGCCCTGGCGATGGGCGGCCACGCGTTCGGCTGGGTTCCCGGCGTGATCTCCCCGGCCGCCTCGGCGTGGATCCAGCTGGTGGGTGCCACGCCGGTGGTGCTGTGGGCGGGGCGGCCGTTCTTCGTGCGGGGGTGGGCCTCGGTGCGCACCCGCAGCCTGAACATGTTCACCCTCATCGCGATGGGTACCGGTGTGGCCTGGGTCTACAGCGTGGTGGCCACCGTGGCGCCCGGCATCTTCCCCGACTCGTTCCGGAGCATGGGCTCCGTCGAGGTCTATTTCGAGGCGGCTGCGGTCATCACCGTCTTGGTGCTGCTCGGGCAGGTGCTGGAGTTGCGGGCACGCGAGCAGACCTCCGGTGCCATCAAGGCCCTGGCCAACCTGGCGCCCAAGACCGCGCGGCGGATAGGTGCCGACGGCGACGACGAGGAGATCGGCCTGGATGCCGTTCGGATCGGCGACCGGCTGCGGGTGCGGCCCGGGGAGCGGGTGCCCGTGGACGGCACCGTCGAGGCCGGCACGTCGGCAATCGACGAATCGATGGTGACCGGTGAGCCCATGCCGGTCACCAAGTCTCCTGGCGACACCGTCGTCGGCGGCACCATCAATTCGACCGGCGGGCTGGTCATGCGCGCGGAGAAGATCGGCCACGACACCGTGCTGGCGCGGATTGTGGCGATGGTCGCCGACGCGCAGCGCTCCCGCGCCCCGATCCAGCGGATCGCCGACCGAGTCGCCGGGGTGTTCGTACCCGTCGTCATCGCGGTGGCCGCGATCGCGTTCGTGGCGTGGGGCCTGGCCGGCCCGGACCCGAAGATGGCCCATGCCCTGATCGTCGCTGTCGCGGTGCTGATCATCGCCTGCCCGTGCGCGCTGGGGCTGGCCACCCCGATGTCGATCATGGTCGGTGTCGGCCGGGCCGCCCGGCTGGGTGTGCTGATCAAGAACGCCGAAGCCCTGGAACGCATGGAGAAGGTGACCACCCTCGTCGTCGACAAGACCGGCACCCTCACCGAAGGCCGTCCCGCCGTCACCGACATCGTGGCAGTACCGGGATTCGAGGCCGGCGAGTTGCTGCGGCTGGCCGCCGGCGTCGAGCGGGCCTCCGAGCACCCGCTGGCCCAGGCCCTCGTCGCGGCCGCCCGGGAGCGCGGCATCACCATCCCCGACGTCGAGCACTTCGACGCACCGGCGGGCCGCGGCGTCGTCGGCGTCGTCGACGGCCGCCCGGTGGTGCTGGGCACCGCCGCACTGCTCGCGTCGCACGGCATCGACACCGGCGACACCGGCGCGCTGGACGCCGACGCGAACCGGTTGCGTGCCGACGGGGCCACCGCGATCTACCTCGGCGTCGACGGTGCGCCGGCCGGTGTCTTCGCGATCGCCGATCCGATCAAGGTGAGCACTCCGGCGGCGCTGGCCGCCCTGCGCCGCGACGGCATCGAGGTCATCATGCTCACCGGCGACAACGCCGTGAGCGCGGGGGCGGTCGCGCGCCGTCTCGGGATCGACCGCGTCGAGGCCGAGGTGCTGCCGGACCACAAAGCCGACGTCGTCACCCGGCTGCGCGGCGAGGGGCGAATAGTGGCCATGGCCGGCGACGGCGTCAACGACGCTCCCGCCCTGGCGTCCGCCGACGTCGGGCTGGCCATGGGCGGGGGCACCGATGTGGCCATGGAAAGCGCGGGGATCACCCTGCTGAACGGCGACCTCACCGGCATCGTGCGGGCGCGCGAACTCTCCCGGATGACCGTGGCCAACATTCGGCAGAATCTGTTCTTCGCGTTCATCTACAACGCGGTCGGCGTCCCGGTCGCCGCCGGGGTTCTCTACCCGGTATTCGGGCTGCTGCTGTCCCCGATGATCGCCGCCGCGGCCATGTCGCTGTCCTCGGTCAGCGTGATCGGCAACGCGCTACGGCTGCGTACCCAGCGTCTCAGCTGACCCGGCGGCCCTTGGCAATCGCCCCGGCTCCCAGTGGCGCAAGCGCTCGATCCAGCACTGCGGCAGCCCGTGGTGGACGGCGCCGTCGATGATGCGCGGCAGATAGCCCGGCCGGGGCGGGCCGGCCGTCACTCTCGGGTCGATGTACACCCAGGCCGGCGCCGGCCCGTCGGCGGTACGCACGGTCAACCGGTCACGCCGATAGCGCACCGGCACCCCCTCGGCGCTGTCCAGGCGCCGAAGGTCGTGGTCCGACAGCCACCACAGCACGCCGTGCACGTCGTTCCCCGCCGAGGGCTCGACCGTGGCGAACCCGCGCTGGTTGATCAACCAATCGTGATCGGCAAGCACCGCCGGGCGCGGGTCGCCGGCGTCGGGGCAGCGGGCCGCCATCTGGAGCACACACAGGTTGGACCCGTACGCGAAATAGGGGTGCCTGCGCTCCGGCATCTAACCGGCCACCGTCAGATAGATCAGGGCCACATTGAGCAGGCTGATCAGCACCGCGACCCCCCAGCCCGTCATGGTGGTGGCCCGATGATTGGCGTCGGCGCCCATCACCTCGCGGCTGCCGGTCAGCCGGACCAGCGGCAGCACGGCGAACGGGATACCGAAGGACAGCACCACCTGGGAGAGCACCAGGGTCAGGGTCGGATCGACGTCGAGTGCCAGCAACGCCAGTGCCGGGCACAGGGTGGCCAGGCGGCGCACCAGCAGCGGTATCGACCGGTGCAGCAGCCCCGCCATGATCATCGCCCCGGCTCCCAGTGGCGCAAGCGCTCGATCCAGCACTGCGGCAGCCCGTGGTGGACGGCGCCGTCGATGATGCGCGGCAGATAGCCCGGCCGGGGCGGGCCGGCCGTCACTCTCGGGTCGATGTAC
>NZ_JBKECZ010000007.1:0-7751 GCF_047975165.1 Mycobacterium sp.
AAGGCGTCGGCTTCGGCGCCCATCACGGCGTGGATGAATGTGGCCAGCAGTTCACGCAAGACATCGGGGTGGGTGGTGGTGAGTCGTTCGGCCAGCACCATGGGCAGGTCGATATCGTGGGCAGGCAGTGGTCATCGCGTTGGTTCCTTTGCTCGAGTGACTTTTTCGGGTCTCTCGAAGAATCACGCGATGACCTTCATTCATTCGGCTACGACACGCCGGTACCGCAGATCAGGTCCGACTCGTACACCACTCTGCTGGACGCAACCAGACAACGGCCAGTCGCCCCACATGCCCCGGGTTCGTCGCCACATCATCCCGACGCGCGCTGACCATTATCTGCCGCAGAGGCCCCCACCCCTCCCCGCCTCGAATAAAAGGGTCACGATGAAAAGCCTTGCTGCACTCGTCCTTTCCTTCATTCTGCTGATGTGCGGTGCGGTGGTGGGCGTGGGCAGTGCCCTCGCCGCGACACCCGACTGATCGGGACTCGACGCGACGAACTACGACGGCCCGATTCCGCCCCACGGCGCGTTGATCACCTCGGTGCTGCTGGATCCGGCACCGCCGCTGCGCAGTCACCGCGACGACGAATACCTCTCGCACCGGCTCGATCAGGGGTACGCGATCGTCGGCACCGACAACGTCGGGCCCAGCATCCCGGGGGTGATGAGCTACCTCAACAGCGCCGCCAGCGCGCACGCCGTCGTCAAACTCGGTGGCCCCGACCTTGCGATTCCCGAGCAGTTCGGGCCGGTGGCCGACAGCTATACCGTCTACATCAGCGGCACCGTGCCGGCGTCGATGAAAGACCCCACCCCGTTCCTGCGCACCGCACTGGGCGGGTAGCCGTCAGTCCCTCGTAAAGTCGTTGAGCCAGAGCCGGATAGCGCCCAGGCACTCGGCTTCGACCGTGCCCGCGACCGCGGCGATGCGTCGTCGACTGATCGTGCGCGGCTGTTCGGTCATCGCGAAAGTCGGACGGTCCAGCCCAAGGGCCGCGCCGGTCAGCTCCACGTGCTGCGGCCAACCGCGCTGTGTCGTCGTCGCGGGACCGATGATGGCCAATTCGGCGACCGCCCGCAAGTAGCCCGTCGATGCGACGACGACGGCCGGCCGGCGGCCGGACTGGTCGCGACCTACGGTGGGGTCGAGGTTGACCCAGACGACGGATCCGGGTCGCAGCGGTTCGGTCACCGGGGCTCGTCGACGTCGGAGTCGAGTGTTGCCCAGCCTTCGGTTTCCGTGCGCCAGCCGTGCAGGGTGTCCTCGTCGGCGGTGCGCAGTGCGGTTGCGACGGCAGCCAGGCGCTGGCGGCGGTCGTGCTCATCCATCACCTGCTCCATAAAGTTCTGCACGGTTTGGCGCCGCTGCCCAGCCGCGGCCGTGATGCGATCGCGCAGCGGTTTGCTGACTTTGATAGTGGTGATATCAGCCATCCGCTCAGGATACGTCAGGTATCCGCGATCGACATACCGAAGATATGCGCCGCACCCGCCCCGCGCCGGGAGGCCCGCTCCCTCACGCTGCGACGGCCTCGAGTGCTGCGCTGACGGCGGCGTACATGGTCGTCTTGATCGCACCGAGGGTGCCCGGATCCTTGCCGAGCAACGGTTGCAGCCGATCCGCTGCCGCGTCGATGAGGCCGTCGGCGGGCGCGGTGTCGTCGACGAGCTGGATCGCCTGGGCTTGTGGCCCGCCGAAGCGCTGTCCGGTGGTCATGGCGGCCAGCGCGGTCTGCGGCGGCAGCTTGGCCTGGATGAGCGCGGCCATACCCGGAGTGAACGGAATGCGGATGTCGACCTCGGGGAAGCAGAAGTAGCCGCGGTCCGCGCGCATGACGCGGAAGTCGTGGGCGATCGCCAGCATGGAGCCCGCACCGAACGCGTGTCCGTTGATCGCGGCGACGGTGGGCAGTGGGAACGTCAGGATGCGATTGAGCAGTGTCTGGATACGCCCGACGTACCAGTCGGCCCTGTCGCCGTTGGCGGCGAGCCAGTCGAGATCGAGTCCGTTGGAATAGAACTTGCCGCTGCCGGTGGTGATCAGCGCCTGCGCGGTGTTCTCGATGTCGTCGAGGTGGGCGTCGAGAGTGTCGAGTTGCGCTGGCGAGAAACGGTTTTCGTCGGCACCGAGGGTCAGCACGGCGATCCGGTTCCGGTATTGCAGAGTTGCGGTCATGGGCGGGCCCTTTCGGGATTGGGTGGTATTTCCAGGGAGTTCCGGGGGGAGTCCAGGGGCTCAGGGGTTCCGGGGGCAGGGGTTCAGGGGTTCAGGGGTTCGCCGGCGGGATGGTCAGCACGGCCCACACGGCCGCAGCCAGGCGTTCTCGTGCGGCGTCGTCGGGTATTCGGTTGTCGCGCAGCAGAAGTGCCGTCGGAAGGCCGACGACGCTGTCGCGGATGAGTACCAGCGCCGGCTTGTCGGCGCGGTTCCACAGCCCGCGCGCCAATCGGATGAAGATCGCACCGAGGGCGTCGTCGAGTTCCCGCAACTCCCGGGCCACCTCGGCGGGCACCTCCCCGGATCGCAGCAGCTCGCTGCGCGGAACGGTCAGCAGGAATTGCGCCGACGACGGGTTCTGGTCGAAGAACAGCGCCGGACACAACGCGGCCGCGACTACGGCGTCCACCGCGGCAGCGTCGCCAACCGTGGCAGCGTCGGTAACCCCGGCAGCGTCGGCAACGGCGGTGTGCCCGCCGGTCAACGCCCGCTCGACGGCGTCGCGTTGGAGTACCAGAAACCGGTTGGCCGCACGCACCCACGCCCGGCCCAGCAATCCGGCCCGCGAGGCGAACGCGTGATACAGCGCGCCGTTGGACATCGACGTCGCATCCGACAGGGCGCGGATGGTGACCGCTGCCGGCCCGGCGCTCACCGCGAGTTCCTCGGCGACGTCGAGGACGCGATCGAGATCGTGCACCCGGGGACGAGGCATGGGACGAATATAACAGAGCGAATGCTCTAATACCGGGTTCCAGGGTGCGCGCCGACGGACACCGACTTTGCTCCACGATTTCCCATGCCGGAGAGCAGTGGTTACCTTGGTACGGCGGGTGTGGTCAACGGGGATGAGCGTCGCGGTGCGTGGCGCGCGGGCACCGCGGGTGGGGCGCTGTTCAGCGGTTCAGCTGCTACCGACCTGAAAATTTCTCCGATAGCACCGCCCCCTACCGAGCGGGCCGCCCCGCCCGCACCTTCCAGGACAAGCTAGGGAGCCGGAGAGTTGAACATCGACCCCGCAGCCACCGCGTGGCTGCTTGCCAGCACCGCGTTGGTGCTCTTGATGACGCCCGGGCTGGCGATCTTCTACGGCGGCATGGTGCGCACCACCGGCGTGCTCAACATGATCATGATGAGCTTCATCTCGATCCCGCTGGTCACCGTGGCGTGGCTGCTCGTCGGCTACAGCCTGGCGTTCACCAGCGGAGGCGGGTTCGTGGGCGGGCTGTCTTTTGCCGGCATGAAGGGCATCGGCCCGGACACCGCGCACGGCCCGGTGCCCGAGCTGCTCTTCGCCACCTTTCAATTGACGTTTGCGATCATCACCGCGGCCCTGGTCAGCGGCGCCATCGCCGACCGCGCGAAATTCGCCGCCTGGATGCTGTTCGTGCCGGTCTGGGCCATCGCGGTGTATTCGGTGGTCGCCCACTGGGTGTGGGGGCCCGACGGCTGGCTGGTCAACATGGGGGTGCTCGACTACGCCGGCGGACTGGTCGTCGAGATCGTCTCCGGCTCCTCCGCGCTGGCGCTGGCGCTCGTGCTGGGCCCGCGCATCGGCTTCAAGGTCGAGGCGATGCGCCCGCACAACCTGCCATTCGTGCTGCTCGGGGTGGGCCTGCTGTGGTTCGGCTGGTTCGGGTTCAACGCCGGCTCCGCGCTGGCCGCCGACGGGATGGCGTCGGCGATCTTCCTCAACACCCTGGTCGCCGGCTGCCTGGGCATGCTGGGCTGGCTCTCGGTGGAACAGATCCGCGACGGCAAGCCGACCACGTTCGGCGCCGCCTCGGGCGTGGTCGCCGGCCTGGTGGCCATCACCCCGTCCTGCGGCACGGTGAACACCCTGGGCGCCGCGGTCGTCGGCCTAGCCGCCGGAATCGTGTGCGCGTTCGCCATCACGGTGAAGTTCAAGCTCAACTACGACGACTCACTCGACGTGGTGGGGGTGCACTTCGTCGGCGGGGTGGTCGGCGTGCTGTTGATCGGGCTGTTCGCCACCGCGGTGATGACGCACGGCGCCAACGGGCTGTTCTACGGCGGCGGGCTGCTCCAGCTCGGCAAGCAGGCCCTGGCGATGGCGGTCGTGGGCCTGTATGCCTTCACCGTCAGCTACCTGCTGGCCATGGCGATCGAGCGGACGCTGGGGTTCCGGGTCAGCAGGGAGGCCGAAGTGCAGGGCGTCGACCTCACCCAGCACGCCGAGACCGCCTACACCGAGGGTGTCTACGGCCACCAGCAGATCCACCGCCCGCTGTTCGGCCAGCAGGACGCGCCGCGCCCGCGCCGCGACGTCGACGACGCCTACTGATCACCCCGGGTCGTTGGGCGCCGGGCCCCGGGCACCGGGCGCCGGCCGTCGTGCCCGGCCCCGGGCACCCTGCCCAGCCAGATGCACCGTCAGGGCAAAGCCCTGGCGACCCTGTCCGCAATCAGGAGTCTTTCGCGAGCGTAACGGGGTTGCGAATTTTCGCTCCAGATTTCGCCATGGCGTTACGCTCGCGAGCGAGCGTGCGAGGCCCCTGCCCCCTGCCCCCTTCCCCCTGGCCCCTGCCCCCTGGCCCCTGCCCCCTGGCCTCTGTCCCCTGGCCCCAGGCCCCTGGCCCGTGCCCCCAGTGCCCCAGTGCCCGGGCCAGGCCTGCGCTCAGCGGGCGGTCTGCGTGGCCAGCCACGCCGCCACTTCGTCGGTGACCGGGTCGGTGATGTCGAGGTATTCGGGGTGTTTCTTGAGCACGGTGCCCACCATCGAACACACCGGCACGATCCGTTTGCCGTCGGCGCGGGTGGCCCGCAGCGCCTCGGCGAGCAGGAGGGTCGCCAGGCCCCGACCACCGAACGCGGGATCGATCTCGGTGTGGTGGAACACCCGCTGAGCCCCCCGGTCGGCGAACGCGGCAAATCCGGCGTTCGTGCCGTCGACGGCAATGGTGTAGCGGTCGGGCTCCACCGCGACGGTGGTCTGCGCGCCGGTCTTGTCGGTCGTCATCTGCGCTCCTTGGGTTGTGCGGCCCGTCTGGACTTCAATCGGGTGGTCGGCATGGGCGGGGCCGGCAGCCGGGCGAGACTCCCGCGATAGCCCGCCACGGAACCGAAGCGGTCGTCGGCGTCCTGCCACAGACGGCGGAACTCGACGAGTTCGTCGTGGCTGTGGCCGACGAAGTTCCACCACATCACCAACCGCTCGCCGAAGGGGGTGCCCCCCAACAACAGCACCCGGGCCGCGCGCTCCCCCGGATTGTGCAGCCGCAGCACGGAATGCCCGGGCCCCTGGTAGCCGAGCTCACCCTCTGCCAGGTCGATGCCGTCAAGCCGGGCCGCGCCGTCGTCGCACAGCACCCCGTGCTCGAACGTCGCATCGATGTCCAGGTCCAGTGACGCTCCGGCGTCGAGGTCGAGCTGCGCACCGAGCAAGGGGGTGAATGTGGAGACCGGCGCGCGGCTTCCTGCGAGCTCCCCGAGAAAAACCCGCGCCTGACCGCCTGACAGTCGTGTCGGCCGGGGCCGGTAGTGCACGAAGTCTCGCCCGGTATCGCGGTCCGAATCGGGCAGCGCCACCCACAGCTGCACACCGTGCAGGGTGCGGCCGTCGGTGGATACCTCCGAGTGGCAGATGCCCGCGCCGGCGGTCATCAGATTCAGTTCCCCGGGACGGACCAGGACGTGCACGCCGGCGCTGTCGCGATGTTCCAGCTGCCCGTGGAACAGCCAGGTCACCGTTTGCAGGCCGGTGTGCGGGTGGGGCGGCACGTCCATCCGGTCCGAAGTCGGCCCGAAATGGTCGACGAAGCACCACGCCCCGATCGTTGAGCGCTGCCGCTGCGGAAGCGTGCGCCGCACTTCGATGGCGCGGGATCCGTCCAGCGGCACATCCCTGGGCTGGAGCACCTCGACGGGGGATGCTGCGGACGCGGGCTGCGAAGCGGTGCAGTCGACTTCGGTGGGGACTGTCTCCAGGTTGCTCACGGTCGGCCCTTCGCAGCGGGTGCGATTTCACACCGATACCGTGACCCTACTCCGCACGCCGCGGGCCCTGCGGTGGTTGCCCGCCGACGTCCGGGCCGGTTGGCGATGGGACCGGTTGTGCTGGGGACCTGCTACGCCGCCGGCCGTGGCCGCATCCGCGCGGCGGGCAGGTGCAACACCACCGCGGACTGCGCCTCGGCGGCATTTTCGTGGCGCGCCAGCAGGGTGGCGTTCTCGGGCAACTGGCGAGCATTGATCTCCCCCGCGGCGATGCGCTGCAGCACCCGGTGTGCCCGCGCGAGTTGTTCGCGCTTGCGGTACTGGCCGCCGGGCAGCTTCACTCCCGCCCAGACGCCGTACGCCTCGCCGTGCGCGACCGCCCGCTGGGCACACAACCGCTGCTGAGCCAGCGGGCACTTGCGCAGGCATTGGATGCGCGCCTCGGTGGCCGACTGCTCGTAGGCGCGGGCCTTGGTCGCGCCGTCGCCTTCGTCGTCATCGGGAAAACCGAACCACAGTTCCGGGTTGGCCGTGCAGGGGCTTGTCATCTACCGATCTCCTTCGGGGTGAAACGTAGAACGTAGGCGAAAGCGTATACACGGACATCGTGCCGGCGCAAGAGAACCGAGATTAAAACGAATATACATAAGGAGGTCGGGCTGGCTGTGTAGTATTCGCCGTATGGCCGGAGCCCGCCGTGAGTCGTGAATCGGCCGGCGCGGCCATGCGTGCGCTGCGCGAGTCCCGGGACTGGTCTTTGGCCGACCTCGCAGCCGCGACCGGCGTGAGCATCATGGGGTTGAGCTACCTCGAACGCGGCGCCCGAAAACCACACAAAAGCACTGTTCAAAAGGTTGAGAACGGGTTGGGGCTGCCGCCGGGCACCTACTCGCGCCTGCTGGTGGCCGCAGACCCGGACGCCGAGCTGGCCCGGCTGGTCGCAGCGCAACCGCCCGAGCCGGCACCCGCCGGACGACGGGACACCGTCGTCGTCGACCGGCACAGCGATACCGACGTCCTCGAAGGCTACGCCGAAGCGCAGCTCGATACACTGCGGACCGTCATCGATCGATTGCCGGCGAGCACATCAAACGAATACGAGTCGTATATTCTCTCTGTGATCGCACAGTGTGTGAAGGCGGAGATGCTGGCAGCAAGTTCGTGGCGGGTGGCGGTGAGTGGGGATGTGGAGTCCGCAGGTCGGCTCATGCAACATCTGCGGGCGCTCGAGGTGACCCGTAGTGCGTTGCTGACGAGGATGCCGGCGAGCCTGCATGCTCGGTTCGACAGGGCGTGCACGGCCTCGTCGCTGCCCGAACCGGTGATCGCCGCCCTGATCGGTATCGGCGGCGACGAGGTCTGGGACATCCGCAACCGAGGTGTCATTCCGCCCGGGGCACTCCCCCGGGTACGCGCTTTCACCGACGCGGTGGAAGGTGGAGGACCGGGTGGCGAGGGCGGACCGGGCGGCGAGGGCGGGTCCGGTGACGCAGGCGGGCCGGGGGGCAATGCCGGGCGGGGCCGCGAGGGCGGGTCCGGTGACGCAGGCGGGCCGGGGGGCAATGCCGGGC
>NZ_JBKECZ010000144.1:0-5312 GCF_047975165.1 Mycobacterium sp.
GAGGCCGAGGCCCTCGCCGGCGCCGACGGCCAGGGCGAGGTCCAGACCTGGGCCTGGCCCGGCGCCGCCCCCGGCGCGGACTTGGACACTGGCGCCGACGCGGACGCTGGCGCCGACACGGACGCCGACACCACCGCCGACCGTGACACCACAGTCACAGCCGACGACACCACCGCCGAACGTGACACCACAGTCACAGCCGGCGCCGAGGGTGACACCACAGTCGCAGCCGGCGCAGAGAACGCTGACACCGAGGCAGAGGACACCGAGGCCCAAGAGGCCAAGGCCCTCGCCGACGCCAACGCCAACGCCAACGCCAACGCCAACGCCGACGCCGACGCCGACGGCCAGGACGATATCCAGACCTGGGCCTGGCCCGGCGCCGCCCCCGACGCCGGAAACGACACCGTCATCATCCCCGCGGCCGAGGACGCCGGGGCCCAGGAGACCGACGCAGAGAGCACGGGGGCCCAGGAGGCCGGGGCAGAGGAGGCTGAGCCCAGCGCAACCGGCCCCAACGAGCCACCGGCCGAACCGCCAACCCCGCCCCGCCGCCGACGTGCTCTGCAAGCATCCGCGACCAGGCGCGGCTTGGTGCTCACCGCGCTCGGTGGACTGCTGATCGCCGGCCTGGTCACCGTTCTGCCCGTCACCGGCACCGTTCCCGGGCTGCTAACCGGCTTGATCAGCAACAACCCAATACCGAACAGCGAGCCCAAGAGTAACTCCGCTTTCGACCGCGCGGTCGCGGGTGACTGCCTGAACTGGCCGGACGGCGCGCCAGAGTCGGCCACTATCGTCGACTGCGCCGACGACCACCGATTCGAGGTAGCCCAGCCGGTGGACATGCAGGCCTTCCCCGGCTCGGAATACCGCCCCGGTGCCGATCCCCCTTCGCCGACCCGCATGCAGCAGATCAACTCCGAGCAGTGCGATCCCAGCGTGCGCCGTTACCTAGGCGTCAGGTTCGACCCCAACAGCAAGTTCACCGTCAGCATGCTGTGGTCGGGCGACCGGGAGTGGCGGCAGGCCGGTCAGCGCCGGATGCTGTGCGGCCTACAGCTACCCGGGCCGGACAATCAACAGGTGCTGTTCAAGGGCAAGGTCGCCGACATAGACCAGTCCAAGGTGTGGCCCGCGGGGACCTGCCTGGGCATCGACCCGGCCACCAATCAGCCCGTCGATGTCCCCGTCGATTGCACGGCACCGCACGCGATGGAGGTCACCGGCACCGTCAACCTGGCCGAGCACTTCCCCGAGGGGATGCCCCTAGAAGCCGATCAGGACGAATTCATCAAAGACTCCTGCACCCAGATGACCGACGACTACCTGGCGCCGGTCGAGCTGCGGACCACCACCCTGACCCTGATCTACCCGACGATCCCGCTGCCGAGCTGGGCTGCGGGCAGCCGCGAGGTCGCCTGCAGTGTTGGCGCGACGCTGGGCAATGGCGGTTGGGCGACTCTGCTCAACCGCGCGGACGGGCCGCTGCTGATCAACGGTCAGCCGCCGATACCACCGCCCGACATCCCCGAGGAGCGGCTGGACCTGCCCGACCTCCCCGGTCAGTAGCCGGTGGTTCGTCCGCCCACGGACGCTGCGGCCAGCGAATCTCCGCCGCATGCGCGCCGCCTCGGATGCCCGCCACCGTCCGCGCAACGGCCAACGGCATAGCGCGATGGCAGTGCGGATGGATCCGCGGCGCTTCGAGGACCTGGTCTCGGGCGCACTCGACCGGATACCCGAGAAACTCACCTCCGCCATGGACAACGTCGTCATCCTTATCGCCGACCGTCATCCCGACGACGACGAACTGCTGGGCTGTTACGAAGGCGTCGCACTCACCGAGCGCGATTCGGACTACGCCGGCGCCCTCCCAGACACGATCACGATCTATCGCGACGCATTGCTGGAGGTCTGTGGTTCCGACGACGAGGTTGCCGAACAGGTGACGATCACGGTGATCCACGAAATCGCTCACCACTTCGGCATCGCGGACGACGCGCTCGACGAACTCGGCTGGGGTTGACCAGCGAGCGCACTTCGGGCGCGGCATCCTCAATCCGGCGGCGCCCGGTGCTATGAACGGCATATGAGCGTAGACGCCGGCAACTACCGGGAAAACGTGGATCGATTACCTCGCTGCGACGGCACACTCATCCACCATTCCCTGGCGCGGCCGGAATGCACCGAGCCGGACTGCGGGATTCCGAGGCTGTTCGCGCACGCTTTCGTCATCGACTGCGACGCGCTCGGGTGCGACTGCGCGGGATCCGCCGGCCGGCGCGGTTCAACCCGTCGGATCGGAGCTTGACCCCACGGCATCCCCAACCTCCGGGTTACCGGCGTCGGGATCGAACGGGGGTGTACGGGTTCCCCACTGCACACAGCTCCAGCGCCCGTCGGTGATCGGGCTGAGCACCACCGATTCCGCATTGCTCAACGGGTTGTCCAGCACGAAGCGGCCGTCGACGCCGGCCAGCACCGCGGCAGCCAACCGGATGGCCGCGCCGTGGCTGACAACCACGATGTCACCGTCGAACTCGTCATCGTCCAGGTGTCGGATCCGGAGGTCGTCGAGCACCGGCACATACCGGCCCAGTACATCCTCGGCCGTCTCACCACCCGGAAACGGAACGCTGAGCTCGCCGTGGTGCCATCTGCGGTAGATGGCGTTGAATTCGGCGATCGCCTCGTCGTCGCAGCGATTCTCCAGAACACCCACCTGAACCTCATGAATACCGTGTAGTTCCACCGGGGCCGCGCCGATCTCGGCGCCGACCTCCGCCGCCGTTTCCGATGCCCGAAGCGCCACGGAGTGTGCCAGCATCGACACCCGCGCGGCCGCGCGCCCGTGGGCGAACGCCCGAGCCTGGTCCCGTCCCAACGGCGTCAGCGCCGCTCCCGGCGGCTTGGTGTCCAACCTGCGTTCAACGTTGCCGACGGATTGTCCATGTCGCAGCAACACCAGCCGACCACTCATCGCTGCGTCTGCCCCTTCCCGTCCGCGAGTCCCACTTCCCCCCTTCGCAGGCGCGTCAACCATGCGGATGCCTCGCTCGCCGACGGCGGCAACGCTCCCACGGGCTCACCCGTGGGCCAGGAGCCCAGATACCGCACATCGGCGCAGCGGCGGTGCAGGGCCTTGAGCGCTTCTGCGACCGCATCGTCGTCGATATGGCCGACGCAGTCGACGAAGAACATGTATGTGCCCAGCCCGGTGCGGGTGGGCCGGGATTCGACGCGAGTCAGGTCGATTCCCCGGATCCCGAATTCGGACAACGCCAGCAGCAGCGCGCCCGGCACGTTCTGCAACCGCAACACCACCGAGGTTCGGTCGCTTCCGGTTCGCGCAGGCGGCGTACCCGGCGGACCGATCAGGACGAAGCGGGTGCGTGCGTTGGACTCATCGACCACGCCCCGGGCCAACTCCGTCAGCTCCCAATGCGCGGCGGCCAGCGGGGAGGTCACTGCCGCGTCGACGCGGCCCTCGGCAACCTGACGTGCGGCGTCGGCATTGGAATACGCCGGCCGCAGCTGGGCGCCGGGTAGATGTTCGGCGATCCACTGCCGCACCTGGGCGGCCGCCACCGGGAACGCCGCCAGGGTCGCGACCTCGGCCGCAGTGCGATCGGCTTTTACGACGATGCTGAACGACACATCCAGCGTTGTCTCGGAGAACACCTGCAGCGGCGATCCGGCACCCAGGCTGTCCAATGTGGGCGCCAACGATCCGTCGATCGAGTTCTCGATCGGCACGCACGCGAAAGCCACGTCACCGCGTCGTACCGAGTCCAGCGCCGCCGGAGTGCTGTCGGTCGGCACTCGTATCGCGTCGCCGCCGGGGATTTGTCCCGCGCCGGCAATCTGCAGCAGGGCCGCCTCCGTGAACGTCCCTTCCGGACCGAGGTAAGCGATGCGGGCCACCCTGACAAGACTAGGCACATCTGCCGGGATTCGACGCACGCGAACAGCCGGTGTCGGCACTCACAATCCGGACAGCTTGCCGCAGGGGCGTGGCAGCTTGCCGCGACTCCAACCGTCGGTTATCTTAGGCTTACCTAACTCACTGGAGGCTCCGTGCTACCTGCCGCATATCCGGCGCCGACCACGGCCGAACGAATCCGCACGACATGTTCGCGGGCGGGGAGCGCGTTGCTGGCAGTCGACGGCGCCGATCCGCTCTCCCTGCCCGTGCACCACCTGCTACCGGACGGCGCCTTCGCCGTCGTCGTTCCCAACGGTGCGACCGGTGGCGGGCAGCTCGACGGCTCGCAGGCGGTGCTGGAATTGACCGACCACGCACCGCTGCCGGTGCGCGAGCCCGTCCGCTCGCTGGTCTGGGTGCGCGGCCGGCTGCACCGGGTGCCTCCCCCCGAAGTCTTCGCACTGTTGGATCAGGTGGCCACCGAAAATCCCGACCCGGTTCTACTGCAGGTCGACACCCCGAAGTCCGGCCCGCCCAACACCGACGAAACCCGCTACACCCTGCTACGGCTCAGCATCGATTCCGTGGTGGTCACCGACGCGACCGGCGCCGAGCCGGTCAGCCTCGACGATCTGCTTACTGCACGCCCCGATCCGTTCTGCGAGGTTGAGTCGACATTGCTGTGGCATCTGGCAACCGCACACGCCGACGTGGTCGCTCGCCTGGTCTGCCGATTGCCCGCACCGCTGCGCCGCGGGCATGTCCGGCCCCTCGGGCTGGACCGGTACGGCGTGCGGTTCCGCATCGAGGCCGACGACGGCGATCGTGACGTCCGGCTGTCCTTCCACAGGCCTGTCGATGATTTGGGCGGCCTACGAAAAGCGATTCGCGTCCTGATGGGATGCCCATTCGTCAACGGGTTGCACGCCCGTCTCTAACGCTCCCGGCTCGGCTGTCCAGGCAAGTTCGCAGCACGTAAATTGTCCGGGTGAACGGTGATCGACCGCGAGTGGGCCACCACCCCCGAAGGACACCCCCGGGCGAATGGCCGCCACGCCCCGGAACCGTCCCGCAGCCGCCGCGCCCGGCCCCACCACCACCGCACCCGCGCCCGGCCCCACCACCACCGTGGGCGGCCCCGCCACCGCGGCCTGCCCCACCACCACCGCACCCGCGCCCGGCCCCACCACCACACCCGCGCCCGGCCCCCCCACCACCGTGGGCGGCCCCGCCACCGCGGCCTGCCCCACCACCGCCGCACCCGCGCCCGGCCCCACCCCCACCGCACCCGCGCCCGGCCCCACCACCACCGCCGCGCGCCGCCTCGACCGCGCCGCCCCCGCGCGGGACACCCGCCCCCCCCGGGCGCGCGCGGCACCGGCGC
>NZ_JBKECZ010000145.1:0-16161 GCF_047975165.1 Mycobacterium sp.
GTCGCGTCGATCCGGCCGAGCGGCCAGGTCTCCTTCAGCACCCGGTCGGTGAGCTGGTCCACCTCCGCCTGCAGGCCCTGGCGGCGGGTACCGTCGTTGACGGCCTGCAAACTGCTGCTGACCTCGGCGAGTTGAGACTCGGCCTGATCCCATTGGCCCTGGGCGATCATCTGTTCGACCTTGGCCAGCTCGGCCTTGGCGGACAAGACGATCTCCTCGTCGCCGATCTGCTGGTCGTCGAACATCATCGCGTGCAGTCCGTACAGGAGATCGCCCGGCTTGGCGTCTGCCACCACGGCACCGAAACCGCTCAGCGCCAGCACCGTTGCTGCCACCGACCCGACGGCGGCAAGGCCACGGCGACGCTGCGGACGCGCCATGCCCTGGCGCAGCACGACCTCGGCCTCCGCCTGCGAGACCAGCGCGCTTGCCGGCGGCCATCTGAGGTCGTCGCGCCAGTCGCCGAGCAGATCGGCCAGTGCCCGGTCCTGGAAGTCGTCGGGGTCGTCCAGTTCGACCTGTGTGCGGGCGGCCAGCGCATCCAGCAATAGGTCTGTCTGCGCCACCTCATCCAAGGCGGGCTGGTCACCATTGAAGTTGAATCCGGAATTACGCATACTCACCTGCCGCGACGAGTTCGTCCTTCAACCGTTGAAGTGCGCGATGCTGGGCCACCCGAACAGCTCCCGTGGTGCTGCCGACGGCGGCGGCGGTCTCTTCGGCGCTCAGGCCCACGACAACGCGCAGGATCAGGATCTCGCGTTGCTTGGCGGGCAGGATATCGAGCAGATCGTTCATCCGGGTTACCGAGTCGGCCTCGATGGCCAGCTGTTCCGGACCCGCGTCGTAGGACCTGCGTTCGGGCACCTCTTCGGCCGGATACGCGCGATCCCGGCCGGCGGCCCGATGAGCGTCGGCAACCTTGTGTGCCGCGATGCCGTACAGGAAAGCCAGAAAGGGGCGTCCTCGGTCCCGGTACCGCGGCAGCGCCGTTATCGTGGCCAAGCACACCTCCTGAGCCACATCGTCGGCTGACATCCCGCCCCGGTCGACCGTGCCGACTCGCGCTCGGCAGTAGCGCACAACGATCGGGCGGATGGTTTCCAGCACCTCCCGAAGCGCGTTCCGGTCCCCTGCCGCGGCCTCGCCGACTGCGGTATCGAGACGTTCTCCCTGCATTGTCATCGACGGCGGTCTCTCCAAAGTCACGAACCGAACACATACCGGGCAAACTCACTGATCGACAGATATCGGGCGGGCGAGCTATTGCGCAACGCGCCAGGTACCGCCTGCGCTTTGCACTTCACCAGCGCAAATATCCCTAATTTTTGACAGTTCCGGCAGCCCCTGTGCCTCAACCGTGACGCTTCCGGTATCCATCAGCAAGCATGCCAGGGCCCAGCGCAAGGGGATGAGCCGGTGATATCCGGCGTCGTCGAGCGCCGCGTGGGCGACGTCGCGCGCCCGGTCGACCCGCCCGGAACTGCACAGCGCGGCTGCGAGCACCACATCGCTCTTGACCCGATGGCGCACCGATCCACCGGCCATCCGACGTGCCCTTTCAACCGCTTCCCGGGCATTGCCGACGGCCGTCTTGCCATCCCCGGACGCCATGGCCAGCTCTGCGCCGACCCACCGCCTGCGAACAGCCAACCGGTCCGCCGACACCTCCGGCAGGTCCGCGGCTTCCAGCGTTGCGTCCACGCGGGCCAGCAAAGTTCCCGCAGCGGCGAAACGGCCGACGCCCAACGCATCGGCCGCCAGCCCGAGCAGCGCGTCAACGCGGGCATGTGGGTCGGCGCCCGCCAATGCCAGGGCTCGGCCATCCCAGCCGCGGGCCAGCGTGTGCCAGCCGAGTTGCCGCAGGAAGGACCCGCGGGTGCTGTAGGCCAGGGATGCCAACGGGCCGGTTGCGACTCGGCCGCGAAGCCGTGCGAGGTCAGTGTATGCACTGGCGTAGCGCCCCTGCCCGCCGGCGGCGACGGCACGCAGCCAAAGCTGGTACGGAGTGGCCGCTGTCGGAAGCGGCCAGCTGCCCGGGTGCGCGCCGAACGCGGCATCGCGAAGTCTGGCCTCGACGTCGGCTGCAGGGCCGGCTGCAGAACCTGCGGCAGGGTCGGCGGCAGGGCCGGATCCACTCACGGCGACGGCCGCACCGGGTTCCACTGATGAATCACCGGTGCGATTGTCGCCCATACCGGGTTGCCACTCAAAGCCCTGGCTTCACACTCGACGGTGTCCGCGGTGACTTCGCGCCCACCGACCACCGACCACCGACCACCGACCACCGACCACCGACCACCGACCACACCCCCAATCGCGAAGAGCCGAAAATATTGCGGAGTAGGAACCGCGCAGGTGCCGCAACGCGCATTGTGCGATCGTAAATTGTTTATGCGTTTCGCGTTGCCGATAAATTAACACCCCGAGCCGGCCATCTGTATCGCAGACATCGCATAGTTGCCATCTGAACTGGGGCTATGGTGCGTCTATACCCGTCTGCCCAGCATATTCGACAGTGTCCGGACCTGCCTCTGGTGAACCCTGCGTTAATTCTTGACCACGACGGCGGACTTTTACCACAGCAAAAGCCTATTGACGACAATTAAACTCCACTTCCAACGTCTATCGTATTCGTTGTAGTCATCGGTGACACCACTGCCGCTTCCGCTGCACGATTCGCCTTGGCCCCCCCGATAGAACACCCACGCAGTACCCGGGCCTTCGGCGGAAACCGCACAGAGAGGGGATCAGCAATGCCGCAGCCACACCAGCTACCCGGGCCGAACGCCAACCTCTGGAACTGGCAGTTGCAGGGGTCGTGCCGCGGTGCCGACTCATCTGTTTTCTTCCATCCCGACGGAGAACGCGGCAACACCCGTATCCAACGCGAACTGCGCGCCAAAGAGATCTGTCGGCGCTGCCCAGTCATCGACGCGTGCCGCAGTCACGCCCTCGGTGTCGGCGAAGCCTACGGAGTGTGGGGTGGCCTGTCGGAGTCCGAGCGCGATGTGCTGCTCAGGGGTCCCGTCGGACGGGGTCGCGGTATCCGCCGTTCGGCTTGATCACCGCTGCATCAGCCGCCGCATAACGGGAGCGCCCCCGGCCAGGACCGGGGGCGCCTCGTTGAGCTCACTCAGTGATGGTGATGGCCGTGGCCGTGACCGTCGTCCTCCGGCTCTTCCGGCTTCTCCACCACAGCCGTCTCGGTGGTCAGCACCATCCGGGCCACCGAAGCCGCATTGAGCACCGCCGACCGGGTCACCTTGACCGGGTCGACGATCCCCTCGGCGGCCAGGTCCCCGTAGGTGCGGGTGGCGGCGTTGAGGCCCTGCCCTGCGGGCAGCTCGCTGACCTTGTGGACCGCCACGGCCCCGTCGAGACCGGCGTTGGTGGCGATCCAGTACAGCGGTGCGGCCAACGCCTCGTAGAACACGTCGACACCGAGCCCCTCGTCACCACCGCGCGCTTCGCTGCGCAGTGACGCCAGCGCACCGCGAGCCTGGATCAGCGCGGACCCGCCGCCGGTCACGATGCCCTCCTCGACGGCAGCCTTGGCCGCCGCGACGGCGTCGTCGACGCTTTCCTTTCGCTCCTTGAGCGCGGTTTCGGTGGCCGCGCCGACCTTGATGACGGCCACGCCGCCGGCCAGCTTGGCCAGCCTCTCGGCCAGCTTCTCGCGATCCCATTCGGAGTCACTGGCCTCGATCTCGCCGCGCAGCTGCTTGATGCGGTTGGCCACCGCGTCCTTGGACCCCGCACCGTCGACGATGATGGTGTCGTCCTTGTTGACCACCGCCCGGCGGGCGGTGCCCAGGACGTCGACACCGACATCGCGCAGCACCAGGCCGGTGTCGGGGTTGACCACCTCGGCGCCGGTCACGATCGCCAGGTCTTGCAGAAACGCCTTGCGGCGGTCGCCGAAGTAGGGCGCCTTGACCGCGACGGCCTTGAGGGTCTTGCGGATCGAGTTGACCACCAGGGTGGCCAGCGCCTCGCCCTCGATGTCCTCGGCGATGATCAGCAGCGGCTTGCCGGCCTCGGCGACCTTCTCCAGCAGCGGCAGCAGGTCGGGCAGCGAACTGATCTTGTCCTGATGCAGCAGGATCAGCGGGTCGTCGAGCACGGCCTCCTGGGCGTCGAAATCGGTCACGAAGTAGGCCGACAGGAAGCCCTTGTCGAAGCCGACCCCCTCGGTGAATTCCAGCTCGGTGTCCAGGGTGGACGATTCCTCCACGCTGACCACGCCGTCGGCGCCGACCTTGGTCATCGCCTCGCCGACCAGCTGGCCGATATGCGCGTCGCGCGAGGACACCGTCGCCACCTGCGCGATGGCATCCTTGCCGCTAACCGGGGTGGCCGCGGCCAGCAGGGCGTGCGACACCGCGTCGGCGGACTTGCTGATTCCCAGTCCCAGCGCAATCGGGTTGGCGCCCGCAGCGACCAGCCGCAACCCACCCTTGACCAGCGCTTGGGCCAGCACGGTCGCGGTGGTGGTGCCGTCTCCGGCTACGTCGTTGGTCTTGGTGGCCACCGACTTGACCAGCTGGGCGCCCAGGTTCTCGAACGGGTCTTCCAGGTCGATCTCGCGGGCGACGGTGACGCCGTCGTTGGTCACCTGAGGCCCGCCGAAGGATTTGGCCAGCACCACATGTCGCCCGCCCGGGCCGAGGGTCACCTTGACCGCGTCGGCGAGCTTGTTCACGCCGGCTTCCATGGCGCGCCGCGCCGTTGTGTCGTACTCGATGATTTTGCTCATGAGGCTCCTTAGCCCAAGTCTTTAGCCCGACTCCCAACGTGTTCCGCCCCGGAGATCACCCGAGCGCACAGCGCGGGGATATCCGGGGCGGAACACGGTGTCTTACTTACTCTTACTTGTTGACGACCGCCAGCACGTCGCGCGCCGACAGGATCAGGTACTCCTCGCCGCCGTACTTGATCTCGGTGCCGCCGTACTTGCTGTAGATGACGGTGTCACCCTCGGCCACGTCCAGCGGAATCCGCTTTTCGCCGTCCTCGTCCCAACGGCCGGGGCCGATGGCGACGACGGTGCCCTCCTGGGGCTTCTCCTTGGCGGTGTCAGGGATGACCAGACCGGATGCGGTCGTGGTCTCGGCCTCGTTGGCCTGTACGAGAATCTTGTCCTCGAGTGGCTTGATGTTCACCTTCGCCACGATTGGAGCCCTCCTGAATCGGGTTCGGGGCATGCGCCCCGACCGGAGTTGACGGTTGGTCCGGGGAGACCCCGAACCGTCCGAATTACCAGATGATTCGGCATTCGTCCGGTGTCCCGACGCCGTCGTCGCGGGTGCCGACGCCAGGACTGACCGAATGCCACCTAGCACTCTATACATGAGAGTGCTAGCACTCAAGGCCGGGTGGGTGCTTCCGCTGTCGGCGAACGGGACGGCCGCCGAACGGCCACCGACAGCGCCGCCAACCGCGCCGCCCACGGCCCCACCATCACGACACCTGGCTGTCGACCACGGGCAGGCCGGGGTCGGTGGCGACGTCCAGCGGCGACGGTTCGGCCCCGGCGGCCACCAAGTGCGCGGCGAATGCGGCGATCATCGCGCCGTTGTCGGTACACAGCCGCGGCCCGGGGATTCGCAGCGCCAGCCCGGCCGCGGCGCAGCGCTGCGCTGCGAGTTCCCGCAGCCGCGAATTCGCGGCCACTCCCCCGCCGATCAGCAGGGTGGACACGCCCAACTCGGCGGCCGCGCGCACCGCCTTGCCGGTCAACACGTCGGCGACCGACTCCTGGAATCCCGCCGCCACGTCCGCTGCCTGGAAATCCGGGTTGCGCTCGACGTAGCGGGCGACCGCGGTCTTGAGCCCCGAGAAGCTGAATGCGTACGGGTCGTCGGCCGGGCCGGTCATGCCGCGGGGAAACACCACGGCGCCGGCGTCCCCGGTGCGGGCGAGTTCGTCGAGCACCCGGCCACCCGGGTAGCCCAGACCCAGCAGCCGCGCCACCTTGTCGTAGGCCTCGCCGGCGGCGTCGTCGACGGTGCCGCCCAACTCGACCATCGGCTCGCCCAGCGAACGCACGTGCACCAGGTGCGTGTGCCCACCGGACACCAGCAGCGCCACACACTCCGGCAACGGGCCGTGCTCGTAGACATCGGCGGCCAGGTGCCCGCCCAGGTGGTTGACGGCGTAGAACGGGACCCCCCAGGCCGCGGCATACGCCTTGGCCGCCGCCACACCGACCAGCAGGGCACCGGCCAGGCCCGGCCCGACCGTCGCCGCGACAGCGTCCGGCTTTTCCACCCCCGCCGTGGCCAGCGCGCGGCGCATCGCCGGACCGAGCGCCTCCAGGTGTGCCCGGGAGGCGATCTCGGGGACCACCCCGCCGAAGCGCACATGCTCGTCGACGCTGGAGGCGACCTCGTCGGCCAGCAGCGTCACGGCGTCGTCGGCGTGCAGCCGCGCAATACCGACACCCGTTTCGTCACAGGAGGTCTCGATGGCCAGGATCACCGTGTCAGCGGCGGTCACCGCACCGCCTCCCGGCGCATGGTGTAGGCGTCGGCACCGCTGACCCGGTAGTAGCGCCGCCGCAAACCGATCTGGGCGAAGCCGGCGCTGCGATACAACGCGATGGCCGCGTCGTTGTCGGTGCGGACCTCCAGGTACACCACACCGCCGCCGGCGAAGCGCAATAGTTCCTCCAGCAACCAGCGGCCGATGCCGCGTCCCTGATATTCGGGATCCACACCCAGGGTGTGCACCTCGTACTCGAACGGTGCGACGCGGCCGAGCCGGGCGATGCCGGCATAGCCGACCAGCGTGGCGCCGCGCCGCGCCCCCACATAGTGGTGGGTCTTACTGGCCAGCTCCCGCTGGAAAGCGTCCGCGGGCCAGGGATCGTCGCCCTCGAACAACAGGGCTTCCAGTTGGGCACACCGGTCGGCGTCGGTGCAGGTGAGCGGTCCGAGGGTGACGGGCGCGCCGACGGGATTGATCATCGGCGGGCCGCCATCGGCTTGGCGTCCGGGCGGCGCAGGTACAGCGCCACCAGTGGCTCGGGGGGGACCGACCAGTCGCCTACCGCCCGCACCAGCCCGGCCGGCGTCGGACAAACCGGATCGCGGCACGGCAGTCCGAACAGGGCCGCATGCTCGGGCGAACCCGCAACGGCGCGCGCGGCACCGGGGTCGACGTCGGCCGGGGCGGCCACCCCGGGCCCACCGGTGCGTACCCCGTCGCGGTAGCGCGCCCAGTAGACCTCGCGGCGGCGGGCGTCGGTGACCACCAGTGTCTCCCCGGTGGTGAGCACACCGATGGCGTCCAGGCTGCACACGCCGTGCACCGGAATTCCCAGCGCGTGACCGTAGGCGGCCGCGGAGGCCATGCCGGCCCGCAGTCCGGTGAACGGGCCGGGGCCGCAGCCCACCACGACGGCTCCCAGGTCGGCCATCGTCAATCCCGCCCCGGCCAGGGCGTCGAGCACGTTGGGAGTCAGCCGTTCGGCGTGCGCGCGGGCGTCGACGGTGACCCGCTCGGCCAGCACCGCGGATTCGCCGGCGACACCGGCGCCGACCCTGACGATCCCGGCGGTGACGGCCGGGGTCGAGGTGTCCAGGGCGAGCGCTATCTCCGGGGGCATTGCAGCTCCTTGTCACCGTCCGCCTCGCCGTCCGCCTGGCCGTCCGCATCACCGTCCGCATCACCACTGTCGGCGTGCACCCATTCCCAAGTCGCGTCTCGCACATCGGAATTTCTCACCCGCCGCAGCCGGATATCGAGGTGACGTTCGGCGAGTCTTTCGACCAGCCCTTCACCCCACTCGACCACGACCACCGCGTCGCCGAGATCGGTGTCGAGGTCCAGCGAGTCCAGTTCGCCGAGTAGATCCGCACCCGGATGGTCCAGTAGCCGGTAGACGTCGACGTGGATCATCGCCGGGTTGCCGGGCTGTCGTGCCGGATGGACCCGCGCCAGCACGTACGTCGGCGACGTCACCGGGTCTTCGACGTCCATCGCTTCCGCAATTCCCTTGGCCAGCAGGGTTTTTCCGGCACCTAGCGGCCCGGATAGCACCACCACGTCCCCCGGGCGCAGCTGTTCGCCCAGCCTGAATCCCAGGGCCACGGTGTCTTCCGGACGCGCCAGGGTCGCCGCACCCGCCTCGGCGGCTTGAGTTTCCTCAGGGCTCAATGGATCCGGCCTCGCGGTAGCTCCGAACGATGCGGCCCCGGATGCCGGTCACCACCTCGTAGTGGATGGTTCCGGCCAGGTCGGCCCAGTCCTGCGCGGTGGGCTCCCCGTGGGTGCCCGGCCCGAACAGGATCGCGTCGTCGCCCTCGGACACATCCGGTTTGCCCGGCCCGAGGTCGACGACGAACTGGTCCATGCATATTCGGCCGACACCGCGCCGGCGCCGACCGTTGATCAATACCTCCAGCCGATTGCCCAGCGACCGGATCACCCCGTCGGCGTACCCTATCGGCAGCAGCGCGATGTTGGTGTCGCGTTCGGCGATCCAGGTGTGACCGTACGACACCCCTTCTCCAGCTTTGATCGATTTAATCAGTGCGACAGGGCATTTCACGGTCATAGCCGGTATCAGTCCCATGTTACCGAGCCTGGGGACCGGGCTCAGGCCGTACACCGCGATTCCGGGCCGCACCAGATCGAAGGCCAGGTCGGGCCGGGCCATGGTGGCCGAGGAGTTCGACAGATGAGCCACCTCGAATTGCACGCCCGCCTCACACGCATAGGCCAGCATGTCCCGGAACCGCTGGGCCTGCACGTCGTTGATGGCCTGGTCGGGGGCGTCGGCGAACACCAGGTGCGACATCAGGCCGCGCACCCTGATTGCGCCCTCGGCCACCGCGGAACACAGACCGGCCAGCACCGCCGGGAAGTCGGCCCCGGATACCCCGTTGCGGTTGAGCCCGGTGTCGACCTTGACGGTGACGGTGGCGCTCACCCCGGTCCGGTGCACAGCGTCCAACAGCTCGTCGAGTTGACGCACCGAGGAGACCGCGATCTCGACGTCGGCGTGCAGGGCCGGCCCGAAATCGAAGCCGGGCGGATGCAGCCAGGCCAGGATCGGGTCCGCGATACCGCCGGCGCGCAGCGCCAGTGCCTCCTCGACGGTGGCCACCCCGAGTTCGGCCGCACCCGCGGCCAGGGCGGCATAGCCGACCCTGGTGGCACCGTGCCCGTAGCCGTCGGCCTTTACCACGGCCATCACCTGTGCCGCACCGGCGTGCTCGCGCAGCACCGCCACGTTGTGTGCGACGGCGCCGAGGTCGACGACGGCCTGCGCCAGGGCACCGGGCGCCGCGGCGGTAAGCGGAGCGGACACGCCCGTCATTGTCCCAGAGTCGGGCTCCGGTACCGCCGACACACCGTTTCCCCGGGCCGGGCGGCCCGCTACCGCACGCCGGTCAGTGCGAGAAGTGCTGGGCGTCGAAATGCCCGCCCGGCTTCACCTTGTCGAGACTGGCCAGCGATTTCACCGTATCGTCGTACAGCGCCGCGGCCAGGTCGGTCGAAAACCCTTCGCGGACGACTACCCGCAGAACGGTCACATCGGTGGCGTTGTCAGGCATCGTGTAAGCGGGCACCTGCCAGCCGAACGTCCGCAGCTCATGGGAGACGTCGAACTCGGTGTACCCGCGGTCCGCGGCGAGCCGGAAGCTGACCACCGGGATCGCCGAGCCGTCGGTGATCAGCTCACAGTGCCCGCTGGCGCGCAGCTCGTCGGCCAGCCACCGCGCGGTCTGCGACAGCGCCTGCATCACCTGGGTGTATCCGGCGCGCCCGAGGCGTAGGAAGTTGTAGTACTGCGCCACCACCTGATTTCCCGGCCGGGAGAAGTTGAGGGTGAAGGTCGGCATGTCGCCGCCGAGATAGTTGACCCGGAAGACCAGATCCTCCGGCAGGTATTCACCGCTGCGCCACACCACAAATCCGATACCGGGGTAGGTCAGACCGTATTTGTGGCCGCTGACGTTGATCGACACCACCCGCGGCAACCGGAAGTCCCACTTGAGCTCCGGGTGCAGGAACGGCACCACGAAGCCCCCGCTGGCGGCATCCACGTGCACCGGGACGTCCACACCCCCGCGCGCCGCCAACTTGTCCAGCGCGGCGCAGATACCGGCGATCGGCTCCAGCTCACCTGTGTAGGTGGTGCCCAGGATCGCCACCACGCCGATGGTGTCCTCGTCGACGGCGTCGATCACCTGTTCAGGGGTGATGACGTAGCGCCCCTTCTCCATCGGCAGATATCGCGGTTCGACGTCGAAGTACCGGCAGAACTTCTCCCACACCACCTGCACGTTGGAGCCCATCACCAGGTTGGGTGTGCGGCCCTTCCAGCCGTCGCCTCCGGAGCCGACCTTCTCGCGCCACCGCCACTTCATCGCCAGACCGCCTAGCATCACCGCCTCGCTGGAGCCGATGGTGGAGACGCCGACCGCACTCGATGGGTCGCTGTCACTGAGGTTTTCGGCGTGGAACAGGTCGGCCACCATGGACACGCAGCGCTGCTCGATTGCCGCGGTCGCCGGATACTCGTCCTTGTCGATCATGTTCTTGTCGAAGGTCTCGGCCATCAGCTTGCCGGCTTCGGGGTCCATCCAGGTGGTGACGAAGGTGGCCAGGTTCAGCCGCGAACTGCCGTCGAGCATGAGTTCGTCGTGGATGAAGCGGTAGGCGGCGTCGGGCGCCATCGGCTCGTCGGGCAACCGCAGCGCCGGCACCGGCGAATTGAACAGGCGACCGGTGTAGGCCGGTGCTATCGAATGGGTGGCCTTGGACGGATGGCTGTTGGACACGGGAATCCTTTCGGTTGCGGGTTTTCGTGCGGGTTTTCCCGCACGTCAGGGCGACTAGAGGCCTGCCAGAGCCCCCCTGATGTGATGCAGAATCCGCGATGCCGAGGTGGGGGCCTCACCCGGCCCGGGATCGGCGGCAGACAGCGCCGCGGCACGCGCGTGCACGAACGCCGCAGTCGCGGCCGCCTCGGCGGGTGGCAGTCCGGAGGCCAGCAAGGCGCCGATCATGCCGGCGAGCACATCACCGGAGCCCGCGGTAGCCGCCCACGACTGCCCGGCCGGGCTCAGGTACACCGGGCCACCCGGATCGGCGATCACGGTGACATTGCCCTTGAGCAACACGGTGGCGCCGAACGTGTCGGCCAGTTTGCCAGCGGCACCGACCCGATCATCCCCCGGCGGAGCGCTGGCCAGCCGGGTGAACTCGCCGGTGTGCGGTGTCAGGATCGTCGGCGCGGTCCGGTCGGCCACCAGTTCGGGGTGGGCGGCGAGCATCGTGAGCGCGTCGGCGTCGACGAGCACCGGCAGGTCGCTGTCCAGCGCGAACCACAGTGCGGCGGCCGCCTCTGGTTCCGAGGTACCCAAGCCGGGACCGACCACCCACGCCTGCACCTTCCCGGCGGCCGACGCGGTGGGTGAGACGATCACTTCCGGCCAGCGCGCGAGCACCTGGTCTCCGGCACTGCCGGCGTAGCGCACCATGCCCGACTGCGTCGCCACCGCGGCACCCGTGCACAGCACCGCCGCACCCGGGTAGGTCGACGACCCGGCCAGCACACCCGTCACGCCCTGGGTGTACTTGTCGTCGCGGGGTCCCGGAACCGGCCAGCGCGCGAGGACGTCGGACTCCTCGAATCCCAGAACGTCGGTGTCGGGCAGGTCGAGTCCGATGTCCACCAGCGCGACGCGACCGCAATCGGCCAGCGCGTGCACCGGCTTGAGACCGCCGAAGGTGACGGTGGCCGCGGCGCGCACCGCGGGGCCGGTGATCGCGCCGGTCGCGACGTCGATTCCGCTGGGGATGTCGACGGCGACCACCGGGATTCCGGCTTCGGCCACCCGGGCGAACACCTCGGCCGCGGCCGGCCGCAACGGCCCGGACCCGGAGATACCGACCACCCCGTCGATCACCAGATCGGTTGCCGCACTGATATTTTGCACGCATTTTCCGCCGGATTTGCGGAACGCCGCCAGCCCCTTGCCGTGAGTGCGGCCGGGATCGAGCAGCACTGCGTCGGCCGCAGCACCGCGGCGGCGCAGGAAGGTGGCCGCCCACAGCGCGTCGCCGCCGTTGTCACCGGAGCCGACGACCGCGCATACCCGCCGGCCCGCGACCCCACCCGTGCGGGCGGTCAGCTCGCCGATGATCTCGGCCGCCAACCCGTAGGCCGCGCGGCGCATCAGCGCCCCGTCCGGCAGACGGGCCAGCAGCGGCGCTTCGGCGTCGCGGATCTGCTGTGCTGAAAAGTAATGCCGCATCGGCTAACCCGTTCCCACCATCATGAATGCGCTTCGGGGGAAGCAACACCCCGGAGCCTGGTTCCGACCGACGCCGGACTCCAGGGGGTACGTGCGCGCTCGCCGGCCATCGGAAGGAAGGCCAGGCCGACGAGCAGTGCCACGAGATGACCGACGGCGGTGAAACTCAGCTCGATGCGGTCCATCGTCACCACCGGGAAGCCGAAAATGAGAAACAGCACAGCGAGATAACCCCAACGCCACGGTCGGGCGATGCGGTACGCCAACACGCCCATCACACCGACCAGGAAGTAACTCACCCCGATGTCGCGGGCGTGCACATACGTCGCGGAAGCGTCGTGCGATTCGATCGCCAGGTAGAGCAACCCCTCGCTGGCATAGGTGGCAATGATGTGCGACACCAGTCCCACTGTCAGCCAACGCAATTGACCGAGCCACCGCTCCGCAGGGGCGAGAAATAGGGTGAACAACACCAGGTACGGCTCCAGGCTCCGGCCGTCGATCCACAGCAGGCTGCCGAACAGCACACCCAGCGGATCGGTAGCCAGGGCCGCGATATTGGTGGATTGGTGCAGAAGCAGCGACTGCAGCTCCCGGCCGGTCAGTACATTCTGAATGATCGTGGTGACGACCAAGGCGAGCAGCCAGATGTAGGTCAGCGGGGCACTGATGATGAAGCGCCACGCGGCGAGCACCGTGCCACGCAATCGCGACGGCGCCCATGTTGTCACCACCTATTTACTTTTTCACGGCCCTGGTCGCGTCGTACATCCCGGGTTTGCCGCCCGTCCTATTCGACCGTGACCGACTTGGCCAGATTCCGCGGTTTGTCGACATCGTAGCCGCGGGCCCGCGCCACCGAGGCGGCGAACACCTGCAGCGGGATCGTCGACAAAAGCGGCTGGAGAAGCGTTGAGACCGAGGGGATTTCGATCAAATGATCGGCGTAGGGCCGCACCGTGTCGTCGCCTTCCTCGGCGATCACGATGGTCACCGCCCCGCGGGCCTGGATCTCGCGGATGTTGCTCAGCAGCTTGGCATGCAGCGTGGCGGACCCCTTGACCGACGGCATGACGACGATGACGGGCAGTTCGTCCTCGATCAGCGCGATGGGACCGTGCTTGAGCTCCCCGGCCGCGAATCCCTCGGCGTGCATGTAGGCCAGTTCCTTGAGCTTGAGCGCACCCTCCAACGCCACCGGATAGCCGACGTGGCGGCCCAGGAACAGCACCGTCGAGGACTGGGCGAACCGGTTGGCCAGGTCGGACACCGGGTCGGCCGCGGCGATTACCCGGGCCACCAGGTCCGGCATCGCCTCCAGCTCGCGGTATTCGCGCTCGACCTCGTCGGGGTACTTGGTTCCGCGGGCCTGCGCCAGCGCCAGCCCCACCAGGTAGTTGGCGGCGACCTGCGCGAGGAAGGTCTTGGTCGATGCCACGCCGATCTCCGGGCCGGCACGGGTGTAGAGCACCGCGTCGCATTCGCGCGGGATCTGCGAGCCGTTGGTGTTGCACACCGCCAGCACCCTGGCCTTCTGCTCTTTGGCGTGCCGGACCGCCTCCAGGGTGTCGGCGGTCTCGCCGGACTGGGAAATCGCCACCACCAGCGTGCTGCGATCCAGAACCGGGTCCCGGTAACGGAATTCACTGGCCAGTTCCACCTCGACGGGCAGTCGCGTCCAGTGCTCGATCGCATACTTGGCCAGCAGTCCCGAGTGGTAGGCGGTGCCGCAGGCCACCACGAACACCTTGTCGATCTCACGCAGTTCCTGGTCGCTCATCCGCTGTTCGTCCAGCACAATCCGGCCGTCCACGAAGTGGCCGAGCAACGTGTCGGCCACCGCGGCAGGCTGCTCGGCGATCTCTTTGAGCATGAAGTACTCGTAGCCGGCCTTTTCGGCCGCGGCCAGGTCCCAGTCGATATGGAACTCGCGGAAATCCCGTCCGGGTTGCAGGTCGTCGTTGCCGTCGAAGTCGGTGATCCGGTAGCCGTCCGCGGTGATCACCACCGCTTGGTCCTGCCCCAGTTCGACAGCGTGACGAGTGTGTTCGATGAACGCGGCGACGTCGGACCCCACGAACATCTCGCCGTCTCCGACACCGACCACCAGCGGCGTGGACCGGCGCGCGGCGACGATGGTGCCTGGATCGTCGGCGTTGGCGAACACCAGCGTGAAGTGGCCCTCGAGCCTGCGCAGCACGGACAGCACCGATGCCGCAAAGTCGCCGGCGGTCTCGCCGTGCCGGAAGGCGTGCGCGACCAGGTGCACCGCGACCTCGGAATCGGTCTCGCTGGAGAACTCCACACCTGTGTTCTCCAGCTCCCGGCGCAGGCCCGCGAAGTTCTCGATGATGCCGTTGTGGACGACGGCGATGCGGCCCCCGGCGTCCAGGTGCGGGTGAGCATTGGCGTCGGTGGGACGGCCGTGGGTAGCCCACCGCGTGTGGCCCAGGCCGGTGGTGCCCGCCAGTTCGGCCGGGCTCATCTCGGCGACCGCGGCTTCCAGATTGGCAAGATGACCGGCCCGGCGGCAGACGGTGATCCTGTCGTTCGCGCCCACCAGCGCGATGCCCGACGAATCGTAGCCGCGGTATTCCATCCGGCGCAGTGCGTTCATCACGACGTCGCAGGCACGGCGGTGCCCGACATAACCGACGATTCCGCACATTCTGACCAGGGTAGTGCAGACCGGCCCGCGCACCCGTCACACCCGATACGACCTGGGCCGATACCGGTTCGCAACGGTCCTCGGGCCCGACTGGACCCACCCGCCCCACCACCGCTACCGTCAACGGGTGGCCCGAACCCGCAAGCTCTTCTCCGCCCTGTGCCGCCGCGGCCCACATCATGTCTTGCGCGGCAATCTGGCCTTTGCCGGACTCCCCGGGGTGGTGTACACCCCGGAAGCAGGGCTGAATCTTCCCGGTATCGCCTTCGCCCACGACTGGCTGGCCCGCAGCGCGCGTTACGCGGGGCTGCTGGAGCATCTGGCATCCTGGGGCATCGTGGCCGGCGCGCCAGATACCCAACGCGGTCTGGCGCCGTCGGTGCTGACCATGGCGGCCGATCTCGGCGCTGCCCTCGACATCGTTTCCAGTGTGCGGCTGGGGCCGGGCAACATCGGCGTGCACCCCGCCAGGCTCGGGCTGGTAGGCCATGGCTTCGGCGGTTCGGCCGCGGTTTTCGCGGCGACCGGTTCGACGGCCAAGCCCGCGGCCGTGGCAGCCCTGTTCCCGACGGTGACGGCTCCCCCGGCCGAACAGCCCGCCGCATCGCTGGACGTTCCGGGTTTGATCCTGAGCGCCCCGGCGGACCCGCTGGCCCTGAACTCCAACGCCCTGGCGCTGTCACAGGCATGGGACGCGGCGACGCTGCGCATCGTCAGCAAAGCAGAGGCCCGCGGCCTGGTCGAAGGCCGGCGCTGGGCTAACGCGGTTGGGCTTGCGGGCTCGCATCGCAAGACACAGCACACGGTGCGGGCGCTGCTGACCGGCTACCTGCTCTACACGCTGGGCGGCGACAAAACCTACCGCGACTTCGCCGATGCCGATGCGGCACTGCCCAAGACAGATCCGGTCGATCCCCAGGCGCCGCCGGTGACCGCCGAAGAGAAGATCGCAGCCCTGCTGAAATAGCCGCTGTCGCTGGAATATCGTTCTTGCGGTCGGGTGTACCGCCGACAGCCGTGTTCAGGGCGGGGTCCACTCGCACTTTCGCGCCCTCGGTGCAGAGTCAGTGCCACCGCCGCCCAGGCGCCCGCCCCCTGCACGTTCACTCTGCACTCAGGGCGGGGTCCACTCGCACTTTCGCGCCCTCGGTGCAGAGTCAGTGGGCCAGGCTTGCGTCCAACGGTGGTGTCGATGCGTTCGGCCTCGGCCAGGAGCAA
>NZ_JBKECZ010000146.1:0-20551 GCF_047975165.1 Mycobacterium sp.
CATCGAAGCGAACCTCAAAGTTGAAGGTGACCTGCGCCGTGAGGTGCAGGCCGACATTCGCCGCAAGATCGAGATCGGCTGCTACCAGGGCCTGCGCCACCGTCGCGGGCTGCCCGTGCGCGGCCAGCGGACCAAGACCAACGCGCGGACCCGCAAAGGCCCCAAGCGCACCATCGCAGGCAAGAAGAAGGCCAGGTAACCGATGCCACCGGCAAAGAAGGCGCAATCAGGGTCCGCCAAGAAGGGCCAGAAGACCCGCCGTCGGGAAAAGAAGAACGTCCCGCACGGCGCCGCGCACATCAAGAGCACGTTCAACAACACGATCGTGACCATCACCGACCTCCAGGGCAACGTCATCGCCTGGGCGTCATCGGGCCACGTCGGCTTCAAGGGTTCACGCAAGTCGACCCCGTTCGCGGCCCAGCTGGCCGCGGAGAACGCCGCCCGCAAGGCCCAGGATCACGGGGTGCGCAAGGTCGACGTGTTCGTCAAGGGCCCGGGCTCGGGCCGCGAGACCGCGATCCGCTCGCTGCAGGCCGCTGGCCTGGAGGTCGGTGCGATATCCGATGTCACCCCCCAGCCGCACAACGGCGTCCGCCCGCCCAAGCGCAGAAGGGTTTAGGAAACCATGGCTCGTTACACCGGACCCGTTACCCGCAAGTCGCGGCGGCTGGGCACCGACCTCGTCGGTGGCGACCAGTCCTTCGAGAAGCGTCCTTACCCGCCCGGCCAGCATGGCCGCGCCCGGGTCAAGGAGAGCGAGTACCGCCAGCAGCTGCAGGAGAAGCAGAAGGCTCGCTTCACCTACGGAGTGATGGAGAAGCAGTTCCGTCGCTACTACGAAGAGGCTGTCCGCCACACCGGCAAGACCGGTGAGGAGCTGCTGAAGATCCTGGAAAGCCGGCTCGACAACGTCGTCTACCGCGCCGGGCTCGCCCGGACCCGGCGGATGGCCCGTCAGCTGGTCACCCACGGCCACTTCACCGTCAACGGCGTGCGTGTCGACGTCCCCAGCTACCGGGTGTCGCAGTACGACATCATCGACGTCCGCGAACAGTCGGTGAACACGGTGCCGTTCCAGATCGCGCGGGAAACCGCGGGCGACCGCCCGATTCCCAGTTGGCTGCAGGTGGTCGGGGAGCGGCAGCGCATCCTGATCCACCAGCTGCCCGAGCGTGCCCAGATCGAGGTTCCGCTCGCCGAGCAGCTGATCGTCGAGTACTACTCGAAGTAGGTCGAAATCCGCGGTCGTGCCGGCCGCAGTGGCAGATGACCCGCGGCGAACGCAAGCCGGGCGCAGCGGGCCACCGCCGGAAGTCAACCCAGCGGCATCAAATAGCGGGTGCCGAGAAGGAGAAGAAACACCATGCTGATCTCTCAGCGTCCCACTCTGTCCGAGGAAGTCCTCTCCGACGACCGCTCTCAGTTCATCATCGAACCGTTGGAGCCGGGATTCGGTTACACCCTTGGTAATTCGCTGCGGCGCACGCTGCTGTCGTCGATTCCCGGCGCGGCCGTCACCAGCATCCGCATCGACGGGGTACTGCACGAGTTCACCACGGTGCCCGGGGTCAAGGAAGACGTCACCGACATCATCTTGAACCTCAAGGGACTGGTGGTTTCCTCCGAGGAGGACGAGCCCGTCACCATGTACCTGCGCAAGCAGGGGCCCGGTGCGGTCACCGCCGGTGACATCGTTCCTCCCGCCGGGGTCACCGTGCACAACCCGTCGATGCACATCGCGACCCTCAATGACAAGGGCAAGCTGGAGGTCGAACTCGTCGTCGAGCGCGGTCGCGGTTACGTCCCGGCGGTGCAGAACCGGGTGTCGGGCGCCGAGATCGGCCGCATCCCGGTCGACTCGATCTATTCGCCGGTGCTCAAGGTGACCTACAAGGTGGACGCCACCCGGGTCGAGCAGCGGACCGACTTCGACAAGCTGATCCTCGACGTGGAGACCAAGAACTCGATCACCCCGCGGGATGCGCTGGCCTCGGCCGGCAAGACACTCGTCGAATTGTTCGGTCTGGCTCGCGAACTCAACGTCGAGGCGGAGGGCATCGAGATCGGGCCGTCGCCCGCCGAGGCCGACCACATCGCGTCGTTCGCGCTGCCGATCGATGACCTGGACCTGACCGTGCGGTCCTACAACTGCCTGAAGCGGGAGGGCGTGCACACCGTCGGCGAGTTGGTCGCGCGCACCGAATCCGACCTGCTCGACATTCGCAACTTCGGCCAGAAGTCCATCGACGAAGTGAAGGTCAAGCTGCATCAGCTGGGCCTGACGCTCAAGGACAGCCCGGCGGGCTTCGATCCCTCCGACGTCGTCGGATACGACGCGACCAGCGGCGGTTGGTCCACCGAGGGCTCCTTCGACGACCAGGACTACGCCGAAACCGAGCAGCTTTAGTTCCGTCGCCGATTCGGGCCGGACACCGCGCCCGACAGCAGAGCGATGAAACCAAGGCTTTTCCGGCCTTTAGAACATCCAGACAGGAGAGTCAGAAATGCCCAAGCCCACCAAGGGGCCCCGCCTCGGCGGGTCGTCGTCGCACCAGAAGGCGATATTGGCCAACCTGGCTACATCGCTGTTCGAGCACGGCCGGATCAAGACCACCGAGCCCAAGGCCCGAGCGCTGCGCCCCTACGCGGAGAAGCTGATCACCCATGCCAAGAAGGGCACGCTGCACAACCGGCGCGAGGTGCTCAAGAAGATCCGCGACAAGGATGTGGTGCACGTCCTGTTCGCCGAGATCGGGCCGTTCTACTCCGACCGCGACGGCGGCTACACCCGCATCATCAAGGTGGAGCCGCGCAAGGGCGACAACGCGCCCATGGCGGTGATCGAGCTGGTGCGGGAGAAGACGGCGACCTCGGAGGCCGACCGGGCGCGTCGGGCGGCGGCCTCGCAGAAGGCCGCCGCTGCCCCGGCTGCCCCGGAGCCGGTCGCGGCTGCCGCCGAGACCGAATCCGCCGAGACCGAACAAGCCCCCGCCGGAGAGTCGGACGAGGCCCCCGAGAATTAGTGGGGACGTCCGTCTACGGCTCGATATCGCCTACGACGGAACCGATTTCTCGGGTTGGGCCACCCAAGCCGGGCAGCGCACGGTCGCCGGCGTCCTCGATGAGGCGCTGACGACGATGTTCCGCACCGCGCTACGGGTGCGGGCCGCCGGGCGGACCGATGCCGGTGTGCATGCCACCGGACAGGTGGCGCACGTCGATGTGCCCGTCGACGCGCTGGCGAAGGTCGACTCGCCGACTCCCGGCGCCGGTGATTCCGAGTTCCTCCCACTGGTCCGACGGCTGGGGCGATTTCTGCCAGCCGACGTACGGGTTCTCCGAATCGTCCGCGCCCCGGCGGGTTTCGATGCCCGATTCTCGGCGCTGCGCCGCCACTACGCCTATCGGTTGTCGACGGCACCCTACGGCGTGCTGCCGGAGCGGGCACGGTTCGTGACGGCCTGGCCGCGTCCGCTCGATCTGGAGGCGATGACGGCCGCGTCGCGGGATCTCCTGGGATTGCACGACTTCGCCGCGTTCTGCCGTCGACGCGAGGGGGCTACCACGATCCGCGAATTGCAGCGCTTCGACTGGTCCCGCGACGCGGACCTGGTCACCGCCCACGTCAGCGCCGACGCCTTCTGCTGGTCGATGGTGCGATCCCTGGTGGGTGCCCTGATGGCCGTCGGCGAACACCGGCGCAGCCCTACGTGGTGTCGCGAGTTACTCAGTGCGACAGGTAGATCCAGTGATTTCGCGGCCGCCCCCGCCCAGGGGCTGACGTTGGTGCGGGTGGACTACCCGCCGGACGGCCAACTCGCCGCGCGGGCCGTCGTCACCCGCGATATGCGGTCACCCCGCTAGCTGTTGCTAGCCCACGGTTGCCCGGAAATGCTGTGCGCGCCCGGCCATCAGCTTGCCGGCGACAAAGGTGGCGGCCATCGTCGTGTAAACCGGAATATATCCCTCGGTGTGGCCGGTCCACTCGTTGCCGGCGCCCGAGTGGCAGATCGGGTCCATCGGATTGCAGTAGTCGGCGGCCTTGGACCCCAACAGCGCGCTCCTGGCCGGAATCGATCCGCCGGCGCGGTCCGCCACGTCGCCGAAGGTGACCACGGCAGCGATGGTGTCCACGTATTGCCGCGGCAGCGCGTTGCCCCAATTGATGCCGCCGATGGGAATGCCGGCGACGATGTCCATCACCGAGGCGCCCTGCGAGTAGCCGCCCAGCACGACCTTGGTGCCCGGGCATTCCGATGCCGTCGACTTCACGTGGGAGATCACGTCGTTGGCGCCGTCGCCGCCGTGTAATTGCAGCCCGCTGGCGGCGTAGTTCACCGCGTAGCTGCCGATGCTCAATCCGCCTGCCTGCCGGCGCAGCGCGGCCACGAAGGCGTCGCCCACCCGGCCCGGCCCCGGGGGTTCGTTGGTTCCGCGCGCGAATACCACTTCGGCGTCGGGGCAGTCTGCCGCTGACGCGGCCGGAACGGCCGTGCTGGGTGCTGAGAGTGCCGCGGTGGCCACGAGGGCAAATCCGGCAGCGGCGCGAACGGCGCCGCGCATGAATTGGTCAAACACGCCAGGATTTTACCCGCAGTCAAGGGGGCCGAAACCTCCTTCGCCATCGACGAGCCTGTGGATAACCGGCGATCTCGGTTCGCCCGGGGGCCTAACGTTGAACCTCGATCGCGGCCTGATGTTCCGGATATCGCGACGACGCTCGGTGGGCGACCGGGAAGGCGGGAGGCAGCGGCGGTGGGTGCGCAGGCCTCGACGCGGCTGCCGGCGAGCGACTATCGATTTCTGCTGCGCCGCCTGGAGGATGCGTTGCTGGGCAGGGATCCGGCGTTGGCGCGCGCGCAGGTGGTGTCGTTGACGCTGGGATGCGTGGTCGCCGTCCTCGCGGTTGTCAGCTGTGCGGCACTGTCTGTGCTGCGGCCGCAGCCCGAGTTGGGAAGTGCCCGCATCGCTGTCGGGCAACCGTCCGGGGCGCTGTATGCGCGAGTCGGCGATGTCTGGCATCCGGTGCTGAATCTCGCTTCGGCGCGGTTGATCGCGGCGGCGGCCGAAGATCCGGTGCCGGTTCCCGACTCGGTATTGACCCGTACCGAACGTGGTGCACTGCTGGGTATTCCCGGTGCACCGCAATTTCTCGGCCAACCGTTGACAATCGGCGAATCGGGTTGGACCGTTTGCGACGGCCGGCGCGGGCTGGGGACGACGGTCCTCGTCGGCCCGGTGGGGTCCGGGGGCGTCCGTCGCCTGCCCCCCGACCGCGCGCTGTTGGTTGCCACGAGTTCGAATTCACCGGCGTATCTGCTCTTCGGTGGGCGGCGAGCGCTGGTCGATCTCACCGACCCGGCGGTTCTGTCCACGCTGGCGCCGCCGCCGGGAGGTCCGCACATCGTGTCGAAGACTTTGCTGGCAGCGGTCCCGGAGACGCGACCGGTCACCGCGCCGGTGGTGACCGCCGACGATTCGACAGTGTGCGCGCAATGGCGGCCCGCACGGTCGGGAGCGGCCGATATCGAATTTCTGGCCGGCGACGGCCCTGCCGCCGGTCATGCGGTGATGCTGGCTCAGGCCGATGGTGCCGGACCCGAGGTCGACGCCGTCGCCTTGCCCCAGGGCCGCAGTGCCTATGTGCTCGCCCGCGGGGTCACCGGGGCGGGCATCGGAACCCGCTACTTCGTCAACGAAACCGGGGTTCGGTTCCCCGTTTCCGACGACGGTGCCGCCGAGGTTCTGGGTCTTGCTTCGCTGGCCGTCCCGGCGCCCTGGCCGGTACTGGCAGCCCTACCGTGTGGGCCGGAGCTGAGCAGTCAGGCGGCATCAGTCGTCCGCGACACCATCGGGACGCACCCTTCCTGACCGGGGGGTCGCGGCGCGTTTGAGGGCGGGCGAACCCGCAGCCCCCAGCAGGGCGAGCAGGCAGATCGCGGTGCCGACGAAGGCGGTGGCGCGGGCACGATTCGCCGCGGATGCCGGGGTGTGCTCCGGTGGCTGGACCTGGGGTTGGGGTTGGGGCTGGGGTTGGGGATCTGGCGCGCGGGTGGGCGTTGCCGCGTGCCGGGGCCCGGCAGCGGCCGGGGCGCCGTCGGTGCTGACGGCGGCTAGGACGTCGACGGTGCCGTGGCCGACGAAGGGATCCCAGCCGCCGGGAGGCGGGTGGGCGGTCGCGGTGATGCGGTCCATGACCTGGCGCGGGGTCAACGCCGGAAATCGGGTGCGGATCAATGCGGCCAGGCCGCTGGCGATCGGTGCCGCGTAGCTGGTTCCGGACAGCGGTGCGGCGCTGCCGTCGGCACTGTTGACGATGCCATCGTTGACCGGGCTCAGTGAGGTGACGTTTTCGCCGGGCGCCGCCACGTCCACCCAGGGGCCGGGCATGGTGAACGACGACGGTTCGCCCCGGGCGTCCACCGATCCGACGGTCAGCACGTAGTCGTCGTACCACGCCGGGCTGACGACTGCCGCGACGGTTTCCGGGGTGACTCCAGGTGGCTGCGACGGGCACCGCGCCCCGCCGCCGGTGTTACCCGCCGCGGCGACGACGACGGCATTCTTGACATCGACCGCATACGCCAGCGCGGCACCGAGCGCCCGGTCGTCGAGCTCCTCGCCGACGGCGACACACGCCACCGAGGAGATGTTGATGACCGAAGCGCCGAGATCGGCGGCGGTGCGCACGGCTTTCGCCATGGTTCCGACGTCGCCGACGCCTTCTTGCGCCCCGGGGTCTGCCGGGCCGAACCTGGTGCTGGCCTGACGGATGCTGATCAGCGTGACCTCGGGTGCCACACCCTCGAAGGCATCGGTGCCAGGATTCGCCGTTGCAGCGATTATTCCGGCCACCAGGGTGCCGTGGGCGTCGCAGTCCTGGGTTCCGTCGCCGGTGGACACGTAGTCGCCGCCGGCAACCAGGCTTTTCAACCGGGGATGCCGACGCACCCCGGTGTCGATGATCGCGACCCGCTGCCCGGCGCCGCGGGTGAGTTGCCGGACGTGCGGGAGGTCCAGGCCCGCAAGCTGAGTCGGTGTCGTCGTCGAAGTGGCCGTCGCGACCACGCACTCCCGTCGCTGCACCGTCGGCGCCTGTGGTGATGGTAAAGCTGCTGCCGGCAGACGTGTTTCGTCAATCTGCGGAGCTACGACGGCGTATGCACACGGTGTGCAGGGCAGCGATGACAGCACAAATACCAGCGCCAATATCAACGAAAGTCCCACGGTGGGCGTAGCTTTCATGCAGAGAGGTTCAACCCGCGTGCAACTGCGAAAAGTTCGCATGTCCAGCCGGCCAGCGGTACCACCGCTGTCAACGCCAGATACCCCACCGCGTCGAGCACGCGCTGTGCAGGCGGCGAGAGCGATATCGAGGGGGCAACGAAACCCAGCAGCATCGCCGCGGTGGTGAGTATCGCCGCGCACGCTGCGATCCACGGTCCGTGCCCGGGTGCGGCGGCGGCCGCGGCGAATCCGATCGCGGTGCAGCCCGCCGCGCCGCAGGTGAACGTCACCGCGCGTCTGGAGTCGGTTCGGCTGAACAGCAGAAGTGCCCCGCCGGTGACGACGGCCAGCGGGATCGCCCGCGGGGTGGCCGCCACGGCGACCGCCACGCCGATCACCACCGTCGCGGTGAACGCTGCGCGCAGGCCGGTCACCCATTGATCGGCGCGCAGGGCCGCGGCCGCCACTTCGTCGTCGGTTTTCAGCTGCGGGACGTCCGGCGCCCCTACCGGTGCGGCAGGTGCCGGCGCCGGCGCCAGACGGGCCAGCAGCAGCGCCGTTCGCGGAGTCGCTTGGATGAGCCCGAGACCGGCCAGTGCGATCAGCGGTCCGAAAACCCGCGACGGCGCCCCGGTCAGCACAACCGCAAACGCACCGAGCCCGCAGCACATCGCGGCGCAGGCCAGTGCGGTCAATACGACCCGGCCGCAGCGTGTTACCCGGAATGCCAGGACCGCCGTGGCGGCCGCGGTCATCGACGCCAGTAGCGCCCCGGGGGCGCCGGGTGCTCCCGGTACGGCGAGCAACCCGGCCGCCGCCGCGAATGTCGTCGCCACAACGGCAAGGGTGAGACCCGCCGTCGGATCACCGAAGTGGCGGTGTCTGAAGGCGGCTGTTACCAGGGCGCCGGCCGCGGCTGCGGCCGCTATCAGGGCGGCCGGGTCTGGATAAGACCTCTCTGCCGAGGCGCCGCGGGCGAGCAGCACCGCGCCACCGACCGCGAAGCCCGCGGCCGCCACCGCAGCCGCCGTCCGGATCCCTCGCGGGAGCGGGTCCGCGGCCCGCAGCGCGGCGGCCACGGTCTCGGCTTCGTCGGCGCAGTACCGCCGGGGCGGCGGAGGATCCTCCGGGCTCAACAGCACGATGGCGCCGTCGCGGATACCGTTCTGGGCCAGCGTCGTTGAATCCGGTAGTGGCGCGCAGCCGGGACTGGACAGCCGCAAGCGGGTCAGCGGCAATCCCGGATTTCCCACCATCTCGACGATCGGGGGGATGAGTTCGGCCACGGCAATGGTGGCGGGCAGCGTCAAGTCGGCGACGGTGTCGCCGGCATGGACGGTGACCCGGCGAACATCGGATGCAGACATTACTGGCCCCTTCGGGTGCGGATCACCGCACAGTAACCGGGTCGTACGCTCCGCGGTTTCGGTTATCCACAGCCGAATTGTGGTGAATTGTTATGCGGCTTAGCGTAACCGAACTGTGTCCCAGGTTATCGAGATCGCCGCGCCGCCCAAGGCGTCGCGTCCGACGGCACCGGAAACGGCGAACTTCCTGCTGCCGGTGATCATGTCGGTCGTAATCCTCGGGGTCGCGGGGGCAGCCGTCGTCACCGGATCAAGCGTTGCCCGCAACCCGGTGGTCCTCGCGTTTCCGGCGATGATGTCGGTCTCACTGGTGGCGACGGCGGTCTCCGGGCGGGGGCGTCGGCGCGGGCTCATCGACGCCGAACGTGACCGTTACCTGCGGTATCTGAGCGGCATCCGGGCCATCGCCGCGGAAAACATGGCCGCACAGCGCTCTTCGCTCATCGCATCCCACCCAGATCCCGACATGCTCTGGGCATTGGTCGGCAGCCCGCACGCGCGGGAGCAGGCGGCGGCGGTTCCCCCCGGCCGGCCGGTGAGGGTGGGTACCGGTGCGGTCCCGAGTGTCAGCCGGCTGGTTGTCGCCGAAAGTGGGCCGCTGCACGAATGTGATCCCGTAGCCGTCGCCGCTGTCAATCGGTTGCTGCGCACGCATTCGACCATCGACGCGCCCATCGTCACCGGTCTGAGCGGCCGGCTGACGGTCGACGGCGACGCGGCCGCGGCGCGCGGACTGTTGCGGGCGATCGTCTGCGGGCTGGCGGTCTTCGGCGAGCCGGATCGGCTGTTGGTGGCCGGTGTCGTCAGTGCCGGGAATCTGCCGTATTGGGAGTGGCTGAAGTGGTTGCCGCACAACCAGAGTCCGCACGACACCGATCTGTCCGGCCCCACTTCGATGTTCTACTCCACCCTGGCCGAGGCGGCTGCGGCGCTGCGGGCGATGCCACCGCCGACATCCGCGCCGGGGGCGGCGCCTGCGGTGGTGGTGGTGGTGGATATCGATTCCGGGGACCCCATCCCAACCGATGCGGATTCCGGTGACGGCCGGGAGACGACGATCGCCGGCGCGGCCATTCTGGAGGTTGGTTGTTGCACGCCAGGTGCTGCCGTGTCGGTCCGCTCACTCGGGCGGGTGCTGACGGTGGCCTCGCCGGACCGTCTGGAGGTGGTCCAAGCGCTGGCCTGTGCACGCCGGTTGGCGGCGCACCCTCGGGATCCGGCATCGCGGACGGGGTCGGACTGGTCGAGCCTGATCGGGATCGGTGATCCGCGCGAGTTCGATCCGGCCGGCCGGTGGCACGTGGTTGGCCGGGGTGAGCGGCTGACCGTCCCGATCGGCCGCGCGACCGATGGCGCTGGGGTGACCCTGGATATCAGAGAGGCCGCCGAAGGGGGTGCCGGGCCGCACGGACTGTGCGTCGGGGCCACCGGCTCGGGGAAGTCGGAGCTTCTGCGCACTATCGCCCTGGGCATGATGGCTCGCAATTGCTCCGAGGCGCTCAATCTGTTGCTGATCGACTTCAAGGGTGGGGCAACGTTTCTCGACTTTGCCCGGGCGCCGCACGTCGCCGCCGTCGTCACCAACATGGCCGACGAAGCACACTTGGTGGCTCGGATGCGGGAAGCCCTGGCCGGCGAGATCAACCGCCGGCAGCTGTTGCTACGCGAGGCGGGATGCGTCAGTGTGGCAGCCTACGACAGGACGCGCGGGCCGGGATCGGCCGCCCTGCCGGCGTTGTTCGTCATCGTTGACGAATTTTCCGAATTACTGAGTCAGCACCCGGATTTCGCAGACATCTTCGTGGTGATCGGGCGGCTTGGACGCTCACTGGGCATGCATCTCCTGCTGGCGAGTCAGCGGCTCGATGAGGGCAGGCTGCGCGGACTCGAAGCGCACCTGTCCTACCGGATATGCTTGAAGACGCTGTCTGCCGGCGAGTCCCGGGCCGTATTGGGCAACACCGATGCCTTTGATCTGCCGGGAACTCCCGGCGAGGGCTTCCTGCGGGTTTCCAGTGGCAGGCCGGTGCGCTTCCGGGCCGCGTGTGTGTCGGCACCGCTTGCGGCCCGGCCGGGCCGGGCGGGGACCGGTCGCCAAGTGCGCAGGTTCGAGATTCCGGTTGCCGGGCGTGGTGACCCGAGCGGCGCGCCGGTGCTCGCGGCTGATGCGGCTACGGCTGATACGGCTACGGCTGCTACGGATACGGCGATGGACGCGGTATTGGATCGGCTCTCAGGGCAGGGGCCCCCGGCCCATCGGGTGTGGTTGCCGCCGCTGGGAGAGTCACCGCGGTTGGCGCAGTTGCTGAGCGACTGGGAACCGGCACGGCTGGTGGCGCCCATCGGTGTGGTCGACCGCCCCTACGAGCAGTCCAGACCGCCGCTGACGGTCGACTTGTCCGGCGCCGCAGGAAATCTCGCAATCGTCGGCGGACCCCGATCGGGAAAGTCGACCGCGTTGCGCACCCTGATCACCGCGCTGGCCGCGACGCACGATCCAGGCCGGGTGCAGTGCTACTGCCTCGACTTCGGTGGCGGCGGACTGTCGGCTCTGCGCACCTTGCCGCACGTGGGCGCCGTCGCCGACCGGAATGCACCGGAGTTGGTGCGCCGCATGGTCGTCGAGGTGCAGTCGGCAATGCGGGCCCGGGAAGCGTTCTTCGGTGAGCACGGCATCGCCTCGATCGCGCACTACCGGCAGCACGCCGCCTCGTTGGATACCGAGTACGCCGACATTTTTCTGGTGATAGACGGGTGGGCGGGTTTGCGCGCCGAGTTCGAAGCGGTTCACGAGGCTGTCATTGCCATTGCGGCGCAGTGCCTGTCGTTCGGTGTGCACGTGGTTGTGACGGCGTCTCGGTGGGCGGAGCTGCGTCCTGCGCTCAAAGATCAGATCGGCACCCGCATAGAATTGCGGCTGGGGGATCCGGCCGATTCCGAGTTGGACCGCAGGCAGGCACGCCACATCCCGGCGGACCGGCCCGGGCGAGGGCTGTCGGGCGAGGGCCATCACCTGCTGGTCGCGGTGCCCGAACTGGGTGGACTCGAAGTGCGCCGCGGCACGACGGCTGCCCCGCCGATACCGCTGCTGCCGACGTCGGCCGACTATGCGACCTTCGCCGCCGGCTCGCCGGCGGACGGGGAGATCCAGCTGGGGGTGGAAGAACGTCGATTGCAGCCGGTATCAGTGGATTTCGAGCGCAATAGGCATCTTCTGATACTCGGGGACGGTGGTTGCGGAAAGACGTCGGCGCTGCGGACGCTGTGCCGGGAGGTGGTCCGGGTAAACACCGCGCAGCAGGCTCGGTTGTTCCTGGTCGATTTCCGGCGCTCCCTGTTCGAGGTGGTGGCGCCCGAATATCTCGCGGGTTATGCGATGTCGCCGGCGTCGCTGGAGGTGGTTTTGTCGGATCTGACAGATGTGCTGCGGAATCGGATGCCCGGAGCCGACGTCAGCAAGGAGCACCTGCGGGAGCGGTCCTGGTGGACCGGGCCGCAGCTCTACCTCGTCGTCGACGACTACGAGCTGGTGGCCACCGCCGGCGGAACCCCGATGCTGGCGCTGCTCGACTACCTGCCGCACGCAGCGGATCTCGGGTTGCACGTGCTGACCGCCCGGCGCGGCGGAACCGGAGGACGCGGTCTCTTCGAACCGCTGCTTGCCGGCATGTGTGATCTCGGCTGCACCCGCCTGACGATGAGTGCCGGCGGAGATGATGCCCGGGTGCTCGGATCGGGTGCGGCGGAGGCGGTGCTGCCGCCGGGGCGTGGCATGCTGACCACCCGTCGAGGAGTCGAGCAACTGGTTCAGGTTTTCTGGACGCCTCCGCCGTGAGTGTGCACCGTGTCGTCATCGAAGCGGGCCCCGGCGGTGTTCGTCGATTATGTTGTGCGGCAGTTGAGTCAGGTGATGCTGCGTTGGCCGGTATGGCGCTTGAGTCGATCGATGACAGTGTGGTTCTGCTGGACGAGCGGCCGGTGAAGGTGGAGGACCTGTGGTCGGTCGTGCTGCAATCGATGGCCGCCGGTCACCGCGGGGTGACGCTGGTACATCCGTTCTGGTGGCCGACCGAGCGGGTCGACGTCGTCAGGGCGGCTGCCCGGACTCTGCCGGGCGGCCCCGACGCGGTGGAGGTACGAACCCGCCGGTGGTTGCTGACCCGGGCGGTGCCGCCGGAGGTGCAGGAAGCGGAGGGGGTGGCGGAATCGGTTGTGCTGGTCGAGTTCTGGGAGCGATTGGCGGTGGTCACCGGCGATGAGGCTGTCGCGGTGATGCACGGCGGCGCATCCGGTCCGATCGTCGAAGAGGTTGCCCGAGCCGCGGGGTCGATGCCCGCGCCTGCGCTCGCGCCCGTGCTGATCGATGCGGCGAGCGCCGGTGCGGGCGCACAGGGGCTGGCGAAGTCGGTCGCCGAGAGCCTCCGCACCGGTGGCCACGGCGTTGTGGAGATCGATGGCGCCCGGCTGGCGCGACTTGCCGGGACGGTGGCGCGGACGTCGCCTCCGAACCCTCGGGCTCCATTGGGCCAACCAGGCCGACCGGCCCGGTGCCGGGCGGGCCCGCGGGCGGTTATTCGACGCGGTGCCGCCAGGTTCGTGGCTGCCGGCGCCGTAGCGACCGGGCTGGCGATTCTGATCCCGGAGCTGTCGCCGGTGCTGAAGCCCACCCCGCGCGCCGATCGGACCCACAGCCTGCCGGTGGTGCAACCGGAGCCGACGACGCTGCTGGTGGAAGGCAGCGTGGCGATGACGGTTCCCGCGGACTGGAGTACGCAGCGTGTGGTCTCCGGGGGCGGCTCCGCGCGGGTCCAGGTCACTTCGCCGTCGGACCCCGAGGTTGCCCTGCACCTCACGCAGACCCCGACGCCCGGCGAAACGCTGGCGGGGGCCGCCGAGCAGTTGCGGCGGGCGATTCAGGCCGGGCCGGCGGGGGTGTTCGTCGACTTCGACCCTTCGGGGCTCAGCGCCGGCCGGCCGGCGGTGACGTATCGCGAAGTGCGAACCGCGCACCACGTGCGATGGACGGTGCTGGTCGACCGGTTGGTGCGGATCGGCATCGGTTGCCAGAGCCCGCCGGCTGCCGACGATGCGGTACGCCGCGCCTGCGATCGGGCCGTGGCCAGCGCTCATTCCGTGGGATGAGCTGGACGATGGGGCTGGGCGATGGGGCTGGGCATGAGTTGGGAACTGCGGCGGGCAATCGGGCGTCGAACCCAATAGCTGTGAAAACACAAACGAAGAAGGGAGCGATATTTTGAGCACACCTGCCGGTGCCAACGCACTGAACGTCAACGCACTGAACGTCAACGCACTGAACGCCGATTTCGACCTCATGCGCGCGGTTGCGGCCACCACCGATGCCCGCAACGAGGAGATCCGGGCGCTGCTGCACGGCTTCATCGGGCGGGTCGGCAGCCTGCCGCCGTCGGTGTGGGGAGGGTTGGCGGCCGCACGCTTCAAAGATGTGGTCGACCGCTGGAATGCCGAATCGATGCGGCTCTACCACGTGCTGCACGAGATCGCCGACACCATCCGGTTCAACGAGGCGGCGCTTCGGGAAGCCGGTCAGAACCATGCCCGGCGTATCGCCGCATCCGGCGGCGGCCTGTGATTGCGGGAGGCTGAGGATGGACTCGGTGCTGTCCTACGACTTCGGCGCTATCGAACACCTGATTCGCCAGGAAATCCACACCACGTCGATGCGCTTCAATGCCGCGCTGGAAGAGCTGAGATCGCAGATCGCGCCCCTGCAGTCGCAGTGGACCCGCGAGTCCGCGGCGGCGTATCGGGCCGAGCAGCTCAAGTGGCATCAAGCGGCCACCGCGCTCAACGAGATCCTGCGTCAGCTGGGAAATGCGGTCCGGGACGGCGCCGGGGAGGTGGCCGACGCGGACCGGCGGGCGGCGGGTAGTTGGGGTCGCTTTTGACCTGCGGGTATAGGCGTCGGTAAGCTGCTGCGTTGGCGTGCGGGTACGCCGGGGCTCGGGTCAACGTCGGTCGCCGAGACAAACCCCACCCGTTGACGCCTGACCGGCCCCCGGGTTCCACCGGGATCCCAGGCCGAGAGATCGGCTCGAAGAGAAAGAGTGGTAAGCGCTGTGCCCACATACGCGCCGAAGGCGGGTGACACCACGAGGTCGTGGTACGTCATCGACGCCACGGACGTGGTGCTTGGCCGTCTTGCCGTAGCAGCAGCCAACCTGCTGCGCGGGAAGCACAAGCCGACGTTCACGCCCAACGTCGACGGAGGCGACTTCGTGATCGTCGTCAACGCCGAGAAGATCGCCCTCAGCGGCGACAAACTGCAGAGCAAGATCGCCTACAGCCACTCGGGGTATCCCGGCGGTCTGCGCAAGCGGAGTATCGGCGAGTTGATGGAGAAGCACCCCGACCGCGTCGTGGAGAAAGCGATTCTCGGCATGCTGCCCAAGAACAAGCTGAGCCGTCAGATCCAGAAGAAGCTGCGGGTCTACGCGGGCCCCGAACACCCGCACACCGCTCAGCAGCCCGTTCCGTACGAGATCAAGCAGGTGGCGCAATGACCGAAACCAGCCTCGAAACCACCGAAGCCGCCGCGGCCCCCGAGGTACCCGACGCTGTGGTTGAAGTCGCGGCGGAAGCGCCCGCGGCCGTCGAGCCGTTCGTGTTCGACCGCCCGATCCAGACCGTCGGCCGCCGTAAAGAGGCCGTGGTGCGGGTGCGCATGGTCCCGGGCACCGGCAAGTTCGACCTCAACGGCCGCAGCCTGGAGGATTACTTCCCGAACAAGGTGCACCAGCAGCTCATCAAGGCTCCGCTGGTGTCGGTCGAACGCGTGGACAACTACGACATCTACGCGCTGCTGCACGGCGGTGGCCCGTCTGGTCAGGCCGGCGCCTTGCGGCTGGGTATTGCCCGCGCGTTGATCCTGGCGACACCGGAGGACCGTCCTGTTTTGAAAAAGGCGGGTTTCCTCACCCGTGACCCGCGGGCAACCGAACGCAAGAAGTACGGCCTGAAGAAGGCCCGCAAGGCGCCTCAGTACAGCAAGCGCTGATCGAGGGCGGCCACAGGCTGCGGGCGCACATCGTTGCGGGCTCGATTCGCATGTTCCGGCGTGTCGCGGGACCCGCAGGGGCGCCCGCAGCCAACAGTGGATATGTGCAATACCGCTAATTGTGAGAGGTTTGACCGCATGGGTCGACTATTCGGCACCGATGGCGTCCGTGGAATCGCCAATCGTGAGTTGACCGCCGAGCTGGCTCTGGCGCTGGGTGCGGCCGCCGCGCGGCAGCTGGCGAATTCGAACGAACCCGGCCGGCGGGTCGCCGTGGTCGGCCGCGATCCCCGGGCCAGCGGCGAAATGCTGGAGGCCGCCGTTATCGCCGGGCTGACCAGCGAAGGTGTCGACGCACTGCGCGTCGGGGTGCTGCCGACACCCGCCGTGGCCTACTTGACCAGCGCCTACGACGCCGACTTCGGGGTGATGATCTCGGCCTCGCACAACCCGATGCCCGACAACGGCATCAAGATATTCGGGCCGGGTGGCCACAAACTCGCCGACGCCACCGAGGATCGGATCGAAAACCTGGTCGCTGCCGGTCCCGGATTGCGCCCGGTGGGTGCGGGCATCGGCCGGGTGGTCGACGCCGAGGACGCGACCGAGCGCTACCTGCGTCACGTCGGCAAGGTGGGTAGCCACCGGCTCGACGGCCTGACCGTGGTCGTGGACTGTGCCCACGGTGCGGCCTCTGCGGCGGCGCCCAGCGCCTATCGTGCCGCCGGTGCCCGCGTCATCGCGATCAACGCCAACCCCACCGGGCTGAACATCAACGACGGATGCGGATCGACGCACCTGGAATCGGTGCGCGCCGCGGTCGTCGCGCATCGGGCCGACCTGGGCCTGGCCCACGACGGCGATGCCGACCGCTGCCTGGCCATCGATGCCAACGGCGACCTCGTCGACGGTGATCGCATTATGGTGATACTCGCGCTCGCCATGAAGGATTCCGGCGAACTGGCCTCCGACACTCTGGTGGCCACGGTGATGAGCAACCTCGGACTGCACCTGGCCATGCGAGAGGCCGGCATCACGGTCCGCACCACCGGCGTCGGCGACCGCTACGTTCTCGAAGAATTGCGGGCCGGCGACTACAGCCTGGGCGGTGAACAATCAGGACACATCGTGATGCCTGCGTTGGGGTCCACCGGCGACGGGATCGTCACCGGGCTGCGCTTGATGGCCCGCATGGTCGAGACCGAATCGTCGCTGGCCGCCCTGGCGTCCGCGATGCGGACGCTCCCGCAGGTGCTGATCAACGTCGAGGTCGCTGACAAGGCGAGTGCGGCGGAGTCGCCGTCGGTGCGGGCTGCCGTGGATCGGGCCAAGGCCGAACTCGGCGATAGCGGGCGAATCCTGCTGCGTCCCTCGGGGACGGAGCCGATGATCCGCGTGATGGTCGAGGCGACCGATCACGAAGTCGCCCAGCGTTTGGCCGCCGGTGTGGCCGACGCGGTTGGTGCTGCCCGCTGAATTCGCGGGAACCCCGGCGCCGTCGACGGCATCGAAACAGGTATGACGTATGACAATTCTGTGGGCGGTGTGCCCTGCAACCCCGTACTCGTGGGCCCCACGTTTTTCGATGTAGCGGCGGTGTGCTCGGTAGCCGACCGGATCGCGGAAGCCGCCGAGTCCGTCAACGACGTGGCGGTGAATCATCTGTCGCAGTTGACTTTCGGAGGTGCGCACGCCGGCAGCGCGTATGTCGATCGGGGTGAAGCACTGCGAGCCGGATTGGATCGGCTGTCGGCCGATGTTTCGCGGTGGTCGGGGGCGGCCGCCGAGAACGCCGCTGTGCTGCGATCCGGGGCAGCCCGTTATGCTGCTGCAGACTTTGACGCCGCGGCTCGGATCGCTTGATCGTGGCCGACAGGTGGGACGTGGCCGGGCGGCTGGCCGAAGGCCGGCCCGCGGTGGAGCGCACGCAGACCTATGTGCGCGCATGTCAGGCGGTCGGCTACCGGTATCCCGATCTCGGCCCCGGACAAGTCCGCGACTGGTACGAGTCCGAAGCCGGGCTCGACCTGTACGCCCTGGACGCCGACTGCGTGCGGTTGCGGGCGGCGGAGAGCGCGTTGCAGGACGTGCTGCGCTCGCAGAATGCTCAGACGCGCGGCGTGGCGGCGGCATGGTCCGGGCCGGCGGCCGATGCTGCGGTGGAATTCCTGCGGCGCCACTGCGATACCGCGAATACGGTGGTTGCCGAGGTTCGTGCGGCCGCTCAACGGTGTGAGTCGCTGCGCGACGACCTGTGGCAGCTGGTCGAGGCCAAGGTTGCGGCGACCATCGCGATCGATGACCGCACCGCAGCGCAGCGGCCCGTATGGCTGGCGGCGGCCTCGGCCGTCACGGCCGGCGTCGGCGTCGGCGGCGGCGCAGGGGAGCGTTCTCCAGCGCGGGAGTTGGTGCATCGTGAAATAGTGCCGTATATAGTCAATGATATTGGTGCCGAATGGCTTTCGGTAATACGTTCGTGTGGGGCGTCGGTAGCGGCTTCCTACGACACGGCTGTCGATCGGCTTGCCGGTGCCGCTGCAGCACACTTCGAGATTCCCGACGGTTTCCCTGCCCCTGCCCCTGCCCCCGCCCCCGCTCCTGCCCCTGCCGCTGCCCCTGCCCAGCAGCCGGCATCACCGGGTGTGGCCGCGGACCCGGGGCTGGCCCCGGGCGATCCGGTGTCGGCGCCGCCGGCGGTGCCAGCTGCGGTGCCAGCCGCAGTGCCAGGTGCGGTGCCGGCACGGCTGGTGTCCGCTCCAGTGCCCGCCACAGGGCCGCTGCCCGAACCGCCGCCGGATCCGCCGGCGCTGCGGCCGGATCCCGGGGTCTCCGGCATGTACGGCAGTGCAGGTGGCCCGGGTGCGCCCGTCGGATCCGGCGCAGCGGTCGGGCCCGGCGCAATTGGGGGACTGGGCGGAATCGCTAGCAGGATCATCGAGGAGATCGGCGGCCTATTGGGGCTGGCGCCAGGGCAGGCCGAGGACGTGTGGGGCCCGGGGGATTCGGCCGGCGTCGACGAGCTGTTCGACGATGGTGCCGAACAGGAGCCGGAAACCAAGCGCGACACCGATGTTGATGCCGACCCGTATTCACAGCCCGACGTTTCGCCGTCCGCTGAAGTCGAGGTTGCCGCCAAGCCGGCGATGGGTGATCCGACCGGCGAGTTGGCAGTCCCCGGAGGGGCGCCGCCAGGGCCTGCCGCCGAGCCCGCAGCCGGAGTGCCTCGGTCGGTCGTACCACCCGAGGTTCAGCCGCCCGCCGCTACGCCCGGCGCCGGCAACTCCGCGGCAGCTGCGCCGGGCGAGCCACCCCCGGGGTCGACACCCTGTGAGATCGCGGCAAATGAGGTTCCGCAGGCCGGATAGATGTTCTGCGTGGCCGGCTGGTCAGGTCAACGAGCCTGCATCCGCAGCAGTTCCGCGACGTACCGCACGGCTTCGCCTGCGTCGGTTGTCACCGGGCGCACCAGCAGCGTGGTGACTCCGGCCTCGGCGAATGCAGCCAGTCGCTCGGCGATGAATCCCGATGGGCCGATCAAGGAAATGTCGCGGACCAGTTGGTCGGGTACCGCGTCGATTGCCTCCCGTTTGCGGCCGGCCAGGTAGAGCTCCTGGATGCGGTCGGCGACCTTGCCGAACCCGTATCGGGTAGCCAGGTTGTGATAGAAGTTGCGGCCCTTGGCGCCCATCCCGCCGATATAGAGGGCCAATTGGGGCTTGGCCCAAGCCAGTCGGTCTTCGACGTCGTCGCCGATAGCCAGTGAGGTCCCGACCATCACGTCGAGGTCGCCCAGTGCGGGATCTCTCCTGGCGCCGCCGGCCGCCAGTGCAGCACCCCAGACGGCCGCCGCCTTTTCGGGGTTGAAGAACGCCGGCTGCCAGCCCTCGGCAATCTCGGCTGTGAGTTCGACGTTCTTGGGGCCGAGTGCTGCGATCGAGATCGGAATCCGTTCGTGTACTGGATGATTGATGAGTTTCAGGGCCTTGCCCAGCCCGGTCCCGCGATTGGCGGGCAGCGGGATTCGGTAGTGCTTTCCGTTGTGCTGGACCCGCTCGCGGCGCCACACCTGGCGGCAGATTTCGACGACTTCCCGCGTGCGGCCCAGCGGGAAGTCGTACTCGACGCCGTGGAACCCTCCGATCACCTGCGGCCCTGACGTGCCGATACCGAGGTGGAATCGGCCGTCGGACACATAGTCGAGTCCGGCTGCCGTCATCGCCAGCAGCGAGGGCGTGCGAATGTAGATGGGGAGCACGCCCGAGGCGAGTTCGACGGTGGTCGTTCTGGCCGCCAGATATCCCAGCTGGCTGATGGCATCGAAGGAGTACGCCTCGGCCACCACTGCTATGTCGATGCCTGCCTTTTCGAGTTCGACGACCCGCTCGACGGCCTCGTGGAATCCGCCGGAATAGTCCAGGGCAATCCCGATGCGCATCTACGACACTTACCACAGAGAAAACCCACTGCCGTGATCCAGAATTGTCATCGGGGGTCTGCCACGTCATGCCGCGCCGGGGGTGGCAGGGGTGGCAGGGGTGGCAGGGGTGGCAGGGGTGTCGGGGTTGTCGGGCCCGTCTTCCCCGGTCCTGGCGTCGCCTGCATCGTCCTCGCCGCGGTCCGCGTTTTCCCGGGCCTCGGCTCGGGCGTGGCCTGCCTCTTCTGCCCCGCGGTCCTCGGCTGCCCCGGCCTGCCCGGTTTGCCTGGCCTGCCCGGTCTGCTCGGCCTGCCTGGCCTGCCCGGTTTGCCTGGCCTGCCCGGTTTGCCCGGCCTGCCCGGTTTGCCTGGCCTGCCCGGTTTGCCCGGCCTGCCCGGCCTGCCCGGCCTGCCTGGTCTGCCCGGTCGGCCCGTCCTCGTCTTCCCCTGTTTCCTCGGCTTGCCGGCGGGTGAAGTGTCGTTCGGGGTGGTGGAAGTTGTTGAC
>NZ_JBKECZ010000147.1:0-25654 GCF_047975165.1 Mycobacterium sp.
GTGAAACGAGCTACCAGCTTCGAAATTCACCCGCAAGCCATCGAATGGCTCCAACGCGCGACCCCGCGCGACACGCGCGACAACCACCCAACCCCACCCCCGCGCGACACGCGCGACCCGCGCGACAACCAACCCCCCACCAACAACAACAACAACGTCACCTGGTAAACAAACAACCACCAAACCATCAACCACCAAACAATCAACCACCAAACACTCAACCATCAAACCAATGGCACCAAACACCCTCCAAAAACCAATCACCACACCACCACCAACACCAGCCTGCACCCACCACAACCCAGAACTCTGGTTCCCCGAAATTGGCGACCCCACAGGGCCAGCCATAGCAATCTGCACCACCTGCCCAATCCGCGAAACATGCCTCCACGACGCCATCACACGAAACGAAACACACGGCATATGGGGAGGAGCCGGCCAATCAAGACGACGCACACTCCGCAGAGCATGGCGACAAGGCCCCGACGAATACACCACAGCAACCGCAGCCCACTTCCGGGCACTCGACGACCAACGCACCGCCACCGACCGGCAAATCCTGTGCAGCTACGGGCCCGACGCCACCCACGGCCGCCGAGTCACCTACGCACGAGCCTGCAGATGCGAACCATGCACCCTGGCTGCCGCCTACTACACGGCAAAATCAAGGACATAACAAATTGACCACCCAACTTGAACTCGAACTCCCAGGCCTCGACATCACACCCACCGGGATCGACACAATCGGCATCCCGGCCGGCACCGCACTCGACGCACTCCGCACCATCCGCCCAATCGGCGCCACATGGCGATGGTGGGTCGGCGACCTAGTCCTATCGCTCTGCAACCACGACCTCACCCAACAACACCAGGCATGGACAGCCATCGCAGGCCTCGACATCGACGACAAACCATCACTCATGCGATCCGTGCTCGTCGCCGCCGCGTTCCCACTCGAACGCCGCAGAGACACCCCCATCACCTGGTCACATCACGAACTCGTCCACCGACTCCCCGCCAACGAAGCAGACGAATGGCTACGACTCGCATCCGAGAACCGATGGTCATGTCACATACTCGGCGAACAAATCAAAGCAACAAAAGAACAACACCAACAACACCCACTACCCGGAACAGAACCCCCATGGCGAAAACAACACTCCGCCACACTCACCGCACTCGACCAACTATTTCACAACAACCCCAAAGCCAAAGTGCTTCTCTCCGGAGATGGCACATGGCACCAAATCACTGACACACCCCCACCAATCGAAACCACAGGGACATAAACAATGACCCGAAACCCGATCGAACGAATTGTCGCTCAAGGAACATGCGACATGTGCGGCAAAGTCCACGAATTTTGCACCGGCCACCTCACACTCCTACGCGACCCCGAAACCCGTCAACGCATCCTCGACGACAACGGGGACCCCATACCAGCCCGCGACGACAACGGGCTCCCCATCCCCTGCCGCGACTACGCAATGACCGCCCAACTCGTCTGCAAACGACACGGAGGAGGCGCCCCGCAAGCCAGAGCCGCCGCCAAACGCCGAATCGCTGAACAACAAGCAAACGACGCCCTACAAAAAGCTCTACGCAACCACAACGCCCAACCAGTCACCGACCCCGCCACCGAACTATCAAGACTCGCCGGCGAAATGGTAGAGATCCAACAAGCAGCCGGCACCCTAGTCGCCAACCTTCAAAACAACGACAACAACAACGACAACAACGACGACAACACCCCGCCCTCCGCGCCCGGCCAGGAACTACTAGACGGCACCGACATCCACCCATTCGTCAAACTATTCGAACGAATGTCAGACCGGCTAGCCCACATCCTCACCGACATGGCAAAACTCGGAATCGCCGAAGCACACATAGCCGTACAAGCCAACCAAGTTGAAATACTCAACCAAGCACTAAGAACCGTCCTCGACAAACACGGAATCGACCCCACCACAGTCCTCCCCGCACTCGCCGACGAACTCCGCCAAATGGACGCCATACCCACACAAGGAACCACCACAAAGTAAACAACACATGACCTTCGCAACCCAACTAGCCAACCACCTCGACCCACCCCCCACCCACCCCAACCTCGCCACCCCCACCGCATTCGCCACCACACACTCCCGCGGCACATGGCAACCCGCACCCCACCTAACAATCATCGAAACCGCCGTCCTCGAAGCAATCAACAACGGCGGCCGAACCATCATCAGCGCCTCAGTCCGCCACGGCAAATCCGAACTCGTATCAAAATGGGTACCCGCCTGGTACCTCGGCACCCACCCTGACCGGCGCGTAATCCTCGCCGGTCACGAAGCCGACTTCGCGTCCCGATGGGGCCGAGCATCACGAGACATCCTCACCGAACACGGCCACGAATTCGGTGTCTCAGTATCTCAAGCATCATCCGCTGCAAACAGATGGGACCTCACCAGCCCCAACCAAGGAGGGATGCTCACCGTCGGTGTCGGCGGATCACCAATCGGCCGCGGCGCCCACCTAATGATCGTCGACGACCCAATCAAATCCTACGCCGACGCCATGTCACCACTGAAACGTCAACAAATCATCGACTGGTGGACCGGCACAATGGTATCCCGAATCGAAAAAGGCGGCGCCGTCATACTTGTCATGTCACGATGGCACGAACACGACCTCGCCGGATTTCTGTTGGAACAACAACCAGACGTGTGGAACGAAATCCGATTGCCAGCGATCGCCGACGACCCCAACGACCTACTAGGACGCGAAATAGGTGACGCACTATGGCCCGCCCGTTTCCCAGTGAAAGATCTGCTCGAACGCAAAGCAGAAACATCACTCAGCCTCGGTGAGGCCGTCTGGCTAGCCCAATATCAACAGACCCCATCATCCCCAACTGGAGGCAAATTTCCTACAGACAAATGGGTTCGGGTGCCTGCAGTGTCAATCGCGTGGAACCCGATCCGATGGTGCCGAGGCTGGGACCTTGCAGCAACCGAAGGAGGCGGCGACTACACAGTCGGCGCTCTTGTCGGCCGCACCAACGATGGCCGCACCATTCTCGCCGACCTTCGCCGCGGCCAATGGTCAGATCTGGAGGTCGAACATCAGGTGCTTGACACGGCCCGCACTGACCCGCCAGGGACCCGTATCGAATTGCCACAAGACCCAGGCCAGGCCGGGAAAGCACAGGCATCTACGTACACGCGGCTGCTCGCCGGGTACGATGTCCACACTGCCCCGGTGACCGGGTCGAAAGAGGTACGTGCCACCGGATGGGCGGCACAACAACAAGCAGGAAACATCATGCTTGTTGATTCCCCATGGGTAGACGATGTTGTCGCCGAGCACACCGAATTTCCGCGCGGCGCCCACGATGACATTGTTGACGCTTGCGCGTCTGCATTCAATGCCTTGTCAGATGTTGCCCCAGTCCGGTCGGTGCAATACCGGAATCATGCACTTAAAGGCACCCGATGAGCCCGCCCCGTTTCGGGGCACTCTGAACCAGGTCTAAATCAGTTCTAAACTACCTGTGCATCCTCAACCACCCGCCCCTATACCCCCCATGGTGACCACCGTGCGCACCCTTCCAAATGTTATCGACCAGTGGACACCTCTAACCCACAAAACCGCATTCGACTCCGCCACCAACAACTACCTGCCATCGTGGCGACCTGACGAGCACGACGACCGACGTCTACGCGCCTACACCATTCTCGACCTCTACCGGCGTAACGCAGCCCGCCACCTGGTACCAGCAGATACCCAGGACCAGCGAGACCGACGCGAATACGGTGACCCGGGACTACTAATCGACCGGCTCGTAGCCGCGATCCTTGGCGACAACTGGAGAATTTCGGTCAATGGTGCGGACGACGACCTTATCCCACCTGACATCGGTGAACCGCCAACAAAACCCGACAACAACGACCTGCTCGTGCAACGACTGTATGCCGTGGAAGTCGACGCGTGGACTAGACGAGCCGAAACACTCATCGACAACTACGAGACCCAGGTATTTAACCAACCAGACGCCAAAACCCGTCAGAACGAACTTACCAAGTGGGCGGAACGACGGCAGCTCCCATCGGTGCTGATCGAAGCCGAAATGGATGCCGTCGGTCTCGGTGACACCATCTACGTGCTATGGCCACAAACTGGTGACTGGCCCAAGATCACGATCGTTGACCCGTCCGCGTACTTTCCGATCCCGAACTCTGAAGGCGGATTCCCTGACAACCGTCTCGACATCGCTGAACAATTTGTCGAAAACGACAGAAACGGTGACCCGGCCCCGTTCCTGCGCCGCTACACCTGGGAACTTGTCCCTATCAACGCGACCCGATCAGCGGACGGTCAATGGGTCAACACCGACGGCAACCCTGTCGACACGCCACAGCTATACCGGGATGAACTGATCGACGACGACGGCACAATCCGCCGTACGCTCCCTTGGCACGACACTGACATCGATCAAACAACTGACCGTACCTGTGTGTTCACCGAAGCCACTTGGGCTTTACACGACCTTGACGGCTCCCATCTACGCGACTTGGACATGTCAAAAGCTGAAGTCAAATCGGTAGATCTGCTCATCGACGAAATTCCTGTTATCCACGTTCCGAACACGCCTGCCACATCAACGATGTGGGGGACATCATCGTTGTCTCGGATCGCTCAGATCCTTGACGATCTGTCGTTGAACGACACCGACGTCATGCAGTCAGCCCGCTACCTGTCAGACCCGACAATCTTTCTCACCGGGGTGACCAAAGGTACCGATGATGAGGTGGTAGCCCCAGGCCGTTTGTATATGGGGGGCGAAAAGGGACGCATGGATGTCCTTGACCTTTCAGTTGGCCACGAGTCCTTGACCTCGTCTGGAGACAGATTGCAGGAACGGCTTTGGATGGTGGCCGGTATCCCGGCGGAAGCCCTCGGTCGAGTTAACGATGCGACAGTGTCCGGGGTCGCTTTGGCTTTGCGATTTGCACCGTTTGCCCAAGTGATATCAACCATGCGTATTGCTAGAGAACCGAAGTATCAACTCCTGTTGAAGTTTGTGCAACGCCTAGCTCAAATCGCTGGCGTTCTCGGGCCGGGCCCGACGCTCAGTGCACGTTTACAGTTCGGAAACTTTCTGCCTACAAACAAGACTGAAACTGTCGATATCGTTTCGAAAGCGCTCACTGTTCATGCTATTTCTACGTCGACAGCGGTAGCGCTGCTGATTGCAGCGGGCATCCCAGTCGATGACGCTAGAGCTGAGGTGGCCCGCATTCAGGATGAGGCCCCCGATCGTTTTGAGAACGCCAAACTGATCGCGGATGCGACGGCAAGTGAAACGGCTGCCGCCAAATACCTTGGCATCGACGTGGCAGCAGTCAATTTGCCGTAGAATTTGAATGCCCTGCATCCCAACATCAACACAAAACAACATTCTAAATATGCTGTAATCGCCCGGCACCCGCCGGTACAGGAGCCCGGACCTGACAACCGGGGAGGTAGCCCACGGCCGCAATACGTGGGGTAGAACACGGAGAGATAACAAATGCCCGAAGAAAAGGATCCGGACCTCGCACCGCGAAACCAGACCGGCAAGGTCGAATTCACTGCGGAACAACACGAGGAAATTAACCGGATTGTCGCCCGGAACAACGCAGAGACCGAACGTAAGGCACGCAGAACCGAACGTGAAGAGATCAACGCGTATCTGACGGACGAGAAGAACAGAATCGATCGGGCAGAACTTGACGAGATCGACCGTCTCAAGGAAGAGAACACTGAACTCTCACTTAGAGTGAAGGAAGCTGAAGTAGCCGCCAAGACGACCGCCGCCCGGTCGAAAGCCACCAGCGCCCTTCTGGGTGCAAATCTGCAACCCGGCAACCTTGACGACGCACTTCGGCTCATCGACCTAGACGCAGAAAATCTCGAAGACGAAGCAAAGGCGCTCGCCGAACGTCTCCCCGCCCTATTCGCCGATAACACACCCCCCCCCTCGGCACCGTCACCTCATACCAGCCCAGCGGGCCGAGGTGGCAGCAACGAGAAATCCGCTCAAGAACGCGCCCGTGAGCGTTTCAAGGCACGACAACTCTCATAAGTTTGAGACAAGGAGCAATTCAACATGGGTATTGAAACCACTGAAATCGTGTATGGCGGAGGAGGTGACTACCGTTGGCTTAAGTCGGCCCGAGGCACCGAGCATCCTGTCACTGGAACGCTTGACGTTTCCTCTGTTCCGATCACTAACGGTGTTGTCCTTTCTGGCACGCCCGTTTCGTACAACTCTGGCAGCGGCCTTTATGAGGCCGCCGACTCCACCTCAACCGCAGACACCCTTGCCGGTTTCGTTTGGCATAATGTCGCAGCCACCGCTACGGGAGCCGACCAGCCCGCAGCTATTCTCACTGACGCCACCATCGTTGAAGCATTCGTGCCTGGCACGCATGACCTTACCGACGGCCGCTACCAGACCGATTTGGGGTCCTGACCATGCCTGACATCCTTGATCTTATTGATCCAGTTGAACTCACTGAATTTGCACGTCTAGAAGCCGCGAACTTTGACGACCAGGTTCAAAGCTATTCTCGTTTCATGCCCTACCAGGGTGTGAACGACATCCGCTACGCCTACAACAAGCAGGCCGCGGCATTCGTTGACGAGGCCGTGTTCCGAGCTTACGACGCCGAATCCCCTACCGGACGACGCCCTGACAGTTCTCGAATTGTTGGTGAGATTCCGGCTATCTCCCGGAAGATTCCACTGTCGGAATATGCTCAGCTTCGAGCCCGGCAGGCACCAGACCGAGACATCATTGATTCAATCTTTGATGACGCCCGGAACCTTGCCCGTGGTATCGCCGCCCGGGTTGAGCGGGCACGTGCAATCGTTCTGGAAACCGGTGCGATCAATATCAACGAGAACGGTTACCAGTCGACCTACACGTCGGGTCGACACGCGTCACTTACCCCAGCGGACCTTGCCGGCACCGCGGTGTGGTCTGACTATGTGAACGCCACCCCGATCTCTGATGTCATCGCATGGGCTGACCTGATCCGGGCTCGTGTCGGGATGTCCCCGACTGAGCTACGAGTTTCGTCGACGGTCATGGCGCACATTCAGCAATGTGACGAGGTCCGGGCGTTTAACACGGCCGCCCCGCTCGCACCGCAGCGACTTAGCCGCGACCGGGTGAACGACGCCTTTGTCGGTCTTGCAGGTGTGCGCGTTGTGGTCGATGAGACCCCCGCCGGGATGACCAACCCGCGTGATGCCACCAAGGTAATTCTGATGGTCGACACGGTCCCTGTTGGCCGCACCCTTTACGGGACCCCGGTCGAGGCGAGTGAGCCCGACTATGCCGGGATTTCCGCTCAGCCCGGCATCTATGCCGGTACCTGGAAGGAGAAGGACCCGGTGACCCCGTGGACTAAGGCGGTAGCTATCACGCTTCCCGTCTTGACGATCCCTGATGCTACTCTTTGTTGCAAGGTGATCGCCTGAATCTCGGCTATGCGGGCTCTCATCTGTCCGTTCACTATGAGAGTCCGCATAGCCGGCCCCCTCCTTTGCTAGGGAGATTTGATGCCTGACGTCATCACCACCATCCGCGAATGGGTCGGTACCCAACCCGACGACGGCACCATTGGCGCCCTGTTCGCTGATCACAATCACGATCCGCTCCGAACAGCTCTATCAATTCTGCGGACCCGTTACGCCGACATGACTGCCAACCCGGCGAAATGGGCAGTAGTCGACGATTACAGCCAAGACACGACCGCCAACCTTGAAATATTGGCCAGTCGTATCCAAAGGCTTGAAACCTTAACTGGCGAAACATCAACTTCATCATCCTGGGTATCAACTCGGATTTGTGGACCGTCGATCGCCCGATAAATGCCTCAACCAGCCATCCTGGACGACATGGCCGGCAGTCTCATCGCTGTCTACACCGAAGCACAACAGATGCTTCTAGCGGAACTTGAGACAGTCATCGGTGAACCGAATGAAAGCCGACGCCGACGGCGGATACGTAACCTCATCGACACTCATGAAAGAACCATGAGTGAACTCACCGACACAACTCGCAACTGGTGGACAACTGAAATCCCAGTAGCGCACCGTCTTGGCGCCACCGATTTCGCTGCTGGTCGTGTCGCACCGATCATCAACCGGAACGTAATAGAATCGTTCGCACGGCGAACCTGGGACGATATCGCCTCTCGTTTAGAACAGATCGACGATGACACACGCCGATCTTTGAGAAATCTTGCCCGTTCAGGGACCCGTTCCGGACTTTTGGAATCGAAAACTGCACAACAGGCAGGCCGAGACATGGCCCGCGAAGCAGCCAAAGAGGGCATCTGGTCGGTCAGATACCACGGCGGGGCGCATCACACCATGCGCGACTACGCCGACACCGTGATCCGAACTACGACCGCAACCGCTTACAACGATGGGGCCCTCACGCAAGCTAAAGCGGAGGGAATTGGATGGGTCGAATACGCGGACGGTTCCGATTGCGGAGTTAACAGCCACGACGACCCCCAAAAAGCTGACGGCCTAATCGTCAAAGTTGACACCGTAGTGATGCTCAGCCATCCACGTTGCCGCAGAGCCCTGCTACCTGCACCATTCGCTCAACCGTTAGAAACCGCAGATAGATCGATCGGACCTGAACGACCCCCGGGACCGGCGACGATCCCCACACGTGAACCTCGAACACCTCGCGTTCCGCGCACCGCACGACAGATTTCGTAACCCTTCGCCTTCGGTGCATCCCGTCACTTAACATGAAGTCATGAGGTCATATTGACCCATGACTAAGATCTCTCCCGTGGCCGTCCCGGTCGTACTCGATTTCCGCCCGGCGTTCGACCTGCTCGCCGCACTAGCCGGACATGAGGAATCTGACACTCCACCAGTTGGCGACTTGGTACGTGCCATCGATCCCGCATGGCTTCGCCAAAAGGTCGACACTGCAACCGTTAACCTCGGTATGGCTGTCGACCCATACGCTGCAGCTATCACCGCCATAGCGGACCATCTCGATGGCGGCGACACGTGACCCTTCCCCATATCGCATCTGGACGTCCCACCGCGCACCCGACACTCACCAGTACTGTCGTTATCGCAACGGTCGGAGCTGACACTTGGGACCCCAACACAGACCGGCTCATCGAGGGGGCCCCCTCGGCAGTCTGGACCGGTTGCGGATCATTAAGCCCCCCCCGGTCAACCACCGGTACCGGTACCGGTAACAACAGAGGGACCATCGAAAGCCTTGACACCAGAGTGCTACGGCTCCCAATTGGCACTCCAGTAGTTGTCGGCCATCGGGTCTATATCGATTGCCTACCTGACGGTCTCGACGAAGCTAACTGCTATGTCGTGACCCGTGTCGAGGAACGTAGCAACACTGTTCTGAAAAGGTGCCGGGTTGTCAGTTTGACCGATCACCGATCGGTGCCCTGATGAGCACTGCAAACCAGGTCGCTGGCGAATTGGCCACTCTTGCATCTGCCATCGGTGGAGCTATTCACGAAACCACGAAACTTTTCAACGCCGAGCTACAAGCCCAGGTGCAACGAAACGCGTCGGGTCGTCCCGGACCAAACGTGATCACAGGCGACTATCGGCGGTCAATCAACCGGATCACAAGACGTACCGCCACAGGTAGCGTCGGCATTGTTGGCACAAATAAACCTCAAGGGGCCCGACTTGAATTCGGGTTCCAAGGAACTGACAGCCTTGGCCGCAACTACAACCAACTTCCCTACCCGCATTTCGGTCCCGCTCTTGACACCGTTGGGCCATCATATGTTGCCGCGATCGAAGCTCTTGGCCTTCCGTCAGGGGTAGTTAACACACGAGTGCCTCAAGTGAGATCACGATGATTCCCAGGCATCAAGTTCTACAGGCAATCACAGACGCCCTAACCACAGCTCTTGACGACGTCCCGATCTTCATAGGGGCAGCACCGACCGGTATGACGTCAAGCTACGTCGTGATCTCCTTGACCCCTGGCACGAAATGGGTTGGTGGGATCGCCTGCCCTGAACAGGCCGCGACTGTGCGTGTGGATCTACGAGCAGTTGCCACCGCTAGCACCATCGATCTTGCCCACCGAGAAGCTTTACGAATTAGCGACGTTGTCACAATGGAAGCGTTATCGGTTGACGCCACGGGACCAAGTTGGTCGATCGCTGGTAGGTCAATCGTTTCTGATTCGGGGGTGATCGATGACGCGAACGCTGCAGGAACAACAGCAAATGTTGTCACCACAATCGAATTCCATGTTTCGCCTTGATCCTGCATCCCGGATGTCTGTCCGATATCATCGCACTGTGTCATACGTGACTGACTCGAACATAATGATGCGCCACGAAACGGCCGGACAACGGGCGTTTTCACCTACTAAGGCCCGTCTGATGGAACGTCACGGATGGACCCGAGTCAAACCCACCCCGGACCAGGAACCCGCCGCCGATAGTGGCGGCATCACTAAGGAGCAAAACGCCGATGGGTGAGTCCTACAACCCGCAAGGGATTTCCGATTGGCTGTGGATTGACACGGTCAGCGGTATCACGACGCCTACCGCACCCACTGTTTCGGAGCTGGCCGCAGGGCTTTCTCTTGGATGCGCAGTTCTTAACCCGACCGCACCTACCCAGTCCGCCCAAACCATTTCGGCGACCCCTCTTTGTGCCAATGTGGAACGCACCCTTCCCGCGTTGCCGACGGTTACCCCAGCGTCTCTAGAGCTTCTCCGTGGTGATACCGCCGACTCGGATAACTCGGACGCCTTCGACGCGATGAAGGGCGACTATGGGATCACTGGGTGGCTGGTGCATGTGTTGCACGGTTTGGGCACCAACCGGGCGGCTGCTGCTGGTGACCTTGTCGATGTGTGGCCCGCCACGGTGAACGCAGTGTCTGTGCTCAACGCGTCTGGTGGGGCCCCGGGCACCTGGAGAGTTGATTTCGCGCACAACGGTACGTTCAACGAGAACGTTGTCGTAGTGGCCTGACGAAGAAATTTGTCCGGCACGGCCCGACCGGGGTGGACGGGCCGGGCCGGGCATCCACCCTGAATTCACCCCTACAAGGAGCACATCTAGTGGCTGACACCTTGTCCCGTCTCACCGATCGTCCATCTCGTACCGCGGTATTTAAGCGGCCTTTAGATCCTGCTGATGCAGTTAAAGTTGACGAGCTACGCGGTGTTGAACAGAAGGCTCAAAGCCGGTTGACGGCGCTAAAACTCCGGGCGGATAAACGCCCCGATGATCGCCGGATCGACGAGGAGATCTTCGAAGCTGACCAGAATGTTGCCGAAGCCAGCAAAGCTGTTGCTGATGCTCTTGAATCAACGGTCACGTTCTCAATTCATCTTCAATCGGTGCCACCTGTTGTTATCGAACGGATCGTAAACGAGAACGAACCAACCAAAGAACAAAGAGCAAAAGCGCGGGCTGCGAACGGAGGCGACCCGAAAGCTGAACCGGCATTCAACCCGGAAACGTTCCCGATGGCCTTGATCGCAGCCGCGGTCACCAAAATTGAGATCAGTGACGGGCAATCAGACCCGATCACCTCTATTACCGCTGACTCCGTCCGGGACATGATCCGAGGCTGGCCTCAAGGCGATCAAGAATCCCTATTCGTACTAGTTGAAAAGATCAGCTTGATCGGGACCGGGGTCGAGGGCCTGGGAAAAGACTAAGGGCCGACACGGCCTTCGCTGAGGCGATGGCCTATTGCGGTCCTCACGGCATTCCCTACACAGAATTCCTACAATGGGACGATCTAAGCCGTGACGCAGCTCTCGCTTGGAAAGCTGACCATGACCAACGATGTTCATCGTGTGGAACACACCGAGATCAATGGTGGGTTTACGACTCCGACGGTCAACCAATCATCGTCGACGGATACCCGAAAGTTGACCTCACACGTTGGACCATCGACACCGCCTACTGTCCGGGCTGCCACCTGCTGTCACTTCACCGAGAACAGCACCGTGACGACGACACAACAGCCTGGCAACACCCCCATTTCACGGAGCGTGCATCCCACTAATACCCACAGAAACGCGGTCTGGTAACCAATGTGAATGGCGCATGGCGCACAATCTCGGTCGCTCTGACGGCCAACTCGACACAATACCGTCGCGCCCTTGGCGAAGCCTCAGCGGCCACCACACAATTCGACCGGACCACTAAACAAGCCACCAACCCAGACCGGTGGCGCCGCTTCGGTCAGATCGCAGCCGGCGGTTTCGTAGCACTAACACTTGCCCTAGGTGCAAGTGTCCGCGAAGCAATCAATTGGGAAACAGCATTCGCCGGCGTCGAAAAAACTGTCGACGGAACCGCGTCAGAGATCCGGTCCCTTGAACAGGGACTAATAGACATGTCGCTGCGTCTCCCAGCGACCCGAACCGAGATAGCAGCCGTCGCTGAAACCGCAGGGCAACTCGGCGTATCCACCACATACATCAAGAACTTCACCGAAGTAATGATCGGTCTCGGTGAAGCCACAAACCTTACCGCGGACGAGGCAGCAACCAACCTTGCCCAATTCGCGAACATCATGGGCACCAGCCAGGACCAGTTCGAGTCGCTTGCCGATTCGCTAGTCCACCGAGGGAACAATGGTGCATCAACCGAATCACAAATCCTTGAACTTGGTCTACGACTAGCTGGAACCAGCCAAATTGTCGGGTTGACCGAGGACGAGGTACTTGCACTCGCGAACGCGATGGCCAGTCTTGGTATCCCTTCCCAATTGGGTGGTGGTGCGTTCTCCCGGATCATGGCTGACATTCACGCTGCAGCTTCCGAGGGAGGCGAAGCTATCGCCGGCTTCGCGGAAGTGGCCGGGCAATCAGCAGACGAATTCGCGGCAGCGTGGAGCCGCGACCCGTCATCTGCAATCCAATCGTTCATATCTGGACTTGCCGAAATTCAGGCATCTGGTGGAAACCTGATCGGAGTTCTTTCCGAGCTAGGCATCAAGGGCACACAGGAACGTGACGTTCTACTCCGTCTTGTGGGCGGTGTTGACGCTTTAGACGCGTCGTTCAGGGATGTCACCGAATCTGCTGGCGCTCTGGGCCGTGAAACTGACAAGCGTTACGCCACGGTTGCAGCCCGTCTAGATGTGCTCAGAAATCGGGTCACGAACGTGGCCCGCGTAGTTGGCACAGAACTTCTCCCTGGCTTGATCGCGGCTCTTGACGTGCTTGGAAACATTGGGGGGAGAGCGGGACGATCGTTGACAGATTTGGGTCGCCGCTTGTCAGGAGCTTGGGACAATTTCAATGATGCCGGAGAGAACACGGTAGAAATTCTTGAGGCCATGTGGGATGTTCTCGATCCGGTTGTTAAATCATTCGCTCAACTTGGCGGGGCCGCGCTGGTTGCTGCGTTGTCCGCGATAGCTAAAACACTAGCTGAAACCACCGAAGTTCTAGCCGAGAACGAGGGGCTGGTAAAAGCAGTCACAGTAGCGGTAATAGCTTTGGCGGCGGCGTCTGCATGGGGCCGTATCGTGTCGTTGACTGAAACGATCTCTCTCAGGTGGTTGTATCTGAGAGAGTCGATCGGTGGCAGTCAAATTGTCCGCGGTCTTCAAGGTATTGCCGCTGGTTTCGGTCAAATGTCAACGTCTATCAGTGGCGGATTCCGAAGCGTGAATGCTGGAGTTGCGACGATGACTTCAGGTATCAGCGCCATGGGTCTCGCATTTGGTGCAGCCATCGGCGGGGCTGTTCTGTTCTTCAACGCTATTTCCGAAGGAAGAAAGAGAGCCGAATCTGACATTGAAGCATTGAAGCCCCCCGAATTCGACACCAGAAACATTCAAGACATCGCCGAATACGCGTCTGTGTTGAACGAGGCCTACCAATCGACACTAGATCTGTCGAAGCCAGGGCTATGGGATTCGTTGAAAGGTTCAGCGGAACTTTTGACCCCCCTCGAAAACAAAGTCATTGACGGCATGGTTGCCGCCGGTGAATACGAACAAGCCATAGCGTCTCTGAACGAAACAGCACAACACCTAGTCAAAACGTACCGGGATGTTGGCGACAGCATCGGATTGACCACATCAGAAGTACAAGAATGGGTTCTCGCACTTGACATCCCTCGTGACATCATCGATAGACCCGAAGAACTAGCTGATGTAATCGCTACGGCTGCCAACGCCGCCGCCAACGGTACCCCTAAAACTGATCAACTGGCCGAGGCATACAACGCTCTCGCTGACGCTACGTCATCATCGACAGAACGGCTTGGGGCATGGAGAGAACAGGTCGACGCGATCATTGGGGCCCCTCAGTCCCTGTTCGATGCGACCACTTCGTACGCTGCGGCCCTAGATGATTTGACCAAATCTCTAGTAGAGAACGGGAAATCGTTCGAAGCGAACACTGAAACCGGCCGAGAAAACCGTGACTCTCTTTCCAACCTTGTAGATCAAGCAATCGAATTGGCTGGAGCTATCGCCGAACAAAACGGTGATATCGACGAGGGCACTAGAGCACTACGACAATTTCGAGAGCAAATCATCCGAAACTTGGAAGCCCAAGGGATGAGCAGAGCGGAGGCAGAACGCCAAATCGCAGCCCTCGGACTTACCAAGAGAAATTTGGACAGTGTCGTATCATCGGCGACACAGGCAGACGGCGCCATCGATGGTTTAAACCGGCAACTAGCAAACATGCCGACAACAAAAACGGTAGATATCACTGTCCGCACCCGAGAAATTGGCCGGTCGCTTGGACGTATCCTCTCCGAATCTGGAGGGTTTTCAACAGGACAAATTTTCGGACGCCGATGGGGTGGAATCGATCACTACGCAACTGGAGGTATCCGACCTGCAATGATCGGGTCCGGTCAAAATATGGTGTGGTGGGACGAACCAGAAACCGGTGGCGAAGCATACATTCCCCGTCTAGGCAACCGGAATAAGTCACTCAATATCCTCAAACAAGTTGCAACAGACTGGTTCGACCACATGTTGGTCCCGAAATCGAAAGCCATCACCGCGATGGCAGCCGGCGGCATGATGGGCGCCGCGATGTCGCCGCCACCAGCACGCCCCATCCCCGTTCCGAACCCGGACATCGTTGTACAGGTCCAAACCCCCTCCGGTGGCGGCATTGGGACCGTCTATGGCGGTATCAACGTTGGCCGAGACCGGGGGCAATCATCGGTTGAACAAGACGTTCTACGAGCCCTTGGAATTGAACCATGACCCAGGTAAGGGTGCGTAATGGCTAGACGAGTTGAATGGGAAGGTGTGACTTGGTGGGGTGAACCGGAAGACGCTGGAAACCCATCTGCGTGCGTCTGGATACATGGCCACGACACCGGCGTACAAGGTTTGCTCGGCGGCCCCGGTGTCACAAACATTGATGGAATCCAACGTCATATAGGTGACGGTGTAGCCGGGTCCCGGCACCAGTCAACCGTTCGAACTATCACCTTCCCACTGTTGATGACTCTGGCCGAGGAACTTGCTTGGCAAGTATCTGGATCGCTAGCTGTCCGCCCTGATCCGGTCGACGTTGCACCTCTAGTGTTCCGCGAATTCGGTCCAACTGGTCAAGACATTCAGGTATGGGCGCGCCCTCTTGGCGCTGAGGCATCGATCACGGTCATTGAGGCCGGTGTCAAATCTGTGTGGCGTCTTGGCTCAGTCCAGTTCCAAGCCGATGACCCAGTGATATACACGGCGACCCCCACTGTCGAGTCTAGGTCGGCCTCTGGTTCACATGCATTTGTCGCTTCAAACGCGGGGACATGCGAAACCCGAAACGGTAGAGCGTGGACACTGGAATTCACCGCGTCTGGTTCGGTGACAAACCCGTGGATTGAAATCGAGGGACAACGCGTTGTGTTCCCAACTGTGATGTCAACCGGGCAAGTATTGACTGTCACCACAGACCGTCAAACCTACATTGGCAGCTCACGCATATCAGGACTCCCGTCCACCCCTGGCGAGTCTGCACCTAATTGGCCGACACTTACCCCAGGCGATAACGATGTGTCGTTCGGGGCTGACGCTGGATCATTTGCAGCAGAGTTCTCGTGGAGATCAACATGGCTGTAATTGATGTTGGCCCACCTCCAACAGCACGAATATTTGCACCAGCAGAGATCAGCGCCGACCCCGGGCTACTTGGCCAAGTGGTACCGCCCGCACCAGATCCCGATCCGGGGGACCCCGACGGGACACTTACACCGGCACAACCTCGACGACTTGGACGTCGAGTACAGATACTTTTGAAACGACCTGGCGGACCGGTTCTTTCAGAACTTAGAACGATCGCAGGTGCTCGTCGCCAACTGAATCTTGGCATCGAAGGATCAGAATTTACCGCTGTAGTATCCGGCGACGACCCTGGATGGGCAGCAGTTGGTGAACCTGGTGCCCCAACAATCAGAGGCCGAGAGGGGGTCGTGCTAGACCCCCAGCGGATCGATGCAGAGGTCGTGGTAGACGGCGTCCGATCATTCTGCGGAACCTTCGCTAATCAAACACAACGCATCGAAGGCGATAGGCGTGAAATCCGGTTGATAGATGGACTTGGTGTTGCTGCACAAATGGATGTGCTCACTACATCAAATCAAGCTGTCGACATGTTGTCCGGACGTGGCACATTCACATCGGGTAACTATGCCGGATGGCAAATCACACCAGGTCTAACCGTGTCAGTCGGGTACCCCGGTATCGGCGAACCATACCGGGGTCCCTGTCTTAGAATCCATTCGATATCAACAGAAGGCAGTATCCGGTCACCGTGGGTTGTATCTGACACGTCTGCATCCGTGGCAGGATGGATTGCTAATTCACAGGTCAAACTCACCGACCAATTCGGCGGACAGTCTGTGACAATGAGAGTTGAGTCGGTGCAACGTACAGGCCCAACACCTAGACCATCGATCGGTTGGCCAGGCAATCAGGGCAATGTGTCAGGACCAGCAGTCCTTGGTCATGGTTGGGAACCTGTCCAAGCAGACCGGTGGTTCTTATGGTCAGCAGGTGCAAGCGACGCACTCATTCGAGTTGTATTCGATGTGATCAGTTCCGGATCACCTATCTACATTGACGAAGTGACATTGAGCCGTAAGGGAGTGACATACCTGTTCCCGGGGGATACAACCGGCCGTAACGCCGACCAATCGAACCAAATCGCTGTGGCGCTGCAAGCATCGGTGCTTCGTGACCCATCCGCAGGATGGGCGATCAGCCAGGAAGATACTGGAATCGTTGAGCCCGGTGTTGTCTGGTATGACGCTGACGGGGTCCGTGCATCAGAAGCGATAGAAGAAGTTGCGGGCCGTTTGGATGGGCCCGACGTGTGGTGCGACACAGGTTCATGGACGTTCCGAATTGCTCCCGAACGTGGCAGATTGAGATCTGATCTGATACTCGATGACCACACGTGCATTGATGCGTCGTGGGATCGCCAATCAAGAGTGGATCTACTCACCATTTGGGATGGTGATGGTGTCGCGTCAAGGTGGAATCGGACTGGAGTGCCACCAGGGCATCGACGCGTTGAACAACTTGAACGAATCCGTCTTGGATCAGGTGTCTCCGATGGCGGTGACGTCTATGACAGGTGGAGAACTATTCGTGAAGCACAAGCAGAATTAGAACCAGTAGCGGGCATGTCTGTTGTACCTATGACAGTTGGCCCCGACCTGGCGTACCCTGATGTGCAACCGGGGGATCGAGTAATGGTCGGACACCGTCGAGGATCGGACGTTGTCGCTGGACAGATGAGAGTGACAGGAACCGTGGATATCTACGATGACGAGGTATCAGAGATCGAATGGGGCGCGGCGTTGCCGTCTACAGTCTGATGCCACCCGATCCGCGTCGACGCCGCAGTGCCCGTGATCTAGATTTGGACTCTCAAAGGAGAGGTTTACCCGATGCTAGATCGGTGGATGGCGGCCTATCATCCACAGTTTCCAGGCTGGTCAGAGAAGTAGATTCTTATGACATTGGGTCAACGTTTGTGGTCGTTGAAGCCGGGTCTGATCTTTCAGCATCTCGACCAACAGGAGCCGATGTCGTGTATTGGAAGTTCTCAAACGGTGTTGAAGTTGGGGTAGCAGGAGCCAACATTGTGAACGGCAGATCTGGTGATCTTTGGTTTGTGAACGACGAAGGACCATCGTTATGAACGACACAACTGATCACCTGTTGTTCACAAACAACTAAAAAAAGGGGGGGGCCAATGGCACATGGAGCAATAGGGGCAGACCCCTCATACCTAGGTGCAATAGATGGAACATTCGGGGTAATCGGATCCGTAAGAGAACTGGTACCCGGAACTGTCCTCTTCAATTACACAGGCGCCGTCCAACTATGGCATGTGCCTTTCGACGTGCAATCAGTGACAGTAACTGTCGAAGGCGCGGCAGGTGGCAACATAGCTGACTCTGCCACAGGAGGCACAGGAGCAACCGGCGGACTTGGCGCCCGCGTAGTCACAACCATCCCTGTCCGATACGGAGAAATCTATGAAATCCGAGCGGGTGGCCAAGGATACTGGGAGACCACCAACCCTCCAGGTGGAGGAGCAGGAGGAGGTTGGAACGGTGGCGGGTCAGGAGATGGCCACTCAACTGACTACCGGCGATCCGCAGGCGGAGGAGGTTCCAGCGACATACGCCTATCCGGTGCCGGCCTGGCTGACCGGCTTGTCGTAGCTGGTGGCGGAGGAGGCGCTGGCGCCACTGGAGACAGTGCAGCAAATAACCATGCCGGATATGGTGGCGATGCCGGCGAAGTTGGATCTGACGGAACCCCTGGCCTATACGGAGTATCCGAGTACGCGACCGGAGGCCTAGGAGCTACCACGACGTCAGGAGGAGAAGGAGGCCACAGTTCCTCAAACGACGACGGAACATTCGGCCAAGGCGGAAACGCTGTACGTAAATTAGCTAATGGCTACGTTGGTGGCGGAGGAGGCGGCGGCGGCTGGTGGGGAGGAGGCGCCGGAGAACGAGGTGCCACCAACACAGCATTCTGGCAAAGTGGCGGAGCAGGAGGAGGAGGAGGATCATCACACTCGACCGGGACATCCACAACATTCTCAACCGGAGTCGTAGCCGGACATGGATCAATAACCATCACATGGACTGCTAGTTGACGGTGCATCCCCCAACTAGCCACATCTCCCGATCTACTGGAAGGTACCTACTATGGGCCATGTAACCGCCGGCTATGTCGGATCACTCGCAAGCCTTAACGGCACGACCGTCACCATCAACGCGATGAATGCCGCGTTCGTTCCCCCTGAACTGACCGTCGATATCTCCACTGTTGGAACTCCGATCGACACTGTCACCTCCACCGCCACTTGGAACACAGCGACCAGCACGCTTACCGTCGCTGACGTGACCGGCCTCGATGCCAACGGAGTTGCCTACTTCGCGATAACCGACGGCTCCGACGATGTCATCACTACTGTCACCGTCACCGACCCTGTTGACATCGCCGCGGCCGACACAGTCACATTTCCGCTTGGAATCGCGAAGCTATGGCGAAATCTTGAGCAACGGATCGCCGCTCTGGAGGCCGAACATGCCTAACCAACTCACCGCACCCTGGGCAAAGGTAAGTTCGTGAACGACTGCGACGACACCACTACACACCTATCCGACAGCTTCGGAATTTACCGTGGTGATTCATGGGGCCACACCATTCGGATCGGCCGCTACGACACCGATGGCACCACTTGGCTCCCACACGATCTAACCGATTACACCGTCACATCTCAAATGCGTACCCGATCGGGGCCATTCGGTGCGCTGGTTGTCAATGTGTCCGCGACCATTGACCCTAACCCAGCCACTGGCGTAATTGTCACTAATCTTCTACCGTCTGAAACCGAGCAGATTGTGCCGGCAACGGTGGCCTGGGATCTGCAACTTGCCAAGGACGGGCTGGTGTGGTCGCCGCTACGAGTGACCGTACCAGTTTCTGGTGATGTCACCCGCGAGGAAACCCCATGAGTGACATCATCATTGTTTCACCTGAACCAGGGTCCTCAGAAATACGCCTTATTCTGGGCCCCATCCTTGGACCGGGTAGCGGTGGTTCTAATGAGGACACTGTCGCTAGAGCTGCTGCGGCTGCTGCCCAGTCTGATATCGACAGCCACGAGAGCGATACCACCAACCCGCACGTTGTATCTGCCGCCCAAATCGGGGCCGCTACAACGAGCGAGGTAGCAGCAGCACAAACAGATGCTAACGCAGCCTTAGCAGGAATCGCAGGCTTGGCCACGGTCGCGGCCACCGGCGACTACGACGATCTTACAAACCCCCCTACTATCCCCGACAACCCCGGCGACATTGGGGCCGCTACCGCCAGCCAGGGCCTGCTAGCTGATAGCGCGGTACAACCCGGCGACCTAGCGACAGTCGCAACCACCGGCGACTACGACGACTTGACCGGCAGGCCCACACTAGGCACAGCCGCAGCGTCTAACACCGGCGATTTCGACCCATCTGGCACTGCTGCCACCGGTGATACAGCCCACCTCTCAGCAACTGACCCCCACGGTGACCGGGCCTACACCGATTCCCAGATCAGTGCACTGTCAATCCCCGACGACCCGGCCGACATCGGGGCTGTACCAGAGACACGCACCCTAGCTGGCCTCAATCTGGGCGCCGATCGAAGCGCCTCCGATCTTCGGTCCGCACTCGACCTTGTCGTTGGTACTGATGTACAAGCACACGACACAGACCTAGACGCAATTGCCGCCCTATCAACCACTGCCTATGGCCGGGCCCTGCTCACTGCAATCGATGCCGCGGCTGCACGGACCGCGATCGGTGCCGAACAAGCGGGGACAGCGGCCACGGTAGTTGCCGGGCTACCTGACCTTGTACCTGCTTCAGGTGGTGGTCTCACTATCGATTCCACTACCGACCCGACTCAAGCTCGGATAGCGATCCATCGTCCTGTGTACACCGGAAGTCCGGTGGTCAACACGACAACTCGAACCACGGCAGTCACTGTCCCTATCCCAAATTGGCGATTGAATTCGCGGGCCAGTATTGATGTCGATGGAACACTCACAAATAACACGGGTTCCAACCGCACTGTTACAGTCCGATTGGAAGTGTCAACCGGTTTGACGTTGACCTTTGACATGCTAGTTGCTTCCGATGCATCAGCCCGCTCGTTCGGTGGCCGAATTGGGATGCTCGGAATTGAATACATCGGTCTCAGGGCAGCGGCCCGAGGCACCCTATCAGTGTCTTCACCAGGGTCAGTAGGATACGATTTAGGGTCATTGACCCGATTCGCACCTGTCGCTGGAGGGACAGTCACCCCAGGCGACAGCATCTCTGCTGTGTTCAGCATTCAACATTCATTCGCTTCTTCAAACCTGTCAGCTAGTCTTACCGTGACAGCGGAACGAGGGATGCCGACATGAATATTGCGGTCAACATTCCAGGTTCGCCATGGTCAGACTCATTCGGTTCTAATTCACCGGGTTGGGTTAGCGGACCACCTGATCTATTCGGAAGACTGTCACCCGCATCTGGAGCGCTTCGAGATCTTGGACCGTGGAGCAGGCGAAATGTTTCGACTTCTCCCCCTTTCGAACCGGAAGAAGATCCTTGGGAGGCGGTACATCCACCTGAAAACGGGATGATCTACCCTGGCATTGCATTCGCTGGCAGGCACACCCCACCAGGGTGGATACCAGATGTTGAAATCACCTGGTCGGGGCTTTGGTCGGTGCACTCGGGTCACCACGTTGAAGCGGCGCCTTTGCTTTGGATCGATCCTTCTAACTCTCTTGGCGGCTTTGGTGCATGGCCATCGTCTTTCGGTTTAACTTCTGAATCTGATGGAACCCCTGTTTTGATAATGGGGTTCGTGGGTTCGCCTCCGGAACTGTTCACCGAACCTGAGGCACCAGTATTGGATGGGGTAGGGTTCAGTCACACAGATGGAAATCCTCGCCAGATCCGTGTCCGGGAAACTTCATCGGGAACTGTTGAAGTGTTGCTTGACAATTCTGTCGTGTGGTCCCGTTCATTGTCCCATACATCATTTACATCTCTCACGGGGTTCTCAGATTTGCGTGAATCTCGATTGCATGGGATAGCAACAGATCAACATTTCGTGAGACCTATTTCTTCGGTGCCGTCCCTTGACACTGTCCTAGATGTCACCTTTCACAATTTCGTATAAACCCAAGGAGAAACCACACATGAACAAGTTTCAGGCCGCTTTTATTCGTGCACTTCGCACCGTCGCCCAGGCGGCGCTAGGTGCTATCGGCGCCACAACCATGCTTGAGAGCGTTGACTGGTCTGTCGTCGCCTCGACCGCCGGGTTGGCCGGCATTGTGTCGCTGCTCACCTCTGCCGCCACCGACCTTCCCGAGGTTGATGACGTTCCAGAGGCCAACTGACCGATGGGGTGGCTTGCTGACAACGACACAACAAGTCCCAAACAATACCGGTCTCCCCGTCGCGAAACCGTCTCAGGTGGCATCGTCGTCCACACCTCAGAAAACACCCCCGACTACGTTGCATTCGACGGGGGCGCCGAGGCCGTCGCCCGTTTCATCGCGACCCGCAAAAACTACGGCAGCTACCACGACCTGACTGACTCAGACTCGTGTATCACTCTGGTCAACTACGACGACGAAGCGTTCCACGTCGCCCGCGACAAAGTGAATCACTACTCCCTGTCCCTATCCATTGCGACAAGAGCTGACGTGTGGCCCCTCGCTCCCAAAGCGTGGCAAAACGGGGCGATCGAACAAGCCGCCCAGGCCGCCACCCGACAAGCCAAATGGGTCGAAACCACCACCGGAATCACCGTCCCAGCGAAACGAATCACCGCGACAGAGTTCCGCGCCCGGCGCCCAGGATTCTGCGCTCACGGCGATCTCGACCCTGGCCGCCGACATGACCCCGGGGACAAGTTCCCATGGGACCAATTCCTGAACCGTTTCGCTCAGCTCACCGCCATCCCGGCCCCCAACAAGGACGACAACAAGGACAACGACATGTCCCAAATCAAGCCCTACAGCATTCGGGTATCGGGTCCCTCTGTTGGCCGTGTCAAAACCGGGTCTGTATGGGTCATTGACCCACTAGCGCTCACCGCTTGGCGCCCTACCGGGAAGGACCTCCAGTCCTGGCGCAAACAGCTCGACGGTATGTACTTTCTGCAAATGGTCGACAACCGAGAGGACAAACAGCTACCAACCGAATTCATCGCCCGCCTACGTCTAGTGTGATGATCGATGCTCGCATCGGAGGCTATGTACGTGGGGCGAACTGAGGACCGCGAAGGATTTGACGCCGCTGTACGGCTCCGGTTAGTCGAACAAGACCTCGACCGGCACGAGGCCGAATTTGCCCGGCTCGTCGCCGAGATGGCGGGGCTACGTCGAGTACTGACTGGCATCCTCATTACCCTGGCAACTTCGACCGTGCTCCTCGCGGTCAATGTGGTCGTACTGAGGGCCGGGTTATGATGACCGGCGACTCTGAGACGCCCCGGGCGACTCGCGCGACCCGGGCGCTGCAATGGGCGACTATTGGCGCTGTCGCGCTTGTCGTCGTTGTCGCTGTAGTGGCCGGGGTTGTGGTCATCGCGCGGCAGGCCGACCAGATCGGCGACCAACAAAGTCAGATAGCCGCTTTGGCGGAATCGTCGGTCTCGCGCGGTGCCCGGATTGCTGCACAGGAGCAAGACATCGCCAATCTGACCGCGGCTATCGACCAGCGAGACGCCGTACTTGAGGCTGAGGGGGTTGATACTGCCGCGCTGCCGGATGCTGGCCAGATCACCTCCAGTGCCTCGTCGCGAGGTCCGGTCGGACCGCAGGGTCCGCCTGGTGTCACTGTCGTCGGTCCCCGCGGCGCTGATGGTGAGGATGGCGCCGATGGCAGGGCTGGACCCGCGGGGCCTGCTGGGCCCGCGGGTGAAGATGGGGTAGGCGAGACCGGAGCGACCGGCCCGGCGGGCCCGGCGGGTGTCGCTGGACCTGCTGGCCAGCAGGGTGAGCCCGGCCCGGCGGGCCCGCCGGGCCCTCAGGGTATTCCGGGTGCTGCGCCGGCCGGGATCTCAGTACCTGATGGCCAGGGCGGTACGTGCGTCGCTGTCGACCCGGATGCCGATGGGGTCTATGCCTGTCTGGAGCCAGTGGGCTAGCTCAGACCTGTTGGCTTGGGTCGGGGGTCAAGATGATGCCGGTGTGGTTCGGGTGGGGGGCTCATTGGGGGGTTCGCTCATGGGGAGTCTGCCCGTATCGAGTGCCCACTGTTGAATTGTCGACCACCACCACGCCGGTCGTCCGCCTACTGTCATGTCGCGGGCCGGGAAACTGGTCGCTGACCTCTGCTGCCATTGCTCGACTGTGCCCCGCTGCACTCCGAGCCGAGCCGCGATTTCGGTAGCACCTACCACGGGTCCGCTGCTCACCGGCCCGACCCGAATTGTGCCGGTCAGGTCGGCGCCGGTCAGGTCAGCGCCGGTCAGGATCGTGTCAGACAGGTCGGCGCCGGCCAGATGAGCGTCAGTCAGATTAGCGCGGGTCAGGTCGGCGCCGGCCAGGTGAGCGCCGGTTAGGTCGGCGCCGCCCAGATCCGCGCCGAACAGATTGGCGCCGCCCAGATCAGCGCGGGCCAAATACGCTCTGGCCAGACGAGCACCGGTCAGATCAGCGCCGCCCAGATTGGCGCCGGCCAGGTCCGCGTCAGCCAGGTTCGCGCCGACGAGGTCGCTCACCTTGCCGGCCCGGATAGCGGCCTGCTCGTCGCTGGTCAGTGCGGTCCATACGATCTTGGTCACGATTGCTACTCCTTCTCGCCGGCCAGAATTGTGCCGGTCAGATTCGCGTCGGCCAGGATTGCGCCGGTCAGAGTCGCGCCGGTCAGATTCGCACCGCCCAGATTCGCGCCGCCTAGATCCGCGCCGAACAGATTGGCGCCGCCCAGGTCGGCGCCGTCCAGGTCCGCGTCGGTCAGATCCGCGCCGCCCAGATCCGCGTCGCCCAGGTACGCGCCGGCGAGGGTGCTCACGATCAGAGTGGCGCGGACCAGATCCGCGCCGGCCAGATACGCGCCGCCCAGATCGGCACAGAACAGGTCGGCGCCGCACAGAGTGGCGCCGCCCAGATCGGCGCGGACCAGGCGAGCATTGAACAGGGTGGCGCCAGTCAGATTCGCGCCGGTCAGATCAGCACCGATCAGGTTGGCGCCGGCCAGGTCCGCGCCGGCCAGGTGAGCACCGGCCAGATTCGCGTAGGACAGATTCGCGCCGAACAGAGTGGCGCCGCCCAGGTTGGCGCCGCCCAGGTTGGCGCCGCCCAGGTGTGCGCCGGCCAGCCGAGCGCCGGTCAGGTTTGCGCTGCCCAGGTCGGCGCCGGCGAGGTCGCTCACCTCGCCCTGCCAGATAGCGACCCGCTCGTCGCTGGTCAGTGCGGTCCATACGATCTTGGTCACGATTGCTACTCCTTCGTGTCGGCCAGAATTGTGCCGGCCAGGTTGGCGCGGTTCAGATGAGCGCGGCCCAGGTCGGCGCCGCCCAGGTCCGCGCCGGCCAAGTCCGCGCCGGTCAGATCAGCACAGAACA
>NZ_JBKECZ010000148.1:0-2350 GCF_047975165.1 Mycobacterium sp.
GTAGAAACCCCATGGATCCGCCTTATGTGGCAGACCTTCACCATCAGGACCTTTTAGCTCAAATTTGTATTGAGTGACCTCTGGCAAATTCGGAATGAAGATCCCCCAGATCCCGTAGTCGAGTCTCTGCATTGGGTTGCGACGTCCGTCCCAAGCGTTGAAATTACCAACGATACTGACGGCCGAAGCATGCGGTGCATACACCAAGAAACGGGTACCTTCGACTTGCTTACCGTCTCTCTCTTGCGATATGAACTGTGCCCCCATCTGGTGGTACATTTCTTTCGGCGTGTGTAGCTCTTCGTATTCGGCATATAAACCGTGGTATTTGTATGGATCGTCGAGCAACTGCTCAGTGCCATTCCAATCGACAGCCAACTGATAATGGGTAAATCGTAAATCAAGGTCCGATTCAAGGACAAACCCCGACGCCTGATCTCGCACCATTGGCATTCTTGTGCCATCTTCCAAAACAACCGCGACAGCGTCTGCGCCTGGCTTTACTCATCCACGGACAGCACGACCGTGGACTCCGGTGGATCGAGGTGGAGGCCGACGATGTCGTAGACCTTCTTCACGAACAACGGGTCGTTGGACAGCTTGAACCTGTCAGCGCGGTGCGGCTTGATCCCAAAGGCCTTCCAGATCCTCCCGATCGTCGAGGTCGACAGGCCGGACCGCTCGGCCATCTTTGACCTGGACCAGTGTGTCGTGTTCTCCGGTGTTGATTCCAGCGTCGATACCACGACGTCCTCGACCTGCTCCACAGTCACCGTTGTCGGTCGCCCTGGACGTGGATCATCGGGTAAGCCTGTCCAGTTGAGCCTCAAGGAACCGCGCCGGCCACTCGCTGACTGTGTTCTGTGAGCACCCCACCCGCTTTGCGACCGTTTTGTTGTCCAGCCCCTCTTCACACGCGAGGAGGATTCGGCATCGCAACACCGGTGGGTGCGACGACCTACGACGCTGCACCCACCGGGCAAGCTGCGCGCTCTCCTCGTCGGTGACCTCAAGCGGTGTCTTTGGAGGTCCTGTGCGCGGCATGCCGCACTCTACAACTAATCCAACGAATTACTGGTGCACGAAACTAGCTGAATGCTACGTATATCCCGAATGCAACCCAAACGACTGTCATGCTGACCGGCAAAAACACATCAAGTTTGAGCCGGGTCTGTCGTATCGTGCGGAAGGGTTTACCTTCCGGCATGTCGACTAGCGATGCGACACGTTTACGGAGTTTTCTGCCCCGCCAGAGGTTGGCGTAGGTGCGCTCTGAAAGGGGAAGATCATCGGATGAAGTTCGCAGTTCGCCGACTTCAGTGAACCGGTCCCGGAAACTGTACTTGTGGAAATCTACGATCGCAGTCCGTGCGAAAATGACAGGGAAGAACACGTACCACATGGTTGTCATGGCAAGGGCGAAGGTAGTAAAGAAAGGCAGCTTGTCCCCTTGGGTCAGAAGGATGGCTCCAACAGCGAGGTACAACGATTGCGCCGATATTGACAAGCCACGGTAGGCTTGCACATTTGTTTCGTATGTATTCCACTGAGTATCAGAACTGATGTGACCTTGATACTGCTCTACCATGTAGGTAAACGTACTAACGTGGTTCATATTTCCAGAGGAACGACACGGGGGCTGCTGCATGGTTAGGTGCCAGGTTGACCTGCCCTACGGATTTGGTGGCGGACGGGCGACCTAGTTGTGATGTCCGGGTAGGTTGTTGAGTCTGTTGATTGGTGTTCCGTTGATTGTGGAGTGTCGCCTGTGGCGGTTGTAGAAGTGGGTCCACCCTGGGAGGGCTTCACGTCGTTCGGTTTCGGATGTGTGGAACCGTGCATAGGTCCATCCGTCGGCGAGGGTGCGGTGGAAGCGGTCGATCTTGCCGTTGGTTTGGGGTCGGTAGGGGCGGGTGCGTTTGTGAACGATACCGAGTTTGGCGCAGGCGTCTGACCAGGCGAATGACCGGTAGTAGGAGCCGTTGTCCGAGAGGACGCGTTCCACGGTGACGCCGTGCTCGGCGAACCATGCGACCGTGCGGTGGAGCACGCCGACAGCGGTGTCTTCGCGTTCATTGGTGTGCATCTCGACATAGGCGACGCGGGAGTGGTCGTCAATGACGGTGTGCAGGTAGCGGGCGTTGCGGGTGCCCTCCCGGTCGGAGGTGGCGGCGCGGTGTCTGAGGCCCTGCTGACGCCCGACGAAGCGATGTCTGCCGCCGTTGGGGGTGTTGCCGAATTTGGTGACGTTGACGTGGATCAGCGATCCGGGACGGTCATGCTCATAGCGGTGGATCGGCTCTGCAGCGACCCGGTCGATCACTGAGAGCCGGTTGATGCGGCAGCGCAC
>NZ_JBKECZ010000149.1:0-10216 GCF_047975165.1 Mycobacterium sp.
ACACCTCCACCAGCGGGTCGTCCACCTGAACCGAATCGCCCACCTTCTTCAGCCAGCGGGTCACCGTGCCTTCGGCCACCGACTCGCCCAGCTCGGGCATCAGGATCGGTGTCGCGGCGCCACCGGTGGCCGCTGCCGAGCTCGCCGGGGTGCTCGGTGCCGGTGGGGCCGGCTCGGGTTCGGCTACCGGTGCGGGTTCCGGTGCGGCCGCGGCTGCAGGCGCGGGCTCGGCCGGGGCGGGAGCGGCCGGTGCGGCGCTTTCACCGGGGCCACCGATGACGGCAAGTTCGCCGCCGACCTCCACGGTGTCGTCCTCCTGGGCGACGATCCTGCTCAGCACGCCGGCGACGGGGGACGGGATTTCGGTGTCGACCTTGTCGGTCGAGACTTCGACGAGCGGCTCGTCGACTTCGACGGTGTCGCCTTCCTGCTTGAGCCAGCGGGTGACGGTGCCCTCGGTGACGCTTTCGCCGAGCGCCGGCATCTGGACTGAGAAGGCCATTTTCGTTGACTCCTCGAACTGTCGTCGGGCTGTGGGTCGAACTTCTGGGTTACCACACGCTGGCACGCGGGATGCCGAACCGATGCGGATGTCAAAGACCCATCCTGTCACTGTGCCACCACATCCGCGCAACCAGGTCGCCCCCCTTTTTCTACCCGGGCGCCGACCCCGGTTCTTGCTACCGTGTGGCCACTGGTCCAGACAACATGTCGTAGGTGGCGGAGGTTCGATGCCGGCAGCACAGGATGCCCCCCAGATATTCGTCGACAGCGCCGACGGCGCACGGATCGCGGTCTATTGCGATGGCAACCCGGAGGGGCCGACGGTGATGCTGGTGCACGGCTGGCCGGACTCGCACGTGCTCTGGGACGGCGTCGTACCGTTGCTTGCGCACCGATTCCGCGTCATCCGCTACGACAACCGCGGCGTCGGGATGTCCTCGGCCCCCAAACAGGTCTCGGCCTACACGATGGCCCGGTTCGCCGACGACTTCGCCGCTGTCGCCGGCGAGCTGAGTCCGGGTGGGTCGGTGCACGTGCTGGCCCACGACTGGGGCTCGGTGGGGGTGTGGGAGTACCTGAAGCGGCCCGGTGCAGCCGACCGGGTCGCGACGTTCACCTCGGTCTCCGGCCCCGCTCACGACCAGCTGGTCGAGTTCGTCTTCGACGGGCTGCGGCGGCCGTGGCGCCCACGCTCCTTCGCCCGCGCATTCAGCCAGGCGGCGCGACTGAGCTACATGGCGTTCTTCTCGGTGCCCGTGCTGGCACCGGCAATGCTGCGGATGGCGTTCGCCAGCCCCGCGGTGCGCCGCCGCGTCGTCGACAACATCCCGGTCGGCCAGATCCATCATTCCGCCACCATCTCCGCCGACGCCGCCAACGCGGTGAAGGTGTATCCGGCCAACTACTGGCGCTCGTACTCGGGCGAATTCCGCCGCCGGGGCGTGCACGAAGTGGACGTGCCGGTGCAGCTGATCGTCAACACCAAGGACAAATACGTGCGCCCGCACGGTTACGACGAGACCGTGCGATGGGTGCCGAGGCTGTGGCGCCGCGACATCGACGCCGGCCACTTCTCGCCGATGTCGCACCCGCACGTGATGGCCGCGGCCGTAAGTGAATTCGCCGACCTCGCCGACGGCAAGGAGTCGGCACCCGCGCTGCGGCGCGCGCGGGTCAGCCGTTGCTAGCGATGTCCTCCAGGACCGCGAACATGGTCCGGGTGGGCACCCCGGTGGCCCCCTTGGGCGTGTAGCCCCACGGGCTGCCGGTGTTGTAGGCCGGCCCGGCGACATCGATGTGCGCCCACTGCACCGACTCGGCGACGAATTCCCGCAGGAACACCCCGGCGACCAGCATGCCGGCGAAGCGCTGGCCGCTGATGTTGGACAGGTCGGCCACCGTGGACTTCAGGTCGTCCTTGAGGTCGTCGGGCAGCGGCATAGCCCAGCCGTTCTCGCCGACGCGCTGCGAGACGGCCGCGACCCGGTCGCGGAACTCGTCGCTACCCATCACCCCGGGGATGCGGGAACCCAGCGCGACAGTCTGGGCGCCGGTCAGCGTGGCCGTATCGATCAGGTAGTCGGGGTTGTCCTCGCAGGCTCGCACGATGGCGTCAGCCAGGATGAGCCGGCCTTCGGCGTCGGTGTTCTGCACCTCGACGGTGATCCCGCCGTACTGGGTCAGCACGTCGCCGGGCCGCTGGGCGGTGGCCGAGGGCATGTTCTCGGCCATCGGCACGGTCGCGATCACGTCAATCGGCAGTTGCCGGCGCGCGGCGAGCAGCACGGTCGCGATCACCGCGGCCGCGCCACCCATGTCGGAGGTCATGTGATGCATCGACGCGGCCGGCTTGATCGAGATGCCGCCGGTGTCGAAGGTGATGCCCTTGCCGACCAGGGCGACCCGGCGGGCCTTTTCGGGGTCCTCGGCCAGCCGCGATCCGCGGTGGGTCAGCCGCACCAGCCGTGGCAGCCGCGACGATCCCTGGCCGACGCCGACGATGCCGCCGAAGCCGGCCTTCCTCAGCGCCTTGTCGTCGAGGACCTCGACGTCCAGGCCGGCCGACTCGCCCAATATCCTGGCGCGGCTCGCGAACTCGTCCGGGTACAGGTGGCCGGGGGGAGTGTTGACGAAGTCCCGCGCAGTGGCCACCGCGGCTGCCACCGCGGCACCGTGGCCGGCGCGTTCCGCGGCGTCCCGCTCGGCGTCCCCGGCTCCGGCCAGCACGGTGATCTCGCGCAGCCCGGCGTCCTTGGGTGCGGTTCTGCTGCTGCGGAAGTCGGTGAACCGGTAGCCGCCCAGGATCAGCCCTTCGACGACGGCCGCGCACCCGTCCTCGCCCGGCAGCTGGGTCATCGTGGTGATCACCGACTCCACACCGCCCAGCGAGCGGGCCGCGGCTCCGGCGGCACGGCGCACCACCTCGTTCGGCCATTGGTCGCGGGCAGTTCCCAGCCCTACCGTCAGCACGCTGGCAACCGGCAGCGAGGGAACCACCAGGCGGTGCAGCTGGATGCTGGCGCCGGTGGCCTGCAGCGCCCGCAGGCCGGCCTCGATCTCGGCGATCTGCGCGGCATTCAGAAACGGCTCGGCCGAGGCAACGGTGGCGGCTGGCCGGTCGTCGTCTCCGGTCGCGACGACGGGTAGCAGCAGTACCGCCGAATCCGCGCCGTCGGTGGGCAGCGATGTGGCGACTGTGATCGATGGAGTCTGGTAGGCCGATTTCTTGATGGTCACGGGCACCAAGACTAACGGCGGCACGCCGGGATGGCCCTAGCGCCGTCGGATTACCCGGGGTTGGCGTGCAGTTCGTAGGCCGGCACGGGGGAGTCGAAACCTTTGAGTTCCAACGGCCCGTACGGGGCGGACGGCCACTCCGGTACCGCGTCGCGTAACGCCGAATCCGCCAGGATTTGCTGCGGCGCCGCGGCCGCCACCAGGCGGGCGGCCAGGTTGACCGGAGTGCCGAAGTAGTCGCCGCCGATGGCCAGCACGGTGCCGTAGGCCAATCCGGCGCGGACCCGCAGACCCGCATCCCTTGCCCGCGGATGCTCGACGAGGTCGACGGCCGCCCGGGTCAGCCGCTCGGGTGCGGTACTCACCCACATCACCTCGTCCCCGATGAACTTCACCACCCGGCCGCCGTCGGCGTGCAGGACATCGGTGACGGCATCGCCGAAGCCGATGAGCAGGTCGAACAGTTGTGCGGGCGCCAGCACCTGGGTCAGGGCGGTGAAACCGGACAGGTCGGCGAAGCCGACGCCGCACACCACGCCGGCGGCGCCGTCTTGAGCCGCGTCTTCGAAGTGGGCCCGGGCGCTGGTCAGGTGATGGCGGTGCACGATATCGATCAGGGTGCCGATGCGCGGGACGAATTCGCAGACGGCACGGTAGGCCCGGGCGGAGGCGAGTTCGTCGTGGGTGCGACGTATCTGAGTGTCCGGCATTTGCCTGCCGGTAATCGTCGTCTCGGCTTCGGCCAGGCGGGCCATCGCCGCACCCAGCACCCGCAGCAGACTCAGTGCACCGTCCTGGCCGACGACGGCCCGCAAGGCGACCCAGTTGGCCAGAGCGTCGACGTCGGCCTGGCTGAGTGCGGCAACCTCAGGGCCGGCGACGGTCAGGCCGAGCAGCGCCCACACCTGGTGCATCTCGGACGTGGACAATCCGAGTTGTCCGGCGGCGGCCTCCAGGGTGTACATCGGCGGGCCGGACCACTGCAGGACGTCTCCGGCGAGCCCGAACAGCCTGCCGCGGCGCTCGGCCCCGACCATGTCCTCCACGGTGAAGCCGAGCCCGTCGAGGTAGCTGATCAGTCCGGCCCGCTCGCGGGGGTTCGCGATCCCGGCGGCGGCCAGCGCATCCCAGTCGAACACCTGCCCCAGTGTGCCAGGAGGGGCGGCCACTAGCATCGGACTACGTGAGTGATGCACCGGATGTGCAGCATGGCCCGTTGGAGGACCGCCATCGCGAGCTCGGTGCGACGTTCGCCGAGTTCGGCGGCTGGCTGATGCCGGTGTCCTATGCCGGAACGGTCGGCGAGCACAACGCCACCCGCAACGCCGTCGGCCTGTTCGATGTCAGCCACCTGGGCAAGGCCACGATCCGCGGACCCGGCGCGGCGCACTTGGCCAACTCCACGCTGAGCAACGACCTGACGCGCATTGGCCCTGGGAAGGCGCAATACACGCTGTGCTGCAACGACGCCGGCGGGGTCATCGACGACCTGATCGTCTACTACGTTGACGATGACGAGATTTTCCTGGTGCCCAACGCCGCCAACACCGCCGCGGTGGTGGCCGCCCTGCGGGCGGCCGCGCCGACCGAGGTGACCATCACCGACCGGCACCGCGACTTTGCGGTGCTCGCCGTGCAGGGGCCCCGGTCCGCCGACGTCCTGGCCGCACTCGGGTTGCCGACCGGCATGGACTACATGGGCTACGCGGATGCGACGTATTCCGGTGTGCCGGTGCGGGTTTGCCGGACCGGATACACCGGCGAGCAGGGCTACGAACTGCTTCCCCCGTGGGAGGGCGCCGCGCCGGTGTTCGACGCGCTGGTCGCCGCCGTCACCGACGCCGGCGGTCAGCCCGCCGGGCTCGGCGCCCGCGACACGTTGCGCACCGAGATGGGCTACCCGCTGCACGGGCACGAACTGGCACCGGATATTTCGCCGCTGCAGGCGCGGTGCGGGTGGGCGATCGGCTGGGACAAGGAGGCGTTTTTCGGCCGCGACGCGCTGCTGGCTGAGAAGGCGGCCGGCCCCCGGCGGCTGCTGCGCGGCTTGCGGACAATCGGGCGCGGCGTGTTGCGCCCCGGGCTGGCGGTACTCGGCGACGGCAAGCCGGTCGGGATAACCACGTCGGGGACCTTTTCCCCGACCCTGCAACTCGGTATTGCGCTGGCATTGATCGACGCGGCGGCCGGGGTGCCCGACGGCGGGCGGGTCGACGTGGACGTGCGCGGTCGCGCGGTGGAATGTGAAGTCGTGCGTCCGCCGTTCGTCGAGCTGAAAACCCGGTGACAGCCGATCCTCGCGGGGAAATTTACGTTGGCAGCCGGTTATAGACTCGGCCCCATGACCGGCCCTTCCCTGGACTTCACGGTGTCGCGCGCGGCGCACCCCGCCACCGAGGCCCAGCGGGCGGCGATCCTGGCCGACCCCGGCTTCGGGAGATATCACACCGACCACATGGTGTGTATCGACTACCGGTCCCCGGCGGCCGGCGGCCCCGGCTGGCATAATGCGCGGGTCATCGGCTACGGGCCCATCGAACTCGACCCGTCGGCCATCGTGCTGCACTACGCCCAGGAGGTGTTCGAAGGGCTCAAGGCCTACCGGTGGACCGACGGGTCGGTGGTGGCGTTTCGCGCCGAGGCCAACGCCGCCCGGCTGCGCTCCTCCGCGCGGCGACTGGCCATCCCGGAACTGCCCGACGAGGTGTTCATCGAGTCGCTGCGCCAGCTCATCGCGGTCGACAACACGTGGGTGCCCAGGGCCGGCGGGGAGGAGGCGCTGTACCTGCGGCCGTTCATCATCGCCACCGAGCCGGGGCTGGGTGTGCGGCCGGCCAACGAATACCGTTACCTGCTGATCGCCTCGCCGGCCGGCGCCTACTTCAAGGGCGGTATCAGCCCGGTGTCGGTGTGGGTCTCGACCGAATACGTCCGCGCCAGCCCGGGCGGAACGGGTGCGGCCAAATTCGGCGGCAACTACGCCGCGTCTCTGCTGGCCCAGGCCGAGGCGGCCGACCACGGCTGCGACCAGGTGGTGTGGCTGGACGGCGTGCAGCGCAGGTACGTCGAAGAGATGGGCGGGATGAACCTGTTCTTCGTGCTGGGCAGCGGCGGCTCGGCGCGGCTGGTCACGCCTGAACTGTCCGGTTCGCTGCTGCCCGGCATCACCCGCGATTCGCTACTGCAGCTGGCCGTCGATGCCGGGTTCCCGGTCGAGGAACGCAAAATCGACATGGGCGAATGGCAGCAGAAGGCGGCATTAGGGGAGATCACCGAGGTGTTCGCCTGCGGGACGGCTGCCGTGATCACCCCGGTGGCGCTGGTCAAATATGCAGACCGCGAATTCACCATCGCCGACGGGCAACCCGGCGAGGTGACAATGGCCCTGCGGGACACGCTCACCGGAATCCAGCGGGGTACCTTCGCCGACACCCACGGCTGGATGTCGCGACTGGACTGAGCGGGGCCAGCGGCTCGCCGCTACCCGGTGAGGCTTTGCAGCCGGTGGACGATGTCGAAGTAGCCTGCGGCCAGCGTGTAGTTGTTGAATATGCCCGAGGCGAAGCCGGCCATCTCGACGGTGACATCGCCGACTCCCCCTCCAACGGTGAAGGCCTGGTTGACCAGGTTTGTTGGCGCATTGTAAATACCGGATACCGCGCCGTTCGAGCCGTACGGCGGGTTGGCGCCGTTGTACGGCACTTCCCCGACCATGTTCTGGAAGCCCGAGACGTTGGAGAATCCTCTGGAGGATCCGAAGACGTGATCCGGGAAGAGCTGGGAATTCACAAAGCCGGGGTCGGGGACGGTGTTGTTGTAGCCGGAGACGCCGGACACGTTGTCACCGAGGACGTGGCCGGAGCCGGAGATGAAGTTCTGGTCGGTGATGTCGGTGGCGAAGAAGTTTCCGGTGTTGCCCCAGCCGGCATTGGAAAAGCCGGTGTTGAACCAGCCGGAGTTTCCGCTCCAGGTGTTGGTGTTGCCGCTGTTCATGTCGCCGGTGTTGAAGTCGCCGGCGTTGCCGTTGCCGGTGTTGAAGCCGCCGGCATTGCCGAAGCCGGTGTTCAGTGCGCCGCTGTTGCCGAAGCCGAAGTTCCCTCCGGTACCAGCTGTGGGGAATATCGGATTGCCTGGATCCACTACTGCCGAGTAGGTGGGGGCCGCGGCGCTGTTGCCGATGCCGATGTTGCCGTAGCCGGTGTTGCCGATGCCGAAGCCCTGCGTCGTGCCGAGTTTGTCGGCGTCGAGGTTGAACCCGGAGCTGAACATGCCGACGTTGCCGTCGCCGGAGTTGAAGAATCCGATGTTGTTGGTGCCGGAGTTGCCGAAGCCGATGTTGCCGGTGCCGCCGTTGAGCGGTTCGAAGCTGAATTCTCCGGTGGCCATATTGATATGGGTGCCGCCGATGCCGAAGAGGTGGTCGCCGGTCAGTCCGAGGCCGATGTTCCAGCTGCCGGTGTTGCCGCCGCCCTGGTTGCCGACACCGTTGTTGCCCAGGCCCCAGTTGCTGGCGCCGAGGTTGCCGATCCCGATGTTGTTGCCGTAGAGGGCGTCGCCCATGGCCTGGATGCTGTTGCCGAAGCCGATGTTGCCGGTGCCGCGGTTGCCGGAGCCGATATTCCAGTTACCCCAGTTGCCGTTGCCGAGGTTAGCGGTGCCCTTGTTGCCGCTGCCGATGTTGCCACCACCGAGGTTGCCGGAGCCGAAGTTACCGGCACCGCCGGGAGTAGCCCCGCCCAGGGGATTAGGTAGCGCCGAGTTGTTGTTGCCGGAACCGATGTTGCTGGCGCCGAGGTTGCCGAAGCCCCAGTTGGCGGGGACGGCGGCGGCGGTGGCCGCGGCGCTGTTGATGGCTTGGCCGATGCCGGGCAGGCCCTGTAGGGCCTGGCTCCAGGAGGCGAGTTGTCCGGCCGCGGCGGAGGCGCCGCCGTAGTAGCCGAACATCGCCGCGACGTCGGCGGCCCAGAATTCTTCGTAGATGCCTTCAGCGGCGGCGATCATCGGCCCGTTGAGGCCCAGGAAGTTCGAGCGCACCAGCTGCACAAACGCGTTGCGATTCGCGGCGATCGCCTCGGGGTTGATCATCGCCGACTTCGCGGTCTCGAACGCGCTGGCCACCGCGTTGGCCTGGGCTGAGGCGCCCAGTGCGCGGGTGGAGGCGGTGTGCAGGAAGGCGGTGTAGGGGGCCGGCGGCGTTGGCCATGGCGGCTGCCGCCGGGCCCTGCCAGGTGTGGCCGGTCAGGTTCGAGGAGAAGGAGCTGGTGGCCGAGTCGAGTTCTTCGGCTGACGCCGTGTCCCGATGGCTGTAGTGGAACGTGTCATGCACCCTGATACGCGAGAACCGCCGACGCCAAGGGCGCCGACGGTCATCGCGTATCCGCGGTCGAAACCTGGCGGGGCTACCCGGCTAGGCCTTGCAGGATGTGGACGATGTTGAAGTAGCCGCCGCCCTCGCTGGCCATGTTCGCGATACCCGACGCCAAGCCCCTTATGAAAACTTCGGAGGACCCGAGGTCTTGTACGGCGATGGTTGCCGCGTTGTTGTAGATACCGGACGTCAACCCGGTCAGGGAGTTGGAGGTGCCGGGATCCGGTGCGGGCGGCAGGTCGTTCAAAATGGTGTTCCCGAAGCCGGAGACCTGGGACATGCCTGGGCCGGAGAAGCCGGTTTGATTCGGATATAGGAATTTATTGAGATTTGAATAGCCTGCTACAGACGAATCGGGAACGAAGTTGTTGTAGCCCGAGACGCCCCATACATTGGGGCCCAGTATGTGGCCGGAGCCGGAGATGAACTTCTGGTCGGTGATGTCGGTGGCGAAGAAGTTGCCGGTGTTGCCCCAGCCGGCATTGTTGAAGCCGGTGTTGTAGCTGCCGGAGTTGCCGCTCCAGGTGTTGGTGTCACCGCTGTTATAGAAGCCGGTGTTGAAGCTGCCGGCGTTGCCGTTGAACGTATTGAGGATGCCGGCGTTGCCCATGCCGGTGTTGAGCGCACCGCTGTTGCCGAAGCCGAAGTTGCCGCCCGTACCGCCCGGGGGGAAGCGCAACGGGCCACCATCGACCGCAGCGCTGTTGCCGATGCCGATGTTGCCGTAGCCGGTGTTGCCGATCCCGAAGCCCTGCGTGTTGCCGAAGTCGTCGGCGTCGAGGTTGAACCCGGAGCTGAACATGCCGACGTTGCCGTCGCCGGAGTTGAAGAATCCGATGTTGTTGGTGCCGGAGTTGCCGAAGCCGATGTTGCCGGTGCCGCCGTTGAGGGGGGCGATGCTGAATTCTCCGGTGGCCATATTGATATGGGTGCCGCCGATGCCGAAGAGGTGGTCGCCGGTCAGTCCGAGGCCGATGTTCCAGCTGCCGGTGTTGCCGCCGCCCTGGTTGCCGACACCGTTGTTGCCCAGGCCCCAGTTGCTGGCGCCGAGGTTACCCAGGCCGATGTTGTTGCCGAACAGGTTGTCGGACATGTTCACGACACCGTTGCCGAAGCCGATATTGCCGGTGCCACGGTTGCCGGCGCCGATGTTCCAGTTACCCCAGTTGCCGTTGCCCAGGTTGGCGGTGCCCAGGTTGCCGCCGCCGATGTTGCCGCCGCCGAGGTTGCCCTGGCCGATATTGCCGACACCACCGAGAGGAACACCGCCCAAGCCGGTGAGGGTAGCGCCGGTGGCGATGTTCTTCGGAAGCGGCAGGTTGTTGTTACCCATGCCGATGTTGCCGACACCTTGGTTGCCCGCACCCAAGTTGGTGAAGGCGGCTTCGGCGCTGCCGACCGTGGCGCCGATGCCGGGCAGGCCCTGTAGGGCCTGGCTCCAGGAGGCGAGTTGTCCGGCCGCGGCGGAGGCGCCGCCGTAGTAGCCGAACATCGCAGCCACATCGGCGGCCCAGAATTCTTCGTAGATGCCTTCAGCGGCGGCGATCATCGGCCCGTTGAGGCCCAGGAAGTTCGAGCGCACCAGCTGCACAAACGCGTTGCGATTCG
>NZ_JBKECZ010000150.1:0-8082 GCF_047975165.1 Mycobacterium sp.
AGGTAGAGCCGTACGGTGTCGGCGTCGTGGTGCAGGTAGCCGATCGAAACGTCGGTGCCCAACTGCAGATCGAAGTCGCCGCCGCGGGTGGACACCACGAACGCGCCGTCTATCGCCGGCGCCCAGATGATGTCCCCGCCGCCCAACCGGTTCAGGTGCTGGCGGATCGGGTAGCCGTGCTCGGTGGTTTCGCTCACCTGGGTGTACGCATCGGCCGACAGGAGCACCGAATAGGGGCCGTCGACACCGGCCAGCCGAAGTGCCGTCAGTGCGCGGGTGATGACGTCGGGGATACCGCGGGGATCCTTCGGCAACGTCAGCGGCGGGTTGGAGCTGGCCTTCCGGATACCTTCGATGGAAGCGGCGGCGTAGCCCTCGAAGATGGCGCGGTCCTCGACGAAGGCCAGCTTCTTGGCGGCCTCCTTGACCGGGTCCCAGTCCGCATCGCTGGATCCCCGTTCGACGTCGTCAATCTCGTTGCGTGACAACGTGAACGGAACGCGCAGCCGGACCAGTGGTTTACTTGCCCGCAGGTGTGCCTCCACGCCGTCGGAGGGGGCCGCCACATCGACCAGCCGGCCCGTGCCGATTGCGGCGCAGGCCGGACCGCCGGGCTCGCTGACGTCGACCACCCGGCGTCCGGCGATGTGGCGTTTGAATGTCCGGGCGGCCTCCAATTCTATTTCCGTCCAAGCGTCTTCGGTGATGGGAGCCAGATAGCGATAGAGGTTGTTCATCGATTCCCGCCTTTCAGGCTGCCGATCGCGAGTGTGCCGTCGTTGCGTGCCGGGGCCGCCCCGTCGTCTCCCGGTGGATGATCCGGCAACGGTGGCGGATCATCGAGGAAGTCGATGGTGGGGGAGAAGAACAGGCAACCGGTGACGGCCGTGGAGAAATCCAGGACGCGGTCGGTGTTGCCGGGAGGATCGCCGAGGAACATGTTGCGCAGCATTCGTTCGGTGATTGCGGGGAACCGCGAATAGCCGATGAAATACGTGCCGTATTCGCCGCTGCCGATCTGACCGAACGGCATGTTGCGCCGCACGATCTTCAACTCGTTGCCGTCGTCATCGCTGATGACGTTAAGTGCGACATGGGAATTGGCGGGCTGCGCCTCCTCGGCCAACTCGATGTCCTCGAGTTTGGTGCGCCCGATCACCCGTTCCTGTTCGGTTACCGACAGGGAGTCCCAGGACGACATGTCGTGGAGGTATTTCTGTACGTGGACATACGACGAGCCCTCGAAATCGGGATCCTCTTCGCCGATCGCGGTGCTGTGCGCGGCGACCGGGCCGTCGGGGTTCTCGGTGCCGTCGACGAAACCGAGCAGGTCGCGATTGTCGAAGAACTGGAATCCGTGCACCTCGTCGACGACGGTCACCGCCCCGGCCATCGACTTGAGAATTCGTCCGGCCAGTTCGAAGCACACGTCCATGGCCTCGGCACGGATGTGGAACAGCAGGTCGCCCGGTGTGGACGGCGCGGTGTGCCGTGGTCCCGCCAGCTCCACGAAAGGGTGCAGCTCTGCTGGCCGGGGGCCGGAGAACAACCGGTCCCAGGCCGCAGAGCCGATCGAGGTGATCACCGACAGCCGTTTGGCGGGATCGCGGCTGCCGATTGCGCGCACCAGACCGGAAATGCCGGAAAGGGCCTCGTGCACTAAAGCCTCGCCGTCGCCGTCGATGGTTGCCACCAGGAAGATCGCGGCGGACGTCAGCGGTGCGACAACAGGTTGGGGTTGAACGGGCAGCACTCTGCAGACCCTAGCGGCATTGCCGGGGACGCCGACAGTCATGATGGTGAATATGTCCGTCATGTCGGCCGATGCTGCGGGTCTGGGTCGCTTCATCGACGTCTCGCCCTCGCCGTTTCACGTATGCGCGACGGTGGCCGCCCGGCTGCGGGACGCCGGATACAGCGAACTCGACGAGGCCGACCGCTGGCCGGGCGGAGCGGGGCGGCGCTTCATTGTGCGGGGCGCGTCGCTGGTCGCCTGGAGCAGCGGGGAAGCGTCCGTGCCGTTCCGGATTGTGGGTGCCCACACCGATAGCCCCAACCTGCGGGTCAAGCAGCACCCGGACCGAATGGCGGCCGGATTGCCCGTGGTCGCGCTGGAACCCTATGGCGGAGCGTGGTTGAACTCCTGGCTGGACCGGGATCTGGGGGTCAGCGGGTGCTTGGCTGTACGTGCGGGGGACGGGCGTGCGGGCACCGGCTTCACGCGCGTGCCGGTCCGGATCGACGAGCCCCTTCTGCGCGTACCGCAACTGGCGATTCACCTGGCCGAGGACCGCAGGTCGGTGACGCTTGATCCGCAGCGGCACCTCGACGCGATCTGGGGCGCCGCCGGCGAGGTCCGCGGCGGATTCGTCGGCTACGTGGCCGAGCGGGCGGGCGTTCCGGCGGCCGACGTGCTCGCCGCCGACCTGATGACCCACGACCTGGCCCTGTCGGCGCTGATCGGGGCGGACCGCAGCCTGCTCAGTGCGCCGCGGCTGGACAATCAGGCCAGTTGCTATGCGGGCTTGGAAGCTCTGCTGGCTGTCGAGCCCGAGGAGTTCGTGCCGGTCCTCGCGCTGTTCGATCACGAGGAAGTGGGGTCGACCTCGGATCACGGTGCGCAATCCAACCTGTTGCCAACCGTTCTGGAACGCATCGCGGCGGCCGGCGGCGGCGACCGGGAGGACTACCTACGGCTGCTGCCTGCCTCGCTGCTGGCGTCGGCGGACATGGCGCATGCGACGCATCCGAACTATCCGGAGAGGCACGAGCCGGGCCACCCGATCGCGGTCGGCGGGGGGCCGGTGCTCAAGGTGCACCCGAACCTGCGGTATGCGACCGACGGGCGCACCGCCGCGGCCTTCGCGCTGGCCTGCCGGCAGGCCGGCGTCCCGATGCAGCGCTACGAACATCGCGCCGACCTGCCGTGTGGATCGACCATCGGTCCGATGACGTCTGCGCGGACGGGCATTCCGACGGTCGATGTCGGCGCCCCGCAACTTGCCATGCACTCGGCGCGGGAGTTGATGGGCGCCGCCGACGTCGGCGCCTACGCGGCCGCGCTGCGGGCTTTTCTCGCTCCGGAGAATTAGGGCTGGTCAGGCTTGTCTCGGGGGAGGAGTCGCTCGGGGGAGGAGTCGCTCGGGGTGGTGGTAGGTGTTCGTGGTGGGTCCGCCGCGGCGGTGTCGGGGTGGCGGGGTCCACACGGTTTGGTGGCGGGTGTTCTTGGTGGTGTTCCAGCCATTGGCGGCCAGCGGGTGGTGCCCGGTGCACGCCAGGGTGAGGGTGTCGATGTTGGTGTTTCCGCCGGCGGCCCAGTCTTGGGTGTGGTGGACCTGGCATTTGTCGGCGGGCATGTCACAGCCGGGGAAGGTGCAGCCGCGTTCGGTGGCGTAGAGGACGAGCCGTTGGTCGGGGGTGGCGATGCGCCGGGAGCGGCCGAGGTAGAGGGGGCGTTGGGTGTGGTCGTCGAAGACGACGAGGTAGTGAAGGGCGTTGCTGGCCATGCTGATGAGGTCGCGGATGGGGATTTGGGTTCCACCGGCGGTGATTCCGTGGCCGCTGGCGGTGGTCAGTTCTGCCAGGGTGGTGGTGACGATCAGGGTGACGGGCAGGCCGTGGTGTTGGCCGAGCGCGGGGTTGCCGAGCTGGGTGCGGACGAGGTAGTTGAGGGCGTCATGCCGACGTTGGGCCGGGGTGCGGCTGTCCCGGGCCGCTGCTTGCTCGGTGGGGTCGCCGGTGGGGTCGCCGGTGGGGTCGCCGGTGGGGTCGCCGGTGGGGTCGCCGGTGGGCTCTCCGGTGGGCTGGTCGTCGGGGTTGGCCATCCCGGGTGCGGCGAATTTGGCGAGCCAGGCGTCGATGTTGGCGCGGAGTTCGGGGCTGGCGATCAGGGTGCCCTTGCTCATGCCGTCGGGGCGTTGGGGGCTCCAGGTGAAGCTGCGCTGGCGGGCGCGGTCGCGTTCGGAGTAGGTGCCGTCGGGGTTGAGGTGCAGTGCCAGGCGCTGGGCGGTCTTTTCGAGTTGATCGGGGCGTAGTTGGGTGGCTTGGTGGGCCAGCCGTGCTTCGGCGTCTTCGACGACTCCGGGGGCAAGGTCGCTGGGAAGGTCGCGGACGAAGTTCTGGATGACGCGGAGGTGTTGGGGGTCGAGTTGGCCCTCGCGCCAGACCGTGGCGGTGGCCGGTAGTTCGGGCGGTAGTTCTTGGCCGGTGAGGGTGAGCCGGGGGGACAGTTGGGCGGCGTCGCGCAGGCGGCGGCGGGCTTCGGTGTAGCTCAGCCGGCACCAGTCGGCGATGACCTTGTGGGCGGGTCCGCCGAGGTCGGCGATTTCTTCTTCGGCCAGGGTGTGGATGATGTCGTGGCTGAGCACGGCCTGGCGGCGGCGGGCGGTTTCCAGGTGTTCCAGGGTGCGCAGCCGGGCTACGGGGTCAAAAGCTGCGAAATCGAGTTCGGCGACGTCGGCGATTGCGGTGTCGAGTGCGGCCAAGCGCTCCATCAGGGCGCTGGGGGCGATAACCGAACACATGTTCGAATAGTAGCGCGGTTGGCTGACACCGATACCCCTGTCGGTCCCACCTGTGGACAAACATCCGACTGTGGATAACCGCCGAACGGTGCGGCAAGGCCGATACTCTTCCCCCGGGCGCGCCGTCGCCCCGCGCTTTCAGGGTCCGTAACCCCAATTGGCGCGCGGGCGGTCGTGTGGCGTCGGATTCGTTGCCGGCTGCCCGGGCATGGTCCGCCCAGCGGGTTGCGGGACCCTAGACTGTCCGAGTGACGAGCGCGCCCGCCATCGATACCGTCGGCCACGCCGCGGCCACCCCCGACCAACCGCAACCGTACGGTGAGCTGGGCCTCAAAGAAGACGAGTACCAGCGGATCCGGGAGATCCTTGGCCGCCGGCCCACCGATACCGAGCTGGCGATGTACTCGGTGATGTGGAGCGAACACTGCTCCTACAAGTCGTCGAAGGTGCACCTGCGCTACTTCGGCGAGACCACCAGCGAGCGGATGCGTTCGGCAATGCTCGCCGGCATCGGCGAGAACGCTGGCGTCGTCGACATCGGCGACGGCTGGGCGGTCACCTTCAAGGTGGAGTCGCACAACCATCCGTCCTATGTGGAGCCCTATCAGGGCGCGGCGACCGGTGTCGGCGGCATCGTCCGCGACATCATGGCCATGGGCGCCCGGCCGGTCGCCGTGATGGACCAACTCCGGTTTGGCGCCGCCGACGCGCCCGACACCCGGCGTGTGGTGGACGGGGTGGTCCGCGGCATCGGTGGCTACGGTAATTCTTTGGGACTGCCCAACATCGGCGGCGAGACAGTTTTCGATGCCTGCTACGCGGGCAACCCACTGGTAAATGCGTTGTGCGTCGGCGTGTTACGCACCGAAGACCTGCATCTGGCCTTCGCCTCGGGCACCGGCAACAAGATCATCCTGTTCGGCGCGCGCACCGGCCTGGACGGCATCGGCGGCGTCTCGGTGCTGGCCTCGGACACCTTCAGTGCCGATGGCGCCGACGGCGCCGCCCGCAGAAAGCTGCCGTCCGTTCAGGTTGGCGACCCGTTCATGGAAAAGGTGCTCATCGAGTGCTGTCTGGAGCTCTACTCAGGCGGGCTCGTGATCGGCATTCAGGATCTTGGTGGTGCCGGATTGGCCTGTGCCACATCGGAGTTGGCGTCGGCCGGGGACGGCGGCATGACGGTGGACCTGGACACTGTCCCCATGCGTGCCAGGGAGATGACACCAGCCGAGGTGTTGTGCAGCGAGTCCCAGGAGCGGATGTGCGCGGTGGTCGCCCCGGAGAACGTGGACGCCTTCATGGCGGTGTGCGACAAATGGGAGGTGCCGGCCACCGTCATCGGCGAAGTCGCCGACGGCGACCGGCTGCGCATCACCTGGCGCGGTGAGACGGTCGTCGACGTGCCGCCGCGTACGGTGGCCCACGAAGGCCCGGTGTACCAGCGTCCGGTCGCCCGTCCCGACACCCAGGACGCACTGAACGCGGATTCGTCCAAGAGCCTGCCGCGCCCGGCGTCCGGCGACGAGTTGCGGGCGACTTTGCTTGCGCTGCTTGCCAGTCCGCACCTGTGCAGCCGCGCATTCATCACCGAACAATATGACCGATACGTGCGTGGCAATACGGTGCTCGCGGAGCACGCGGACGGCGGTGTGCTGCGCATCGACGAGGCAACCGGGCGGGGCATCGCGCTGTCTACCGATGCGTCGGGACGCTATACCCGCCTCGACCCCTACACCGGCGCCCAACTCGCGCTCGCCGAGGCATACCGCAATGTGGCTGTCACCGGCGCCATCCCGGTCGCGGTGACGAACTGCCTCAACTTCGGTTCGCCGGAAGACCCGGCGGTGATGTGGCAGTTCGCCCAGGCGGTGCGCGGATTGGCGGACGGCTGTGCGGCACTGGAGATTCCGGTTACCGGAGGCAACGTCAGCTTCTACAACCAGACGGGGTCATCGGCAATCCTGCCGACGCCGGTCGTCGGGGTCCTGGGAGTTATCGACGATGTAAATCGCCGGATACCCACGGCTCTGGGCACCGAGCCCGGAGAAACGCTGATGCTGCTCGGTGACACCCGCGATGAATTCGACGGGTCGGTATGGGCTCAGGTGACCGCCGATCACCTGGGCGGGCTGCCGCCCGTGGTCGACTTGGGCCGGGAGAAGTTGCTGGCCGAAGTGCTTTGTGCGGCATCGCGGGATGGCCTGGTCACCGCCGCGCACGACCTGTCCGAGGGCGGGCTGGCCCAGGCTGTCGTCGAGTCCGCGCTGGCGGGTGAAACAGGGTGTCGCATAGTGCTTCCCGAGAACGCGGACCCGTTTGTGACGTTGTTCTCGGAGTCGTCCGGACGGGTGCTGGTCGCGGTGCCGCGCACCGAGGAGAGCCGGTTCCGTTCCATGTGCGAGGCCCGCGCACTACCGGTCGTCCGCATCGGGGTGGTCGATCGGGAGTCGGATGGGATCGAGGTTCAGGGGCTGTTCACCGTGCCTCTGGCCGAATTGCGGGCGACGTCGGAGTCCGTGCTGCCGGGGATCTTCGGATAGGGCGTTGGATGGGGCCGGGATCGCGGACGCGGGAACGCGCGGACTGAAGACGACCGGGACTGCAGAGTATGGCCTCCACCGCACGACCCGACCCGCAACGGACCCGGGAAGCCGTGGCGGCGGTCGAGGACTGGCTGCGCGACGACACCCGCCCCCCGCCGGACCGAAACGCGCTGGCGACGGCGGTCAAGCTCACCGCCCGCACGCTGGCCGCGCTCGCACCCGGCGCCAGTGTCGAGGTCCGGGTGCCGCCGTTCGTGGCCGTGCAGTGCGTTGCCGGACCCCGGCACACCCGGGGGACCCCGCCCAACGTGGTCGAGACGGACCCGCGGACGTGGCTGCTGATGGCAACGGGACTGATGGGGTTCGCCGACGCCGGGGCTGCCGGTGCCCTGGGCCTATCCGGCGCGCGCGCCGGTGACCTGGACCGTTGGCTCCCGATCGTCCCGCTACCACCCTGACGTCGGAGGGCTCTGCCCCGACACGGCGGGAGTGTGGGGAGCAACACGCTTTCTGGATTCGGCAGGGAGCTCTCCCCGGTCCTAGACTCAACATGCGTCACCAACCGCGCCCCAGGGAGCCGCCACACCGTGACCGTGCAACTAGCCGAGCAGGATTTCAGTTCACCACGTGAAGAGTGCGGCGTATTCGGGGTTTGGGCCCCCGGCGAAGATGTCGCCAAGCTCGCCTACTACGGCTTGTACGCGCTGCAGCACCGCGGCCAGGAGGCGGCGGGGATCGCGGTCGCCGACGGATCCCAGATTCTGGTGTTCAAGGATCTCGGTCTGGTCAGCCAGGTCTTCGATGAGCAGACGCTGGCGGCCATGGATGGCCACGTCGCCATCGGGCACTGCCGCTACTCGACCACAGGTGACACAACCTGGGAGAATGCCCAGCCGGTGTTTCGCACTACCGCCGCCGGAACCGGGGTTGCGCTGGGGCACAACGGAAACCTGGTCAACACCGCCGAGCTCGCGGCACAGGCCCGGGAGGCCGGCCTGATCGACAAACGTTGCCCA
>NZ_JBKECZ010000151.1:0-1601 GCF_047975165.1 Mycobacterium sp.
TCGCCCACCGCCCCGGACGCCGCGACCGCTCCGACCACCGCCGAGGTGGGCAGCGACAGCAAGCACCCGCCCCGGAGTAGCACGGCCAGCATCAGCCCAAGTGCGCCGAAGCTGCCGACCCGGCTGTCCTTCATGATCCGCAGCACGTCGTCGCGGGTCCACCCGCCGCCGAAGGCGTCGCAGCAGTCGGCCACCGCGTCTTCGTGGAACGCCCCGGTCAGGAGCGCCTCGGCCATCAGCCCGAGGGCGACGGCGACGACCGGCGGCCAGACGTGCAGCGCCGCCCACACGACCCCGCCGGCGAACGCCCCGACCAACCCGCCGACGAGCGGGAAGTATACGACCGCCGCACGCAGGAGTGTCCGATCCGGGTCGGGCCGGTTCATCCCGCCGGGCAGCGGCACACGGGTCAGGAACTGGACGGCGGTGATCGCGGCGTGGAACTGGCGGCTAAGGCCCATCGGCGTGTATCCCGGCCCGGTCCAGGGTGGACATGCGGGTGACGATGGCCGCAGCGTCGCGCAGCGGCATCAGCAGCAGCGCCCCGGTCCCCTCGCCGAGCTGCATCCCCCAATTGTCCAGGGCCGGCTCCAGGCCGAGGTGAGCCAGTGCCGCCGTGTGGCCGGGTTCGGCGGGCAGGTGGGCGGCGACCATCGACCGGGCGGTGCCGGGCCACAGCCGCTCCGCGACGAGGGCCGCCGAGGTGGCGATGAACCCGTCGAGGGCGACCGTCAGCCCCGACGCTGCCGCCCGCCGGTAGAAGCCGGCCATCGCAGCAATCTCCAGCCCGCACGCGGAGGCGATGGTCGCCTCGGGGTCGTCGGCCAAGTAGTGGCTCTCGATTGCGACCTTGTCGGCGACGACCCGCCGCTTGCGCTCCAGCACCGGCCCGTCGGCCCCCGCACCGGGGCCGACGACCGCGTCGGCGGGCGACCCGGTGAGCAGGGCGATCAGGCAACTGGCCGGGGTGCTGTTGCCGATCCCCATTTCGCCCGCCGCGACCACGGCCACGCGTCGCGGGCGGCCTCCGCCGCCTGTGCCTCGCCGACCGCCACGGCTTCGCGGAACCCCTCCACCGTGAGGGCCGGCTCCTGGGCGAGGTTCCGCGACCCGGCCCGCACCTTCCGGCACAGGTGGACCGGGCCGTCCGGCAGCCCTATCTTTTACCAACATCTCCCTGCTGTTTCCGCAGTCGAATCTGGTAGCCGAGGACAAAATCTTGCAGACGTTGATAACCCTGCCACAGCGTTCGCGTTCCCGGAGGACCATCGCTTTTTCGACCCAAATGACCACCCAGTCGACCCACCGCTAACACAAAATCACGCACTGTAACAACACGCTTATTAGTCGGCTGCATTTCATTCAATACAACCAAGTCATCATTCGTCGCAACTGTTGTTGCTGGTTCCTCTGGTATATTGTCCAATGCTGTCCACAATTGAAACACACGCACCGCCACCAATGACAATATCGCCAGACACGCCTGCATACGCGACGCTGTCGCAAACCGACGATCCTCCTCGCCACAACCACTCTTCTCAATCCGATGAAACTCCTCCACCATCCAGCGACACGCATACCAATCTCGACGTTCCATCGCA
>NZ_JBKECZ010000152.1:0-34094 GCF_047975165.1 Mycobacterium sp.
GGCGCAGCGGCGCTTCGGGCACCACCGCGACCGGCACCGACGCGGGACGGGCTGCCGGTGGCGAGGAAGCCGCGGCGCCCGCCGCTGCTCCGACCGCCGAAGCCGCGCCGGCAGCCGAAGCGCAGAGCACGGAGAGCTGAGTCATGTTGATTCCCCGCAAGGTCAAGCACCGCAAGCAGCACCACCCCCGCCAGCGCGGCATCGCCAGTGGCGGCACTGCGGTGAACTTCGGTGACTACGGGATCCAGGCCCTCGAACACGCCTACGTCACCAACCGGCAGATCGAGTCCGCCCGTATCGCCATCAACCGGCACATCAAGCGTGGCGGCAAGGTGTGGATCAACGTCTTCCCCGACCGCCCGCTGACCAAGAAGCCCGCCGAGACGCGGATGGGGTCGGGTAAGGGATCGCCCGAGTGGTGGGTTGTCAACGTCAAGCCGGGCCGCGTGCTGTTCGAGCTCAGCTATCCCAATGAGCAGACCGCCCGGGCTGCGCTGACCCGCGCGATCCACAAGTTGCCGATCAAGGCACGCATCATTACCCGAGAGGATCAGTTCTGATGGCAGTGGGAATTTCGCCTGGCGAACTGCGTGAGCTCACCGGCGAGGAATTGGCCGAGCGGCTGCGCGAATCCAAGGAAGAGCTGTTCAATCTGCGCTTCCAGTTGGCAACCGGCCAAATGAGCAACAATCGCCGCCTTCGCACGGTGCGCCAGGAAATCGCGCGTGTCTATACGGTGCTGCGGGAACGGGAGTTGGGGCTGGCTTCCGGGCCGGACGGGCTCGACAATGCAGATGGTGAGGAAGCGTAATGGCAGAGGCTAAGACCGGAGCGAAGACGGAGGCCGCGGCGTCCAAGCCGAAGAAGGCGGCCGCCAAGGCCACCGCGAAGAAGGCTGCCCCGACGAAGGCCACGGCGACGAAGGCAGCGGCGTCAAAGGACAAGGGTCCCAAGCACACGCCGGCCAACCCCAGGACGCGTGGCCGCCGCAAGACCCGTATCGGCTATGTGGTGAGCGACAAGATGCAGAAGACCATCGTGGTCGAGCTGGAAGACCGGGTTCGGCACCCGCTGTACGGCAAGATCATTCGCACCACCAAGAAGGTCAAGGCGCACGATGAGAACAGCGCCGCCGGCATCGGCGACCGGGTCTCGTTGATGGAGACGCGGCCGCTGTCGGCGACCAAGCACTGGCGGCTCGTTGAAATCTTGGAGAAGGCCAAGTAACGGCCGCTGGCCTCTCTTTACGTATTCAGTACCCTGGCGAGGGCCCGATCGCGCGCGTTGGGTCCGGTGAGCACGTCCGCGAGGGAAATGAGGCTGACAGGCTATGGCAGGTTCGACGGCACAGAGCTTCAACGGCCGTATCGAAGTCGATATTCGTGATTCGGAGCCGGACTGGGGGCCCTACGCGGCGCCCACCGCGCCGGAGAACGCCCCGAACGTTCTGTATGTGGTGTGGGATGACACCGGGATCGCCACCTGGGATTGTTTCGGCGGGCTGGTCGAGATGCCCGCGATGGCGCGCATCGCCGAACGCGGCGTGCGGCTGACACAGTTCCACACCACCGCGCTGTGCTCGCCTACCCGCGCTTCGCTGCTGACCGGCCGCAATGCCACCACCGTCGGTATGGCCACCATCGAGGAATTCACCGACGGATTCCCCAACTGCAACGGCCGCATTCCGTTCGACACCGCACTGGTGGCGGAGGTGCTGGCCGAACGCGGCTACAACACCTACTGCGCCGGCAAATGGCACCTGACGCCGATCGAGGATTCCAGCATGGCCTCGACGCGCCGGCACTGGCCGACCTCGCGCGGCTTCGAACGGTTCTACGGATTCATCGGCGGGGAGACCGACCAGTGGTATCCCGACCTGGTGTACGACAACCACCAGGTGACTCCTCCGGCCACCCCGGAGGACGGCTACCACCTGTCCAAGGACATCGCCGACAAGACGATCCAATTCATTCGCGACGCCAAAGTGGTGGCGCCGGACAAGCCGTGGTTCAGCTATTTCTGCCCCGGCGCCGGCCACGCACCCCATCACGTCTTCAAAGAGTGGGCCGACAAGTACGACGGCGTGTTCGACATGGGCTATGAGCGCTACCGCGAGATCGTCCTGGAAAAGCAGAAGGCGATGGGCATCGTGCCGCCGGACACCGAGCTGTCGCCGATCAACCCCTACCTCGACGTTAATGGACCCAACGGTGAGTCCTGGCCGGAGCAGGACACCGTACGGCCCTGGGACAGCCTCAACGACGAAGAGAAGAAGCTGTTCTGCCGGATGGCCGAGGTGTTCGCCGGCTTCCAGAGTTACACCGACGCGCAGATCGGCCGGATCCTGGACTACCTCGAAGAGTCTGGTCAGCTGGACAACACCATCATCGTGGTGATCTCCGACAACGGCGCCAGCGGGGAAGGCGGCCCCAACGGTTCGGTCAATGAGGGCAAGTTCTTCAACGGCTACATCGACTCTGCCGAAGAGGGTTTGGAGTTCTTCGACCGCCTCGGCGGACCCGAGACCTACAACCACTATCCGATCGGTTGGGCGATGGCCTTCAACACGCCCTACAAGCTGTTCAAGCGCTATGCCTCGCACGAGGGCGGCATCGCCGATCCCGCGATCGTCTCCTGGCCGGACGGCATCGCCGCTCATGGCGAGATTCGCGACAACTACATCAACGTCGCCGACATCACCCCGACCATCTACGACCTGCTGGGCATGACGCCGCCGGACACCGTCAGGGGCATCGCACAGCAGCCGCTGGACGGTGTGAGTTTCAAAGCGGCACTACAGGACTCCGGTGCGGACACCGGCAAGACGACCCAGTTCTACACCATGCTGGGCACCCGGGGGATCTGGCACGACGGCTGGTTCGCCAACACCATCCACGCCGCTTCCCCGGCCGGCTGGTCGCATTTCGACCAAGACCGCTGGGAGCTGTTCCACATCGCCGAAGACCGCAGCCAGTGCCATGACCTGGCAGCCGACCAGCCCGAGAAGTTGGAGGAACTCAAGGCGCTGTGGTTCTCCGAGGCCGCCAAGTACAACGGGTTGCCGCTGGGGGATCTGAACCTGTTCGAGACGTTGTCGCGGTCGCGGCCCTCGCTGAGCGGCGAACGTGCCCGCTACGTCTATTACCCCGATTGCGCCGACGTCGGCATCGGTGCCGCCCCCGAGCTTCGCGGCCGTTCGTTCGCCGTCCTGGTCGACGTCACCGTGGACTCCGGCGGCGCGGAAGGGGTGCTGTTCAAGCAGGGTGCCGCGCACGGCGGGTATGTGCTGTTCATCCAGGACGGGCACCTGCATTTCGTCTACAACTTCCTCGGCGAGCGTCAGCAACTGCTGTCCTCGGCCGCCCCGGTACCGGCCGGCCGGCACCTGCTCGGCGTTCGCTATGAGCGCACCGGAACCCAGCCCAACAGCCACACCCCGATCGGCGACGCGACCCTGTTCATCGACGAGAACCCGGTCGGCTCGCTCTCCGACGTCGCCGCGCACCCCGGGACATTCGGGCTGGCCGGCGTCGGTATCGCGGTGGGCCGCAATGGCGGGTCGCCGGTATCGCGGCGGTACACCCCGCCGTTCGCCTTCACCGGCGGCACCATTGCGCGCGCCACCCTCGATCTGTCCGGCCGGCCCTACGTGGATCTGGAAAAGGATCTCGCCCTCGCGTTCTCGCGGGACTGATGTGGCTGCCCGGGCGGTGCCCGGGAGCACCGGGGCTCAGGTTCGGGTAGTGGGCGCCAGCGGCGACGGCCCCCATACCCTGAAGCCATGCTGACGGACCTGGTCGCCCTACCCGGCGGTTCCTTCCGGATGGGCTCGACCAGCTTCTATCCCGAAGAGGCGCCCATCCACACCGCGACCGTCGCCGCGTTCGCCGTCGAGCGGCATCCGGTGACCAACGCCCAGTTCGCCGAATTCGTCGCCGCGACGGGCTACGTGACCGTCGCCGAACAGCCCCTTGATCCCGCGTTGTATCCGGGTGTCGATCCCGCCGACCTGAACCCCGGCGCCATGGTGTTCCGGCCGACGCCCGGGCCGGTCGACCTGCGCGACTGGCGGCAGTGGTGGGACTGGGCGCCCGGCGCCTGCTGGCACCACCCCTTCGGCTTGGACTCCGACGTGGCGGACAGAGCCGACCATCCCGTCGTGCAGGTGGCCTATCCGGATGCGGCGGCCTATGCCCGCTGGGCCCGACGGCGGCTGCCGACCGAGGCCGAGTGGGAGTACGCCGCACGTGCCGGCGAACCCGGGACGTACACGTGGGGCGACGAGGAGAAACCCGGCGGTGCGGTGCTGGCCAACACCTGGCAGGGCCGGTTCCCGTACCGCAACGACGGCGCGCACGGCTGGGTTGGGACGTCGCCGGTGGGAACGTTCCCGACCAATGGATTCGGCCTGGTCGACATGATCGGCAACGTCTGGGAGTGGACGACAACCCGATTCGGCGCCCATCACCGCGTCGATCAGCCACCGCCGCCGTGCTGCATGCCGACCGGGCCCGCCGACCCGGCAATCAGCCAGACCCTCAAGGGCGGATCGCACCTGTGCGCCCCGGAATACTGCCACCGCTACCGGCCGGCGGCCCGTTCACCGCAGTCCCAGGACACCGCGACGACCCACATCGGGTTTCGGTGTGTGGCGGATGCGGTGGCGGCGCGATGATTTCAGACGACGGCGGGATGGGCGCGGTGCGTCGGCCCGTCGTCAGTCCGGGTCCAGGATGCGGTGGCTGAACCCCGGGTCGAAACCCTCATCCCTGATGGCCTGATGGAACTCGCCCCGGCGGAACCGGGCGATGCTGTTTCGGAAGGCCGGGATCCTGTCCGCGTAGCCCAGGGCGCGCATTGCCTGCTCCACCTGTCCCAGTGACCATCCCGGTGCCGCCACAATGTGGGCCAGATCGTCGAAATCGCGGCCCCTGGCCGAATCGGCCGCCGCAACACCCTTACCGCCGACGACGTCACTGAAGATCAAACGCAGGCCGCCACCCGCGCGGTGTTCCGGCGGCGCCGATCGCGCGTGGTGCACCAACTGGACTGTGGTCGATCCGCCGCCGGGAACGGTGACCAGGATTTGCCTATCCCGGTCCTGGTCGCGAACAGTCCGCGTCGACCACCCGTGCCCCTCGCATGCTTCGATGACCGCGTCGGCGGCAGAGACGAACGCCGAAGTGGAGGTGGAGTCGAGAAATGCGTCGATATCCTCGGTGTCGCGGGTGACGACGTCTTAGTCGAGCAACGCCGAGCCACCCGCTAGAGCGAACCCGATGTCGGCGATCGCCGCGAGCACGGTGTCCTGAATCTGAAGGCGGGCATTCACGCGGGTGCTGTCTCCTCGAAGTGCGGGGTGCACAGTCTCCCAAGCTCTGCGCACACTCGAGGGTAGGGCGACACGTGGCCACAGCCGAGCCAGAGCCCGCGCATCGATCCATGCCGCGAACTCGTCCGCGGTGGAGGCGGACCGGATCGCCGACGAATAGAACCTGCGCAGGTCGGCGTCGTTGGCGAAGTCGAGCGTTCCGGGCTGCCAGCACAGGTTTACCGGCGGATCGATGATCCCGACCTTCCTGCCGGAAAGCAGTGCGAGGTCCGCCGGGACGAGTACGTCCGCTTCGATCCTCGGGTGCCACGACGGACGCAGCAGATAGATCAACCGCGATGCCCGGTGATGCCGCGGGGGCCGCTTCTTTGCTGTGACGGCTTGCGCCGGGCCGAACGCCCCGCGGTGCGGCGCCGGATCGATACCCCGCATGACTGGAATATAGCTAGCTTTTCGCGATCCAGGGTGTTGCCGGGGTCTGAGTCGACGGTTTTCGGGACGGTTCAGGTGATGGGGTTGGCTGGGGCGGGGGTGGTGGAAACGTCGAGGTAGGTAGGGGGACGGGCAACGGGCCAGGACCGACCTCAATTTGGCGCATGGCGGGGGCTTCCCCTAGACTCCAGGGGTTGCCTTGGGCAGACCTCGGCTGGCGTGCGCATGATGCCGGCCCCGCGTGCTCTTGGGTGGCAAAGACCGCGCTCGTCAGGTTTACGCCGGTTGTGTCCGTTCGGGCTCACCGGCCCGCGTCTGCCGTGCACATGTGAACCAGGTCAGGAGATCGAGTGATTCAGCAGGAATCGCGGCTGAAGGTGGCCGACAACACCGGCGCCAAGGAGATCCTGTGCATCCGGGTGCTCGGCGGCTCGGGGCGCCGGTACGCCGGCATCGGTGACGTCATCGTCGCCACCGTCAAGGACGCCATTCCCGGGGGCAACGTCAAGCGCGGCGACGTCGTCAAGGCGGTCGTGGTGCGCACTGTCAAGGAACGCCGGCGCCCGGACGGCAGCTACATCAAGTTCGACGAGAACGCCGCGGTGATCATCAAGCCCGACAACGACCCGCGCGGTACCCGCATCTTCGGTCCGGTGGGCCGGGAGCTGCGTGAGAAGCGGTTCATGAAGATCATCTCGCTCGCCCCGGAGGTGCTGTAGATGAAGGTCCACAAAGGCGACACCGTGCTGGTCATCGCCGGCAAAGACAAGGGCGCCAAGGGCAAGGTCATTGCGGCCTACCCGGAGCGCAACCGGGTGCTGGTCGAGGGCGTCAACCGGATCAAGAAGCACACCGCGGTCTCGACGAATCAGCGCGGCGCCCGCTCCGGCGGCATCGTCACCCAGGAAGCGCCGATCCATGTCTCCAACGTGATGGTGGTCGACTCCGACGGCAAGCCCACCCGGATCGGCGTCCGGGTCGACGAGGAGACCGGCAAGCGAGTCCGCGTCTCGAAGCGCAACGGCAAGGACATCTAGCATGACCACCGCAGAAAAAGTTCAGCCGCGCCTCAAAGAGCGCTACCGCAGCGAGATCCGCGACACCCTGCACAAGCAGTTCGGCTACGGCAACGTCATGCAGATCCCGACCGTGACCAAGGTCGTGGTCAACATGGGGGTCGGCGAGGCCGCCCGGGACGCGAAACTCATCAACGGCGCCGTCAACGACCTGTCGCTGATCACCGGGCAACGTCCCGAGATCCGCAAGGCACGTCAGTCGATCGCGCAGTTCAAGCTGCGCGAGGGCATGCCCATCGGCGCCCGGGTGACACTGCGCGGTGACCGGATGTGGGAGTTCCTCGACCGGCTCACCTCGATCGCGCTGCCGCGTATCCGCGACTTCCGCGGCTTGTCGCCCAAGCAGTTCGACGGCACCGGAAACTACACCTTCGGGCTCTCCGAGCAGTCGGTGTTCCACGAGATCGACGTGGACAAGATCGACCGGGTCCGGGGCATGGACATCAACGTCGTCACCTCGGCGACGAACGACGACGAAGGACGAGCGCTGTTGCGGGCCCTCGGCTTTCCCTTCAAGGAGAACTGAGCAATGGCGAAGAAGGCACTGGTCAACAAGGCCGCCCGCAAGCCGAAGTTCGCGGTGCGCGGCTACACGCGCTGCAACAGGTGCGGTCGTCCGCGCGCGGTGTTCCGCAAGTTCGGGCTGTGCCGGATCTGCCTGCGCGAGATGGCGCACGCCGGTGAGCTGCCCGGTGTGCAGAAGAGCAGCTGGTAGCAGAGGAAGGTAACAGACGCTGTCATGACCGCGATAACGACGAGCGCCGCGACCAAGAGGAGCATCGCTCAATGACGATGACCGACCCGATCGCAGACTTCTTGACCCGTCTGCGCAACGCCAACTCGGCGTACCACGACGAAGTGACCTTGCCGCACTCCAAGATCAAGGCCAACATCGCCCAGATCCTCAAGAGCGAGGGCTACATCACCGATTTCCGCACCGAGGACGCTCGCGTCGGCAAATCGTTGATCGTCCAGCTCAAGTACGGGCCGAGCCGGGAACGCAGCATCGCCGGTCTCAAGCGCGTGTCCAAGCCCGGACTGCGGGTGTACGCGAAGTCGACGAACCTGCCGCGAGTCCTGGGCGGTCTCGGGGTGGCGATCATCTCCACATCGTCGGGTCTGCTCACCGACCGTCAGGCAGCCAGACAGGGCGTGGGCGGCGAAGTCCTCGCATTCGTCTGGTGAGAGGAAGCAATCATGTCGCGTATTGGTAAGCAGCCCGTTCCGGTACCCACCGGTGTCGACGTCACCATCGAGGGCCAGAACGTCTCGGTGAAGGGCCCCAAGGGCACCTTGGAGTTGACCGTTGCCGTGCCGATCACGGTGTCGCGCAACGACGCGGGGGCCATCGTGGTGTCCCGGCCGGACGACGAACGGCGCAACCGCTCCCTGCACGGGTTGTCCCGCACCCTGGTGTCCAACCTCGTCACCGGTGTGACCGAGGGGTATACCACCAAGATGGAGATCCACGGTGTCGGTTACCGGGTGCAGCTCAAGGGCACCAACCTCGAGTTCGCGCTGGGATACAGCCACCCGGTGGTGATCGAGGCCCCGGAGGGCATCACCTTCGCGGTGCAGGCCCCCACGAAATTCACCGTGTCGGGGATCGACAAGCAGAAGGTCGGCCAGATCTCGGCGAACATCCGTCGCCTGCGTCGCCCCGACCCCTACAAGGGCAAGGGCGTGCGGTACGAGGGCGAGCAGATCCGCCGCAAGGTCGGAAAGACAGGTAAGTAGTGATGGCGCAATCACAAACCGCATCCGGTGCCCGCAAGCCAGTGGGGCGGAGCGTATCCGAGAGCCGCCGGATAGCCCGGCTGCGCAGGCACGCCCGGCTGCGCAAGAAGATCTCCGGCACCACCGAGCGTCCCCGGCTGGTGGTCAACCGGTCGGCCCGGCACATTCACGTGCAGCTGGTCAACGACCGCGACGGCACTACGGTGGCCGCGGCATCCTCGATCGAAGCCGACGTCCGCGGGGTCGGGGGCGACAAGAAGGCCCGAAGTGTTCGGGTCGGCCAGTTGATCGCCGAACGCGCCAAGGCCGCCGGGATCGACACCGTCGTCTTCGATCGCGGCGGCTACACCTACGGAGGACGGATCGCGGCGTTGGCGGATGCCGCGCGCGAGAACGGATTGAGTTTCTGATGAACGGAAGGACCGCATAATGGCGGAGCAACCGGCCGGCGGACAGGGCGCGGACAGCCGTGGCAGCCGTGATGGCCGCGACAGTCGTGATGGGCGCGGTCGCCGGGACGGCGGCGGTCGCGGAGGCCGCGACCGTGACGGCGACAAGAGCAACTACCTGGAGCGGGTCGTCGCGATCAACCGCGTCTCCAAGGTGGTCAAGGGTGGGCGGCGATTCAGCTTCACCGCCCTGGTCATCGTCGGCGACGGCAACGGGATGGTCGGTGTCGGCTATGGCAAGGCCAAGGAGGTGCCGGCCGCGATCGCCAAGGGCGTCGAAGAGGCCCGCAAGAGCTTCTTCCGGGTTCCGCTGATCGGCGGCACCATCACCCACCCCGTGCAGGGCGAGAAGGCCGCGGGTGTGGTGCTGCTGCGCCCGGCCAGCCCGGGTACCGGTGTGATCGCCGGCGGTGCGGCGCGCGCTGTGCTGGAATGCGCCGGCGTGCATGACATCCTGGCCAAGTCGCTGGGCAGTGACAATGCGATCAACGTGGTGCACGCCACCGTCACCGCCCTGAAGATGCTGCAGCGGCCCGAGGAGGTGGCGGCTCGCCGCGGCCTGCCGATCGAGGACGTCGCTCCGGCGGGCATGCTCAAGGCGCGCCGGGAAAGTGAAGCGCTGGCCGCCAGCGCGAGTGCCGGGGCCGCGCGGGACGCTCAAACAGCGGGGACGCAGCCATGAGTGAGACGAAACTGAAGATCACCCAGGTGCGCAGCACCATCGGGGCGCGCTGGAAGCAGCGCGAGAGCCTGCGGACCCTGGGCCTGCGGAAGATCCGCCACTCGGTGATCCGCGACGACAACCCGCAGACGCGTGGGCTGATCGCCGTGGTGCGCCACCTCGTCGAGGTGGAGCCCGCGGAGGCCGGAGGAGACAAGTGACCATCAAATTGCACGATTTGAAGCCCGCGCCCGGGTCCAAGACCCGGCGCACCCGAGTCGGCCGCGGTGAGGGTTCCAAGGGCAAGACCGCGGGCCGCGGCACCAAGGGCACCAAGGCGCGCAAGAACGTGCCGGTGGCCTTCGAGGGCGGCCAAATGCCCATCCACATGCGGCTGCCCAAGCTCAAAGGCTTCCGCAACCGGTTCCGCACCGAATACCAGGTCGTCAACGTCGGAGACGTCAACCGGCTGTTCCCGCAGGGCGGCACCGTCGGCATCGACGAGCTGGTAGCCAAGGGCGCGGTCCGGAAGAACTCGCTGGTCAAGGTTCTCGGTGACGGCAAGCTGACGGTGAAGGTGGACCTGACCGCGCACAAGTTCAGCGGCAGTGCCCGGGAGAAGATCACCGCGGCCGGGGGCTCGGTCACCGAACTCTGATCGTGCTCGGCTCGGCTAGCCCAGCCGGGAAATCACCTGGACGGCCAGGCGTTCCAGCTGTTGCCGATCCTGTGCGATATCGGCTCCGAGCGGGTTGAGCAGCAGCATCTGCGCGCCCGAGTACATCACCTCCGACAGGCCCCGGGCCACCTGCGACGGTGTGCCCGCCACCGCGACCGCCTCCAGGTCGCGCGTGCGGCCGTAGATGCGCTGCAGGCCGGTCAGCGCCTGCTCGCGGGCGCGCTCGGCGTCGTCGTCGACCATCAGGTAGACCCGTTTGGCGATGGTGAAGGATGCGGGGTCTTTGCGCTGCTCGGCGAGTTCGCGACGCACGACGCCCACGGCTTCGGCGAAGGCGGCCGTTGTCGACGACCCCGCTCCGATGAACCCGTCGCCCAGGCGCACGGCCCGGCGCAGCGCCGCCGGAGCATGCCCGCCGAACCAGATCGGCGGGTGCGGGCGCTGCACCGGTTTGGGCTGGATGGCCACATTGTCGACGGTGCGGAACCGGCCGTGGAAGCTGACTTCGGGGGTGTCGGACCACGCGGCCCGCATCAGCTCCAGGCCTTCGGTGAAATAGCGGACGTGGGTCGCCTTCTCGACGCCGAAGGCGCCGAATTTCCGCGACCCGCCGCCCGGGGCCACACCGAGGTCGAGCCGACCGTTGCTGAGCCGGTCCACGGCGGTCACGGCTGCGGCCAGCTGAAGTGGATCGTGCAGCGAGGTCACCATCACCGCGACACCCAGGCGCATCTTGTGCGTGCAGGCGGCGGCGTAGGCCAGCAGTTCCAGCGGCGCCAGCAGTGGGGATTCGCCGACGGACTGTTCCAGGGTCCAGCCACCCTCAAACCCGAGTTCCTCGGCGCGGGTGAGGAACGCGCGCAACTCCGCGGTGTCGAGGTCGTCGGTGCCCAATTGCGGGATCGCGATGGAAAATCTCACGGTTTCACCGTACGGGCAGCCGGCCGGCTCGGATCGGTACGCTGCAAATATGTTCGAATTCCTGTCGAATCTTCGCGATAGAGACCAGGTGCGCGCACTGGCGGGCAGAGTCGACACCGCCCGGCACCGCGGAGTACCCGGCGGCTGCGTGCTCGAAGTCGATCTGCGTGGCCTGCCCCCGGAGACGGCGGGCTTCGACCCGATCGCCATCGTCACCGGTGGCGACCGTCGGATGGCGTTGAGCTCGGCCGTCGCCGCCATTCACCGCGCCGCCGAAGACCCGCGCGTCGCCGGAATGATCGCGCGCGTGCAGCTGCCGCCGTCGGCTATCGGGGGCGTGCAGGAGCTGCGGGAGGCGCTGGCGGCTTTCAGCGCGGTCAAGCCGTCGCTGGCCTGGGCCGAGACCTACCCCGGCACGCTGTCCTACTATCTGGCATCGGCGTTCGGTGAAGTCTGGATGCAGCCCTCCGGCGGCGTCGGGCTGGTGGGCTTTGCCAGCAATGCGACGTTCCTGCGCGACGCCCTGGACAAGCTGGGCATCGAAGCGCAATTCGTGGCTCGCGGCGAATACAAGTCGGCGGCAAACCTTTTCACCGAGGACGGCTTCACCGACGCCCACCGCGAGGCCGTCACCCGCATGCTGGACAGCCTGCAACACCAGGTGTGGCAGGCCGTCGCCGAATCGCGCGGGATCGATGCTGGGATACTCGACGAGCTGGCCGACCGCGCCCCGCTGTTGCGCGACGACGCGCTGGCCTCCGGTTTGGTCGACCGGATCGGATACCGCGACGAAGTGTATGCCCGGATGTCGGAACTCGTTGGCGGCCACGATGGTTCGTCGATGCCTGGGGATGGTGATTCGGAGCCGGAGCCGGAGCCGGAGTCGGAGCCGGAGCTGCCCCGGATGACCCTGTCGGACTACTCGGGTGCGGCGCGTCCCCGGCTGGCATCGGCGGTCTCGGCGCTGCCGGGGCGCAAGGGCAAGCCCGCGATCGCTGTGGTCACCGTGGCAGGCACCATCGTCAACGGCCGCGGCGGGCCGCAGGGCCTGCCGTTCGGCCCGGCCAACGCCGGCGGCGACACCATTGCCGCGGCGCTGCGCGAGGTGGCGGTCGACGACTCGGTGTCGGCAGTCGTGCTGCGGGTGGACAGTCCGGGCGGGTCGGTGACCGCCTCGGAAACCATCTGGCGGGAGGTCGAGCGGACGCGGGAAGCCGGCAAGCCGGTGGTGGCCTCGATGGCGTCGGTCGCCGCATCGGGGGGCTACTACATCTCGATGGGTGCCGACGCCATCGTGGCGAACCCGGGCACCATCACCGGCTCGATCGGGGTGATCACCGGCAAGCTGGTGGTTCGTGATCTCAAGGACCGGCTCGGGGTCGGCTCGGAAACCGTGCGCACCAACGCCAATGCCGACGCCTGGTCTGCCGACGCACCGTTCACCCCCGAGCAGCGGGCCCGCCGGGAGGCCGAGGCGGACCTGTTCTACACCGACTTCGTCGGCCGCGTCGCTGCCGGGCGCAAGCTCAGCGCCGAGGAGGTCGACAGCGTTGCGCGCGGCCGGGTGTGGACCGGCGCCGACGCCCTGGAGCGCGGGCTGGTCGACGAACTCGGCGGGTTCCGAACCGCCCTGCGCCGCGCCAAGGTGCTGGCCGGTCTCGATCCGGACGTCGAGGTGCGGGTGCTGAGCTATCCGGGTTCGTCGCTGCTGGACATGGTGCGGCCGCGTGCTTTTTCGCAGCCGGCGGCGCTGTCGCTGGACGAGGCCGCGGGGTTACTGCTCAGCCGCTCGGCCGCCGGGATCGTCGGTCAGCTGGGGCAGACGATGAACGGCGCCGACGTGCTCTGGCGGGGGTCGGCGATCTTCTGAGGTGGGCGTCAACCGGTGAGAGTGCCGCTGATGTAGATGATCTCGCCGAGGGCGTCGTCGTCTTGCGGGTCGGGAATATGTAGGCCGTGCCGGGTGAACAACTCGGTGCGCGTCGCGCCGTCGACGTCCCAGTGCTTGCCGCGCAGGTAGTCGATGACGTGGTTGCGTTCGCCGGGGTAGACCAGCGACGCCATGTCGATGTCGATTCCGTGCTCGCGCAGCCGCCCGGACATCTGGCGGGCCTTGTCTTCATCGAAATCCACGATGCCGGGCACGAACTCGGTGGCGATCGTGCTGCCCGGGGCGCTGAGCGCGGTGATGTTGTCGAACAGCCGGTCCTGGGCCTCGGGCGGCAGGTAGATCAGCAGCCCCTCGGCCAGCCAGGCCGTCGGCTGTGTCGCGTCCAGGCCGGCCGCTGTGAGCGCGGCGGGCCAGTCCGCGCGCAGGTCGATGGCGACGGTGCGCCGGGTCGCGGTGGGCTCTGCCCCCAGATCGGCCAGCGTTTTCGTCTTGAATTCGATGACTTGCGGCTGGTCGATCTCGTAGACCACGGTGGCCTCGGGCCACGGCAGCCGGTAGGCGCGGGCATCCAGCCCCGAGGCCAGGATCACCGCCTGGCGTATCCCGGATTCGGCGGCTCGGGTGAAGTAGTCGTCGAAGAACTTGGTGCGCACACCCATTCCGTCGATCATCGCCTGCACGCGCTGCGGGGTGATGTCCTCGACGAATGCGGGGTCGAGGTCGCCGTCGATCATCCTGGTGAAGAACTCCAGGCCGACGCCGCGCACCAGGGGTTCGGCGAACGGGTCGTCGATGAGGCCGCCTGGTGCTTTGGTCACCATCGCCCGCCCGGCCGCAACCATGGTGGCGGTGGCGCCCACGCTGGAGGCCAGATCCCAGTTGTCGTCGTCTGACCGCGTCATGGGTGTCCTCCGGTGCTCGTTGCCACCGGCCTGCGGGCGGGGGCCGGGGGCCGGGCTTCCAGGATTGCACAGGGGCGGGACGGTTGATTGGTGCGGCGGCAGTTACGGGCGCAGCCCCGGGCGGCGCTTATGCTCCGCCGGCACCGCCAGCGCCGCCGCCTGCGCCAAGAGCGGCCTGCCCGGCAGCGCCGCCACCGCTGCCTGCATCGCCACCCGCGCCTTCGCCGAATTCTGAGCCGCCGTCTCCACCGCCTCCACCGGTGACGGCGCCCCCGCCGCCACCGCCACCACCCCCGTAGCCCTCCCAGAAGGGATTATCGGTGCCGCCATCCCCGCCGGTGCCACCGCCAGAACCCAGCCCGCCACCGCCACCACCCCCCCTGGGCCCGCCGCGTCGTCGCCGCTGTTGCCGCCGGTGCCGCCGGTGCCGCCGGCACCTGAACCACTACCACCGGCACCACCGTTGCCAGCGTAGATACGATCGCCGGTAGTGCCGGCGTCGCCACCGCCTCCGCCGCCGCCGCCTCCGCCGGCACCGCCACGGCCGTCTAGGGCTTCCGCGCTCACCGCGCCGTCGCCACCGGCGCCACCGTCACCGCCGATTCCACCCCCACCGCCGCCGCCACCCTGGCCGCCAAAGCCTCCCCAGTGGCCCAGGTCGCCCCCAGTAGTAGAGCCGTCAGCGCCTCCGGCACCTCCGGCACCTCCGCCGCCGCCTTTGACAGCACCAAATCCTCCTGTGCCGCCATCGCCGCCCCATCCGCCGGTGTTGTACGCGCCGCCGTCACCGGCGGTACCGCCCATACCTCCGTCGCCGCCCTCACCGCCGGTGCCGCTGGCGCCGACACCACCGTTACCACCGTTACCTCCCCAGCCGCCGGATGCGCTGTCGTTCCATTCATCAACCACGTCACCACTGTTACCGCCCGGGCCCCCTTGACCGCCGGCGCCGCCATTGGCGCCGTTGCCACCGGGACCCCCTTTACCACCGGTGCCGCCGTGACTGGATATTCCGCCACCGCCGGCGTCACCTCCGACGCCACCGGTGCCCCCTTTACCGCCGGTGCCGCTGGTCCCGCCTTCACCGCCCTCGCCACCCGAACCACCGCGACCGCCAGCAGCCTGGCCGCCGGAGTCAGGAGCACCACTATTTCCACCCGCACCGCCGGTTCCACCGGCACCGCCGGTGCCGTCGGCATAGCCGATGCCGCCCTTGCCGCCCTTTCCGCCTTTGCCACCTTGGTTGTATTCGCCACCATCGGCGGTATGCCCGCCGACGCCACCGCTACCGCCGTCACCGCCGTTGTGGCCAGTGCCGCCGTTGCCGCCGTCACCGCCGACGGTCTCAGATCCCGGCGAGCCCGCCATGCCGTCGCCGCCGTCGCCGCCATTGCCCCCGGAATCGCCGGCGTTGCCTCCCATGGTGGTCGGGTCCCACCCGTTGCCGCCGGCCCCGCCGTTGCCGCCGCGGCCACCGGTTCCGCCGGGGGTGCCGTCTCCGCCATCGGTGCCGTGCGGATTATCGGCGGTCCCGTTGATCCCCGGGGCGCCATCGAGCCCGGCGCCGGTGGCGCCACCGCCGTCGCCGCCGGTGCCGCCGGCACCGTAGAGGAAGCCGCCGTTGCCGTACAACCAACCCCCGGCTCCGCCGTTGACGCTGGCTGCGGTTCCGTCGGCGCCGTCACCGACCAGCGGCCGCCCGGTGTAGGTGAGGAACGGCTCGTTGATGGGTGCGACAATCTGTTCGGCCATCGACTCCGCCGACAACGCCTCCGCACCGGAATACAACGCCCCCGCACCGGTCAGCGACTCCGAAAACGTTTGCTGGAACCCCGCCACCTGGGCGGCCACACCCTGATAGGCCACCCCGAACTCGCCGAACACCGCGGCTATCGCCGCCGACACCTCATCAGCGCCCGGCCCGGCCACCGATGTTGTCAGCGCGGCGGCGGCATTGGCCTCATCCAGGGCCGCACCGATACCGGCCACCTGCGCCGCGGCGGCGGACAGCACGTCGGTGGAAACAACGAGGTAGGACAGGTCTGATTCCTCCGGGTAGTTTTTGGGCGGAGCCAAGCGCGCCACGCACAGTTGCTTGCGATAACTATCGCGTGAAAAAGATGTCTACCGGGAGGACTTTGGGGGGTTTCCCAGGTGATCCCCAGCTGATCCCCAGGGGACTTCCAGGGACGCGGCGAGGCGATCAAGGTTGCGGCCGATCAGCGCCACATCACAAGCGCAATGCACGTTAGCATGCATGCATGCGAACTACGGTGGAGATCACCGAGGAGCAGCACCGGGCGTTGAGCGCGATCGCGCGGCGCCGCGGCGTACGGGGCTTCTCCACGCTGGTCCAGGAAGCGCTGGACAGCTATCTGGCCAGCTTGGAAGTCGACGAGGTCGATCTGCTGCTCGGGCTCGAAGGTGCGCTGACTGATTCTGACGCGCACGAAATCCGTTCTCGCATCGCCGATATGAGAGCCACATGGCGGGTCTCGTAGTCGTTGACACCGACCTGCTGATCGACTTCCTGCGCGGTAAAGGGCCCGGAACAGTGTTGGTGCGGGAGCTGGTCGCCGGTCATCGGCTGCGCGTCACGGCAGTCACCGCGTTCGAGCTGCGACTCGGCGGGGACTTCCTGGCCCGCCGAGACGACATCCTGCGGCTGCTGCATTCGCGAACACTGCCCCTGGGCTCGGGCAGTGCGCTTCGCGGGGGAAGTGTCGCCGCGACCCTGCGCGCAATGGGTCAAGTCATCGGGTTCGCCGATTGCCTGCAGGCAGGAATCTGCCTGAACTTCGATCTGCCTTTCGCCACGCGCAACCACAAGCACTTCGAGCGCGTCGAGGGATTACGGTTGCATGACGTCGCTAGTTGACCCCGCGAGTGTGAATCTCACGACGGGCCAGCGGCGTGTCGCGTCGTGAGATTCACACTCGGCGGCGCAGGTAGCGGTACACACCGGCGAAGTTGGTGTTCACCTCCTCGGGAACCGGCACCGGCCCCCCGAGTGCACGTGCACCCCAGGCGATCTGGGCGGTGCGCTCCACCAGCGCGGTGATGTGCAGCACCTTGTCCGGCTGGGGGCCGACGGCCACCAGGCCGTGGTTGGCGATCAGCGCCGCACCCCGGTCTCGTAGTGCTGTCACGGCGTTGGCGCCGACGTCGGGGGTGCCGGAGGCGGCGTACTCGGCGCAGCGCACGTCGCCCCCGCAGTAGACGGCGAACTCGTCGATGCAGGCCGGAATCGGCTGGTGGGCCACCGCGAACATGGTCGCCCACACCGGATGGCTGTGGATGACACTGCCGATGTCGTCGAAGGCTTCGAAACACGCCAGGTGCAGATGCATCTCGGTGGACGGCATGCGCCCCTCGTGGGCGTGCAGCACGGCGCCTTCGGGGTCGACCAGAACCAGGTCATCGAGCACCATGTCCGCGTAGTCGACCGAGGACGGGGTGATCACCAGATTGCCGTCGGCGCGGCGGGCCGAGATGTTGCCCGCCGTTCCCTCCACCAGGCCGCGCCGCAGCATATCCTTGGCCGCAGCCAACACCGCGGCCTCGGCGTTGTCCACATGGGTCATCGGCCCAGCACCTCCGGGTTGACGATATGGGTGGGGACGGCCCCGCTCAGCAGCGCCTCCAGGTCATCGGCGACCATCCGCGCCTGGCGGGCCTCGGTGTTCCAGGTGGCCCCGCCGATGTGCGGGGTCAGCACGACATTGGGCATGGCCGTCAGCGGGTGATCGGCCGGCAGCCATTCCCCGGCGAAATGGTCCAGGCCCGCGGCGGCCACCTTGCCCGAGCGCAGCGCCTCGACCAGTGCATCGGTGTCGTGCAGTTGGGCGCGGGCGGTGTTGAGGAAGACCACGCCGTCGCGCATGGCCGCGAACTGTGCCGCACCGATCATCCCGGCGGTGCCTTCGGCCACCGGTGCGTGCAGCGATACGACGTCGGACTCGGCGAGCAGTTCGTCGAGATCGTGCCGGGCGTCGTCGCGGTACGGGTCGTGGGCGATCACCGTCAGCCCCAACCCGGACAGCCGCCACCGGGTAGCCCGGCCGACCGCGCCCAAGCCCACCAGACCGGCGGTCAGACCGGCGATCTCGGGGCCGCGGAATCGTTGGTAGGGGATGGTTCCGTCACGGAACATGTTGCCGCTGCGCACATCCGCATCGGCGGTCACCAGCTTGCGGGTGGCGGCCAGCAGCAGGGCGACGGTGAGCTCGGCCACCGCGTCGGCGTTGCGGCCCGGGGTGTGGAGCACCGGGATGCCGGCCGCGGAGGCGGCGGGGACGTCGACGTTGTTGGGGTCGCCCCGGGTGGAGGCCACCGCGCGCAGATCCAGGTCGAAGACCGGGCCGCCGACCGAATCGCTTTCCACCACCACGACATCGGCGGCTTCGGCGGCTATCCGGTCGGCCAGTTGCTCGGCGCTGTAGATGCGAAGCGGGGTCACGCCGGGCTCGCCGATCCACGGGTCGTACACCACGTCGGCCAGTTGCCGAAGTTTGGCGAACCCGGGTCCGCGCAGTGGAGCGGTCACCAGGGCGCGCGGTCGAGGGGCCACGGCAGTCAATGGTGGCGTACCGTGACGCGGGTGTCACGCGGGGACACCACAATCGGCATCGACATCGGCACCACCGCGGTCAAGGCCACGGCCGTCGACGAGAACGGGCAGGTGCGGGCCCGGGTGCGGATTCCGCACCGGCTTCTGGTGCCGGCACCGGATCGACTCGAACACGACGCCGACGAGGCCTGGCGCTGCGGGCCGTTGGCGGCGATGCGGCGGTTGAATCGGCCGGACGCGCGGGCTGTCGCCGTTTCGTCGATGGTGCCGTCATTGACCGCGGTCGACGCCGGCGGCCGGCCCGTCACACCGGGCCTGTTGTACGGCGACGCCCGGGGTGCGGCGCCCGACAGTCCGGAACAGTCGGTCCCCGCCGCGGGTGAGGCGGCCGGATTCCTGCGCTGGAGTGCCGCCGAAGCGCCCGCCGCCGCCGGTTTCTGGCCCGCCCCCGCGGTGGCCAACCACGCGCTGGCCGGCGAGCCGGTGATCGACCTGGCCACCGCGATCACCACAAGCCCGTTGTTCGACGGAAGCGGCTGGGACGCAAAGGCATGCGCCGACTGCGGTGCTGCGGTCGCACAGCTGCCGCGCGTCGAGATGTTCGGGGCGCCGGCCGGACAGGTGCAGCAGAGCGGTTCCCGGGGTGCCGTGCTGGCGACCGGCGCGGTCGATGCGCTGTGCGAACAACTCGTGACGGGCGCCGACGGAGCCGGTGATGTGCTGCTGATGTGCGGCACCACCCTGATCGTGTGGACGGCGACATCGGAGCCGCGCCGGGTTCCCGGCTTGTGGACGATTCCGCACACCGTCGAGGGCCTGAGCCTGATCGGCGGCGCCAGCAATGCCGGCGGGCTGTTCCTGAATTGGGTGGATCGACTTGTCGCACCGGCGGATCCGGCAGCAGCCGACCCGCGGCGGATCCCGGTGTGGCTGCCCTACATCCGCGGCGAGCGCACCCCGCTGCATGATCGGCAGCGGCGCGCGATGCTCTACGGGGCCGATCTGACCCACAATGCGGCGTCGGTCCGCCGGGCGGCGTATGAGGCGTCGGCCTTCGTGGCCCGGCGGATTCTCGAACTCGGCCGGACGCCGGTGCGGCGCGTCATCGCCTCCGGCGGCGGCACCCGGGTGCGGCCGTGGCTGCAGGCCCTCGCCGACGCCACCGGCCGGCCGATCGAGGTGTCCGCGGCGGCCGAAGGGGCGGCACTGGGGGCGGCCTTTCTCGCCCGGATGGCCGTGGGGCTGGAATCGAAGATCACCGACGCCGCCCGGTGGGCCCGTGCCGGGGCCGTCGTCGAACCGGATCCGCGGTGGGTGGAGCCGACCGGCGATCGGTATCACCGGTTCCTGGAGCTCTGCGGTTCCGAATAGCGGCGGTATCCGGGCAGGATTCGGCGAAATTCGGGGAGGCGCTTGCGGGCGCGGCGTTCTAGGCTTGGGGTATGACCGATCATGACCAGACCGCAGCCCGCCGAGAGATCGCAGATGCCCTGTTAGCCGCGTTGGAGCGCCGACATGAAGTCGCCGACGTCATCGTGGGCGCCAAGAACAAGGCGGTCGCGGTCGAGGAGATCGTCAAACTGCTGGGCACCTCGCACCTGGCGGCCGAATCCGTGATGAACATGTCGTTCTATCAGCTGACCCAGGATGCCCGGGCGAGAATCCTGGCCGAACTGGACGACCTCAACAAGCAACTCAGCTTCACCGCCCAGGATCGTCCGGCCAGCCTGGGGGAGACCCTGGACCTGCGCCCGTTCAACGCCAGCCAGGACCGGGACATCTTCATCGTCCGCACCGATGAGATAAAGGCGGCCGGCGACGGATCCGGGGGGCCGGCCGGCGCCATCGATGACGAGATCCGCGCGGCATCGTCGCGGCTGCACGACGAAGAGGCCGCGTGGTTCGTGGCGGTCGACTCCGGCGAGAAGGTCGGCCTGGTGTTCGGTGAACTGCACAACGGCGAGGTGAACGTCCGCATCTGGATTCACCCCGACCACCGCAAGAAGGGTTACGGCACCGCTGCGCTGCGCAAGTCGCGTTCGGAGATGGCCGGGGTGTTCCCTGCGGTGCCCATGGTGGTCCGGGCTCCCGGGGCCAGGCCGGAATAGCGCGCGGTATTCCGGCGCTACTCCCGCGTCGCGGTGACGGTGACGATGTTGCGCAGCGGTGCGCTGCCGGGATCTTCGGGGAAGGTGCGCCCGTACTCGGCGAAGAGGTCCCTACGCGGCCGGGTGCGTACCTGCCAGCCCTGCCCTTCCAGGTAGTCCACGACGTTGCTGCGCTCGCCGTCGTAGAACAGCCCGGACAAGTCGATGTCGCAGCCGAAATCGGCCCAGCGCTGGTTGAACTGCCGTGCACGATCGAGCATGGACACACCCGAATCGGGGTGGTATTCGGTCGCGAACCTGCTGCCCGGACCGCTCAGCGCGGTGACATTGTCCAACAGCCGGTCCTGCGCGTCGGGCGGCAGGTACATGAGCAGTCCCTCGGCTATCCACGCCGTGGCCTGCCCCGGGTCGAATCCGCTGCGGCGCAACGCCGTCGGCCAGTCCTCGCGCAGGTCGATTCCGACACTTCGGTGCTGCGCCGACGGGGTTGCGCCCAGCGCCGACAAGGCGGCGCGCTTGAACTCCAGGACTTTCGGCTGGTCGATCTCGTAGACGACCGTGCCCGAGGGCCAGGGCATCCGGAAGCCGCGCGCGTCGAGGCCCGAGGCCAGGATCACCGCCTGGCGGACGCCGGCGCGGGCGGAGTCGAGGAAGAACTCGTCGAAGAAGCGGGTGCGGACGGCGATCGAATCGATCTCCACGCCGAAACCGTGTTCGACGCTGTCGGTCGGTAGTCCACCGTCGACCAGGCGGGTGAAGAACTCCAGGCCGACCGCGCGCACCAGCGGCGCAGCGAACGGGTCGGTGATCACCGGGTTGTCCTGCTCACTGGCGACGGCGCGGGCGGCGGCCACCATCGTCGCCGTCGCACCCACACTCGACGCCAGGTCCCAGCTGTCTCCGGCGGTGCGCTGTGATCCGATGGGTGCGGGCACGGCTCACTGCCTCTCGGCGCTGATGAAGGAGATGTTCCCGAACGGGGCGTCGTCGCCGTCGGCGGTGTCCAACCCGTGCCGGGCGAACAGGTCGGCGGAGCTCACCGATGTCGTATTCCAGCCGTGGGCGCCCAGGTATGTTCCGGCGTCGGTGCGGTCGTCGAAATACACCAGCGCGGACATGTCGAAATCCAGTCCGTGGGCTTTCCAGCGTTGGTTGTGGTGTTGCATGCGATCCCGCAGCTCCTGCTCGTTGAGCTTGTTGATGTCCAACAGCGCTTCGGTGGCGAACCGGCTGCCCGGGACGCTGAGCGCGGTGACCTGATCGAGCAGCCGGTCCTGAGCCTCGGCGGGCAGATACCCCAGCAGCCCCTCGGCGCTCCAGGCGGTGGGCCGGCCGGGGTCGAAGCCGGCGTCGCGCAGTGCGGCCGGCCAGTCGTCCCGCAGGTCGACCGCCACGGTTCGGCGGTCCGCGGTGGGTTGGGCGCCCAGCCCGGACAATGTCGCGGACTTGAACTCGATGACGGCCGGCTGGTCGACTTCGAAGACCGTGGTGCCCGCCGGCCAGGGGAGCCGGTAGGCGCGCGAGTCCAGGCCGGCGGCCAGGATGACAACCTGCCGGATGCCGGCACCCGTGGCAGTGTCTGTCGCCGTGCCGGTTGCCGTGTCTGTCGCTGTGTCTGTTGTTGAGGTGAAGAAGTCGTCGAAAAACCGGGTGCGCACCGCCATCGCGTTGGCGAAGTGCACGGTGGCCTCGGCGGTTTCTTCGTCGAAATCGGCCAGGTCCAGTTCCCCGCCGGCCAGCCGGGAGAAGAAGTCGACACCCACCGCACGCACCAGGGGTTCGGCGAACTGGTCGGTGGCCACCGCACCGGCGCCCCGAGTGTCTCTGGCGGCGACCGCGCGGGCCGCCGCGACCATGGTCGCCGTCAACCCGACACTGGACGCCAGATCCCAGGTGTCGCCGTCGAACCGTGCGCTGGCGGTCATCGGATGCTCCTCTCCGGTGAAAATAAGCTGAACCAATTACTTAGCAAATGCAACGAGCTACCCAGACTTTACCCGCCCTGCCGATCCCGGCGGAGCCCGCGCGGCCACCGTGAACGTGCCGGCTCGAATAGCTGTTAGTCTCGTACACGGTTTGACGCGCGACGCCGTACGTCCTGGCCTGCGGGTATCGGGCACGTGTACGCGGAATGACCGCAGGAATACCCAGGACAGGGAACCAACCGGCCAATCCCGGTTGGTATGCCGCGACCAGAGTTCGGCTGCGCAGGAGGAAGAGTGCTCTCGGCTTTCATCTCATCGCTGCGAACAGTCGACCTCAGACGCAAGATCCTCTTCACGCTGGGCATCATCGTGCTCTACCGGGTCGGCGCCACCCTGCCGTCGCCGGGTGTCAACTTTCCCAACGTGCAACAGTGCATCAAAGAGGCCAGCAGCGGCGAGGCCGGCCAGATCTACTCGCTGATCAACCTGTTCTCCGGCGGGGCGCTGTTGCAGCTGACGGTGTTCGCGGTGGGCGTGATGCCTTATATCACCGCGAGCATCATCGTGCAGCTGCTCACCGTCGTCATTCCTCGGTTCGAAGAGCTGCGCAAGGAAGGCCAGTCCGGGCAGGCGAAGATGACGCAGTACACGCGTTATCTGGCGATTGCGCTGGCCATTCTGCAAGCCACCAGCATCGTCGCGCTGGCCGCCAACGGCGGGCTGCTGCAGGGCTGTTCGCTGGAGATTCTGGCCAATCAGAGCATCTTCTCCGAGGTCGTCATCGTGCTGGTGATGACGGCCGGCGCCGCCCTGGTGATGTGGATGGGCGAGCTGATCACCGAGCGCGGCATCGGCAACGGCATGTCGCTGCTGATCTTCGTCGGCATCGCCGCCCGGATCCCCGCCGAAGGGAACCAGATCCTGCAGAGCCGCGGCGGAATGATTTTCACCGCGGTGTGTCTGGCCGCGCTGATCATCATCGTCGGCGTGGTGTTCGTCGAGCAGGGCCAGCGACGCATCCCGGTGCAGTACGCCAAGCGCATGGTGGGCCGCAAGATGTACGGCGGAACCTCGACGTACCTGCCGCTGAAGGTCAACCAGGCCGGCGTCATCCCGGTGATCTTCGCGTCCTCGCTGATCTACATTCCGAATCTGGTCACCCAGCTGGTTCGCAGCGGCACCGGCGGCGGCGGCAACAGCTGGTGGGACAAGTTCGTCGGCACCTACCTGTCGGACCCGGGCAACCCGGTCTACATCGGCATCTATTTCGGCCTGATCATCTTCTTCACCTACTTCTACGTGTCGATCACGTTCAACCCCGACGAACGTGCCGACGAGATGAAGAAGTTCGGCGGCTTCATCCCGGGCATCCGCCCCGGGCGTCCGACCGCCGACTACCTGCGTTTTGTGCTGAGCCGCATCACCCTGCCCGGCTCGATCTACCTCGGTGTGATCGCGGTGCTGCCCAACTTGTTCCTGCAAATGGGCAACTCCGGCGGAATCCAGAACTTGCCTTTCGGCGGCACCGCGGTTCTGATCATGATCGGAGTCGGGTTGGATACGGTCAAGCAGATCGAAAGTCAGCTCATGCAACGCAACTACGAAGGGTTCCTCAAGTGAGAGTCGTATTGCTGGGGCCGCCGGGTGCGGGCAAGGGGACGCAAGCCCAGAAACTGGCCGACCACCTGGAGATCCCGGATATTTCGACCGGCGACTTGTTCCGCCACAACATCCGCGAGGGCACCAAGCTCGGCCTGGAGGCCAAACGATTCCTCGACGCCGGCGACCTGGTGCCCTCCAGCCTGACCAACGAACTCGTCGACGACCGCCTCAACGACCCCGACGTGGCCAACGGATTCATCCTGGACGGGTATCCGCGATCGGTGGCACAGGCCGAAGCGCTGCACGAGATGCTGCAACGCCGCGGCACCGATATCGACGGCGTGGTGGAATTCCGGGTATCGGAAGCAGAGTTGCTGACTCGCCTCAAGGGCCGCGGGCGTGCCGACGACACCGAAGACGTCATCCTCAACCGGATGAAGGTCTACCGCGACGAAACCGCGCCGCTGCTGGAGTACTACCGCGAGCACGTCAAGACCGTCGACGCCGTCGGCACCCTCGATGAGGTGTTCACCCGCGCGTTGCACGCACTGGGAAGGTAGCCCGTGGGCGCCCTGGCGCGACTGCGGGGCCGAAAGGTCGTGCCGCAGCGCACTTCCGGTGAGCTCGATGCCATGGCCGCGGCGGGTGCGGTGGTCGCCGCCGCGCTGAGAGCCGTTCGCGCGGCCGCCGTCGCCGAGGTGTCCACGCTGGCACTCGACGACATCGCCGAGTCGGTGATCCGCGACGCCGGAGCCACCCCGTCCTTCCTGGGCTATCACGGCTATCCAGCCTCGATCTGCGCCTCGGTCAACGACCGCGTCGTGCACGGCATCCCGTCGGGTAGGGAACTTCTCGCACCCGGCGACCTGCTGTCGGTCGACTGCGGCGCAATACTCGACGGTTGGCATGGCGATTCGGCGGTCACCATCGGCGTCGGCACCCTCGATCCGGCCGATGCCGCGCTGTCGCAGGCGACCAGGGAATCGCTGGAGGCCGGAATCGCGGCGATGGTGATCGGCAATCGGCTCACCGATGTGTCGCATGCCATCGAAACCGGCACGCGGTCCGCCGAAGCCCATTGTGGCCGGGAGTTCGGGATCGTCGAAGGCTACGGGGGCCACGGTATCGGGCAACAGATGCACCTGGACCCGTTCCTGCCCAACGAAGGCGCTCCGGGCAAGGGCCCGCTGCTGGTGGCCGGCTCGGTTCTGGCCATCGAGCCGATGTTGACCCTGGGGACCGGTAGAACAACGGTTCTCGACGACAACTGGACGGTAGTCACCATCGACGGGTCGCGGGCCGCGCATTGGGAACACACCGTCGCGGTGACCGAGGCCGGACCCCGGATTCTCACGCTGTGAGTCGTGAGTTCCGCGACCCCATTGAGGCGGCGCGGGCGAACTGGGAACGGGCCGGCTGGGGTGAGGTCGCACAGGGCATGGTCGCGGTGACATCGGTGATGCGTGCCCACCAGATCCTGCTGGCCCGCGTCGAGGCGGCCTTGCGGCCCTATGACCTGAGCTTCTCCCGGTTCGAGTTGCTGCGGCTGCTGGCCTTCAGCCGCACCGGGGCGTTGCCGATCGCCAAGGCGTCGAACCGGCTGCAGGTGCACGTCACCAGCGTGACCCACGCGATCCGGCGCCTGGAGGCCGACGCGATGGTGCAGCGTGTGCCGCACCCCACCGACGGCCGGACCACGCTGGTGCGGATCACCGAGTTGGGTCGTTCGACGGTCGAGGATGCCAGCGCCACCCTCAATGAGCAGGTGTTCGCCGATATCGGGATGGGTGATGCGGAGTCGTCGGCGCTGGTGTCGGCCATCGAAGCGCTGCGGCGCAACGCCGGGGATTTCTGAGGGGGCAGTCGGGGATCGTCGGCTATCGTGCGTCGGGAACCTGGAACTGTCCCCACCGCCGGGCGATCTCCTGCCACGGGCCGGCTAAGGAGCCCCGAGCTTGCCGGTACGGAGCCCGGTAGCGCAGGTATGTTCGCGCGAACGGTGTGGCCAGCTGAAACAGCCGGCGTCGGTGGCCGATGATCCGTCGTGTTTCGGCAAGCAGTTCGGGCCACGAAACGTGCTGAAAGCCCAACGCCTCCTGGGACCGCCGGGTGTCCATCCAGTCGGTTGCGAACCAGCCGGTGTCGCTGTCGGGGTCACCTTGCCGTCCGTTCGGCAGCAGCCCGTCGAGGCCCATCGCCGCAGTTGTTTCGCGCCCGACGTCGACTTGCCGGAGGCGATGCGAGGGGTCGCCGCCGATCATCAGCGTTTCACCGACGACGGCGGCGTGGGTTGCTGCGGCGAAGGCGCGTGCTACGTCGCGGACCTCGACGGTATGGAGCCGTCCATCGGTGGGCAGCAGGCCCTCGAAGTAGAGCATGTCGAGGTCCAGGTCGAAGCGTGGCCGGGCGGTGAGCACGCCACCGAGTCGCAGTACCACCCAGTTCAGCGACGACTCGCGCACGATCTGCTCTGCCTGTGCTTTGTGAACGCCGTAGATGTCCAGCGGCGAGACGGGTGTGTCGGGTCCCAGGTCGGTGTTGTGGCGATGGGGGTTGCGGGGGCCGTAGACCGCGACGCTGGAGGCCTGAACGAAGCGAGGCGGCGCGGGCCGTGCCGATGCGGCCCGGACGAGCGCCTCGGTTGCCCCGACGTTGACCCGGCGGGCCAGGTCGGGCCGCCGGTAGCAGAGCGGCGGAATCATCGCGGCGAGGTGGACGATCGCCGTCGGCGCGACGTCGGTCAGCAGCGCCGCGATGGATCGTTCGTCGGTGAGATCGGCCCAGCGCACGTCGACGCCGTGGACCCCGCGCAACGATTCGGCCTTCTTGCGGTTCGCCGGGGTATCGAGGTCGGTTGCGACGACGTGCCGGCCGTCGGCGTGCAGCCGGCGTACCGTCGCCGTTCCCACCAGACCGAACGCACCGGTCACCAAGGTCGAGTCCGTCACGTGGGCTCCCCTCTTCGACTTTTCTCGACCATACCGATCAGGTGATCCGCGGTCCCGCGGCAGGCAGGGGCCGGGGGCGGGGACAGCCGCGGGCTATTACAGCTAGGCGCCGCGCAGCGTTTCGATGATCGCGCTGAAGTCCGCCTCGGGGTGGTCCTCGGCGAACTTCGCGTAGATGTCGGCGGCGTGGCTGCCCAGCGGGGCCGATGACCCGGTGGCGGCTACCGCATCCATGGCCAGGCCCAGGTCCTTGTTCATCAGCGCGGTCGCGAAGCCGGGCCGGAAACCGTTGTTGGCCGGTGACGCCGGAACCGGGCCGGGCACCGGGCAATTGGTGTGCACCGCCCAGCAGTTCCCGGTGGCGCCGGTGATGACGTCGAACAGCGACTGCGCTGACAGGCCGAGGTTCTCGGCAAGTACGAACGCCTCGCCGATCGCGATCTGCTGCACCGCGAGCACCATGTTGTTGCACACCTTGGCGGCCTGGCCGGCACCGGCGGCCCCGCAGTGAATGATCTTGCCCGCCATCGGTTCCAGTACCGGCCGGGCCCGTTCGAGCGCCCCGGCTTCGCCCCCGACCATGAACGCCAGGGTCCCGGTCGACGCACCCTTGACCCCGCCGGACACCGGTGCGTCCACCTGGGCCATGCCGTGGGCGGTGGCCAGTGTATGTGCCTGGCGGGCGTCGTCGACCGAAATGGTGGAGCTGTCGATGAACAGTGCGCCGGGCCGGGCGACCGGCAGGATCTCGATGTAGCAGCGTTTGACGATGTCGCCGTTGGGCAGCATGGTGATGATGACGTCGGCGTCGGCGACGGCCTCGACGGCGCTGCCGAAGGTCACCGCACCGTGGGCGGCGGCGGCCGCCGCGGTTGCGGGGGCGGGGTCATAGCCGCGTACGCCATGGCCGGCGGCAACGAGATTGGCCGACATCGGGCCGCCCATATGACCCAGGCCCAGGAACGCGATTATCAGGTGCTCTGTCATGGCTGCCCTTCCCGGTGCCCGCTCATCCCGCCGCGCCCGGCAGTGCGGGGCCGCCGCGGGAGTGTCACGAGCCGGTCCGCAACCGTGCGGCCGCGGCGCGTCCGATGACCACCCGCATGATCTCGTTGGTCCCTTCCAGGATCCGATGCACCCGCAGGTCGCGGACGATCTTCTCCAGACCGTACTCGCGCAGGTAGCCGTATCCGCCGTGCAGCTGCAGGGCCTTGTCGGCGACGTCGTAGCAGGTGTCGGTGACGTAGCGTTTGGCCATCGCGCACAGTTCGACCTTGTCGGCGGCGTTCCCGTCGAGCGCATGTGCCGCCCGCCACAACATCATTCGTGACGTTTCCAACCCGGTGGCCATGTCGGCCAGGGTGAATCGGACGGTGGGCTCGTCGAGCAGGGCGGACCCGAACGCGTGGCGTTCGCGCACGTAGGCGCCGGCCTTGTCGAAGGCGGACTGCCCGCCGCCCAGCGAACACGCGGCGATGTTGAGCCGTCCGCCGTTGAGGCCGTTCATCGCGATGCCGAATCCGGCGCCTTCGGCCTCGGGGCCGCCCAGCATGGCGTCGGCGGGAATCCGCACCCCGTCCAGCAGCACCTGCGCGGTGGGCTGGGCGTGCCAGCCCATCTTCTGCTCCATCGCCCCGAAGCTCAGCCCGGGCGTGTCCTTTTCGATGACGAACGCCGATATCCCGCGGGGGCCGTCGGAACCGGTGCGGGCCATCACCACGTAGACATCGGCCGCGCCGGCGCCGGAGATGAACTGCTTGACGCCGTCGAGCACGTAGTCCGAACCCTGCTTGACCGCGCGGGTGCTCAGCGCGGCGGCATCGGAGCCGGCGCCGGGTTCGGTGAGACAGTAGCTGGCGATGACGTCCATGGATGCCAGTCGCGGCAGCCAGCTCCTGCGCTGCTCTTCGGTGCCGTAGCCGTCGATCATCGACGAACACATGTTGTGGATGGACAGGAACGCCGCCGTCACCGGGTCGGCGATGGCCAGCTGCTCGAAGATGCGGACGCCGTCGAGCCGGCGCAGGCCGCTGCCGCCGACATCCTCGCGGCAGTAGATGGCTGCCATGCCCAGCTCGGCGGCCTCGCGCAGGATGTCGGTCGGGAAGTGTTTGGCGGCATCCCATTCCAGGGCGTGCGGCGCGATGCGCTTTTCGGCGAAGGCGGCGGCGGTTTCGGTGAGCACCCGCTCGTCGTCATCCAGAGTGAACATGGCCATCTCCTAATCCATGGTGGGGATGGAGAATTCGGCGCCGTCCCTGATTCCCGACGGCCATCGCGAGGTGACGGTCTTGACCTTGGTGTAGAACTGGATCGATGCGGGACCGTGCTGGTTGAGATCGCCGAAACCGGACCGCTTCCAGCCGCCGAAGGTGTGGTAGGCCACCGGAACCGGGATCGGCACGTTGATGCCGACCATGCCGACGTCGACTCGGGAGGTGAAGTCGCGGGCGGTGTCGCCGTCGCGGGTGAAGATCGCCACCCCGTTGCCGTATTCGTGTTCGGTGGGCAGTCGCAGGGCTTCTTCGTAGTCGTGCGCGCGGACGATGCACAGCACCGGGCCGAAGATCTCGTCGGTGTAGATCGGCATATCCGGCCGCACATGGTCGAACAGGGTGGGGCCGATGAAGAAGCCGCCCTGCAGGCCGGCGTCGCCGAAGGTGAGGGCGTCGCTGGCCCGGTCGCGGCCGTCGACGACGAGTTCGGCGCCGGCGTCCACGCCCTGGCCGATGTAGTCGCGCACCCGCGCCAGTGCCGCCTCGGTGACCAGCGGCCCGTAGTCGGCCTTCGGGTCCAGGCAGTGGCCCACCCGCAAGCCGGTGATCCGTTCCACCAGCCTGGCACGCAGCCGATCCGCGGTCTGTTCGCCGACCGGCACCGCGACGCTGATCGCCATGCAGCGTTCGCCGGCACTGCCGTAGCCGGCGCCGATCAGGGCGTCGACGGCTTGGTCGAGGTCGGCGTCGGGCATGACGATCATGTGGTTCTTGGCGCCGCCGAAGCACTGCGAGCGCTTCCCGGTGGCCGCGGCGGTGGAGTAGATGTAGTGGGCGATATCGGAGCTGCCGACGAAACCGACGGCCTTGATATCCGGGTTGTGCAGGATCGCGTCGACGGCCTCCTTGTCGCCGTGCACCACCTGGAACACCCCGGGTGGCAGGCCCGCCTCGGCGAAGAGTTCGGCCAGCCGCAGCGGCACCGACGGGTCGCGTTCGCTCGGCTTGAGCACGAAGGCGTTGCCGCAGGCCAGGGCCGGGCCGGCCTTCCACAGCGGGATCATGGCCGGGAAGTTGAACGGGGTGATGCCCGCGACCACGCCCAGGGGCTGGCGCAGCGAGTAGACGTCGATGCCGGGCCCGGCGCCCTCGGTGTGCTCTCCCTTGAGCAGGTGGGGGATGCCGATGCAGAACTCGATGACCTCGATGCCGCGCTGCACATCGCCGCGGGCGTCGTCGAGGGTCTTGCCGTGTTCCAGCGACAGCGTTTCGGCCAGTTCGTCGATGTGCTGGTTGACCAGGTGGACGAACCGCATGAGCACCCGGGCTCGGCGCTGCGGATTCCACGCGGCCCAGTCCTTTTGGGCTGTGACCGCGTATGCGACGGCCGCGCCGACTTCGGCCGCCGACGCGAGCGGGACGGTGGCCTGTACTTCACCGGTGCTGGGGTTGAAGACGTCGGCGGTGCGCGACGACTGGCCGGGGGCGCGTTTGCCGTCGATGAAGTGCGGGATGTGTGTGGTCATGGTGGTCCCGGGAAAGTTGTGGCGGGCAGGGGGCAGGGGGCAGGGATATTACTTGCATATCCTAGTAAATGGGGTCCGGGATTGGCAAGACGGCCGAGGTGCGCCGGCGGGAGATGTCGCGCCGGAAGTCAGCGGCCGCGCAGCGCCGCGACGAAGTCCCGGGCCTCGTCCCAGGTGGGCAGCAGGCCCGACGCGCGAACGTCGGCAAAGCTGGGCGCCGCGGCGTCCCGCTCGGACAGGCTAGGGGGCGCGCCGTCGATCAGCGGCCAGTCCACCGCCAAGGTCGGGTCGGTGGCGCGGATGGTGTGCTCGCGGGCCGGGTTGTATTCCGCCGAACACAGGTACATCACCGTCGAATCATCCTCCAGGGCAAGGAAACCGTGCGCCAGCCCTTCGGAGATATAGACGGTCCGGCGGTGTTGGTCGTCGAGCCGGACCGAGTCCCACTGGCCGAACGTCGGCGAGCCCACCCGGATGTCGACGACGACGTCGAACACCGCGCCGCGCACGCAGGTGACGTACTTGGCCTGGCTGGGCGGTAGCTGGGCGAAGTGCAAGCCCCGCAGCGCACCCGCCGAAGACACCGAGCAGTTCGCCTGCCGCACATCCAGGCTGTGACCTGTGAACCGGGTGAACTCGCTGTCTTTGAGCCACTCGAAGAACATGCCGCGGGAGTCGGAGTGGATCCTCGGGGTGATCTCCCAGGCGCCGGGGATGCTGAGTTCGCGCACTGTCATATCTCACTGCCCCCGCTCGGCGTAGCGGGCCTCGGCGGCGTCCTTGAGCGGACGCCACCACGCTTCGTTGGCCCGATACCAGTCGATGGTGGCCCGCAGCCCCTCGTCGAAATCGGTGTGCTTGGGCGCCCAGTCCAGTTCGGTGTTCAGCAGGGACGGGTCGATGGCGTAGCGCAGGTCGTGACCGACCCGGTCGGTGACGTGGTCGAAGTCGTCGGGATCGCGGCCCATCAGCCGCAGTATCGTGCGCAGCACCGTCAGGTTGTCGCGTTCGCCCTCCGAGCTGATCAGATAGGTGTGGCCGATCTGACCACGGTCCAGGATCCGGCGCACCGCACTGTTGTGGTCCTCGACGTGAATCCAGTCGCGGACATTGGCCCCCGCGCCGTACAGCTTGCACCGGCGGCCGGTGAGCACGTTGGTGATCTGGCGCGGAATGAACTTCTCGATGTGCTGGTAGGGGCCGTAGTTGTTGGAGCAGTTCGACAGCGTCGCCCGCACACCGTAGGAGCGCACCCAGGCCCGCACCAGCATGTCGCTGCCCGCCTTGGTCGCCGAATAGGGACTCGACGGGTTGTAGGGCGTGGCCTCGGTGAACCGCTGCGGGTCGCCGAGCTCCAGGTCGCCGTAGACCTCGTCGGTCGAGATGTGGTGCAGCCGGACACCGTGACGCCGCACCGCCTCCAGGATGGTGAACGTCCCCACCACGTTGGTGTGCAGGAACGGCTCCGGGTTGTCCAGGGCGTTGTCCACATGCGATTCGGCGGCGAAATGGACGACGGCGTCGGACTCGGCCACCAGCTCCGACACCAGTTGCCGGTCGCAGATGTCGCCCTCGACGAATCTGATGGCGTCCCGCACGCCGGCCAGCGACTCGCGGTGCCCGGCATAGGTCAGCGAGTCGATGACGGTCACGGTGTCGCCGGGATGATCGCGCACGGTGCTGTGTACGAAGTTTGCGCCGATGAATCCCGCACCTCCGGTGACCAGCAGCCGCATGGCGTCAACCTTAACGGGCCGGGCCGGGCGGCCTGGCTGTTTTGGTGCGCGGCGCGGTGGCGCCGCCGCCGAACCGGGGCAGCCCGCATTGCCGGTTTGCACACTTGATCTGCGACGTTTTGCGTCGGGGGCGCCCCAGCGGGTATCGTTGCCCGACGGTGCGGCGTTCGTGCCGGCTCTTGGCGTGCCCAGTCCGAAATACGCGGAGGACCCTTCGCGGAATTTCCCCCACCGGCCCACGTTGGGCAGTCGGGACGCGGGCTGCGCCCGGTCAGGAGCACCGACGAAGCAGACGAAGCAGACGAAGCAAAGCCTAGACAAGTCGAGAAGTAGAGGATCGCCGAAACGTAATGGCCAAGAAGGACGGTGCCATCGAGGTCGAGGGTCGCGTAGTCGAACCCCTGCCCAATGCGATGTTTCGCATTGAGCTGGAGAACGGCCACAAGGTGCTCGCCCATATCAGCGGCAAGATGCGGCAGCACTACATCCGCATTCTGCCCGAGGACCGGGTGGTGGTGGAGTTGTCTCCCTACGACCTGACCCGGGGCCGCATCGTGTACCGGTACAAGTAGCGATAAAGACCCAGAGAACAGGACCGAGACTGCCGTGAAGGTGAACCCGAGCGTCAAGCCGATCTGTGACAAGTGCAGGGTGATCCGTCGACACGGACGGGTCATGGTGATCTGCTCCGACCCGCGCCACAAGCAGAGGCAGGGCTAGCCGCGGATTCCGCGTAGACCCGCCGTCGATACGACAACTGAATGAAGACCTCCCAGCACCAATGAGCGGATAGGCCGCTCAGCTGCGCCCGGACGGAGGCCGGGCCCCGCAAATCCCTTCGGGGTGCGGGAACGGACTGGGAAAAGACCTCCGCCGAGAAAGAGGAAACGCCACCTATGGCACGACTAGTAGGCGTCGATCTCCCGCGCGACAAGCGGATGGAGATCGCGCTGACCTACATCTTCGGCGTCGGCCGCACCCGCTCGAACGAGATTCTTGCGGCCACCGGCATCGACAAGGACCTGCGCACCAAGGACCTCAGCGACGACCAGCTGACCAAACTGCGCGACTACATCGAAGCGAACCTCAAAGTTGAAGGTGACCTGCGCCGTGAGGTGCAGGCCGACATTCGCCGCAAGATCGAGATCGGCTGCTACCAGGGCCTGCGGCACCGCCGTGGCCTGCCGGTGCGCGGCCAGCGGACCAAGACCAACGCGCGCACCCGCAAGGGCCCCAAGCGCACCATCGCCGGCAAGAAGAAGGCCAGGTAATCAGACATGCCACCACAGAAGAAGGCCGCGGGTACCGCCGGTAAGCGGGGTAAGACCACCCGCCGCAGGGAGAAGAAGAACGTCCCGCACGGCGCCGCGCACATCAAGAGCA
>NZ_JBKECZ010000153.1:0-22916 GCF_047975165.1 Mycobacterium sp.
ACCCGGCGCCCCGCCCCCGGCGCCCGGCCCGCTGCCCTCCGGCGCCTAACCTCCCCGCATTCCGAGCCGCTCGGCAGGTATAACGCGTCGGTCACGGTGTGTCTGCGGGACCGTCGCCAACTTCTTTTTTAACATCAGCAACGATGGTCACATTTGTCACAACTTCAACACGTGCAACATGGGTAACAACCGTCGTGTGCCTTGTGGTCGCCCTCGGGGTGCTGCCCGCCTGCACTCCTCACCCCGAAGGGCCCGGCCCGGCCGCCGAGAAGTTCCTGGCGGCGCTGTCCGTCGGCGACACCGCGACGGCGTCGCAGCTCGCCGATAACCCCAACGAGGCCCGCGAAGCGCTCAATGCCGCCTGGGCCGGTCTGCAGGCCACCCACCTGGACGCGCAGGTGCTGAGCTCGAAGTTCGCCGAGGACACCGGCACGGTCGCCTACCGGTTCACCTGGCACCTGCCCAAGGATCGGAGGTGGACCTACGACGGCAAGCTCAAGATGGCCCGCGACGAGGGGCGCTGGCACGTCCGCTGGACCCCCACTGGCCTGCATCCCAAATTAGGCGAGCACCAGACGTTCGCATTGCGGGCCGACCAGCCCCGGCGCGCATCGGTCAACGAGTTTGGCGGTACCGACGTGCTCGCCCCGGGGTACGTCTATCACTACTCGCTTGATGCCGCGCGGGCGAGCCGGGAATTGATGTCAACGGCGCACGCCGTCGTCGATGCCCTGCGCCCCTTCGACGACTCCCTCAACGATCCGCAGCTTCTTGCCGAAATGGCCAGTTCGACCACCGAGCAGATCGACCTGATCACACTGCGACCCGACGACAACGGCCCGGTCTTCGACGCGATCGGCCGGCTACCCGGAATCGTCGTCACCCCCCAGCCCGAACTGCTGCCCACCGATCCGCACTTCGCACCCGCGGTGATGAACGAAGTGAAAAAGGCCGTGGTGGGCAAACTCGACGGCGAGCCGGGATGGCGGGTCGTCAGCACCAACCAGAACGGCGTCGATGTCGCGGTCCTGCACGAGGTGCAGCCGTCGCCAGCCCCGTCGGTGTCGCTCACGCTGGACCGGCTGGTGCAGGACGCCGCGCAACACGCGGTGGACACCCGCGGCGGTGAGGCGATGCTGGTGGCGATCAAACCGTCGACCGGCGAGATCCTGGCCATCGCCCAGAACGCCGGGGCGGACGCGCAAGGGATGCTGGCCACCACCGGCCTCTACCCGCCCGGGTCGACCTTCAAGATGATCACCGCCGGAGCCGCCGTCGAACGTGACATGGCCACCCCGAACACCATGCTGGGCTGTCCCGGTGAGCTGGATATCGGCTACCGAACCATTCCCAACTACGGCGGCTTCGATCTCGGCGTCGTACCGATGTCGCGTGCTTTCGCCAGTTCCTGCAACACCACGTTCGCCGAACTGAGCAGCCGGCTGCCACCGCGCGGCCTGACCCAGGCGGCCAGCCGCTACGGCATCGGGCTGGATTATCAGATCGACGGCATCACCACGGTGACCGGCTCGGTGCCACCCACGGTGAATCTGGCCGAGCGCACCGAAGACGGTTTCGGCCAGGGCCGAGTGGTGGCCAGCCCGTTCGGGATGGCGCTGGTCGCGGCCACGGTCGCCGCGGGCAAGACCCCGGTGCCCCAACTGATCGAGGGCCACTCGACGGTGGTTAGCGGCGGCAAGTCGACGATCACCCCGAAGATGGTCGAGGCGCTGCGGCCGATGATGCGCCTGGTCGTGACCAACGGCACCGGCAAGGCGATCGCGGACTGCGGGGAGGTCTACGGCAAGACCGGTGAGGCCGAATTCGACGGGGGTTCACACTCCTGGTTCGCCGGATACCGTGGCGACCTGGCCTTCGCCGCGCTGATCGTGGGCGGCGGCAGCTCGGAGTACGCGGTCCGGATGACCAAGGTGATGTTCGATTCGTTGCCGCCGGATTTCCTGGCCTAGCCCGGCCCGCGGGGACGGGCAGGGCCAGGCGGGTTCCGGCAACGGTAAGTTGCCAGGGTGAGCTCACCGAGCGCATGCCGGCGGCGCCATGATCAAATCGAGGTCATGGAGGCTGGGTCATGACCGATCCCGGCGGGGAGATGTCGCTGCGGGTGTCCGACGCCGACCGCAACGGGACCATGCGACGCCTGCACAACGCCCTCGCGGTGGGCTTGATCGACATCGACGAATTCGAGCAGCGTTCGACGGCGGTGCACCTGGCGCGCACCCGAAACGAACTCGACGGCCTGGTCGGGGACCTGCCCGCACCGGGGGCTGTGGTCACCTCCGCCACCGACCGGGTCGAGCTGCGCGGGTGGGCGGGCTCGTTGAAACGCCACGGCGAGTGGATGGTGCCCACCCGGCTGTCGCTGGTGCGCCGCCTTGGCTCGATCGACCTCGACCTCACTCGGGCGCGATTCGCCGGCCCCGTCGTGGTCATCGAGATCGACATGAAGTTCGGTTCGCTGGACCTGCGACTTCCCGACGGCGCCAGCGCCTCCATCGACCACGTCGAGGCATACGTCGGCAGCGCGAGTGACCGGCGAAAGGATCCGCCGGTCGAGGGCAACCCGCACGTCGTGCTGTCCGGCCAGGTGGTTTTCGGCTCGGTGATCGTCCGCGGACCGCGGCGCACCCTGCTGCGGCGCCCCAAACTCTGACCTCGCCGACCGGCCGTGGCAGCGGGCGCTACTGGCTAAGCTGGCGGGCATGCCCACTCGCACTGCGCTGTCACCAGGCGTGTTGTCCCCGACCCTGCCGGTCCCCGAAAGGATCGCGCGCCCGGAATACGTCGGTAGATCCTCGGTCAAGGAGGGTGCCGAGCCGTGGGTCCAGGAACCCGAGGTAATCGAGAAGATGCGGGTTGCCGGCCGGATTGCGGCCGGTGCACTGCAGGAGGCGGGCAAGGCTGTCGCGCCGGGCGTCACAACCGACCGTCTGGACCGTATCGCCCACGACTACATGGTCGACAACGGCGCCTACCCGTCCACACTGGGCTACAAGGGGTTCCCCAAATCCTGCTGCACCTCGCTGAACGAGGTCATCTGCCACGGCATCCCCGATTCGACGGTGATTGAGGACGGCGACATCGTCAACATCGACGTCACGGCGTACATCGACGGTGTGCACGGCGACACCAATGCGACCTTTCTGGCCGGTGATGTTTCCGACGAACACCGTCTGCTGGTCGAGCGGACCCGGGAAGCGACGATGCGCGCCATCAACGCAGTCAAACCCGGGCGGGCGCTGTCGATCGTCGGACGCGTCATCGAATCATATGCAAGCCGGTTCGGGTACAACGTGGTTCGGGACTTCACCGGGCACGGCATCGGCACCACGTTCCACAACGGCTTGATCGTGCTGCACTACGACCAGCCCTCTGTCGGCACGATCATGCAGCCGGGCATGACCTTCACCATCGAGCCGATGATCAACCTGGGCGCCCTGGACTACCAGATCTGGGACGACGGCTGGACCGTGGCTACCAAGGACCGCAAATGGACCGCACAGTTCGAACACACCATGGTGGTCACCGACAGCGGCGTGGAGATCCTCACCTTGGCGTGAGCGGGCCGGCCCTACGCCCGGGCGGTTGGCGTGGAATTCTTGGGGGATACACGCACGCCAAGCATGCGTAAACTGTGAGGATGGCCTCGATGATGGGCGCGCTCGACGGCATCTCGGTGCCGGTGAGTGTGTCCGGTCCGCACACGGGCACCGTCGTTGTGCTGCTGGCCGAGGACAAGCGTGCCCCAGCCACCTATGACGGGGTATGCGGGCGGCTGCACAACGCCTTGCTGCGAACGGTCGTCATCGGCGCCGACCCCCGGCTGACCCCCAAATCTGTACTCGGCATACTCGACCAGCTCAAGATTCCGTGGGCCGTGCTGGTGGGGGATCGGGCTGGGGCCGAACTCGCCTGGGAATTGGCCGCCACCACCCTGGGCCGGTTCTCCGGCATGGTCGTCGTCGATCGTGGACATCCCCGGGTCGCCGACATCGACGGCGCGGTCCGCGACGAAACCTGCCCGCCGGTCGAGGTCGCCACCACGGTCCTGATGAACTCGATTGCCGGGCGTCGTGTCGCCGACGACAGCCAGAGGTACGTCTATGGCGACTACCGGGTCGTGGACATGCCCGCTCAGCAAGCGGCGGACGACGTGACCGCGCAACTGATCACCGAGATCATTCTGCGCGCCAGCAGCTGGTAGCGGCGTGGTGGTGACGCTGGCTGACCTGGAGCGCCAGGTCGCTTCGGGCGAGGTCGACACCGTCATCGTGGCGTTCACCGACATGCAGGGCCGTCTGGTCGGCAAACGGGTGGCCGGCCGGTTCTTCATCGACGAGGTCGCCGCCCACGGCGCCGAATGCTGCAGTTACCTGCTGGCTGTGGACGTCGACATGAACACCGTTCCCGGCTACGCGATGTCCAGTTGGGAAACCGGTTACGGCGACATGGTGATGACGCCGGATCTGTCCACGCTGCGGCTGATCCCCTGGTTGTCCGGCACCGCGCTGGTGATCGCCGACCTGTCCTGGGCCGACGGCCGCACGGTGGCCGAGGCGCCGAGGGCCATCCTGCGCCGCCAACTCGAGGGGCTGAGCGAACGGGGGCTGGTGGCCGATGTCGCCACCGAACTCGAGTTCATCGTCTTCGATCAGTCCTACCGGCAGGCGTGGGCCGACGGCTACCGTGGACTGACACCGGCCAGCGACTACAACGTGGACTACGCGATCATGGCCTCGACCCGGATGGAGCCGCTGCTGCGCGACATCCGGCTGGGTATGCAGGGCGCAGGGCTGACCGTGGAGGCAATCAAAGGCGAATGCAACACCGGCCAGCAGGAACTCGGCTTCCGCTACGACGAAGCCCTGGTCACCTGCGACAACCATGCGGTGTACAAGAACGGCGCCAAGGAGATCGCCGACCAGCACGGCCAGAGCCTGACCTTCATGGCGAAATACGATGAGCGGGAGGGCAACAGCTGCCATATCCACCTGTCGCTGCGCAGCTCCGCCGGCTCCGGCGGATCGGACGCCTCAGACGGCCCCGGCGGTCCAGCGGTGTTTGCCGACGACACCGCGCCGCACGGCATGTCGGTCACATTTCGTCGCTTCGTCGCCGGATTGCTGGCCACGCTCGGTGAGCTGACTCTGTTCTTCGCGCCGAACATCAACTCCTACAAGCGGTTTGCCGACGGCAGCTTCGCGCCCACCGCATTGGCCTGGGGGGTGGACAACCGCACCTGCGCGCTGCGCGTCGTCGGCCACGGGCCCAGCATCCGCGTCGAATGCCGGGTTCCCGGCGGGGATGTGAACCAGTACCTGGCGGTGGCGGCACTGATCGCGGGCGGGCTGCACGGTATCGAGCAGAACCTCGAACTCGGCGACCCGTATGACGGAAACGCCTACGACGCTGAGGATGTCGAACGGCTGCCCGCCACCCTGGCCGAAGCCGCCGCGAGATTCGAAGCATCGCAGCTGGCGCGGCAGGCATTCGGCGACGCCGTGGTGGACCACTACCTGAACAACGCGAAGGTGGAGCTGGCGGCGTTCAACGCCGCGGTCACCGACTGGGAGCGGACCCGTGGCTTCGAAAGGTTCTGACCCTGCCGGCACCGACCCGCTGCGCCCGGCGGGGCCGCGCTTGCGATCGGTGCGGGCCCCGGTCGTCGGCATGACCGCCTACCTCGAACAGATCCGCAGCGGCATCTGGGACACTCCGGCGGCCTACCTGCCGGCCGGCTACTGCCGGGGTGTCACCCTAGCAGGCGGTGTCCCTGTGCTGCTGCCGCCGCAGCACGCGGATGCCCCGAGCGTCGAAGGGTTGCTGGACAGCCTGGATGCACTGGTCCTCACCGGCGGCTACGACCTCGACCCGGCCCGCTACGGCCATCCGGCGCACCCCACCACCGATGAGCCCCGCACCGACCGCGACGCCTGGGAGTTCGCGCTGTTGCGCGCGGCACTCGAGCGCGAACTGCCGGTCCTGGGAATCTGTCGGGGCGCCCAGGTGCTCAACGTCGCCTTCGGCGGCACGCTGCACCAGCACCTGCCCGACGTCCTGGGCCATTCCGGGCATCGGGCCGGCGAGGGTGTGTTCACTACGGTTGCGGTGCGCACGGTCGCGGGAACCCGGATGGCGACGGTGCTCGGCGACGGTGCCGACGTACCGTGCTACCACCACCAGGCCATCGACGAGGTGGGGGAGCGGTTGCGGGCCGGCGCCTTCGACGCCGATGGAGTCGTCGAGTCCGTGGAGTTGCCCGGAGATGCGTTCGTCGTTGCCGTGCAGTGGCATCCCGAACAGGCTCTGGATGATCTGCGGCTGTTCGACGCCCTGGTCGAAGCCGCGAGAGCATACGCCGGCCGATGAACGCAACGCAGGTGGTAAACCCGGCGACCGGGGAAGTGCTGCGCACGGTCGAGCACACCGGCGTCGCAGCCGTCGACGACGCGGTGGCCCGCGCCGCGGCCGCGCAGCGACGCTGGGCGCGGCTGACACCAGCGCAGCGGGCGGCCGGCCTGCGGGCATTCGCGGCCGCCGTCGACGCCCACCGCGACGAACTGGCTGCGCTGGAAGTGGCCAATTCCGGGCACCCCGTCGCCTCGGCGGAATGGGAGGCCGGCAACGTCGGCGATGTGCTGCAATTCTACTCCGGCAGCCCGGAACGGTTGTCCGGCAAGCAGATTCCGGTAGCCGGTGGGATCGACATCACCTTCAACGAGCCGATGGGTGTGGTCGGTGTCATCGCCCCGTGGAACTTCCCGATGGTGATCGCCGCCTGGGGGATCGCACCGGCGCTGGCAGCCGGCAACGCGGTGCTGGTCAAACCCGCCGAAGCGACGCCGCTGAGCACCATGCGGCTGGGCGAATTGGCCGTGGCCGCCGGGCTGGACCCCGGTCTGCTGCAGGTGCTGCCCGGCCGGGGCGCGGTGGTGGGGGAGCGCTTCGTCAGCCACCCGGGTGTGCGCAAGGTGGTGTTCACCGGATCCACCGAAGTCGGCAAGAAGGTGATGGCCGGCGCCGCGGGCGCGGTCAAGCGGGTGACGCTGGAGCTGGGTGGCAAGAGCGCCAATATCGTCTTCGCCGACTGCGACCTGCAGCGGGCGGCCGCCACCGCACCGGCCGGGGTTTTCGACAATGCCGGCCAGGACTGCTGTGCGCGCAGTCGGATCCTGGTGCAGCGCAGCGTGTACGACAGATTCATGGAACTGCTGGAGCCGGCAGTCACAGCGGTGAAGGTCGGGGATCCCACGTCCCGTGACACCGAGATGGGTCCGCTGATTTCGCGGGCGCACCGCGACAAGGTGGCGTCCTACGTGCCCGAGGGCGCCCCGATCGCCTTTCAGGGCAGATGCCCGGGTGGACCGGGATTCTGGTTCCCGCCAACGGTTCTCACCCCCGCGCGTGATGCGCGCAGCGTCTCCGAGGAGATTTTCGGCCCGGTGGTCACCGTGCTCGCCTTCGAAGACGAGCATGATGCGGTGACGCTGGCCAACGACACCGAATACGGCCTGTCGGGGTCTATCTGGACCGATGACCTGTCCCGGGCGCTGCGGGTATCGCGCGCGGTGGAATCGGGCAACCTGTCTGTGAACTCGCAGTCCTCGGTGCGGTTCAACACCCCGTTCGGCGGGTTCAAAGAGTCCGGGCTGGGCCGAGAACTCGGGCCGGACGCACCGCTGCAGTTCACCGAGACCAAGAACGTATTCATCGCGATCAAGGAGGACAGGTGAGCGACCTGACGCAGCGGCTGGCGGGCCGGGTCGCCGTCGTCACCGGCGGTGGCAGCGGTATCGGTCTGGCCGCGGCCCGGCGGATGACCGCCGAGGGGGCGAGGATCGTCATCGCCGACATCGACGCCGAGTCCGGTGGCGCCGCGGCCGAAGAGCTGTCGGGGCTGTACGTGCCGGTCGACGTCGCCGACGAGGATTCGGTGAACCATCTCTTCGATTCCGCCGCGGCTACCTGCGGGTCCGTCGACATCGCGTTCAACAACGCCGGCATTTCCCCGCCGCAGGACGATCTGATCGAACACACCGAGCTGCCGGCGTGGCAGCACGTTCAGGACGTCAACCTCAAGTCGGTGTACCTGTGCTGCCGGGCGGCGCTGCGCCACATGGTGCCCGCCGGTCGGGGTGCGATCGTCAACACCGCGTCGTTCGTAGCCGTCATGGGTTCGGCGACCTCGCAGATCTCCTACACCGCGTCCAAGGGCGGGGTGCTGGCCATGTCGCGCGAACTCGGGGTGCAGTTCGCCCGGCAGGGCATCAGGGTCAATGCGCTGTGCCCGGGGCCCGTCAACACCCCGCTGCTGCAGGAGCTGTTCGCCAAGGACCCCGAGCGGGCGGCCCGCCGGCTGGTGCACATTCCGCTGGGCCGCTTCGCCGAACCCGAGGAGATCGCCGCCGCGGTGGCGTTCCTGGCCAGCGACGACGCCTCCTTCATCACCGCCAGCACGTTCCTCGTCGACGGGGGTATCGGCTCGGCCTACGTCACGCCGCTGTAGTACCCCCGGCCCCTGCCCCCTGCCCCCTGCCCCCTGCCCCCGGCCCCCAGCCCCCTGCGGCCCCCAGACCCGTTGACTCTGCGCCGGTGGCGCAAAAGTGCGAGTGGAGCGCGCCCTGAGTGCAGAGTCAACGCGCGGGGATGACGATCAGCGGGATGGCCATCTCGGCGGGGGACGCCGCACCGTGGAAGCCGACAAGTTTGGCCGTGTTCGGCGATTCGCGGCGGGTCGCCAGGATCGCGGTCTCGGCGGTGCAGGTGACCACGACATCGCCGATCCTCGGCAGGTTTCGCGGGGCCACCGGGCCGAACACCCCCGTGGCGACCATGTCGTCGCGGCTGCGCACCTCGGCGCGGCCCGCCAGCAACTCGGTCCAGGTGGCCAGTACGTCGGCGGTGGCGCCCGGCTCGGTGTGCAGGTAGCGCACCCGCGGTTCACCGGCGACCACCCGCACCCCCGCGGCAAGTCGCGGGTCGGCATCGATGTCGAGGAATTTCTCCCGCGCAATGTTGATGCCGCCGTGGTCAGCGGTGACTATCAGCGCGGCACCCGCCGGCAGGGCCTCGGCCACCCTGGTCAGCAGGGCATCCACCCAGGATGCGGCTTCGTGCCACTGCGGCGAGCCGACACCGAACACGTGCGCGGCGGTGTCCAGCGCGCCGGTGTAGCCGTAGACCAGTTCCGGTGCCGCGCGCACCTCGGCCACCAACCGCTCCGGGTAGTCGTCGCCGTCCCGGGTGACGGAGAACCGCGCGCCGCGAAACGCCGATTCGGTGAGTCCGGTGCCCAGAAAGCAGTCCGGGATCACCGCGGTGGCGCCGACGCCGAATTCGGCCAGCCGCCCGAACCAGGTCGGCACGGGTTGCCATTCGGTGTGCGGCGGGTCGTCGCGCCAGTGGGTATGGGTGAACACCCGGTCGGTACCCGGGATGTTGAGGGTGAAGCCCAGGACGCCGTGCTGGCCGGGTCGGACGCCGGTGCCAAGGGACACCAGGTTCGTCGGTGTGGTGGACGGAAACGTGCAGTCCAGCTGGCGTAGCCGTCCGGTGGAACCGTTGAGCACAGAGGCCAGCAGCGGTGCGTCGTCGGCCAGGTCGGGCAGCAGGTGCCAGCCGAGGCCGTCGACGAGAACGATGCAGACCCGGTCGACACCGGCGAGTGAATCGGCCAGCTCCAGGGTGTCGGTCGCGCCGGGCGCTCCGAACAGCGCCGCCAGGCTCGGCAGCACGTCGCAAATGGAACCGGCCACGACAATAGTGTGGCACGGGCATCGTCGTGCGTCAGGTTCGTGTTCGCCTCCGGCCGCGGCACGGGCGTGTTTCGGCTGGTTCTCCGGTGCGCTGGGCCGGTGTCAGGTCAAGCCGAGCAGCGCGTTCTCGATGACCTCGGGAAGCGCCGGATGAATCCAATATTGGCCGCGGGCCATCTCGGGTGCGGTGAGTCCGAAGCTCATCGCCTGACTCACCGGCTGGATGATCGAGGGCGCGTGATACCCCATGATGTGCGCGCCCAGCAGGCATCCGGTGTCGCGCTCGGCGATCAGCTTGGCCACCCCTCTGGTGTCTTCCATCGCCCAGCCGTACCCGACGTCGGCGTACTCCTGGATCGTCACCGATATGTCGAAGCCCTGTGCCACGGCCTGGTTTTCGGTTAAACCGACACTGGCCACCTGTGGGTCGCTGAACACTGCGGCCGGCACGAAACGGTGGTCGGCGGCGGTCATGGATTCGGTGTCGTCCCAGCCGCAGAGCAGATTGTGCTGCACCACCCGCGCCTCGTGGTTGGCGACGTGCTTGAGCTGATACGGCGAAGACACGTCACCGAGGGCGAACACATTGCGCGCCGAGGTCCGTTGGTACTGGTCGACGATCACCCGGCCGGCTTCGACGGCGACCCCGGCCTGCTCGGCGTCCAGCAGATCGCCATTGGGTGCCCGGCCGGTTGCCACCAGCAGAACGTCGGCGTCGATGGTGCCGCCGTCGTCCAGTGAAACCGACACCCCGGGTCCGAGGTCGCGTACGCCGACGACGTTGCGGTGAGTGCGCAAATCCCACTTGGCGGCCGCCAGCCCGGTGAATCGTTCGCTGATGGTGTCGTCGAGGTGGCGCAGCAGACGGTCTTTCCGGATGACCAGAGTGACATGGGAGCCGAGGGCGGAGAAGATGTGTGCGAATTCGGTTGCGACGAAGCCGCTTCCGACGATCACCAGGTGTTCGGGCAACTCGGGGATCCGCATGATTGTGTCGCTGGTGTGATACCGGGCGCCGGAATCGGCGATCGCCGGCGGAACGGTGGCGCGCGCCCCGGCCGCTATCACCACCTGCTCGGCGCTGAACTCCTCGCCGGCCTCGGTGCGCAGCAGGTAGCGCCCGTCGGCGCACACCGGGCCGAATCTGGTTGGGTGGCCGTACACGTCGACGTTGGGCGCCGAGCGGCGGTAGTCCTCACCCCCGGCGGCGATCGGATCGATACGGCCGAAGACGCGGGAGACGATGTCCTTCCAGCGCACCCCGTCGAGGTGGGCGTCCACGCCATAGCGCGACGCGCCCCGGATGGCATTGGCCACGTCGGCGGTGTAGACGAACATCTTGGTCGGTAGGCATCCCACGTTGAGGCAGGTCCCACCGAAGGTGCCCTGCTCGCAGATCGCCACCCGTTTGTCGGCGTAGCGTTCGTCGACGATGCTGTTGCCCGAACCGGTTCCGATGATCGCGAGGTCGTAGTTTTGCACCGGGTTGGTCAGCCTTTCTCGCCGAGGGTGTCATCACAGTGACTGAGATAGTCGTCCAGCCAGCGGTCGAGGTGACGGTAGGCCAGCCGGCGCGGTTCTTCGACCGATAAGAACACATCGTGTTTGGCGTCCGGCACCGGAATGATGGTGCTCCGGTTGCCGATACAGCCCGCCCAGCGGGCGATTTGGCTGACGTCGAGGACCGCGTCGCCGTATTGCAGGGCCTGCGGCCCCGCGCTCTCGGCGACGGTGTGGTCGGAGCGCAGAATCAGGTTGGGCACGCCGACTTCGAGGCCGCGGTGCAGCCGGGCGTGGCCGCGGCGCACCGCGTGCAGCCAGCCGAAGGTGACCGGGAAGCCGCCCAGCGGTTTCCATTGCAGGTTGTACTCGAACTCGCCGAGGTAGTCGCGGTGCAGGCTGGATCCGTAGCCGCCGTGGCCGCTGGCCCGCAGCACCCCTTTGCTGCGCATGCGCGACAGCGCGGCGATCGCCGCCGAGGTCACCCCGTTGCGCAGGATCGCCGGGCCCTGCAGGTCGAGGAACGGGCTGTTGAGCACCAGTCCGGTGACACCTGTGGCGCCCGCGTGTTGCCTGCGCAGTCGGTCCAGCCACAGTGACACGATCAAGCCGCCGGCCGAATGCCCGTAGACCAGCACCCGGGTATTGGCTTCGGCCCGAATGAGGTTCAGGGCGGCGTTGAGTTCGTCGTCGTAGCGGTCCAGGGTGGTGGTGAAGTGCGGTGTCTGGTCGGCGGACTTCGACCGGCCGCACTTGCGCAGGTCGAGTGCGTAGAAGGCGAATCCTCGGCCGGCGAAGTGGTCGGCCAGCTCGGTGTGGAAGAAGTAGTCGGTGTAGCCGTGTACCGCGAGCACGGCATGGGCGGCGGGTGCGGGAGTTGCCGGGGTTGCCGGGGTTGCCGGGTCGGCCTGGGCTGCCGGGTCACCGTCGCCCCGCCGGACCACGGTTGCGACGATCTCGCCCTCGCCGTCGGGGTCCGCGCCGAGCGCGATGGTGTACCGCCGATAGCCGGGCAGGACATCGGGCACCCAGCCAGTCACGGGGCCAGCTTAGAGCGTGCGCGGCAACACCCGGGAGCCTTGGCCCCGGCCGCGCTCTGATAGATATTCTGCAGAATCGGACCCGCGGAAGGACCGGCAATCCGGTGTCAGACTCACCGCCAGCCAAGACCGACGTCGTGCTGATCGGTGCCGGCATCATGAGCGCCACCCTGGGGGCGTTGCTGCGGCGGCTGGAACCGGATTGGTCGATGGTCGTTGTCGAACGGCTGGATACCGTCGGAGCCGAAAGCAGCAGCCCGTGGAACAACGCCGGCACCGGCCACGCGGGATTGTGCGAACTCAACTACACCCCGCAGCGGCCCGACGGCTCCATCGACATCGCCAAGGCGGTCGACATCAACGAGCAGTTCCACCTCACCCGACAGTTCTGGGCCTATGCGGCGCAGAACGGGATTCTGGCCGACGTCCGGAGCTTCCTGAACCCGGTCCCGCACGCCAGTTTCGTGCGCGGCGCCGACGGCGTCGACTATCTGCGGCGGCGCCGCGCGGCGCTGGCGGGCAACCCGCATTTCGCTGCGACCGAATTGATCGAGAGCCCCGACGAATTTGCCCGGCGGCTGCCGTTGATGGCCGCCGGACGCGGCTTCGCCGAACCCATTGGGCTCAACTGGTCCGACGAGGGCACCGACGTCGACTTCGGGGCGCTGTCCCGCCAGCTGATCGGCTTCTGCGCGGGCACCGGCACCGCCGTGCTGTTCGGTCACGAGGTGCGTCGACTGGACCGCGGTTCCGACGGGCGCTGGGTGCTGACGACCGTCGATCGTCGCACCGGGCACAAGCGCACGCTGCGCGCCGAATTCGTGTTCGCCGGCGCGGGTGGTCACACCCTGCCGCTGTTGCAGCGCTCGGGTATCCCCGAAATCCGCGGTTTCGGCGGGTTCCCCATCGGCGGCCGCTTCCTGCGGAGCGCGGAGCCCCGACTCACCGGTGCGCACCGGGCCAAGGTGTACGGCGCCCCGTCGCCGGGTGCTCCGCCGCTGGGTGCCCTGCACCTCGATCTGCGGTACGTCGACGGTCAACCCTGGCTGGTGTTCGGCCCCTATGCCGGCTGGTCGCCGAAATTCCTCAAACACGGCAAGGCCACTGACCTTGCGCGGTCGATCCGGGCCGGCAACCTGATGCCGGTGCTCGGCGTCGGTGTCGGCGAGATCGCGCTGGTCGGCTATTTGCTCGGCCAGCTGCGGCTCACCGGGGCCGGCCGGATCCGGAACCTGCGTGAATTCGTCCCCTGCGCGATGGCTTCCGATTGGGAGCTGACGGTGGCGGGCCAGCGAGTGCAGGTGATCCGACCCGGCAGGGGCAGTGGCAGCGGCAGGGGCGGAGTGCTGGAGTTCGGGACCAGCATCGTCGGCGCCGCCGACGGCAGCATCGCCGGGCTGCTCGGGGGTTCTCCCGGCGCCTCCACGGCGGTGCCGGCGATGCTGGCGGTGCTCGAACGCTGCTTTCCCGAGCGCTATCGGAGGTGGCTACCCATGCTCCGGGAGATGATGCCGTCACTCGGGGTGCAGCTTTCCAGCGAGCCGGCCCTCTACGAGGAGGTGCGGTCGTGGACCGCCCGGGCTCTGGGGCTGGATGCGGCAGGCGGCGGCCGCGCTTCTGGCCGCGGCGCATCGCGTCGCCCCGACGGCCCAGCCCACTAAACTTTTCCCGGTGACCGAGAGTCCCTACCTTGCGGGTCTGAGGCTGGCCGGCAGAAAGGTGGTCGTCGTCGGCGGGGGCGGGGTGGCGCAGCGCCGGCTGCCGCTGCTGATCGCCGGCGGCGCCGACGTGCACGTCATCACTCGCAGCGCCGGGCGTGCCGTCGAGGCGATGGCCGGGATCACCCTGGTGTTGCGGGAGTATCGCGACGGCGATCTGAGCGACGCCTGGTATGCGCTGGCGGCGACCGACGATCCGCAGGTCAATGCTGCCGTCGTCGCCGAGGCGCAACGCCACCGGATCTTCTGCGTGCGCGCGGACGCCGCCGTCGAAGGCACCGCGGTCACCCCGGCGTCGTTCAGCTATGCGGGCCTGTCGGTCGGTGTGCTGGCCGGAGGCGAGCACCGCCGCTCGGCGGCAATCCGGTCGGCCATTCGCGAGGCGTTGCAAGCCGGTGTCATCACCTCGGCGGGCTGGCAGAGTACCGATGTCGTGCCGGGGACGGTGGCGCTGGTCGGTGGCGGGCCCGGCGATCCGGAGCTGATCACAGTGCGCGGACGCCGCCTGCTCGCGCACGCTGACGTGGTGGTCGCCGATCGGCTGGCACCGGCGGAGCTGCTGGCAGAACTGTCACCGCAGGTGGAGGTGATTGACGCGGCCAAGATTCCCTACGGCCGGGCAATGGCCCAGGATGCGATCAACGCCGTCCTGATCGAACGGGCCCGTTCCGGCAAGTTCGTGGTGCGGCTCAAAGGGGGAGACCCGTTCGTGTTCGCCCGCGGTTATGAGGAAGTTCTGGCGTGCGCCGAAGCCGGTATTCCGGTGACCGTGGTACCCGGTGTGACAAGTGCCATAGCGGTTCCGGCGCTGGCCGGAGTTCCCGTCACCCATCGAGCCGCAAATCATGAATTTGTGGTGGTCAGCGGGCATTTGGCGCCCGGTGATCCCGAATCGTTAGTGAATTGGGATGCGTTGGCCGCATTGTCGGGAACCATTGTTTTGCTGATGGCCGTTGAGCGCATCGAACTTTTCGCCGCCGCGTTGATAAAAGGCGGTCGACCTGCGGATACTCCGGTTCTGGTAGTGCAGCACGGAACGACGGCCGCTCAACAGACGTTGCGGGGAACACTGGCTGACACGCCTGAGAAAGTTCGTGCGGAGGGCATCCGACCCCCGGCGATAGTGGTTATCGGGCCGGTGGCGGGTCTCACTGCTGTTTAGGGTTTAAACAATTCTTAAGATTACTGTAGGGTAACCCGCTATGACGGCTCTCAACGACTCAACGCGGATCGTCCGCGATTGGACGGACGGCCGCTCGGAGCAGGCGGGCCAAGAGCGCCCCGCAGGGTCTGTCGAAACGCCCGTGCAGCGGGTGGGCGGATATTTCCCGACCTGGCTGCCTTCCACGCGGTTCATCGCCGCGGTCATTGCCATCGGCGGAATGCAATTGCTGGCGACCATGGACAGCACCGTCGCGATTGTGGCTCTTCCCAAGATCCAGGACGAACTCAGTTTGTCCGATGCCGGCCGCAGCTGGGTCATTACCGCGTACGTCCTCACCTTCGGTGGGTTGATGCTGCTCGGAGGCCGTCTGGGCGACACCATCGGGCGCAAGCGCACATTCATCGTCGGTGTCGCCCTGTTCACGATTTCGTCTGTGCTGTGTGCCGTCGCGTGGGATGAGGCGACTCTGGTCATCGCGCGGCTGTCACAGGGCGTGGGCTCGGCGATCGCGTCGCCGACGGGTCTGGCCCTGGTGGCGACAACCTTCCCGAAGGGGCCGGCGCGCAACGCCGCAACGGCAGTATTCGCCGCGATGACGGCGGTCGGCTCGGTGATGGGTCTCGTCGTCGGCGGTGCCCTGACCGAGGTGTCGTGGCGGCTGGCGTTCATGGTCAACGTGCCTATCGGTCTGGTGATGATCTACCTGGCCCGCACCGCGCTGCGGGAAACCAACCGCGAGCGGATGAAGATGGACGCGGCCGGAGCCATGCTGGCAACCCTGGCCTGCACCGCGGCCGTGTTCGCCTTCTCCATGGGGCCCGAACGCGGCTGGCTCTCGGCGATCACCGTCGGGTCCGGCATGGTGGCGCTGGTCGCCTTCTGCGCCTTCGTCCTCGTCGAGCGCACCGCCGAGAATCCGGTGGTTCCACTTCAGCTGTTCGGCGATCGGAACCGGCTGGCTACGTTCGCCGCGATCCTGGTGGCCGGTGGCGTGATGTTCAGCCTGACCGTGAGCATCGGCCTCTACGTGCAGGACATCCTGGGTTACAGCGCGCTGCGGGCCGGAATCGGCTTCATCCCGTTCGTCATCGCGATGGGCATCGGCCTTGCGGTGTCCTCGCAGCTGGTCTCCCGGTTCTCGCCGCGGACGCTGACCATCGGCGGCGGCTGTCTGCTGCTGGGCGCGATGATCTACGGCTCGATGTACATGCACCGGGGTGTGCCCTACTTCCCGAACCTGGTGATGCCCATCGTCGTGGGCGGCATCGGCATCGGCATGGTGGTGGTGCCGCTGACCCTGGCCGCGATTGCCGGTGTCGGCTTCGACCAGATCGGCCCGGTGTCGGCGATGACGCTGATGCTGCAAAGCCTGGGCGGACCGCTGGTGCTGGCGGTGATCCAGGCTGTGATCACCTCGCGCACGCTGTACCTGGGTGGTACCACCGGCCCGGTCAAGTCCATGACCGACCTTCAGCTGCAGGCGCTCGACCACGGCTACACCTATGGTCTGCTGTGGGTTGCCGGGGCCGCGGTGATCGTCGGTGTCATGGCGCTGTTCATCGGCTACACGCCGGAGCAGGTTGCCCACGCCCAGGAAGTCAAGGAAGCCCTCGACGCCGGGGAGCTATAGCGTTCGACGCCCCGGCCTTTGGGCCACCACCTCAGGTCCGTCACGTGGATGGGTCACGCGCTGGGCTGGATTGCGATGTTGGGGTGTCGACTGTGAAGCCTGGGCGTTGATTGTGAAGCCTGGGCGGAGATTTCGGCCGGATCGCGCCATACGCTCACAGTGAAAGCCGTGGGTTCACAGTGAAAGCCCTGTGTTCACAGTGAAAGCTGACGTTTCACAGTGAAGTGTCCAGGCTCACGGCCAGCGCCGCTACTTCACGCTCGACGCCCCGGCCTTTGGGTCACCACCTCAGGTCCGTCACGTGGATGGGTCACCCGTTGGCCTGGATGGTCGGGTTCCTCCGCACGTCGTGCCGACGTGCGGAGGAACGCGACTAGGCTGGCCCGCTGTGATTACCCGGATGTCCGAGCTGTTCCTGCGCACACTGCGCGACGACCCCGCCGATGCCGAAGTCCCCAGCCACAAACTGCTGGTCCGCGCGGGATACGTCCGGCCCGTCGCGCCGGGGCTCTACAGCTGGCTGCCGTTGGGCCTGAAAGTCCTGCGCAACATCGAACGCGTCGTCCGCGAGGAGATGAACGCGATCGGCGGCCAGGAGATCCTGTTTCCGGCGTTGCTGCCCCGCGCCCCCTACGACACCACCAACCGCTGGACCGAGTACGGCGACGGCCTGTTCCGGCTCAAAGACCGCCGCGGCAACGACTATCTACTGGGCCCCACCCACGAAGAGCTGTTCACGCTGGCGGTGAAGGGCGAGTACAGCTCCTACAAAGACTTCCCGTTGACGCTGTATCAGATCCAGACCAAGTACCGCGACGAGGCGCGCCCGCGCGCCGGCATCCTGCGTGGACGCGAGTTCGTCATGAAGGACTCCTACTCGTTCGACGTCGACGCGGCCGGCCTGGATACCGCTTACCGCGCCCACCGAGATGCCTACCAACGCATATTCGACCGGTTGCAGGTGCGCTACGTCATCGTTTCGGCGGTGTCGGGCGCGATGGGCGGCAGCGCCTCCGAAGAATTCCTGGCCGAGAGCCCCATCGGCGAGGACAGCTTCGTGCGGTGCCCGGACTCGGGGTACGCCGCCAACGTGGAGGCCGTCGTCACCCGGCGGCCCGAGCCGGCCCCGGCCGATGGCCTACCCGCCGCGGTGGTCCACGACACCGGCGACACCCCGACCATCGCCACGCTGGTCGATTGGGCCAACGGCGCCGGCCTGGGGCGCACCGTGTCCGCGGCCGACACCCTCAAGAACGTGCTGCTCAAGGTGCGCCGCCCGGGCGGGGACTGGGAGCTGCTGGCCATCGGCGTTCCCGGGGATCGCGAGGTCGACGACAAACGGTTGAGCGCAGCGCTCGAACCCGCCGAGCACGCGATGCTCGATGACGCGGACTTCGCCCGGTACCCGTTTCTGGTCAAGGGTTATATCGGGCCGAAGGCGCTACTGGACAACAAGATTCGCTATCTGGTCGACCCCAGGGTGGTCGACGGAACCAGCTGGATCACCGGCGCCGACAAACCCGGCCGCCACGTCGTGGGGCTGGTGGCGGGCCGCGACTTCACCGCCGACGGCACCATCGAGGCTGCCGACGTGCGCGCAGGGGACCCTTCGCCCGACGGTGCCGGTTCACTGGTCATGGCGCGCGGCATCGAGATCGGCCACATCTTCGCGCTCGGCAGCAAATACACCGACGCTTTCGCCGCGGACGTGCTGGGAGAGGACGGCAAGCCGGTTCGGCTGACCATGGGCTCCTACGGCATCGGGGTGTCGCGATTGGTCGCTGTCATCGCCGAACAGCACCACGACGAACTCGGCCTGCGCTGGCCGTCGGCGGTAGCGCCGTTCGACGTCCACCTGGTGATCGCCAACAAGGACGCACAGGCCCGCGCCGGAGCCGCCGCGCTGGCCGCCGACCTGGACAGGCTGGGCGTCGAGGTGCTCTTCGACGACCGGCAGGCATCACCGGGAGTCAAGTTCAAGGACGCCGAGTTGGTGGGAGTCCCGTGGATCGTCGTGGTGGGCCGCGGCTGGGCGGACGGCACCGTCGAATTGCGCAACCGCGTCACCGGTGAACGCAGCGAGTTGGCCACCGGAGCCTCCCTGCCCGGCGACATCGCCGGCGCCGTCAGCTCCTAGCTATTCGTTGCCGCCCGGGAAGGCCTCGGTGATCGGCCGGCCACCCAGATCTTTGTTCCAGCGGGCCGCCATGACCGCGCTTTGGGGCGGGGTAGTCGGGTGCGAGTCGTTCGCGAGCGTAACGTGGGTGCGGTTTCGCGCTCCGGATTCCGCCCTGGCGTTACGCTCGCGAGCAAGCGGGGTGAATCGCCCCGGGGGCGGTTCACCCGCGCACACATCGCCGGCGCCGTCAGCTCCTAGCTATTCGTTCCCGCCCGGGAAGGCCTCGGTGATCGGCCGGCCGCCCAGCTCTTTGTTCCAGCGGGCCGCCATGACCGCGCTTTGGGTCAGGGCGTCCGCGGCGAATGCGCGCTCGCCGGCGGAATCCGAGCATTCGACGACTACCCGCCAGGCCGTCGCACCATCGCCTTCCATGCGCGACGCCAGCCGCGCCGCATCGGCGGGGCTGCGGACCGGCCAGGGCAACTGGTAGCCGGCGGCGGCAACCGGGACGGTGGCGTCGCGGGCGGTGAGCATCGCGATCACCTCGTCGCGCCGCGTGCGGTGCTCATGGAATGCCTCCGCCACCAGGTCGTTGGCGCTGGGCAGTGACAGTGCGGACACGATTCCGTAGCCGTAGACGGTGGCGTACTCGACGGTGAGCGCATCGCTGAGCGCGGTGGTGTCTGCGTCCTTGCCCGCGGGGGAACGCTTGAGACCGGGTTCGGCGGATGTCATCTCGCGGGCCTTCCGGGGGGCAGTGCAACGGTGGCCGAGGCGGTGCAGGACGCCGCGATCGAGGCGAGCAGCCCCGCCCGGTAGCCCGACGACGTCGACACCATCCGGTTGGCGGACTGGGCAGCTGCGCGCAGCGCGTCGATCACCTCGGAAACCGCCGGTGGCGGTTCGGCCGGGTCGGGCGGGCTGGTGGAGCTGTCGGTCTCGCTCGATTCGGTCGTCTCGAATGTCGCAGTCAAGAGGTGGCCGTTGGCCCGGGCAATCTCGGACGACAGGGCCCGGGCGTGCGCGGCACGCTGGATCGCGACCACCAACAGCGCGGCGGTGATCTGCGGCGGAGTGCCGACGGCGGCAGCGGCGGCCAGCGCGCTGTCGCGGCGGGCCTGCTCCAACGGGCCCAGCAACTCCTCGTCAGGTTGCGGACTCGGTGGCGACTCGCTGCAGGCGGTCGCCATCACGCCGAGTGCGGCGAGAGCGGCCCCGCCCGTCAGCACGCCCCGTCGCGTGACTTCCCGAACGGCTCTTGGCACGGCCCACATCCTGCCATCAGGGTGCCCCTGCGCTTTGCCCCTGGGTACAGGCGCGTTCCTGGCGTATCGTTAATAGCTGGTTCTCCGGGCGTCCGACGAACGGCGTTGACTCGGTGCGCGGAGCGCCGCTGGGACCGCAAGTGACCGGACAACTCAAGATGAGGAGCTCGCCGTGACCACCCGGCTACCGTCACAGACGCAGGTGATCGAGCTACTCAGTGGTGAATTCGCGCGCGCAGGCTATGAGATCGAGGACGTGGTCGTCGACCATCGCGCTCGCCCGCCGCGGATCACCGTCGTCGCCGACGGCGACACCCCCCTGGACCTGGATACGATCGCGAGTCTGTCGCGCGCGGCGTCGGATTTGCTGGACGGGCTGGACGATGCGGTGCGCGGGCAGGGCGACCGTTACCTCCTGGAGATCAGTTCGCCCGGGGTGGAGCGTCCGCTGACCAGCGACAAGCACTTCCGCAGGGCGCGCGGGCGCAAGGTGCAACTGGCACTGGCCGATGGAACTCAGCTGACCGGCCGGGTCGGCCACACCGGCCCGGAGTCGGTGGCGCTGGTGGTACGCACCGGCCGGGACTTGGCGGTGCGCGAAATCTCTCTGCGGGACGTCGTCAGCGCCGTGGTGCAAGTGGAATTTTCACCACCCGCCCAGGCCGAGCTGGAACTGGCGGGAGCAATTCGGGCACGGGGTATGGAGGCCGGGGCATGAATATCGACATGGCTGCGTTGCACGCCATCGAGGTGGAACGCGGAATATCGGTCAGTGAACTGCTGGAGACCATCAAGTCCGCGCTGCTTACCGCCTATCGGCACAGCGCCGGGCACCAGATGGACGCGCGGATAGAAATCGAAGGCAAGAGCGGCGTTGTGCGGGTGATCGCCCGCGAAACCGATGACGAAGGCAATCTCGTCAGCGAATGGGACGACACCCCCGAGGGTTTCGGCCGGATCGCCGCCACCACGGCCCGGCAGGTGATGCTGCAGCGCTTCCGCGACGCTGAGAATGAGCGCACCTTCGGCGAGTTCGTCACCCGGGAGGGCGAGATCGTCGCCGGCGTCATCCAGCACGACAGTCGGGCCAACGCCCGGGGACTGGTCGTCGTGCGGATGGGTACCGAGACCAAGGCATCCGAGGGCGTCATACCGGTTGCCGAGCAGGTCCCGGGCGAGGATTATTCGCACGGTAACCGCGTGCGGTGCTACGTCGTGGGGGTGAGCCGGGGTACTCGCGAGCCGGTGATCACCTTGTCGCGCACCCACCCGAATCTGGTGCGCCGCCTGTTCTCCCTGGAGGTACCCGAGATCGCCGACCGTTCGGTGGAGATCGTGGCCGTTGCCCGCGAGGCCGGCCATCGCTCCAAGATCGCGGTGCGGTCACATCTGCCGGGCCTCAACGCCAAGGGTGCCTGCATCGGACCGATGGGGCAGCGGGTCCGCAATGTGATGAGCGAGCTGGCGGGGGAGAAGATCGACATCATCGACTACGACGAGGACCCGGCGCGTTTCGTGGCCAACGCCCTGTCGCCGGCGAAGGTCGTCTCGGTCTCGGTGATAGACGCGGCCGCGAAGGCGGCGCGTGTGGTGGTCCCCGATTTCCAGTTGTCGCTGGCGATCGGAAAGGAAGGCCAAAACGCCAGGCTGGCGGCCCGGCTCACCGGATGGCGCATCGATATTCGCGGCGACGCCCCCGGTCAACCAGAAATCGACGCCGAGCACGGTGTCAGTCACGGGATGGCCCACGAACATTAGTTCTGTGCGGCAGTATCGCGGGTGATTCGGACCAGCGCAGCTGTGACGCTAGACTGAGCCGTGATCCAGCGCGAGCCTTCGGCCTCGGCGCGCCGACGCCCGGACAGCCCCGGCGGACCGGTGCGGACGTGTGTCGGGTGCCGGAAGCGAGAGCTGGCCGCCGAACTGCTTCGCGTGGTGGCCAGGTCTGACGGGAACGGTGGCTTCGCCGTAATCGTGGACCCGGCCGGACGCCTGCCGGGGCGGGGTGCATGGCTGCATCCGGTGCCGCAGTGCGTACAACAAGCGGATCGGCGGCGAGCCTTCACCAGAGCGCTGCGCATCACCGGTTCACCGGATACATCGGCGGTGGTCGAGCACCTAGAGTCCTTGGGTGTGCCCGACCATCCCGGCAACAGAACAGGTAGCAACGAACATGAGCACACCGTGAAGTCCCGATGACCATGTGTCATAGCTGAACCCGAGGCGCGGCCCACCACTGTCGCCTCATAGACAGGAGATGGTAGTGGCAGGTAAGGCCCGCGTACACGAGTTGGCAAAGGAACTCGGTGTCACCAGTAAGGAAGTCCTCGCCCGGCTGAGCGAACAGGGCGAATTCGTCAAATCCGCGTCGTCGACGGTGGAAGCACCGGTTGCCCGCCGGTTACGGGAGTCGTTCGGAGGCGCCAAACCGGCCGCCGACAAGAGTGCCGACGCGACCGGGGGTCAGCCATCGGCCAAGGCTCCGGCGAAGGCGGCGGCCAAGGCGGCGGCAAAAGCACCCGATGCGGCCCTCGATCGCGCGCTGGACCGGGCGGTGAGCGACGCCCCAGCGGCTCCCGCGGCGCCCAGGCCCGCAGGACCCGGTCAGGCGGCGCCGGCCGCCGGAACCCCAGCCCCAGCCCCGGCCCCGGGCCCGGGCCCCGGCCCCGCCCCTGCCGCGCCTGCTCCGGGACAGCCCCCGCGGCC
>NZ_JBKECZ010000154.1:0-1607 GCF_047975165.1 Mycobacterium sp.
GCACCCACTCGCTCTGGCCGGTATCGCGCTGGCCGCGGCATGTATGCTGACCGCGTGCAGCACCGCGGCGTCACCGCAGAGCACCCTGGCCGCCCAGGCGCCCACTCCCGCTGAAACCGCGACGGCGACACCGAGTCCGCAGAACACCGCCCAGGTGCCGGACCGGCCCACGTGCGACACCCTCATCTCCCCGGTGACCGTGGCCGACTTCGCCGCCGTGGGTTGGACGGCACAAGAGCGCCCCTTCTTCATCGGGGAAACGCAGCTCGGCGACGGACTCGTCTGCATGTGGGCCGACTTCTCAGCACCCGCCGGCGACCATCTGCAGCTGTTCGGCTGGGCGCCGCTGCAGGGGCAGGACTCCGCCGAACTCCAGCAACAGCTGATCGCGCAGGGGTGGCTGCGGGAGGAGGCGCCGGGCGGCGTCTACCTCACCGAAGACCCGAACCGGTCGATGTGGACCGACGACGAGGGCTACGGCACCACCTATCTGTTCACCGACACCCAGATCGTCTATTCCGACACCAAACAGGGACTGCTGCTGATCCAGTGGCCACCGGCCTGACCGCACCAACGCCAGCGGCCGCGCAACACACCGCCGCGCACAACGTCGCCATCCCGCACCTCCGTCGGCGGAGATGACCCGCCCGCCGCGCCACTGCAGCCGGATTGGCGACGATGTGCATGTCAGGATGCTGTTCGTCCGTCATCCTGTGCCCCACACCGTCGCCGGGACACGTGAACAGTTCACCTCCGTGACAGCGGCGTGGTGGAGATGGGGGGAATCGAACCCCCGTCCATCGCTGGGTTGCTCCGTCTTCTCCGGGCGCAGTCTGTGAAGGCGTTCTGCTCGACCCCGACCTTTAGCACAGACACTCAAGTCGACGGGCCCAGCCTGGGAGAAGTCCCACGCGGCGTCCAGACGCCACCGCGCAGCAAGATTCCTAGATGACGCCAGGGTCCGTGCCGGAATCACACACGGGCTGACGGACTATCGGGCTCGCTTAGGCAGCGAGGGCGACGTCGGACTGCTTCTTTTCGGCAGTTATTGGTGTGCAGGGGGCGTTCACGAGATAACCCTGCATCCTCGGCCCGCTTCTCGAAACTACGCAGACGATGTCGAAACCGATCATCCCCGAGTTCATCGAATGAGCCGCTGTCACGCTGTGGAGTTGTCATGCTCGGCAAGCATCGAGCAGATAAGTATACAACGCCCGGCATACAGCAGCCATCGCATCGCCTGATCGACCTCCATGCGAATGTCACATGACACACGGTGACGAACCATTACGGCCGAGTTGGGTGTCTTCAGCATGCGCACGCAACCATTGTGCGCATGAGCACCATCACCGACGCCTCGCCAGCGCGCCAGCGGCCGGCGAACGCCCTGCGCCTGACCGGCGTCGGCCGGACCTTCCCGGTCGACGGCGGAACGCGCGAGGTGCTGCGCGGGGTGGACATCGACCTCTCCCCCGCCGAGATCCTCGCGATCGTCGGAGCATCGGGCTGCGGGAAATCGACCCTGCTGCGGCTGATCGGGGGTCTGGACGCTCCCACCAGCGGAACGATCCGGCTGGACGGCACCGGCGTGACCGACACCGACGAGC
>NZ_JBKECZ010000155.1:0-62255 GCF_047975165.1 Mycobacterium sp.
AGCACGACCCGGTGATCACATGCGGCATGAATCCGCTCTCTGCCGGTCAGGCGGCCGGCACCGAGGCCAGGCGGCTGCGCTGCGGCTCGCTGCGGTACCGCGAGGGCTTGCCGTCGATTCTGCAGATCCGCCACATCAGCCGGGCAGATCTGCTTTTCATCAGGCCGGTGTCGTAGGCCAGCATCCGGACGTCGGAGAACATGTCGCGCAACCACTTCCGCGATTCCGGTGACCTGAAGAACACTTCCTTCTTTACGGTCCGGGGAACGCCGAATTCCTGCCAGAACGCCTTGGGCGGGATCAGTATCGCGTTGGCCAGCACCCGCATGGTGACCGGGAACCACATCGAAACCCAGAACCGCTGCCACCTGGTCAGTCGTGGTAGGCGCTTGCGCAGGAATTCGTGGGCGAACGAAATGTGGCGAGCCTCCTCGGCAACGTGGATGGCCATCACCCGCTCCATGATCGGGTGCAGCACCTTGCCCTCGCGCAGAATCTGCTTCTGGGTGTGGTCGATGGGCTCCTCGCCGGCGAGGACCCCGATGAAGAACGGCACCGGCAGCGGGCCGGCCACCAGGGGAATCAGCGGGGAAATCCAGCGCAGCCGCCGCGGCATCCCGGGCACGTCGGCGCCGATGCGGTTGACCATCTCCTGGAACATCATGGTGTGATTGCACTCTTCGACCGACTCGTGCACGCAGTACCGATATTCCGGTGACCCGTTGGGCATCCAGAAGGTGTAGTTCATCAATCCGCGAATCAGGATGGACTCGAAGTGCAATCCCACCTTGGCCACGTTGGCTTGGCGCCACATCCCGATCTTGATCTTCGATTCGTCAGGCTGGGCCTGATACCACCGGTGCCGGCCCAGCGGATCCGTGGCGGGCAGAATCCACCGGGGATCGTTGTCGACGACGGCGAACTCCGGTGAATCCCAGTCGATATCGGTGTACGGGTTGAAGTTGCGCCGGACCGACCCGTCGGAAAGCGTGGTGAGCATCTCGACGTATTCGGCGTCGTCGCGAACTTCCATGCCGCGGCGCCAGCGGCGAACCATGCGCGTCCTAGCCATTTGAGCCTCCCCGTCGAGGTACCCACCGGACGTATCAATTAATACGGTACCGCCGGTACTGGGAATTATCCAGACCCGCGCCCGGCAGTACCCGAACCGCCTCACAGCGCGCCGGTGGGCGCTCACTACCCTTGGTGCCCATGGCCGAACAACTTTCTACTCCCCTCGATATTCCCGCCGACCTCAAACCGCGCGACGGCCGCTTCGGCTGTGGCCCGTCCAAGGTGCGGCCCGAGCAGCTCCAGGCCCTCAGCGCCACCGGCAACAAGGGCTGGGCGGACGTGTTCGGCACCTCGCACCGGCAGGCGCCCGTCAAGAACCTGGTGGGCCGGGTACGACAGGGGCTGTCCGAACTCTTTTCGGTGCCCGACGGCTACCAGGTCATCCTCGGCAACGGCGGCGCCACCGCCTTCTGGGATGCCGCCGCCTTCGGCCTGATCGACAAGCGTTCCCTGCACCTGGCCTTCGGGGAGTTCAGCGCCAAGTTCGCCGCCGGCGTGGCCAAGAACCCGTTCGTCGGCGACCCCATCGTCATCAAGTCGGACCCGGGCACCGCGCCCGCACCGCGGAGCGACCCGTCCGTCGACGTCATCGCCTGGGCCCACAACGAGACATCGACCGGCGTCGCGGTGCCGGTGCAACGTCCCGCCGACTCCGGGGACGCACTGGTGGTCATCGACGCCACCTCCGGCGCCGGCGGGCTGCCCGTCGACATCACCGACGTCGACACCTACTACTTCGCGCCGCAGAAGAGCTTCGCCAGCGACGGCGGGCTGTGGCTGGCCGTCATGAGCCCGGCGGCACTCGCACGCGTCGACGCCATCGCCGCATCCGGCCGCTGGGTCCCGGACTTCCTGTCGCTGCCCATCGCGGTGGAGAACAGCGTCAAGAACCAGACCTACAACACCCCGGCGATAGCAACCCTGGCGCTGCTCGCCGAACAACTCGACTGGCTCCTGGGCAACGGCGGGTTGGATTGGGCGGTCAAGCGCACCGCGGACTCCGCGCAACGGCTGTATTCGTGGGCTGAGGATCGGCCCTTCACCAGCCCGTTCGTCACCGATCCCGCGCTGCGATCGCAGGTGGTGGGCACCATCGACTTCGCCGACGGCGTGGACGCCGCCGCAGTCGCCAAGACGCTGCGCGCCAACGGAATCGTCGACACCGAGCCGTACCGCAAACTCGGCCGCAACCAACTGCGCATCGCAATGTTCCCGGCAGTGGATCCCGACGACATCAGCGCCCTGACCGCCTGCATCGACTGGGTGGTCGAGCGGCTCTGAGAATCGCCGGCCGGCCGACGCCGGGCGTGTCAGCGCGGTCATCGCCGGTCGGCACATTAGAGTGCGGACTACCGGGTCCGGCGCCGGCCTGCACGGATCCTGCGAGGAGAAGGCATGCGGGACCTCAAAGTCGTCGAGCTCGACGCGGACGGCAAACACATCCTCTGCGAGGACGCGGACTCGACCGAAAAGTTCACCCTCCCGGTCGACGACCGGCTGCGGGCCGCAATGGACGGCGAGCCGATTCCCCCCGAACAGTCAACGCTCGACATCGACCTGGCGAACCTGCTCAGCCCCAAGGAGATTCAGGCCCGCATCCGCGCCGGAGCCACCGTCGAACAGGTGGCGGCCACCTCGGGCTCAAGCATCGACAGAGTCCAGCGGTTCGCCAACCCGGTGCTCCTGGAACGTTTCCGCGCCGCCGAGCTCGCGGCCGCGGCCCATCCGGTCCTGACCGACGGACCCGCGGTGTCGACGTTGCGGGACATCGTGACGGCCGCGCTGCACGCACGGGGCCTCGGCGCCGACCGGCTGAGCTGGGATGCCTGGCGCGACCCGGACAACCGCTGGACTGTGCAGATGGGGTGGCAGGCGGGCCGGTCGGACAACCTCGCGCATTTCCGCTTCACTCCCGGTTCACACGGCGGCACCGTCACCGCCCTCGACGACGCGGCCAGCGAACTGATCGACCCCGCCTTCAAGCCCCGCCAGCTGGCGCCGGTAGCCCGCCTGACATCCGATCCCACCGCGCAACCGGTGCCTTCGACGGCACCGGCTCCGGCACCCGGCGCTACGGTCGAAGCGGCAGATCCGCACCCGGAGAATCGCCGGGGCAAGCCGGTCGTTCCGGCGTGGGAAGAGGTGCTGCTCGGCGTGCGTTCGAGCGGCCAGCGCTAACCCGCGCCGCCCGCGCTAGCCGGCGCCGCCCGCGATCAGGACCAACAGGGCCACCCACGCGGCGGTCACGCCGACACCGGCCCCCAGCACAAACCACCGCCGGACCAGGGTTCGCCGCCATCCCCACACCGTCGGCGCCAGGCCGCCGACAGCCACAACGTTCAGGCCGACGGCCAACAGTGGATGCACCCGGATCAGGCCGAGGCTCAGTACCACGATCACCGCCCCGACCACCGCGGCAACGAAGCCGGCGACCGCCAAACCCGTTCCCCACGGGACGGACTCGTCGTTCACGCCGGGAGTCTAACTCGACGCCGCCACCCTGCCCCGCTCGTAGAACGCCACCGCGGCCGCGGTGGCGACGTTCAGCGAGTCGGTGCCCCGCGACATCGGTATGCGTACCGCCATGTCGGCGATCCGCAATGCTGCCGCAGTCAGGCCGGGCCCTTCGGCGCCGACGAGTAACGCCACCGGGTCCCCGGCGACGGCGGCCATGGCGTCCGGGAGCGAATGCGCGTCGGCCCGCGGAGTCATGGCCAGCAACCGAAAGCCGAGTTCCCTGATCCGCACCAGGTCGGCCGGCCAATCGGCGGCCCGGGCAAAAGGCACCAGCAGCGCATGACCCATGGACACCCGAACCGCGCGGCGGTAGAGCGGATCGGCGCAGCCACTGCCGAAGATCACCGCGTCCACCCCCAGGGCGGCCGCGTTGCGAAAAATCGAACCCAGGTTCTCGTGGTCGTTGACGCCTTCGAGTACGACGACGGTACGGGTGCCGGCGAGCACTTGGGCGACGGTGGGTTCGGCGACGCGGCTCGCCGCGGCCAGCACGCCACGGTTGAGGTGGAACCCGACGGCCTGCGCCATCACCTGCGCCGACGTCCGGTAGTAGGGCGCGCGGGTGCCCGCCAGGGAGTCTTTGAGCTCGGACAACCGGCGATCGGTGCCCAGCAGTGCGCGCGGAGAGAACCGCGATGCCAGCATCCGTTGGACCACCAGGACGCCCTCGGCGATCACCAGGGCTTTGCCGGTCGGCAAATCCGGGCGGCGGTCGATGCTGTTCAGGTCACGAAAATCATCTAGACGCGGATCATCGGGGTCGCAGACGTCCTGGACGTCGATGTCCGGGCCGGTCACGGGCTTTCATCGACCAGCGTCGACATCAGATCGGCGGCGGCGCGCAGGGTTTCCCGCTGTGCGCCGCTCAGCGTCGCCAGTCGCTCGGTCAGCCATTCCTGGCGCGCCCGCCTAGCCGCCCTGACCAGTTCGGCCCCGGCCGTCGATACCGAGACCAGCACTTGCCGGCCGTCGCCGGGGTGCGGCGCGCGATCGACGAGGCCTTCGTCTACCAGGGACGCGATCACCCGGGTCATCGAGGGCGGCCGGACCCGTTCCCGGACAGCCAGGGAGCCGGGGGTCATCGCGCCCTCGTGTGCCAGCGTCGTCAGCGCCGACAGCTGGGACAACGAAATCGGGGCTGACGGGTTCCGGAATCGGAGCCGACGTGCCAGCCGCATGACGGCCAGCGACAGGTCGGCGGCCAGCCGCGCATCGCTATCGGGCACAGCGTGAGGCTACAACGGAAGCCGGGCGGCCGACCGCGAGCGCCCCGAACCGTCGGCGCGCTATGTTGAACGGCGATGAGTGCAGAGTCCACCGACGCTGCGGGAGCGGCAGCTGCCCCGGCACCTCCGGCGTTGCCGCGGGTACTGCTGGAAGTGTGGCCGGTGGTGGTGGCCGGCGCTGTCGGCTGGGTGGTCGCCGCGGCACTGGCCTTCCTGGTGCCCGGCCTGCAGAGTTGGCGCCCGGTCACGCTCGCCGGCCTGGGTGTCGGATTGCTCGGCACCGGAATCTTCACCTGGCAACTGGCCGCCGCCCGCCGCGGCTCCCGCGGCGCTCAGGCCGGACTTGAAACCTATCTCGACTAGACCCCGGAGGACCCATGGCAAGCCCGCTCCTACAAGCCTCTATCGACATCGACGCTCCCCCCTCGAAAGTCTGGGCGCTGGTGTCCGACTTGCGCCGAATGCCGCAGTGGAGCCCGCAGTGCCGTTGGATGCGCCAGTTCGGCCCGTTGCGGGCCGGCGCGCGCACATTCAACCTCAACCGTCGCAACCGGCTGTTCTGGCCCACCACCAGCACGGTGCTCGAGGTCGTCCCGGAGAAGAAGCTGGCATTCCGGGTCAACACCAATCGAAGTGTCTGGACCTACGAGCTCGAACCCCTCGGCAAGGGCACCCGCCTCACTGAAAGCCGGCACGCGGAGAACGGTGTCTCGGCAGTCTCGGCCTTGACGGTCAAGGCGGTGATGGGCGGAACCGATATTTTCGAACACGAATTGGTCGACGGTATGAACACGTCGCTGGCCCGGATCAAGGCCGCGGCCGAGGACGGGTAGAAGGTACGCGGAGCGGAGCAGGTGCGTTCACTCTGCGCCCAGGGCGCGGCCTACCCGCACTTCTGCGCCACCAGCGCAGAATCAGTGGCCAAGGCTCGCGTCCAACGGTGTAGCCTCGTCGGTCGCGTCTTCGGTCGCGTCTTCGGCGGCCGGCTCGACCTCGGCGGGCGCCGGTGCCGGACCCTGCTCGACGTCGAATAGGCCGTCGTCGTACGGCTCGTACATCGGCGATCCGATAGTCGGCGGGGCCGGCGTGTCGGAGTGGGCGCCGCACCCGTAGCGCTTGTCGACGACGTGTCCGTCCGCGGAAAATTCGTTGCCGCACACCCCGAACATCGCGCCCAGGGATCCCGCGAGCGGCAGAAAGAAGCCGCAGTCCGCGCAGATTCGCTTGGTCGATCTCGACATCGCCGTGTCCGGGCCGTAGTCGCCCTCGTGCCACCGTTCGGCAGCATCCGCGCGTCCCAGGGCGCTCAGCACCCAGCGCTTGCCCAACCCCAGTTCGGCGGCGGTTTCGTCCACCTGCGGATCGCCGCTGGCGATGTAGCCCGGCACCAGTCGCGGGTCGTCGGCGGCGGGCGCCAGCAAGTCTCCGGGACCGAGGTCGCCCGGACGCATCCGCTGCTCCCACGGCAGCCATTCGGGTGCCAGCAGAGCCGTCGGCCCGGGTATCAGCGCGATCTCGCTGACGGTGGCACGGCCGGCGCCGGAACAGGTGGCGACGACGACCGCCCACTGCCACCCTCGATATCCCGGCAGCTGCGCGGCGAACCGATGCGAGGCGGTGTTCCGGTCTTCGACGTCCACACCGAGGTGTTCGCCGACGGCTTCGGCGCTGCTGAACTCCACGGCAGCAACCCTGGCCTGCTCGGCCGCGTCCCTGAGCACCCCCGCGAGCTCATCGGGCCAGTCGGCCAGGACGGCCCGAGCCGCCAGGGCTGCTGGAGCCGTCGGGGCTGCTGAGGAGGACTCTTCGACAGGTCCGGTCACGCTGTCACCTCGGTGTCACCCCGCTCATCGATGGTTGCTTCAGTGTTGCTTCGGTGTTGCTTCGGCGTCGCGCGGATGGATTTCCTACGGTGCCGACACCCAATACTGCACGAAGACACGTCCGACGAGCCACACCGGATGCCTCCACCGGGGCCCGGCATAGGACAGAATCGAACTGTGCCCGGTCCGCGACGTGATCACCCGGGCCGCATGGCTCCGTTTCCGGGCCGGCGGCCGGGCAATGGTGCACGCGGCGCATCCGGTGCGCGCGGATCGCACGGGCCCGTTCGGGACCACCCCGGCAGGGCTGGTCATCAGGCCGGCGATCCCGGCCAGCGTCGATACCGCCGCCCACCGCCGATGCCCAGCTCGAACCGGTATTTGCCGCCGCTGGAGGACGAGGAGCCGGTCGGCGACGACACGCCGACGCCGCCGCGGGGGTTCGCCGGTGGCGAACGCATCACCGTCACCCGCGCCGCCGCGATGCGCAGCCGCGAGATGGGTTCGCGGATGTACTCGATGGTCCAGCGAGCCGCGACCGCCGACGGTGCCGACAAATCCGGGCTCACCGCGCTGACCTGGCCGGTCGTCGCCAAGTCCGCCGTGGACGCCGCCATGGCGGTCGCCCTGGCCAATACGCTCTTCTTCGCCGCTGCCAGCGGCGAAAGCAAGTCCAAGGTCGCGCTGTACCTGCTGATCACCATCGCACCGTTCGCCGTGATCGCCCCGCTGATCGGTCCGGCGCTGGACAAGCTGCAGCACGGCCGGCGAGTCGCTTTGGCGTTCTCATTCGCCCTGCGCACCGTGCTGGCACTGGTGCTGATCATGAATTACGACGGCGCCCACGGCAGCTTTCCCTCGTGGGTGCTGTATCCCTGCGCGCTGGCGATGATGGTGTTCTCGAAATCGTTCAGCGTGTTGCGCAGCGCGGTCACCCCCCGGGTGATGCCGCCGACCATCGATCTGGTGCGGGTCAATTCCCGGCTGACGATGTTCGGCCTGCTCGGCGGCACCATCGGGTTCGGCGCACTCGCCGCCGGTGTCGAGTTCGCGGGTACTCACCTGTTCGAACTCCCGGGGGCGCTGTTCGTCGTCGTCGGGGTCACCGTCGCGGGAGCCCTGCTGGCGATGCGGATTCCGAGCTGGGTCGAGGTGACCGCCGGCGAGGTCCCGGCCACCCTGAGCTACCACCGGGACAGCGATTCAATGCGGCACCGGGTCCCCGACGAACCCCGAAGGCCCGCGGGAAAGCTCCGTCAGCCGTTGGGCCGCAACATCATTACGTCGCTCTGGGGTAACTGCACCATCAAGGTGATGGTGGGCTTCCTGTTCCTCTACCCGGCGTTCGTCGCCAAGGCCCACGACGCCGGCAGCTGGGTGCAGCTGGCCATGCTGGGGACCATCGGCGCGGCCGCGGCGGTCGGCAACTTCGCCGGCAACTTCGCCAGCGCGCGGCTGAAACTGGGCCGGCCGGCCGTGCTGGTGGTGCGCTGCACCCTGCTGGTCACCGCGTTCGCACTCGCCGCCGCAGTGGCCGGCAACCTAATCGCGACCGCCGTCGCAACCCTGATCACCTCCGGGGCTAGCGCCATCGCGAAGGCTTCCCTGGACGCGTCGTTGCAACACGATTTGCCCGAGGAGTCGAGGGCGTCGGGGTTCGGTCGATCCGAATCGACCCTGCAGTTGGCCTGGGTGCTGGGCGGGGCGGTCGGCGTGCTGGTCTACACCGAACTCTGGGCGGGCTTCACCGTGGTCAGTTCGATTTTGATTCTGGGTCTGGCCCAGACCCTCGTCAGTTTCCGGGGCCATTCGTTGATCCCGGGCCTCGGCGGCAACCGTCCCGTCATGGTCGCCAGGGAGGGCACCCGCCGCGGCCCGGCGGTGGTTCGCCGATGACGCGGCGCAAAGCGGTGCTGCTCGCGGTGGTCACCGCGCTGGTGGCAGTCGCTGCGGGCACCGGGGTTTGGTCAGCGGTATACCGGCCCGGGCCGCACTTCCCGGAGATCAGCGTCTATTCCAACGGGCACTCGACGCGCGTCGGGCCGTACCTGTACTGCAATGTGCTCAACCTCGATGACTGCCACTCTCCGATGACCCAGGGCGAATTGCGGGCCAGCAAGCGCCATCCGGTGCAATTGTCGGTGCCCGAGTCCATCGCCGGCGCACCGTGGCGCCTGCTGCGGATCTACCAGGACCCGACGGCCACCGCCGACACGCTGTTCGGGCCCAACTCCAGGCGTGCCGTCACCATCCCCACCGTGGATCCGCACCGCGGCCAACTGACCGGGATCGTCGTGCAACTGCTGACCCTGGTAGTCGACAACGGCGGCCTGCGCGAGGTGCCGCACGCCGAATGGTCGGTCGCCCTGAGCTACTGAGCCGCTACCGGCGATCCGGTTTCGTACGGCATCGTCGGCTAAACCCCGCTCCCAGCCGGCACCCGCTCCCCCTCGACGGGCGGACCCGGCGGCGTTCCCGCACCGAACGGACTGCCCCCCAACGCCTCTCGGTCATGCGGAGTCAGCCAGCACGCCGGCTCCGGACCCTTTGGCACGATGGCGGTCGGATTGATGTCGGTGTGCACCATGTAGTAGTGCCGCTTGATCTGGACGAAGTCCACGGTGTCACCAAAACCCGGCGTCTGGAACAGGTCTCGGGCATAGGCCCAGAGCACCGGCATCTCCGACAGCTTCGTTCGATTGCACTTGAAGTGCCCGTGGTACACCGGATCGAAACGGACCAGCGTGGTGAACAGCCGGACATCGGCCTCGGTGATGGTGTCGCCGACCAGATAGCGCTGATCCGCCAACCGATCGCTCACCCAGGCCAGGGCGGCGAACAGCCGGTCGTATGCCGTGTCGTAGGCCTGCTGCGATCCCGCGAAGCCGCACCGGTACACACCGTTGTTGATCTCGGTGTAGACCCGCTTACTCACCTCGTCGATCTCGTCCCGACGGCCTTCGGGATACAGCTGAGGCGCACCCTCGCGGTGATACGCGGCCCACTCGGTGGAGAAGTCAAGAGTCATCTGCGCGAAGTCGTTGGTGACCACGGCCCCGGTAGCCACGTCGACGATCGCCGGGACGGTGATGCCCTTGGGGTAGTCGGAGTCCCGCTTGAAGTAGGCGTCCTGCAGGCGCGGGATCCGCAGCACCGGGTCGAGACCGCCCGGGTCCAGATCGAACGTCCAGCTCCGCCGATCATGGGTCGGGCCGCAAAAACCAATGGAGAGAACCGGTTCCAACCCCAGTAGGCGCCGGACGATGATCGCCCGATTCGCCCACGGGCAAGCCCGAGCAACCACCAGCCGGTAGCGCCCCGGCGCTACCCCGAAGCCGTCACGCCCGTCAGCGGTGATGCGGGTGGTGATGTAGTTGGTGTCGCGATTGAATTCGCCCTTGCCCACGTAGTCGGCCCTACCCACCATCCTGCCCTCGCCGCCTACCCGCTGTCCCAGGCCTGGCCCGCCGGAGCAGTTGATTTCATTCTGCGCTCACGGCGTAGCCCACTCGCACTTTTACGCCCAGGGCGCAGAGTCAACGGCCAAGGCGCACACCCCTACGCCTCGAATTCGCGCGCCACGGCCTTGACCACCTCGGAGATCTGGCGGGCGGTCTTGCGGTCCGGGTAGCGCCCCTTGCGCAGCTCCGGTTGGACCGTGCTTTCCAGCAGGGTGATCATGTCCTCGACCATCCCGTGCAGTTCGTCGGGGCTGTGTTTGTGTTCGGCCGGTGCTTCCCGGCGCGACGCCTCGCGCCTGGTCCTCGACAGACTCGGCGGCGGGTCGATCAAGGTCAGGCTCAGCGCCTGCGGTCCGCGTCGACCCGAGGCCACGCCGAACTCGACACGCTGGCCGGCTTTGAGGCCCTCGACTCCATCGGGCAACGCCGATGAGCGGACGTAAACGTCCTCGCCGTCCTCCTGCGACAGGAAGCCGAACCCCTTCTCGGGGTCGTACCACTTCACTTTGCCGGTTGGCACTACTCTCACCTGCTTGTCTGACGAATGGGGTAGAGCACAGAGACGCGCCCCGCCTGCACAGGACGCGATGACGATCACAGATCCTACTCGGCCGTACGCGGATCGGCTTACCCATTGGCCGGTAGGCTGGCAACGATATGCGTCGCGCCCTGAACGTTATTCGGCTGGCACTCAGTCGCCTGTGGCCGGCCCCGGGTTACCTGCGGGCCGCGCTGGGTTCGGAGATCGGCCCGGCCGACCCGCAAGATTGGCGGACCCCATGACGCTGACCGCCTTGGGCATACCGGCCATGCCGGGACCCACCCGAGTGCGTCCTGGCGCCACGGCCCCGGCAGACGGCCCCTTGATCGACACCTACGGCCGGGTCGCCACCGACCTGCGGGTCTCGCTGACCGACCGCTGCAACCTGCGATGCAGCTACTGCATGCCCGAAGAGGGGTTGAACTGGTTGCCCGGCAGGGAATTGCTGCGATCCGGCGAACTGGCCAGGCTCATCCAGATCGCGGTGATCCGGCTGGGCGTCACCAATGTGCGGTTCACCGGCGGGGAACCGCTGCTCGCCCGCCATCTCGAAGAGGCGATTGCCACCGCGGCCGCTCTCACACCGCGCCCGGAGATCTCGCTGACCACCAATGGCGTCGGGCTCGCCCAACGGGCTACCGCTCTGGCCGCGGCCGGCCTGGACCGGGTGAACGTGTCGCTGGACAGCATCGACCCCGCGCACTTCGCCGCCATCACCCGCCGCGACCGCCTCGGAGACGTCCTGGACGGCCTGGCCGCGGCGAAGCAGGCCGGTCTGACACCGGTGAAGGTCAACGCCGTCCTCGACCCCACCACCGGCCGCGAGGATCTAGTCGAGCTGCTGCGCTTCTGCCTGCACCACGGCTACCAGTTGCGGATCATCGAGCAGATGCCGCTCGACGCGGGGCACCGGTGGAGTCGCGACGCCTCGGTGAGTGCCGACGACGTGCTGGCGACGCTGCGACCGCACTTCCGCCTACAACCCGATCCGGCACCTCGCGGCTCGGCGCCGGCCGAACTGTGGCTCGTCGACTCGGGGCCCGGTACACCGGCCGGAAAGGTCGGGATCATCGCCTCGGTTTCGCATGCCTTCTGCTCCACGTGCGACCGCACGCGGCTTACCGCCGACGGCCAGATTCGCAGCTGCCTGTTCTCCACCGAGGAGACCGATCTTCGCGGGCTGTTACGAGGCGGCGCCGACGACGACGCGATTGAGGCCGCCTGGCGTGCGGCGATGTGGGCCAAGCCAGCCGGCCACGGCATCAACGACCCGAGTTTCATCCAGCCCGACCGCCCGATGAGCGCCATCGGTGGCTGACGAATCCGCCCCCGTCGAGGTGACGGTCCGCTACTTCGCAGCCGCACAAACGGCCGCCGGGCTGGAGTCGGAAATCGTGCCGGTAACAGCCGGGAACACGGTGGCAGATTTGACAGCGATCCTGGCCAAACGCAGCACGAAAATGGCGACGGTCCTGGACCGCTGCTGCTACCTGCGCAATGGATTTGCCGTTCAAGACGACACCGCAGTGTTATCCGCCGGCGATACTGTTGACGTACTTCCACCGTTCGCCGGTGGCTAACAAACGTGATATGCGTCACATAACGGATCGATAACAACCAGGACACAACCGCATCTCAGGTGCTATGACCAGCGGAAACGCTGGCTCTTTCTGGTGCTTTTCCCGTCGTCGGTGACCAAAGCGCGAGTTTTTTCCATGCGTGACGGGACCGCTGGAAACCGCTACCTTCTTCACAGGCCCGTCAGCCACACCCGAACGACGAGCCCTCCCCTCACTCAGATCGCGCCTAGCTCCATCCAGTGAGTCGGGGGATTCCGACCCGCGGATGGAGGCGGGGGACCCACCAGGTCCACCGAGTTCGGCCCCGGGGCCTTACCGGCCCCTGGGGTGAAGCCATGCCGCGCAATGGAGTGCGTCGTGGCCGGGTGACCTCTCTTACCCGAACCCGACAGCTGACCCCGCAGGCGTAGACACGAGAGGAAATTCCACCAGCATGAGCGGACGGCATCGCAAACCCACCAGCTCCGGCGTCAGCGTCGCCAAGATCGCCCTCACCGGCACAGTGCTCAGCGGTGGCGCAGTCGCCATGGCCGCGCAGGCCTCCGCGGCAACCGACGCCGAATGGGACGCAGTAGCCCGCTGCGAGTCCGGCGGCAACTGGGCCATCAACACCGGCAACGGCTACTACGGCGGCGTGCAGTTCGCGGCCGGCACCTGGGCGTCGCACGGTGGCGGGGAGTTCGCCCCGTCGGCACAGCTGGCCACCAAGGAACAACAAATCGCGGTGGCGGAGCGGGTGCTGGCCACCCAGGGCCGCGGCGCATGGCCGGTGTGCGGCACCGGGCTGTCCGGCCCGACCCCCCGCAACGTGCTCCCCGAACCGGCCGACTTCGAGCCCGGTGACGAGCCGATCGACGCCCCGGCCGACATGCCGCCGGCCGACCTCCCGGCTCCCGAGGTAGAGCCGGCCGGCTTTGAGATGGCCCCCGAGGACCTGCCGCCCGCGCCCGAAGACCTGGCACCAGCGCCCGAGGACCTGCCCCCGGCGCCCGAAGACCTGGCACCAGCGCCCGAGGACCTGCCGCCCGCGCCCGAAGACCTGGCACCGGCGCCCGAGGACCTGCCCCCGGCGCCCGCGGTAGAGCCGGCGGGCTTCGACATGGCGCCCGAAGACCTGGCACCAGCGCCCGAGGACCTGCCCCCGGCGCCCGAAGACCTGGCACCAGCGCCCGAGGACCTTCCTCCGGCGCCTGAGGATGTTGCGCCCCTGCCCGAGCTAGAGGCGGTTGGCTACGACAACTCGCCCGCCCCCGAAGAACTCATCGTCACCTCCGAGGACCTACCCGGCCCGGTGGACCTGGTTCCGGTGCCCGAGGACCTGCCCGCGAACATCGCCGAGGGTGTTCAGCCGGGTGATGTGCCGGAGTCCGATGACGTCGCCGGCCGGCCGGTGGAAATCACCGATACCTCGACCGTGGGCTACCACGAGGAGCTCTGGCAGGCGATCGTCGGACAGGAAATCACTGGCAACGACGCGCTCGATGCGTTCGCCGCCGGCCCCGAGGCCTGAGACTTCGGAACCCGAACCCCCGATAAACCGACCGGTCATCGACTTCCCGGGTACCGATGACCGCTGGGTCTGTTTGAGCATTGCCGCTGGGTCTGTTCGAGCGTCGCCGCGTTGGAGCCCCGCGCCGGTTATTTCATCTAGCCTCGGCGCGAGCTCGCCGCTTCGCACACTACCGAACATCCGTTCGAGTCGAATATTCTGGATCCGCCGCAATTGCGGGCGGCCGATGATGCCGCACTGGTGGCGGCGATAGCGGGGTCCGCGCGGGTGGAGGCCGCGGTTGCTGCTACGGCACACCGATCCCCTCTGCACCCTCAACGACCCAGAGCCGGTTCTGCTGGCACCCGGGAGCATGAAGTCCGTGAAGTCACCGCGGCCCCCGCCGGCCGTGAAACCAGGGCGTTGACTGTGAATCGTCGGCATTGACTGTGACGCTACGGCTTTCACTGTGAAGCCAGGGCGGAAAATTTGCGAAAATCCCGCCGTAGACTCACTCTCAACGCCATGTGTTCACAGTCAACGCCATGTGTTCACAGTGAAAGCCATGTGCTCACAGTCAACGCCCAGGTTTCACTCTCGATGCCGCCAGCTCGCTTCCGACGCCCAGTTCGCCCTCGCAGTCGCCGGCCGCCGGTATGGTCGCCGGGGCGAACGCGTCCGACGACCCCGCGCACGACCACCGCACCCCCGCACCCCCGCACCCCCGCCGCCGACGCACCCGCACCGCCGACAAAGCCCACCGCATCGCAACCGAACGCGCCCTCAACGACGCCCACGCCCCCACACGCAACGAACCCCCACCATTTTGACCAGACGACCCCGGCCGGATCCCCGGTCGGGGTCAGGCCGAACCCACCCATTCGTCGGAGCCGTCGTCGAAGAACTGGTGCTTCCATACCGGTAGCCGTTCCTTGATGGTGGCCACCAGCTCCGCGCAGGTCGTGAAAGCGGCGTGCCGATGGTCGGCGGCCACCGCGACGGTCAGAGCGGCATCCCCCACATTCAGGACGCCGACGCGGTGGCTGGCCGCGACCGCCCGCACGCCACCTGCCGCCGCGACAACCTCGGCGACCGCCTCGGCCAGGACATCGGACGCCGACGGGTGCGCGGAGTAGTCGAGTCGCACGACCTTCCGGCCACCGTCGTGGTCACGGACCGCACCGACGAACCCGACGATGGCGCCGGCGGATCGATGGCTCACCAATTCTTCGTGCTCAGCGAGCAGGATCGGCTGGTCGGTCACCGCCGCGCGCAGGACGTCCGTCATCGCGGATGGTCTCCCCCGGCGAGTTGCGACAGCGCGTGGTCGAGCACGTCGTCCAACACCCCGAGCCCGTCTCGCACCCCACCGGGCGACCCCGGCAGATTGACGATCAGCGTCCGGCCGGCCACCCCGCACACTCCGCGCGACAACACCGACGTCGGTACTTTCGGCAGACCGGAGCGGCGGATCGCATCGGCCAGCCCGGGGATCGCATAGTCCAGTACGGCCATCGTGTGTTCTGGCGTGCTGTCGGTGGGCGAGATACCGGTGCCACCGGAGGTGATGATCAGGTCGACACCTTCTTCGAGAGCGTCGTCAAGCGCGTCGGCAAACGGGCGGCCATCGGCGATCACACGTGGCGCATCACAGGAAAACCCCCGCTGCACAAGCCATTCAGCAACGATGGGTCCGCACTTGTCATCGTAGGTACCGGCAGCGGCACGGGTGGAGGCAATGATGACTCGCCCGGACCGGCTCATGGCCGCACCCAGCTTCCGCTACGGCCACCCTCTTTGCGGAGCACCCGAACATCGTCGATGCGCGCCGCCGGGTCCACCGCCTTGATCATGTCGTACAGGGTCAGCGCCGCCGCACTGACCGCGGTCAATGCCTCCATCTCCACCCCGGTGCGGTCTGTGCTGCGCACGGTCGCGGTGACCTCGATATCCGACTCGGCAACGGTGAATTCAACTCCGACTCCGGTGAGGGCAAGCTGATGGCACAGCGGAATGAGGTCGCTGGTGCGTTTGGCCGCCAGGATTCCCGCTACTCGAGCGGTGGCCAGCGCATCGCCCTTGGGCAGCCCCCCACTGGAAATCAACGCGACCACGTGCGCGGTGGTCCGCAACGTGCCCGCGGCAACGGCAATCCGCCGCGTCGTCCCCTTCTCGGTGACGTCAACCATGTGCGCGGCGCCCCGCTCATCCACATGAGACAGCGTGGGCGGGCGGACCTCAGGGGACCCAACCGGCCCAGTCATACCGACGAGCTACCAGGTGGTATCCGTTATCGGATGAAGATAGGGAAGTTCGTCGGTGGGAACCGGGAACACCACGTCACCAAACGGTGAGAGTGCACCGGAACGGTCGCTCGCGAGTTCGCTCACAGCGTGATCGCCGGGGCCTACAGAGGGCCATCCCGGGTCCACGTACTTTGCCTTGCCTGCGTCAGCCACGCCTCCCATTCTGACAGGTCCGACGACAGTCCGCGACGGTAGGGCCGGGGTCGGGCCTACGCTGAATCTGCAATGACCGACCATCCCCCGGATACCCCCCTGAAATCCTGGCTCGCCGAGCTGCCCGACGAAGCTTTGATCCGGCTGTTGGAGCTGCGGCCCGACCTCGCCCAGCCGCCGCCCGGCAGCATCGCTGCCCTGGCCGCGCGCGCCCAAGCACGCCAATCGGTGACGGCCGCCACCGATGAATTGGATTTTCTGCGGCTCGCGGTCCTCGATGCCCTGCTGGTACTGCAGGCCGATGCCCAGCCGGTTCCCGTTGCCAAGCTACTGGAGCTGATCGCCGGCGCGGTTCCCGACGTGGACATGCGAGCCGCACTGGAAGACCTCAAGCATCGCGCGCTGGCCTGGGGGGAGACCGCCGTGCGAGTGGCCGCCGATGCCCGGTGGGCCCTACCGTGGTATCCCGGGCAGGTCATCCTCGAGGACCGCTCCCAGACCGCGGATCAGATCGCCGCGATGATCGACCCACTCGCCCGACCCCTGCGCGAAATCCTCGACGTGCTGGCCCAAGGTTCCCCGCTGGGCCGCACCCGCGATGCGGCACCCGACGCTCCGCCCGATCATCCGGTGCCGCAACTGCTGGCCGCGGGCCTCCTGCGCCGCGTCGACACCGAGACGGTGATCCTGCCCCGACATGTCAGGCAAGTCCTGCGCGGCGAGACCCCCGGCCCCATGCGATTCACCGAACCCGATCCGGCGGTCTCGAACACCGATCCCGCCGACGTCGACGCCGCGGCCGCAGGCGCAGCGATCGATCTGCTACACCAAATGGATATTCTTCTCGAAGCCCTCGGCGCCACACCCGTTCCCGAGTTACGCAGCGGCGGCATCGGTGTGCGCGAGCTCAAACGACTGACCAAGGCAACCGGCTTGGACGAGCCGCGCCTGGGCCTGATCCTCGAAGTCGCGGCGGCAGCCGGGCTGATCGCCAGCGGCATCCCCGACCCCGAACCAGCCCGCGCAGACGGACCCTGTTGGGCGCCCACTCCCGCAGCCGATCGATTCAGCGCATCGGATGCGGCCGACCGCTGGGCCCTGCTGGCCACCACCTGGTTGGTCTTGCCCAGCCGCCCGGCCTTGATCGGCAGCCGAGGGCCGGACGGCAAACCGTATGGCGCCCTGAACGATTCACTGTTCTCCACGGCCGCACCTCTGGATCGACGGCTGTTGTTGAGCATCCTTACCGCCCTACCCGAGGGCGCGGGCGTGGACGCCACCGCCGCCTCGGCGGCAGCGATATGGCGACGCCCACGCTGGGAACGGCGCCTGCAACCCGAACCGGTCGACGCGCTTCTTTCCGAGGCCCACGCGCTCGGCCTGGTGGGGCGCGGGAGCATCAGCACTCCCGGTCGCACCCTTGCGGAACACGGCGATGACACCGGCACCGTCGTCGCGGCGATGACACGTGCGCTACCCAAACCGATCGACCACTTCCTCGTCCAGGCCGACCTCACAATCGTGGTGCCGGGCCCGTTGACCCGCGACCTGTCCGACGACTTGTCCAGTGTCGCCACAATCGAATCAGCCGGTGTGGCAATGGTTTACCGCGTCACCGAGCAGTCGGTCCGGCACGCGCTCGATATCGGAAAAACCCGAGAGTGGCTGCACGCTCTATTCGCGGACCATTCCAAAACCCCAGTGCCGCAAGGGCTCACCTATTTGATCGATGACGTCGCGCGCCGCCACGGACAGCTTCGTATCGGCCAGGCAGCCTCGTTCATCCGATGTGCCGACCCCGCGCTGCTGGCCCAGACGGTCGGGACGCCTGACTTCGCGGACTTGCAGCTGCGGGTCCTGGCGCCCACGGTCGCGGTGTCACCGGCTCCGACCGCCGAGGTGCTGGCCGTGCTACGGGCTGCGGGATTGGCTCCCGCGGCCGAGGACTCCACGGGGGCTATCGTCGATCTGCGAGCCGGCGGTGCGCGGGTTTCAGTGCCGCCGCCTCGCCACCCCCATCGGTCGCAGCCCACACCCGGCAGTGACAGCCTGCACGCCATCGTCGCCGTCTTGCGGACGGTGACGGCGGCCCCATTCGGAAACGGCCGTGTCGACCCCGCGGTTGCGATGTCGTTGCTGCAACGGGCTGCCAGGGCCGGGGAAACAATGTTGATCGGCTACCTTGATGCCGCCGGGGTGGCCACGCAACGGATGGTGTCGCCGATTCTTGTCCGGGGAGGCCAGCTGGTGGCCTTCGATTCCTCGGCCGGCAAAGCGCGCGACTTCGCCATCCACCGCATCACGTCGGTGGTGCCGGCCGGCGAGCAATGACGACAAGGAGCGGCGCAGGTGACTCACGCCGGCGACGATGCAGAGCGAAGCGATGAGGAGGAGCGGCGCAGGTGACTCACGCCGGCGACGATGCAGAGCGAAGCGATGAGGAGGAGCGGCGCAGGTGACTGACTCCCCGCTGATCGTGCAGTCCGATAAGACGGTGCTGCTCGAGGTGGACCACGAGCTGGCCGGCGCGGCACGGGCGGCCATCGCGCCGTTCGCCGAGCTGGAACGCGCACCCGAGCACGTGCACACCTACCGGATCACGCCGCTGGCGCTGTGGAACGCCCGTGCGGCCGGTCACGACGCCGAGCAGGTGGTCGATGCGCTGGTCAGCTTCTCCCGCTACGCGGTTCCCCAGCCGCTGCTGGTCGACATCGTCGACACCATGGCCCGCTACGGCCGCCTGCAGTTGGTCAAGCATCCCGCGCACGGCCTGACGTTGGTGAGCCTGGACCCAGCGGTACTCGCCGAAGTGCTGCGCAACAAGAAGATCACCCCGATGCTGGGCTCCCGCATCGACGACGACACCGTGATCGTGCACCCCAGCGAACGCGGCCGGATCAAGCAGATGCTGCTCAAAATCGGCTGGCCCGCGGAGGACCTCGCCGGCTACGTCGACGGCGAGGCACATCCGATTTCCCTGGAGCCCGACGGCTGGGAGCTCCGCGACTACCAACAGCTGGCCACCGATTCGTTCTGGGCGGGCGGATCCGGGGTGGTGGTGCTGCCGTGTGGCGCCGGCAAGACCCTGGTCGGCGCGGCGGCGATGGCCAAAGCACAGGCCACAACGCTGATCCTGGTCACCAATATCGTCGCGGCCCGGCAGTGGAAGCGCGAACTCGTCGCGCGCACCTCGCTGACCGAGGACGAGATCGGCGAATACTCCGGTGAGCGCAAGGAGATCCGCCCGGTCACCATCTCCACCTACCAGATGGTCACCCGCCGCACCAAAGGCGAATACCGGCACCTAGAACTCTTCGACAGCCGGGACTGGGGCCTGATCATCTACGACGAGGTCCACCTGCTCCCGGCGCCGGTCTTCCGGATGACCGCCGACCTGCAGTCCCGGCGACGACTCGGCCTGACCGCCACGCTGATTCGCGAAGACGGCCGCGAGGGTGACGTGTTCTCCCTGATCGGCCCTAAACGCTATGACGCGCCGTGGAAGGACATCGAGGCGCAGGGCTGGATCGCACCGGCGGAATGCATCGAGGTTCGGGTCACCATGACCGACAGCGAGCGGATGACCTACGCGACGGCCGAGCCGGAGGAGCGCTACAAGCTCTGCTCGACGGTGCACACGAAACTCGCTGTGGTGAAATCGATTCTGAAAAACCACCCTGGAGAGCAGACGCTGGTGATCGGGGCGTACCTCGATCAGCTCGACGAACTCGGCGCGGAGTTGGACGCCCCGATTATCCAGGGCTCCACCAAGACCAGGGAGCGCGAGGCGCTGTTCGACAGGTTCCGCACCGGGGAAATCTCCACGCTGGTGGTGTCTAAGGTCGCCAACTTCTCCATCGACCTTCCCGAGGCCGCTGTGGCGGTGCAGGTTTCGGGCACGTTCGGATCCCGCCAGGAGGAGGCCCAACGGCTGGGGCGGTTGCTGCGCCCCAAGGCCGACGGTGGCGGGGCGGTCTTCTACTCGGTGGTGGCTCGCGACAGCCTGGACGCCGAGTACGCCGCACACCGGCAACGATTCCTTGCCGAACAGGGCTACGGCTACATCATCCGGGACGCCGACGACCTGCTGGGACCTCCGGTCTAGGAATCGGCTTGCACCCCACATCGACGACGAAAGGGCGGGCTTGAATGGATATCACCGGTGTCGGAATCTGGAGCAGTCAGCTGCGCTACGGAAATGCGGCCGAATCAGCTGATGCCGCAGCGGAGTTGGATGAATTGGGGTTTCCGGCACTGTGGATTCCCGACGTCGGCGGGCCGGTTTTGGACGCTGTGGGCCGCCTGCTCGGCGCAACCGGAAACACGGTGATCGCCACCGGGATCCTGAACCTCTGGATGCACTCCCCCGCTGAGGTCGCCGCGTCCTACGCAGCGCTGACGGCCGCGCACGGCGACCGCTTCCTGCTGGGCATCGGCGTAAGCCACGCGCCGCTGATCGACGCCAAAGCGCCCGGCAGGTACCGCAAGCCGCTGGCGGCAACCGCGGAGTTTCTCGACGGCCTGGACGCCGCGACTCAACCCGTGCCCACCGAACGGCGGGTGCTGGCCGCACTGGGCCCGAAAATGCTGGCGCTGTCGGCATCTCGCGCTCACGGCGCCCACCCCTATCTCGTCACACCGGAGCACACCGCGTCCGCCCGCGCCGCGCTGGGCGCGGGGCCGTGGCTGCTGCCGGAACAGACCGCCATCCTCTGTGACACCGTCGAGCAGGCGCGGGCTATCGGAACCGATTGGCTGCGAGGCTATCTGGCGATGCCCAACTACGCCAACAATCTGCTGCGCATCGGCTTCTCCGAGGAGGACATCAGCCAGGTCAGCGACCGGCTGCTCGACGCGGTCATCGTATGGGGCGACGAGGAGGCGATCCTGCGGCGGGTCGGCGAACACCGGGCCGCTGGCGCGGATCATGTCTGCGTCCAGCTTCTCACCGACGACCCGCGGACCTTCCCGCGTGAGCAATGGCGCCGGCTGGCCGCCGCGCTGGGACACTGACATCCGAAAGCCCCCGAAACATCGCTGTCTCGGGGGCTTTCGCGCCTGACGGCGGTTAGGTCAGCGAGGCCGGCGGCAGGAACCGGTCGCCGTATTTGCCAGCCAACTCACGGGCCCGGGCGACAAAGCCTTCCTTGCCCTTGCCCAGCGGACCTTCGTAGCCGACGATGTACTGCGCGCTGCCGCCGGTCCACGGCGGGAACCCGATGCCCATGATGGATCCGATGTTGGCGTCGGCCGTGGACGTCAGCACGTTCTCGTCGAGGCATTTCTGAGTCTCCAGCGCCTCTGCGAACAGCATGCGATCGATCATGTCCTGCAACGGCGGTGTCGAGGAACCCGAGCCGAACGTCTCCCGCAGGCCCGGCCACAGCCCGGAGCGCTTGCCCTCGGGGTACTCGTAGAAGCCGGCGCCCTTGAGCCGGCCCGAGCGACCCACCTCGATCATCTTCTCCACCACGGCTTCGGCCGGGTGCGCCTCGTACTTGCCGCCGGCATCCTCGATGCCCTTGCGGCTGGCCACCGCGATCTTGTGCATCAGCTCCAGGTTGAGTTCGTCGGACAGCTGCAGCGGCGGAGCCGGGTAGCCGGCTTGCGATCCCGCCTGCTCGATGCTGGCCGGCTCCACACCCTCGCCGAGCATCGCCAATGCCTCGTTGACGAAAGTGCCGATCACCCGCGAGGTGAAGAAGCCGCGGCTGTCGTTGACCACGATCGGGGTCTTGCCGATGGCCAGCGTGTAGTCGAACACCCGGGCCAGCGCCTCGTCGGATGTCTTCTCACCTCTGATGATCTCCACCAGCGGCATCTTGTCGACCGGCGAGAAGAAGTGAATCCCGACGAAATCCTCCTGGCGCTTGACACCGGTTGCCAGACCGGTGATCGGCAGCGTGGAGGTGTTCGACCCCAGCAGCGCGTTGGGTTCGACGACGTCCTCGATCTCCTGGAACACCTTGTGCTTGAGTTCCTGGTTCTCGAAAACGGCTTCGATGATGAAGTCGACGCCCTTCAGGTCGGCCGGGTCGCCGGTCGGGTGAATCCTGCCCAGCAGGGCGTCGCTGCGCTCCTGGGTGGTGCGGCCCCGCTCCAGTGCCTTGGCTTCCAGCTTCTCGGAGTAGCCCTTGCCCTTTTGGGCCGCCTCGGCCGAGACGTCCTTGAGCACCACCTCGTAGCCGGCCTTGGCCGATACGTAGGCGATGCCGGCGCCCATCATGCCGGCGCCCAGCACACCGATCTTGTTGATCGTGGTCTTGCCGACACCGTCGGGCCGCGACCCGCCGCCGTTGATGGTCTGCAGGTCGAAGAAGAACGCCTGGATCATGTTCTTGGCGACCTGGCCGGTGACCAGCGAAGTGAAGTAGCGGCTCTCGATGCGGCTGGCAGTGTCGAAGTCGACCTGGGCGCCCTCGACCGCTGCGGACAGGATCGCCTTGGGGGCCGGCATCGGCGCACCCTTGAGCTGCTTGCGTAGCAGCGCCGGGAAGGACGGCAGGATCGCGGCCAGGCCCGGTGACGACGGAGTGCCGCCGGGGATCTTGTAGCCCTTCTTGTCCCACGGCTGTTCGTGGGAGTCGGGGTTGGCCTTGATCCACGCCTTGGCGGCCGGCACCAGCTCCTCGACCGTCGGCAACACCTCGTCGACCAGGCCGACGTCCTTGGCCTTGGCCGGCCGGAAGCGGGTGCCCTGCGCCAGCACGGACATGAACGCGTTCTGGATGCCGAGCATCCGCACCGTGCGGGTGACACCGCCGCCGCCGGGCAGCAGGCCCAGCGTCACCTCGGGCAGACCGAGCTGGCTGCCCTTGACGTCGGCGGCGATGCGGTGGTGGCAGGCCAGCGCGATCTCCAGGCCGCCGCCCAGGGCGGCGCCGTTGATCGCGGCGACGACGGGCTTGCCCAGCGTCTCCAGCGTGCGCAGCTGCCGCTTCACGGTCTCCACGGTGTCGAACGAGTCGCCCGCATTCTCCGGGCCGGCATGGATCATCGACGTCAGGTCACCGCCGGCGAAGAAGGTCTTCTTCGCGCTGGTGATCACCACACCGGTGATCGAATCCTTCTCGGCCACAAGGCGGTCCACCGCCTTGCCCATCGACTCGATGTATGCCGCGTTCATGACGTTGGCCGAACCCGACGGGTCGTCCATGGTCAGCGTGACGATACCGTCGGCATCCTTGTCCCACTGAATTGTATTGTCAGCCATTACTGTTCGAAACCCTCTCAGACTCGTTCGATGATCGTCGCGACACCCATGCCGCCGCCAATGCACAGCGTTATCAATGCGCGCCGGGCGTTGCGGCGCTCCAGCTCGTCGACCATGGTGCCCAGGATCATCGCACCGGTGGCGCCCAGCGGGTGGCCCATGGCGATCGCTCCGCCGTTGACGTTGAGCTTCTCGTCGGGAATGTTGAGGTCCTTCTGGAACTTCAGCACCACCGAGGCGAACGCCTCGTTCAGCTCGAACAGGTCGATGTCGTCGACGGTCAGCCCCGCGCGGTCAAGCGCCTTGCGGGTGGCCGGGGTCGGGCCGGTCAGCATGATCACCGGGTCGGCCCCGCTGGTCGCGGTCGCCACGATGCGGGCGCGCGGGGTGGCGTTGATGGCCGCCCCCGCCTTTTCGGTGCCGACCACTACCAGCCCGGCGCCGTCGACGATCCCGGAGCTGTTGCCGCCGGTGTGCACGTGGTTGATCTTCTCGACGTCGTGGTACTTCTGCAGTGCCACGTCGTCGAAGCCGCCCATGGCCGCGAGCGCCTCGAAGGCCGGCTTGAGCTTGCCCAGGCCCTCCTTGGTGGTGTCGGGGCGCATGTGCTCATCGTGGTCGAGGATCAGCAGCCCGTTCTGGTCGCGGACGGGCACCACGGACTTGGCGAAGTAGCCACCGGACCAGGCCTCGGCGGACTTCTCCTGGCTGCGCAGCGCAAAGTTGTCGACGTCGTCGCGGCTGAAGCCCTCGATGGTGGCGATCAGGTCGGCGCCGATGCCCTGCGGGACGAACATGACGTCATAGTTGGTGGCCGGGTCCAGCCCCATGGCGCCGCCGTCGGATCCCATCGGCACCCGGCTCATCGACTCGACGCCGCCGGCGAGCACCAGGTCGTCCCAGCCGGAGCGCACCTTCTGCGCGGCGGTGTTGACGGCTTCCAGCCCGGATGCGCAGAACCGGTTGAGCTGTACGCCACCGGCGGTGACCGGCATGCCGGATGCCAGAACGGCGGCGCGGGCGATGTCGCCGCCCTGGTCCCCCACGGGCGACACACAGCCCAGGATCACGTCGCTGATCAGGTCCTCGTCGAGGTCGGGGTTGCGCCTGCGCAGTTCGTCGATCAGGCCGACGACCAGGTTGAGCGGCTTGACTTCGGTCAGCGCACCGTTTCGTTGCTTGCCACGCGGTGTGCGGATCGCTTCGTAGATGAAGGCTTCTTCGGACATATCGAATTTTCCTCTTCCAAAAGTGGAGGGTGCGGAACCGTTTCTTAGACTAGGCCCAGTACAGGCACCCTAACAGGGGCATCGGCCAACCTGTTGGTTGGTAGGGGGTTTGCGGGTCGCAGGTCCCGGCAGGCCCTAAGCTCGGCCCCCATGACCGTGCAGCGGCTGCTGCCCTACGCCACCACTGTGTTCGCCGAGATGTCGGCGCTGGCCGCACGCATCGGCGCGGTCAACCTCGGACAGGGCTTTCCCGACGAAGACGGCCCACCGGAGATGTTGCGAGCCGCCCAGGAGGCTATCGCCGACGGGGTCAACCAGTACCCGCCCGGCCTCGGCATCGCTCCGCTGCGCCGGGCCGTCGCGGCCCAGCGCCGGCGCCGGTACGGCATCGAGTACGACCCCGACACCGAAGTCCTGGTGACGGCCGGGGCCACCGAAGCCATCGCCGCCGCGGTAATCGGGCTGGTCGAACCCGGCTCGGAGGTGCTGCTGATCGAGCCGTTCTACGACTCCTACTCGCCGGTGCTGGCGATGGCCGGCGCCCGCCGGGTGGCGGTGCCGCTGGTCGCCGACGGCCTCGGTTTCGCCCTCGACGCCGGGGCGTTGCGGGCGGCCGTCACACCGCGGACCCGCGCGCTGATCCTCAACTCGCCGCACAATCCGACCGGCGCGGTGTTCGGTCAGGCCGAACTGCGTGCCATCGCCGACATCGCGGTAGCGGCGGATCTGCTGGTGATCACCGACGAGGTCTACGAACATCTGGTGTTCGACGGCCGCACCCACCGGCCGCTGGCCGGCTTCGACGGCATGGCGCGGCGCACCGTCACCGTCTCCAGCGCGGCCAAGATGTTCAACTGCACCGGCTGGAAGATCGGCTGGGCTTGCGGCCCAGCCGAACTCATCGCCGGGGTGCGCGCTGCCAAGCAGTATCTGACCTATGTGGGCGGGGCACCCTTCCAGCCTGCCGTGGCCCTGGCGCTGGACACCCAGGATGCCTGGGTGGCGGCCCTTCGCGCCTCGATGCTGGCCAGACGGGATCGGCTGGCCGCCGGGCTGGCCGACATCGGCTTCTCGGTACACGACAGCCACGGCACCTACTTCCTGTGTGCCGACCCGCGACCACTCGGGTACGGCGACAGCACCCGATTCTGCGCCGAACTACCCCGGAAGGCCGGCGTCGCCGCCATCCCCATGTCGGCCTTCTGCGACCCGGCCGCCGAACATACCGACCTGTGGAATCACCTGGTGCGCTTCACCTTCTGCAAACCCGAGGACACCCTTGACGAGGCGATCAGGCGATTGGCCGCACTACGCGGCTGACCCGGCCGGATGCGTGCCTACCCGGCCGAGGCCAGCACCTGCTGCCGCAACCCCTCCGTCGCCACCCGGAGAAGCTTGTCGCGCACCCGGTTGACTACGAACTCGGGCAGCAGCGCCGAAGTCTCGATGGTGACGGTGAACCGCACCCTGGTCCGGTCATCGGACTCCCGGGTCAGGCGGTACTCGCAGTGCTGGGCGTGCTGCCGCCTGGTCTCCAGCGCGTCCCACGCCACCCAGTCCGGCCCCCAGTGGTACTCAATAGTCTCCTTCTCGACGACCCCGGCAAGCTTGACGACAACCTTCACCCGGCGCGGACGCCCATCGGGCCAGGTGTCAATGACCTTGGCCCGCTTGTGTACAGACGACCACGACGGCAGCGCGTCCATGTCGGCAATTGCGTCCATGATCGTCGACAACGGAGCGTCGATCACGACCTCGGAAGATGCGTGTACGGCCATTGTCTTCCAAACTAGCAACCAGGACGGGTTGCGGTCGGGGAAACCCCGCAACTACTCCGCCGCCTATTCCGCGTCGGCGCGTTCACCCATCACCCGCCTGCGCAACCCGTCGACGGCGGCCTCCAGCACATGCTCGCTCGCCCGCTTGACCAGGAATCCCGGGATCGGCCCGGCCGGCTCGACGGTGATGTCGAACCGCACCCGGGTCTCATCGGCGCCTTCCGGTTTCAGGTTGTACTCGACATGCTGCCCGTGCTGCTGGGCCGTCTCCGCCGCGTCCCACACAACCCAGTCGGGCCCCCAGTGAAACTCGAGGATCTCTTCCTCGGCGAGTCCGAAGATCTTGAGCGTCGCCCTGACGTGGTGAGGCTTGCCGTCCGGGTAATAGTCGAGCACTTCGACACTTCTGTGCAGCGGCGACCACTCCGTCAGGGTGCCGACGTCCGCCAGCGCCGCCATGACTACCTCGGGGGGCGCTTCGACGATGAACTCACGCGATGCTTTTACGGCCACTACGTCTACGCTAGCAACGGCGGCCGGGCACCCGGAACCGCGTGAAAACTCTGCTACTTGCCCTTCTTCACCTTCAGCACCTGGGCGCGCAACTCCTTGGTAGCCGAATCCATGGTCCCCTTGATGGCTCTTTTGAGGACGAACCCGGGCAGCGGGACATTGGGGTCGACGGCGATGTCCATCCTCACCAGGGTGTTTTCCCCCTTGGGCATCAGGGTGTACTTGCCGTCCTGGGATTTCTGCTGGCTTGAGCTGACCAGCGTCCACGACACCTCGTTGTCGCTCCAGGTGTAGGCCGCCACCATTTCATCGACGATGCCGGCCGTCTTCACCTGCATCTTCACCTTGCTCGGCCGACCGTCGTCCCCGGTCTCAAGGATCTCGGCACTCTGATGCGGCCCTGACCATTCGGGCATCGTCCCGAAATCAGCTATGACATCCACGATTTCCGCCGGGGTGGCTTCGATGACGATCTCACGGGATTCTTTGATTGCCATGTCCCGAACGATATCGAAATATTGTCTTGGCGGGAATAGGGACGGCGTCGGCGAAGCCCCCGAAAGGCGGGTCGGTAGGCGTACCGTCGGAGTTGTGACGGACTCGACCTACACCATCGGCGACTACCTTCTCGACCGTCTCGCCGAGCTTGGCGTCACCGAGGTCTTCGGTGTGCCCGGCGACTACAATCTGGCGTTCCTCGACCATATCGTCGCCCATCCCGCGTTGCGCTGGGTGGGCTGCGCCAACGAACTCAATGCCGGCTACGCTGCCGACGGTTACGGCCGTCTGCGCGGAATGTCAGCTGTGGTAACCACATTCGGGGTTGGGGAGCTCTCCGCAGCAAACGCGATCGCGGGAAGCTACGCCGAACATGTACCAGTTGTCCATATCGTCGGCAGTCCCTCCAAGGACGCTCAGGCGACCCGCCGTGCTCTGCATCATTCGCTGGGCGACGGAGACTTCGAGCACTTCCTGCGAATCAGTAGCGAAATCACTTGCGCACAGGCCAATCTCGTTCCCGCAACGGCTCGCCGGGAAGTCGACCGGGTGTTGTGTGAGGTGCGCGAGCACAAGCGGCCCGGATATCTGCTGATGCCCGTCGACGTCGCACGCTTCCCCACCGAGCCTCCCGACGCCCCGCTTCCGCGCTACACCGGAGGTACCAGCCCGCGCGCCCTGTCCGCCTTCACCGAGGCCGCGGCCACCCTGATCGGTGACCACCGATTGACGGTTCTGGCGGACCTGCTGGTGCATCGCCTGCAGGCCGTCGGCGAACTCGAAGCGCTCCTGGCTGCGGATGTGGTGCCGCACGCGACGTTGATGTGGGGAAAGAGCCTGCTCGATGAGAGTTCCCCGAACTTCCTGGGCATCTACGCCGGCGCGGCAAGCTCCGAGCGGGTCCGCACGGCGATCGAGCAGGCACCCGTGCTGGTCTCGGCGGGTGTTGTGCTCACCGACCTGGTCAGTGCCTTCTTCAGCCAGCGGATCGACCCGGCCCGCACGATCGACGTCGGCCAGTATCAGAGCCGGGTAGCCCAGGAGGTGTTCGCGCCGGTGGACATGACGGCCGCGCTCGGGGCGCTGGCCACCATTCTGAGCGCCCGCGGCATCCGGTCGTCGGCGGTGGAGTCCGAACCGGCCGCACCGGCCACCCCCACGCCGGGTCGCGGTGCGCAGCTAACCCAGCGCATGTTGTGGGACCGGCTCTGCGCGGCCCTCACCCCGGGGAACGTGGTGCTGGCAGATCAAGGCACATCGTTTTACGGCATGGCTGACCATGTGCTTCCGCACGGGGTCACATTTATCGGTCAACCACTGTGGGGCTCAATCGGATACACGCTGCCCGCGGCGTTCGGCGCCGGCGTTGCCCATCCCGACCGCAGAGTGGTCCTGCTGATCGGCGACGGGGCCGCGCAGCTGACGGTGCAGGAACTCGGTTCGTTCTTCCGCGAAGGGCTGTCGCCGGTCATCGTCGTGGTCAATAACGACGGCTACACCGTTGAACGTGCGATCCACGGGCAGGCGGCCCCGTACAACGACATCGCCGAATGGCGCTGGACCGACCTTCCGCAGACGTTGGGGGTGGAGAACAATCTCGCGTTCCGGGTGCAGACCTACGGCGAGCTCGACGACGCCCTCACCTCCGCCGCCGAGCACCGAGACCGCATGGTGCTGGTCGAAGCGGTGCTGCCACGACTCGAAATCCCACCGCTGCTTGCCCAACTCGTCGGCCCGATGGCACCGTCGCAGGCCCGCGAATGAACGTCGCCGCGCCACTCGAACCTATAGCGGCTTGAACTGCGAAATAAGCCATCTGTCAACTGTTTTGACCAGGGTCACCAGTACGCTTCCAGACGTCAGCACCGGTTCCGGCTGATCTTTGCTGCGGGTGGCCTGTTCGATGAACAGCAGTGCGACAGCAGAGTCGGGGCGAAATTCCGAGAGCGCACCCCGGAGGACCTTTGCAGTCGTGTTCACCGAATTCTGCTGGGCGGCAGGGGCTACCGTCTGTTTGGTGAAGTTGTCGTAATAGGAGGAGAAGTCGCCGGTCAGATGCGATCTCGCAGCGGAGAAATCACGTTCCAGGGTGTCGGCGGAATACGTCAGGATAGCGACCGTCCCCGCACTGGCAGCCGCGATCGCCTCCCGGGCAGCCGCGTCGTCGACTGCACGGTCCGGTCGGTATGTGTAGAAATAAACGAGTCCCAGTGCCGCCGGCGGAACCACCAGAGCCAGCACCGACAACGTCATACCCAGCCGTCGGAGCCATCGTCCGGCGGCCTTCGACCGCTCCTTGGCGGTCACGGTAGGAACTCGACATTCGACATCTTGAGTTGGCCGTCTTCACGGGTGACCGTGACGATGACCCGGTAGTCCCGCGGGTCCTGTTCGACGCCTGCGGCATCGGTCACCTCCGACCTGCTGACGACCAGCACCACCGCCGACATCGGAGTCAGCGTGTCCCGTTCGACCGCGGCATGCCGGACAGCCCCGTGCGTGGTCACCCTGGACTCCCGCACGGTCTTGGTGAAATCGTCGGCTGTTTCCAGGAAGCGCTCCCTGAAAGCACCGGTGGCGAGGTCCAGGATGCGTTGGGCACTCCGTTCGGCGTGCGCGAAGTCCAGGGAAGTCAACGCCGCGACGCCCCGGTTCGCCGCCGTCGCATATTCCCCGATCAGCTGGCGCGCGTGCTCGGCGCTGCGGTGCAGGACGGCCATCTCCACGCTGGCGCCCAGCGCGAACAGGGAGATGAAAGCCGCTATGACGACCGCGACTGACGTCAGTCGCGCGCGGACAGTACCCAAGGGTTTTCCCATGAACGTGCGCTCGCCGGCTCGGGTGGCGGGCTGGTCGGTCAAACCGGTACTCCTCTGCCAGCTCGGCGATATCGGCGGGCAACCACTTGATCGTTCCAGAACCGCCGACACGTCCGCGACGCGGTATGCTAGCTGCTAAATGTTTCCTGATTGTAAACATTTGGGAACGTCGCCGGCGCACTGCGGCGGACAACCTGAAGGAGGGATGATCCACATGCCGACACGACAACGACGTCGCGTCGCACTGGTACTCGCAAGCCTGCTGGCTGCGACCGGGATGGCTTTCACGGTGCCTGCGGTGAGCCACGCCCGCGGCGACCAAGACACCACGCAGATCGGTCTGCCGCCGCTGATCAAACGCTACGGCGCGATTGCCTACTCGCACGACGGTGCGGCCGGCAAAGCACGTCGGCACGTCAGCAAATTAGGGGCCGAACAGCTCGCTCTGGAGCGCTGCGGTGCTCCCAACTGCATAGTGGTCAGCACCTTCACCCGATGCGGCGCGGTGGCTCACGACGGCACGACCTACCACGGCGGCATCGGCCTTACCCGTCGCGACGCCGAGCGGCACGCAATCGACATGCTCGGCGGTGGCTGGGCCGTCGACTGGGCGTGCAACTGATCGACGGTCGCCTCACGACCCCGACTCGGCTTTCCGGCCCCGAAAGTCAACGGCGAGCACACACATGCCCCGCCCGAGGTTCTCGACACCGCTTCTACACTCCTGACTATCGGTACTAGCGGAGGAGAACGACGGTGGCCAGTGAGACCTACCTGCGGGGACGACAGATCCGCTCCGAAGTCCTGGGCAAGGAGCACGTCGACAAGGCGATCGGCGAAGCCGACGACTTCACCGGGCCGCTGCAGGATCTGCTCACCGAGTACTGCTGGGGTGCGGTTTGGGGACGCGACGGGCTGACCCGCAAGACCCGCAGCATGCTGAATCTGGCGATGACGTCGGTGCTCAACCGGCCGCACGAACTTCGCACCCACATCCGGGCCGCCCTGGCCAACGGTGTGACCCGCGACGAAATCCGCGAAATATTCCTGCAGGTGGCCGTCTACGCCGGTGTGCCGGCGGCCGTGGACAGCTTCCGCACTGCCGGTGAAATGTTCGCCGCGCTCGAGGATGCCCCGGGGCCGTCGGGGCCGTCATAGCCGTCTGGGCCGTCGGGGCCGGCTCAGCCGACGAGTTCGACGATCGTCGCATTGGCAGTGCCGCCGCCCTCACACATGGTCTGCAGGCCGAAGCGAATTCCGTTGTCGCGCATGTGATGCACCATTCGCGTCATCAGCACGGCACCGGAGGCGCCCAGCGGGTGACCCAGGGCGATGGCACCGCCCAACGGATTCAGCCGGTCCGGATCCGCGCCGGTTGCGGCGAGCCAGGCCAGCGGCACCGGCGCGAACGCCTCGTTGACCTCGAAGACACCCACGTCGTCCAGCCGGATTCCGGACTTGGCCAGCACCTTCCGGGTAGCTGGAATCGGGCCGGTCAGCATCAGCACCGGGTCCGCCCCGGTTACCGCGCCCGCCCGGTAGCGGACGATCGGCGTCAGACCCAGATCCATGGCAAGTTCGGAGGTGGTCACCAGTAACGCGGCCGCGCCGTCGGAAATCTGCGACGAGTTGCCGGCGTGGATCACTCCGTCGGCGGCGAATGCCGGTTTGAGTCCAGACAGCTTTTCCACGCTGGTCCCGCGGCGAACGCCCTCGTCGGCATCGACGACAACGGCATCCCCGGGAAACACCGGCACGATCTGATCGGTGAAGGCGCCGGCGTCCTGGGCCGCCGCGGCCCGCTGGTGCGACTGCGCGGAGTATTCGTCGAGCCGGGCCCGGGACAGTCCCCACTTCTCGGCGATCATCTCGGCAGAGATTCCCTGGTTGAACGAGAAATCGTCATAGCGGGCAAGAACTTTCGGCCCGTACGGCATGCCGGTCGCCCTGGCCGAACCGAGCGGAACCCGGCTCATCACCTCGACGCCGCCGGCCACCACGACATCCTGCTGGCCCGACATCACCGCGTGCACCGCGAAGTCCAGGGCCTGCTGGCTGGATCCGCAGGCACGGTTGACCGTCGTACCGGGGATGCTCTCCGGCCAGCCTGCCGCCAGGACGGCCCAGCGACCGATGTTGCCGGCCTGATCGCCAACCTGCGAGACACATCCCCAGATCACGTCGTCGATGATCTCCGGGCCGACACGGGCACGTTCCAGCAGCTCGCTGAGCACCACGGCGGACAGATCGGCGGCGTGCATCTGCGCCAGCGCACCGTTGCGTTTTCCCACCGCGGTGCGAACCGCCTCGGCGATCACCACTTCGCGCATGCCCAGCTCCCGTCTCACGCGGCCGTCCTCCGGTCCGCTCGCCAGCCCTCCCGCTCGCCAGCCCAGCCCGCTCGCCAGCCCAGCCCGCTCGCCAGCCCAGCCTCCCCCTCTCGCCGAGCGTGTACCTACTGCGGAAAAAACGCCCAAAACCCGCAGTAGTTACACGTTCGGCGAGCGGGACGGGTGCTCAGCGCCCGGCGAGCGGGAGTCGACACCCGACGCCCGGCGCCCGCTGCCAACCACTCAGCGCGCAGCAAGCCTAGTAGCTTCGGGGCAGCTTCAGCACGTGCGAGCCCAGGAAGTTCAGGATCATCTCCTGACTGACCGGCGCGATCTTCATCAGCCGCGCCTCGCGGAAATAGCGTGCGACGTGGTACTCCTCGGCGTATCCCATGCCCCCGTGGGTCTGCAGGGCCCGATCGGCGGCGGCGAATCCGGCATCGGCACACAAGTATTTGGCCGTATTGGCCTCGCGCCCGCAGGGTCTGCCGCTGTCGTAGAGCCAGGTGGCCTTGCGCAGCATGAGCTCGGCGGCATCGAGGCGGGCCAGCGAGTCGGCCAGCGGGAACTGCACGCCCTGATTCATGCCGATCGGACGGCCGAAGACCTCCCGCTCGTTGCCGTATTTCACCGCCTTCGCCAGCGCCACCCGGCCGATACCCAGCGCCTCGGCTGCGATCAGCATCCGCTCCGGGTTCAGGCCGTCCAGGATGTACTGGAATCCCTGACCCTCCTGACCGACCCGGTCTTCGACGGGCACTTCGAGGTTGTCGATGAACAACTCGTTGGAGCTGACGGCATTGCGGCCCATTTTGCGGATCGGCCGGATTTCCACCCGGTCGCGGTCGAGATCGGTGAGGAACAGGGTCATGCCGTCGGTCTTCTTGGTGACCTCGTCATATCCGCGGGTGCGGGTCAGCAGCAGGATCTTGTCCGACTCCAGCGCCTTGGAAATCCACACCTTCCGGCCGTTGACGACGTAGCGGTCGCCGTCCCTTCGGGCGAACGTGGTAATGCGCGAAGTGTCCAGGCCGGCACCGGGTTCGGTCACCCCGAAACAGACGTGGGATTCCCCGGTGGCAACCCTGGGCAGGGTGCGCGCCTTCAAGTCGTCGGACCCGTGCACCACGACCGGTTGCATGCCGAAGATCGACAGGTGAATGGAGCTGGCCGCGTTCATCGCCCCACCGGATTTGGCGACTTCCTCAAGCAGGATGGTCGCCTCGGTGATGCCGAGACCGTGACCGCCGTATTCGGCCGGGATCGTCAGCCCGAGCCACCCGCCGTCGGCAATGGCGCGGTAGAACTCGACCGGAAACTCGTGGGTACGGTCTTTCTCCGTCCAGTACTGGTCGTCGAACTTCGACGCCAGCTCGGCCACGGCCCGACGAATCAACCGCTGATCTTCGGTGAGTTCGAAATTCATTCCACCCCCGGGCATTCAGCCATCTCCCTCCGTCGTCCAGGTCGCCGCACACGAGGCTTCCAGTAGATCACCTTGTCGGTCGCGCCTGCAGGCGTCCGGCAATTGGGGCGGGCATCGGGAACACCCTGGCCGCCGACGGCAACGACCACCTGAATTAGGGTTCGGTCTCATGGACGGATTCCACGGGCGCGGCGCGGTGGTCACCGGCGGGGCCAGCGGTATCGGCCTGGCTACAGCCACCGAGTTCGCCCGCCGGGGTGCGCGGCTCGTCCTTGCCGACGTCGATGAGCCCGGTTTGGAGCGGGCCGTTGCCCAGCTACGCGGTCAGGGATTCGACGCGCACGGCGTGCTCTGCGATGTCCGGCACCTCGACCAGGTGATGAGCCTGGCCGACCAGACCGTCCGGCTGCTCGGACAGGTCGACATCGTGTTCAGCAATGCCGGAGTAGTCGTGGCTGGCCCGATCGCGCAGATGACGCACGAAGACTGGCGCTGGGTGATCGACATCGACCTGTGGGGCTCGATCCACACCGTGGAGGCCTTCCTGCCCAGGCTGCTCGACCAGGGCACCGGCGGCCACCTGGTGTTCACCGCCTCATTCGCGGGCCTGGTGCCCAATGCCGGACTGGGGGCGTACGGCGTCGCCAAATACGGAGTGGTCGGCCTGGCCGAAACCCTGGCCCGCGAGGTGAAGGGCACCGGTATCGGGGTATCGGTGCTGTGCCCGATGGTGATCGAAACCCCGCTGGTGACCAACTCCGAACGTATCCGCGGCGCGGATTCCGCACGTGCCTCGACACCCGACGCGGCGGGCCCGGGAGGTTCGATCGGAGCGCTCCCCCCGCAGGACGACACCGTCGGCGTCGACGATCTTGCGCGCATGGCCGCCGACGCCGTACTGGCGAACCGCCTCTATGTACTGCCGCACGAAGCGTCCCGCGCGTCTATCCGCCGCCGTTTCGAACGCATCGACCACACCTTCGACGAGCAGGCCGCGCAGGGCTGAGACAGGCAGGGGACGGGAGGCGCCGCCGAGTATGGCTGAGGCAACGGGGCATCGGTCGGGAACGATCGCCGTCCCCGGCGGGAACGTCTGGTTCCAGCGGGTCGGCGGCGGGCCGGGCCGGCCACTGTTGGTGGTGCATGGCGGGCCGGGTTTGCCGCACTACTATCTGAGTTCGCTGGAACTCCTGGCAGACGAGCGCGAGGTGATTTTCTGGGATCAGCTCGGTTGCGGCAACTCCGAACGTCCATCCAACCCCGACCTGTGGACCATGGCGCGCTCGGTGGACGAAATGCGCTGTGTCATAGATGGACTCGGACTCGACGGGTTTCACCTCTTCGGCAATTCTTGGGGTGGAATGCTGGCGCAGCAGTATGTGCTGGATGCGCCGTCGTCCGCGGCAACACTCACCATCTCCAACAGCACCGCGTCGATACCGCTGTTCGCCGACAACGTGATCCGGCTGAAGGCCGAGCTGGACACCGCGACCCGCGATGCCATCGACCGCCATGAAGCCGCCGGCACCACCGACTCCGCCGAGTATCAGGCCGCGATCACCACATGGAACGAAACCTACCTGTGCCGTGCCCGGCCCTGGCCCAGCGATCTCTGGCTGGCGTTCCAGAACATGGGGGCCGAGATATTCGCAACGATGTTCGGCCCGAGTGACCTCAACATCGTCGGGACCATCCGAGACTGGGACGTGGTCGATCGGCTCACCGAAATCAGACTGCCGGCAATGCTTCTCGCCGGACGATACGACCAGTGCTCCCCGGAGCACATGCGCGACATGCACCACCGCATTGCTGGTTCGCGCTTCGAGTACTTCGACAACAGTTCCCATCTCCCGTTCATCGAGGAACCGCGACGATTCGACGCGGTGATGCGCGGGTTCCTACGCTCGCACGACGGTCACCGGCGGGCGCCAGAGGGGTGGCATGGCTGACTCCGGGCCGCCTTCGCGGGACTCGTCCAGCGCGGCGCCGCCGCCGGCAACCGCCGATGTGGACGCCGCGGCCCGCCATTTCGGCTTCCACTTCGACACTGAAACCCGGAGCGACATACAGGCTTTCGCCCGGCTCCTGTTGGATTCCTATGGACGGGTCGACGCACTGTACGACCGGGTGGCAAACCGGCGTCCGCCCGAACGCACCTACCGATTCCCCGCGGCCGGCGACAACCCGCTCGGTGCCTGGTATGTCACCACCGAGGTATGCGACGGTGCCGACGGCCCCCTGGCCGGGCGACGGGTGGCGATCAAGGACAACATCGCCGTCGCCGGAGTTCCGATGGCAAGCGGCTCGCCCGCGGTCGAGGGATTCATCCCGGCCGCCGACGCCACCGTCGTCGAGCGGTTGCTCGGCGCCGGTGCGTTTATCGCGGGCAAGGCTGTGTGCGAGGACCTGTGCCTGTCGTCGTCGAGTTTCACGTCCGCATCCGGGCCGGTACGCAATCCGTGGGATCCGGACCGGGAAGCAGGAGGATCGTCCAGCGGTTGCGCCGCTCTGCTGGCCGCGGGCGCGGTCGAGTTGGCAGTCGGCGCCGACCAGGCCGGCTCGATCCGCATCCCGGCGGCACTGTGCGGCATCGTCGGCTTCAAACCCACCTACGGGTTGATCCCCTGCACCGGCGCGATGCCGCTGGATCGCGGCATCGATCACCTCGGCCCCATGGCGCACTCCGTTGCCGACGCGGCGTTGCTGCTGAACGTCCTGGCGGGTGCCGACGGGCGGGACTCTCGTCAGCGGCCGGGGTCGCCCGGCATCGACTATTCGGCGGCGCTCACCGGTGACGTGGCGGGCATGCGGGTGGGAATCCTGGCCGAGGGCTTCGGCCATGGTGGTGCACAGTCCGAAGTCGACGAGCTGATCCGGGCTGCCGCACACCGGTTCGCCGAAATCGGTTGCACGGTGCGAGATATCAGCGTGCCGCAGCACCTCGACGCCGCGCACCTGTCCACGGTGATCTGCACCGACGGGGGAATCCACCAGATGTTCGACGCCAATGGTTGCGGCTTCGGGGTCGAGGATCCAGGCGACCCGGATTTGTTGCGACACTTCGGCACCCGGTGGCGCGAGACCACCGACCAACTGGCCACCGTGGTGAAAGCGACCGCTATCGCCGGCCACTACGGACTCACCGTGCTGGGTGCGGCAACGTATGCGAAGGCGCGTGCCCTGGTGCCGTACGTACGAGCCGGCTACGACCGCGCGCTCGCCGAATGCGACGTACTGGTGATGCCGACGACCCCGGTTACCGCCCAACCGCTACCGGAGGATTCTCGAGCCCTGAGCCCGGCCGTCGGCAAGGCCGCGAACACCGCGCCGATGAACGTCACGGGTCATCCCGCGATCTCGGTGCCCGCCGGACTGATCCGGGGTCTGCCCGCCGGAATGATGATCGTAGGCAAGCGATTCGACGACACTACCGTGCTCAAGGTTGCCGACGCGTTCGAATCCCTGCGCGGCGGGTTCGCACCGGCGCCGGGCGAATGTTAGCTGTGCTGGACGGCAGCCCGGTACGCCGCCCCGCTAGTTGACCGGGACGTTGAGAATCGGACGTTGCACACCGGCACCCGGGCCGTCGAAATGCCACCACTCTCCCGAATACACTTTCAACCCACCATAATTCATTGCATCCCGCAGGCGGGTGCGGTTCTGCTGTGCGACAGTGCTGACGCCTTCGGTGGCGAACGCCTTTGCCCGATCGGTGAAGTTGTCGAAATCCGTGCCCATGTCGGCCAGGCAGAATCCGGCCCCCAGCCGCTCGCCAGGGCAGCCGTGGTGCGGATCGGTGAAGGTCACGTCGACCGATCGCGCGGCGACGTGGCTGGTGGCGTACGGGCCCGGACGGGCCACCCAGGCCGGGTTCGGCACCACCTGGTACATCTTGACCTGGACGTCATGCGGGCGGTAGCAGTCCCAGAAGACCAGTAGCTGCCCCTGCGGACGCAGTAGGGTCGCGGCGGCATCCAGGCCCCGCGCCATCGATTGGTGCACCAGACAGCGGGCGTCGGCCGGATACAGCTGTGTTCGGGTGAAGTTGTTTGCGGTGGCGTAACGCAGGTCGACCAGCGCGTCGGGAACGACGGTACGCACGTCGACGAGCCCGGCAGCGGCCGCTTCGGCACTCACCGGGGGCACACCGGGACCGGCGGGAAACGGGGGCCGCAGGGCCCAGCCGGTTCCGGCCAACCCCACCTCGGCCGCGGCGCCGGCCGTTCGCGGTTGTCCTCCGCACACCGCGAGCAGGCAGGCTGCGGCAGCGATCAGCACGGTCTTTCCGAATCGGAACATGGCCCCATTGTCACCGGCGCCGCGCACGAACCCGGTAGCGGCACGGCATCGCCTCGCTACCGGGTCCGGGGGATAGAGTCGCGCCGTGCCCAAAATCAGCGCCTCGTCGGTGGAAGAGCACCGCGAGCAGGTCCAGCAGCGCGTTTTCGAAGCGTTCGCGACGATGATGTCCGAGCACAGTTTCGAAGCGATCAGCATGGCAAAGCTGGCGGCCGCCGCGGGCATAGGGCGTACCGCGATCTACCACCATTTCGCCGACAAGGAAGCGGTGGTGGTCGCTTTCGCCTCCCATGAGACCAGCCGCTACCTCGCGGGGTTGCAGCAGGACCTCGCCGGGGTGACCGACCCGACCGAGCGCATGCGGATCTACGTCCGTCGTCAACTCGACACCGGCCGCCAGTTCCACATGGGGCTGGGGTCGCAACTGTACGGCTCACTGTCCGTGGACACCATGCGCGAGATCCGCGACCACGTGGTGTCGGTCGAGAACGTGTTGCGGTCGATCCTGACCGACGGCGCGGCCAACGGACAATTCGTGATCGACGACGAGGCCGCCACCATGTCGCTGGTGCATGCGTGCCTGGTTCCCCGCAACTTGCCGACGGCAACCGTCGAACATTTCGTGCTGCGAGCTCTCGGGACCGCGGGGTAGGACGGACGTCACAGCGGTTCGCCCGCGATGCTGTGCTATGTTTCTGACAGGTTGTCAATATCGTTTTGACACGTTGTCAACGGTGGCCGGGAGCGGCCATCGGGAGTGAGGAGCAGAAGCATGGCAGTGCACGCGACCGAGGCCACCGGGCCCCTCTCCGTGGCCATGAAGGCGGGTTCGAAGGCCGAACACGAAGCCGCAGAACATTCGTCCTATGTGTCCGAACTGCTCAGCGGGGGCATCAACCCGACCGGCTACGTCGATTACCTACTGCGGTTGCGGATGATCTACGAAGCGCTCGAACAGGCGGTGCGCGCGCGCCGGGACGACCCACTGGTTGCCGCGGTCTACGACCCCGCCCTGGAGCGGCTCGAGGCCATCGACGCCGACTTGGAGCACTGGGCGCCCGGCGTTTCGCGCGACATCGACTCCCCCGCCGCGCGGGCGTACCGTGAACGGCTACTCAACGCCTCCTGGGGCGGTGCGCTGGTGGCGCACCACTACACCCGCTACCTCGGCGACCTCTCCGGCGGTCAGGCCATCGGCAGGATCCTGGACCGCACATTCGATCTGGACGGTGCCGGCCTGTCGTTCTACGAATTCCCGATGCGGCCCAAGCCGTACAAGGACGCCTACCGCGCCAAGGTCGACGGCCTGGGGCTGGAGGGCGACGACATCGAGCGCGCGGTCGAAGAGGTCAAGGTCGCCTTCAGGCTGAACCAAGCACTCTTCGAAGAACTCGCGGAGAACCTGTCGGCCTATCAGCCCGCGGCCTGTTCCGCCTCGGCGTAGCGCACCCGCCGCGTTCAGTGCGGCAGTCGGGTGTGGGTGTGGTGATCGGTCACCGATTCGTAGATCGCGATGAAGATCGCGGCCGCGCCGACACCGGCGAAGAACGGTAGCCAGGCGATCCCGCCATTGGTGTTCTGGTACTCGAAGTGACTCGCCAGCCATGAGCCGGTCAGTCCACCGAGGGCACCGAGCACAATCGTCATCATCGCGCCGATATGTTGTTTGCCCGGCATCACCAAGCGTGCCACCACACCGATGATCGCACCCACGACGACGGCCAGGATTATCGTTCCAACCATTTTCCGCTCCTGTCACCGCGGCGCCCCCGGCAGGCGCCTCATGCAACTTAGGGTTCCCCGAAACAGGGGTTGACTAACATCCCCGCAGCGGTGGGGTGCCGCCGGGCCGTCTGACGGTCGGGCGCGCCGGGCAATCCCGCGGCGCGCCGTCAGCGCGACGATCCGTGCGAGCCACCGCGACCCGACCGGATATAAGTGGACTCTAGTCCGTTTAGTGTCTACTATGGGTCACATGGTTTCTGCGACAGCGAAAATGCGCGATGGGTATACCCCGATGGCGGTGTCAGCGTTCCGGTTCGTCTTCGGGCTGCTGTTCACCATGCACGGCGCCCAGAAGGTGTTCGCCTGGCCGGTGGGAATCGGCAATGGCGGGCCAATCCCGGCCGGGACATGGCCGTTCTGGTACGCCGGCGTCATCGAGCTCGTTCTCGGGACGTTGCTGCTGATCGGCTTGTGGACGCGCCTGGCGGCATTCATCGCTTCCGGGGAGATGGCAGTGGGCTACTTCACCGAGCACCAACCGTCCGCGTTCTGGCCAATCGAGAATGGCGGCGAAGAGGCCGTCATGAACTGCTTCGCGTTCCTGGTTCTGGTGTTCATCGGTGGCGGCGCCGTCGCGGTGGACGCGGTGCGTCAACGCAGAACATGACCGGGAAGAGTCTCCGGTGGCCAGGGGCGGGACCGAACCGCCGACCTTCCGCTTTTCAGTTCGCAGGCGGACATGGTTCCCCAGGTCGCCGAACTATGCGCCACTCCTCTGACCTGAGCTTTCAGTGTGTTGGACTATCAGTCGGGGTGCAGCTCTTGGGACAACTCCGTGACACATCGGTCGGCGGCGGGTCCGCGCCGACCGTTTCCGCCTATCGTCCATCGGGCAAGTTCAGCCATCCTCACCTCCATTGCGATTTTTTCGATTATCACTACCATGAGGGCATGGCTACTACCCCCGCTCCGGAGAAGCTGTCGAGGAAGGGGACGGTCCTTCCTCCGGCGGACCTGCGGGAGCTGTCGGACCTGTCAAAGTTCTTGGACCAGCACACCGAGCCCGCAGTACTACTGGGGCCCGACGGTGAGCAGATCCCACTGCCTATCGAGGTCTACGACGTACTCGTCCGGGTCGTCACCGCGATGGGCAGGCAACAGGCGGTGACCCTTGCCCCTATAGAGCAGCGCCTGACAACCCAGCAGGCCGCCGACCTGCTCGGCATTAGCCGCCCCACCCTGATCAAGCTGATCGACAAAGAAGAGCTGCCCTGTGAGAAGCCCAGCGGGAGCCGTCACCGCCGCGTGCTGCTCAGCGATGTTCTCGACTACCAGAACCGCCGCAGCGCGAAGCGAGATGAGTTGTTGACCAAGCTCGTTCACGATGCCGAGGGTGCTGGGCTCTACGACACACCCGGCGAACGCTACCAAGAGGCCGTACGTCAAGCGCGGACGGAACGTCTCGAAGAGTCCTGATGTCCGGTTTCCGCGTGGTGCTGGACACCTGCGTGCTGGTCCCCATCGTTAAAGCGGACCTGCTGCTCACACTCGCGGCACGCCAGGCATTCCATCCGCTTTGGAGCTGCACCATCTTGCGCGAGTTGTCGCGAGCTATCGTGATCGCCAACCCGACGATGACCGAAGAGCGCGCCACCGTACGAATTATGGACATGAATGCGGCTTTCGAGGATGCCTTGGTCGAGGGGTGGGAGCCCATCGAGGACTGCGTCCCGGGGATCCCCGACCCCAATGATCGTCATGCGGTTGCCGCCGCAATCCGTGGCAACGCAGCAGCAATCGTCACCGACAACACCAAGCACTTCCCCGACGAGGCACTTCGCGAATGGGGACTGCACGCCGTCACCTCCGACGATTTCCTACTCGATCTACTCGATCTGAATCCAATCCGAATGTTGGGCTGCCTCATCGAGATGTCTGACAAGCGAAGGAATCCGCCGACAACGGCCGACGACCTCATTGCGGCGTTGGAGCGTGCAGCACTACCGAAGTTCGCCGGCAAACTGCGTTCGATCCGCGACGACGTTCACGTCCCCGGGTGGCGAAAGTAGTGGCGGCATGTCGGTCCTGACGTAGGTGGGCCATCGCGGGAGTCGCTGTGGTGAAACGTCCAAGGATCACTACCGAGAGGAATACCGCGATGGCCCTGGATCAGTCTGCCTTGCTCGAGGTGCTCGATGCATTGCGCACCGCCGATGCCGGCGAGTGAATCACGCAAGCCGCCGAAACGATCTACCGGGCTCTCATCGAGGAGGAGTCGAACTCCTCTGGGCTGGGTTGCAGACCCTCGGCCAACGCCGGGGCCACATACTTGCGGATGGTCTTGCGGTCGATGCCCAGTGCCTCACTGATCTGCACCTGGGACCGGCCGGCGTTCCAATGCCGGAACATCTCGTCACGTTCCACGATCTCCTCGCCACTCAAGGCTCCTTCCAGGCCCCCTCGCGGGGCGCCCGACCGGAGCGAACCCGAGCAGCACCCCAACCTCCGCCCGAAACGCCCCAAGGGGTGGGGAATTACATGACCGCCGACACTACGCCACTCCTACGCCAGCCTGGCCAGAAAGCCCGGCGCTGACCTTCGCTACGTACAGACAACCCTGGGCCACTCGACGCCGACTGTCACCGCGAACATCTACAGCGACCTCTACTCCGACGAGCTGGACCAGGTCGCAACGAACCTCGATCAGCTCCACGCGACCGAGATTCACTCACCGAAGACCGGACAAGAACCGGACAAAGAAAACTGACAACCGAGTGCGAGACCCGTGTCGACGCAGGTGAAGATGAGTGGCCAGGGGCGGGATCGAACCGCCGACCTTCCGCTTTTCAGGCGGACGCTCGTACCGACTGAGCTACCTGGCCGGAAGCCGGAAGGCAGCGTGTGCCTCGCCGTGCCGGCGACCCTGACGGGACTCGAACCCGCGACCTCCGCCGTGACAGGGCGGCGCGCTAACCAACTGCGCCACAGGGCCTTGCTGTGTTGCTGCTCCACGGTATCCGCGGGAGTACCCCCTACGGGATTCGAACCCGCGCTACCGCCTTGAAAGGGCGGCGTCCTAGGCCGCTCGACGTAGGGGGCCAGAACCGAATCTCTCCGGGGCACTCGCAACGCGATCAACGTTGGGAGCCAAGATAGCTTAGGGCACCCCGGGCCGAATCCTCAAACGAGCAGCGAGCCGGCAACCAGTATTGTGAGTCTCCGCGCCCCTATAGCTCAGTTGGTAGAGCTACGGACTTTTAATCCGCAGGTCGTAGGTTCGAGTCCTACTGGGGGCACCGAACACGCGCCCTACCGGTACCGACTACCGGCAATAGGCCCCGCCACACACACAACGTCGGGGGGCCCGCAGAGCCCGAACCCGCTTGGCTATGCTTCCCGATGTGAACGATGAGGCCCAGCCAAAAGCACCCGTAGCCCTGGTGACGATGGAAATCCGTCACCCCTCCACCGACGCGCTCACCGAGTCGTCGCGTCGGGAAGTCAAGCAAGCCCTCGCCGCAGACCTCCCGATCGAGCGCCAGGCGCAGGACGTTCAGTGGGGCACGACCGCGGCCGGCCAGCCCCCACAGCCGGTCGCCGACCGTTTCGTCCGCTACTCGGACCGCAACAACACCACCGCCGCGTCGCTGAAGAACCAGGCGATCGTCGTCGAGACCACCGCCTACACCAATTTCGACGCCTTCCTGGAGATCGCCAAGCGCGTGGTCGACGCTCGCTCGCAGGTTTCGCCGATCGTGGGCATCGAGCGCATCGGCCTGCGCTTCGTCCTCGAGGTCCGGGTTCCCGCCGGTGTCGACGGCCGGATCGAATGGACCAACTGGATCGACGAGTCGCTGCTCGGCCCGCAGCAGTTGAACCCCGGAGGACTGGCCCTGGCCGAATGGCAGGGCGCGGCGGTGTACCGGGAGCCGCAACCGGGCAGGGCGCTGATCGTGCGCTACGGCCCGGCCACCGGTCAAGCGCTGGACCCCAGCTATCACCTGCGCCGGGTGGCTCCCACCCATGCCGGGCAGTTCTTCCTGATGGACATCGACAGCTTCTGGACGCCGCCATCCGGCGCGATCCCGGAATACAACAGGGAAGCGCTCATCTCGACCTACCAGGATCTGTACCGGCCGGCGCAGACGATATTCCAGGACGTGCTCACCTCACGGCTGAAGGAAGAGTTGCTGCGCACCGAGGGGGCGTAGGACGCGCGCTCTCGTTCGACTACCGCGGCGGCGGCCCCTACCGGGCCAACACCCCTACCGGGCCGCTCAGCCTTGCGGGCAGTAGTGCATTGAATTGCCCCGCTCCTCCACGGGCGGCAGGTTGCGCGCGGGTGTCTGCGGCAGTGGCGCGTCGGCCGCGATGCGCCCCGCTGCGCGGTCGATGCCCGCGCGTGCCCGGGGATGCTTGCGGTACCGGCTGGGAACCAGGGCGAACACCGACCGGACCACATCGCCCAAACGGCGGTGCAGCCATTCGTCGCGGCCCGACCACGTGTAGCCCATTAGCTCGCGCACGCTCGGGTCATACAGGCCGACCGTCACCCAGACGAACAACGGCGCGATCAGCTTGCGCTGCAGGGCCCACACAGCGTCGGGAATCATCTCGGCGAACGGCGGTTTGGGCAGTTCGGTCAGATCGAGCACCGAACGCGCGGCGAAATTGTCCTCCAGCACATTGCGGCACATGTGATCCCAGTAGGTCTGGAACTCCTCCCAGGAGCCCGGCACCGGCCGCATGCTCATGCCGTACATCCGGTACCACTCAACGTGCTCGTCGAAGAGCTGGCGCTTCTGCGCCTCGGTCAGCCCGCCGCAGAATCGCTCGGCCACGATCATGGTGCCGACGAAGAAGGTGGCGTGCGCCCAGTAGAAGACTTCCGGATTCAGTGCGTGGTAGCGACGTCCCTGCGCGTCGACACCCTTGATGTCGACGTGGTAGTCGCGTACCTCCGCACCCGTCGTCGGGGCGCGTTCGCCGTCGAAAACCACTCCCCCGATCGGGTACAGCGAGCGCATGAGCCGGGGCCAGCGTTCCTTGAAGAACGTCGAGTGATCCTCGACCGCGGCACCCAATTGGGGATGCATATTCTGCATCGAGCCCGCCCACGGCCCCTGCAGCATGCCGCGCCAGTCTCCGAAGTACTTCCAGGTCAACGAATCCGGGCCGAGCGGCATCGGCGGCGAGTTGTAACCCGCCACCGACATCGGGCAGCCACCGGCCAGCCCGGCCGACCCTTCGGGCGCCGGCACCGCCGCCGCGCCATTGGCTCCGGCAACAGCTCCGGCGACGACACCGCCGCCAGCGGTGGCCATCGGACAGGCGAGGGACGTATCTTGAGTCACGGGCAACTTCCTCGATTGTCAGCATGTTCTGACTACATGCGTTGTCAAATGGTATCAGGAGCACAGGTGCAGGTGGGTCAACGTCGTGGTCGCTGGTCGGGCGTCCCATTGGCGGACCGTCATGCCATGCGACACGACAAGCTGGTCTCCAGCGGAGTTCAACTACTCGGCTGCGACGACGGATCGGGACTGACCGTGCGTGCGGTCTGTCGCCACGCCGGCCTCACCGAACGCTACTTCTACGAGAGTTTCACCGACCGCGAGCACTTCGTGCGCGCCGTCTACGACCACGTCTGCGCCAGCGCGATGACCGCGCTCACCTCCGCGGAAACCCCCCGCGAGGCCGTCGAGCGGTTCGTCGCACTGATGGTCGACGACCCGGTGCGCGGCCGCGTACTGCTGCTGGCCCCTGCGGTGGAACCGGTGCTGACCCAGTCCGGGGCCGAATGGATGCCCAACTTCATCGAGCTGCTCCAGCGCAAGCTGTCCCGGATCGGCGACCCGGTGGTGCAGAAACTGGTCGCAACCAGTTTGATCGGAGCGCTGACCGGGCTGTTCACCGCCTATCTGAACGGACACCTGGGCGCCAGCCGTCGGCAGTTCATCGACTACTGCGTGGAGATGCTGCTCAGCACCGCGGCCACCCATGTGCCGCAGATGCGCCTCGATTGACGTGGGCCGAACGGTGAAGCGGCACACCGCAGGCCCAACTTGATGCTACTCATAGACACAGATATATTGGCGGCTACTCAAAGACAGATAACTGGAGGGCGCCATGTCAGCCGCGCTGACCGACCTGCAGCTGCTGCACGAACTTGAACCGGTCGTCGAGAAGTTACTCAACCGGCACATCGACATGCACAAGAGCTGGAACCCGCACGACTACATCCCATGGTCGGACGGCAGGAACTACTACGCCCTGGGCGGCCAGGAGTGGCACCCGGAGGAGAGCCCGCTGTCCGAGGTCGCTCAGGTGGCGATGGTGCAGAACCTGGTGACCGAGGACAACCTGCCGTCGTATCACCGCGAGATCGCCATGAACATGGGCCAGGACGGCGCCTGGGGCCAGTGGGTGAACCGGTGGACGGCCGAGGAGAACCGGCACGGCATCGCGCTGCGCGACTACCTGGTGGTGACCCGATCGGTCGACCCCGTCGAACTGGAACTGCTGCGCATGGAAGTGGTGAACCGAGGCTTCAGCCCCGGCCAGAACTTCCAGGGTGGACTCTTCGCCGAGAGCGTTACCGACTCCGTCATCTACGTCAGCTTCCAGGAGCTGGCCACCCGGGTTTCGCACCGCAACACCGGCAGAGAGTGCCAGGATCCGGTCGCCAGCCAGCTGATGGCCAAGATCTCGGCCGACGAGAACCTGCACATGATCTTCTACCGCGATGTCAGCGAAGCCGCGTTCGACCTGGTGCCCAACGACGCGATGAAGTCGCTGCACATGATCCTGCACAACTTCAAGATGCCCGGCTTCCAGGTTCCCGAGTTCCGGCGCAAAGCGGTGGTCATCGCCGTCGGGGGTGTCTACGACCCGCACATCCACCTCAACGAGGTGGTCCGGCCCGTGTTGAAGAAGTGGCGCATCTTCGAGCGCGAGGACTTCACCGGCGAGGGCGCCAGGATGCGCGACGACCTCGCCGTGCTGGTCAAAGAACTCGAGCTGGCCTGCGAGAAGTTCGACGAGTCCAAGCGGCGTCAACTCGAACGGGAGCTGCGCACCGGCAAGAAGGTCCACGCCTACGAACTGCACAAGACCGCCGGCAAGCTGACCATGAGCCGCCGGTAGCCACCTTGCGGATCGGCCCGATCGAGCTGGCCAGCCCGGTTGTCCTGGCTCCGATGGCGGGCGTGACCAACGTCGCCTTCCGCACGCTGTGCCGCGAATTCGGCGAGCTGCCCCAGACACCGCAGGCACCGCAGCGCCAGTCGAACCCCCGGACCGTCAACGGGCTCTACGTCTGCGAGATGGTCACCGCACGGGCACTCACCGAGCGCCACCCGGTCACCCTGCACATGACGGCGTTCGCCCCGGAGGAATCCCCGCGTTCCCTGCAGCTCTACACCGTCGACCCGGACACCACCTACGCGGCGGCCAGAATGATCGCCGACGAGGGGCTGGCCGACCACATCGACATGAATTTCGGCTGCCCGGTGCCCAAGGTGACCCGACGCGGCGGCGGGGCGGCACTGCCGTTCAAGCGGCGGCTGTTCGGCCGGATCATCGCCGCCGCGGTGCGCGCCACCGCCGGTACGGCCATCCCGGTGACCGTCAAGTTCCGCATCGGCATCGACGACGAACACCACACCCATCTCGACGCGGGGCGCATCGCCGAATCCGAGGGCGCCGCGGCGGTGGCGCTGCACGCCCGCACCGCCGCCCAGCGCTACTCCAGCACCGCGGACTGGAATCAGATCGCGGCCCTCAAACAGCAGGTGCGCACGATCCCGGTGCTCGGCAACGGCGACATCTACGACGCCAGCGACGCCCTGGCCATGATGGCTTCGACCGGTTGTGACGGCGTGGTCATCGGACGCGGCTGCCTGGGCCGGCCGTGGCTGTTCGCCGAGTTGTCGGCCGCGTTCAGCGGACGTCCGGCCCCGGTTCCGCCGACCCTGGGCGAGGTGGCCGACATCATTCGGCGTCACGGCGCGCTGCTGACCGCCCATTTCGGCGAGGACAAGGGCATGCGCGACATCCGCAAACACGTCTCCTGGTATCTGCATGGCTTCCCGGCCGGCCCGGAGCTGCGGCGGGCACTGGCGCTGGTCAAGACGCTCGACGAACTCGACGAGCTACTCGGCCGACTCGATGCCGACAGCCCTTTCCCGGCAGTCGGCAGCGGCCCGCGCGGCCGGCAGGGCTCGCCGGCCCGGGTGCTATTGCCCGAGGGCTGGCTGGACGACCCCGACGAGTGCCGGGTGCCCGAGGGCGCCGACGTCATGCACTCCGGCGGCTAGGTCCGGACAGTTAAGCGCTCTTCGCGGGGTGTCAGTGGGTTGTGAGCCCAACCGAGACAGCGGTGAAATCGCGTTGTCGCGCAGAAATCAGTACTATATGAGGCTTAATTGTATTCGCACGGCGTCGGCGCTCAAAGCACCGCGTTGACCTGCGCAGACAGCTGCGCGCACATGTCGTGGACGCGCGCATCAGACATTCGGAGGCCGGCAGGAAATGACCAAGGTCGATGCCTCCCACCCTCGCGAGCCCAATCGAACAGGTGGCCACGCAGACGGTCCGCTGAGTGTAGCCGACCTACTTGCCCGGCTCGGTGCACCCACGCCGGCGCGTCCGGCACGTCACCGCGAGGTCCGGGAACCGGACACCGGATCACCGGCCCGCGGCGACGGTGACGACAAGTGCGACACCCTGGCCATCCCGGTCCCCGCCTATCTGCTTGAGCGCAAGTCCGAACTGCCCGACCTCGGTGCACCCGAACACCAGCGCCCAGCGGGAAGGCAGCGCCCAGCGGGAAGGCAGCGCCCAGCGGGAAGGCAGCGCCCAGCGGAGAGGCAGCGCCCAGCGGAGAGGCAGCGCCCGGGCAACAGGCCGCCGCCGGCCAGACAACACCACAAGCGCGGCTGGCGCCCACTCCTGATCGCCGCACGCTCGGTAGCGGCCCTGATCGCCCTGCTGTCATTGGTGCTGACCGGCGGTGCATACGAATGGAGTGCTTCGAAGAACCATCGGTTGAACACCGTGAACGCACTGGATCCACAGTCAGCGGACATCATCAACGCCAACGGGCAGCACGGCGACGAGAACTTCCTCATCGTGGGGATGGATTCGCGCCTGGGAGCCAACGCCGATGTCGGCGCCGGCGACGCCGACGATGCCGACGGCTCCCGGTCGGACACCATGATGCTGGTCAATGTTCCCGCCGACCGGTCGCGGGTGGTAGCGGTGTCTTTCCCGCGCGACCTGGCGATCAGCCCCATCCGGTGCGAATCCTGGGATCCGGAGAACGGCAAGTACGGACCGGTCTACAACCGTAAGACCAGGACAACAGGGCCCCGATGGGTCTACACCGAGACCAAACTGAACTCGGCATTTTCCTTCGGCGGCCCCAAATGTCTGGTCAAGGTCATCCAGAAGCTGTCGGGCTTGAGTATCAACCGCTTCATCGCTGTCGATTTCGTCGGCTTCGGCCGCATGGTCGAAACGCTCGGCGGCGTCGAAGTGTGCAGCACGACCCCGCTGATGGACGCCGAACTGGGCACGGTGCTCGCACATGCGGGCCGCCAGATGGTCGACGGAACGACCGCGCTGAACTACGTGCGCGCGCGTCAGGTCACCACCGAGACCAACGGCGACTACGGCCGCATCAAGCGTCAGCAACTATTCATGTCGTCGCTGCTGCGCTCGATGATCTCCGAAGACACGCTGATGAACCTCACCAAGCTCAACAACGTCGTCAACCTGTTCATCAACAACAGCTACGTCGACAATGTCCAGACCAAAGACCTTGTGGCGTTGGGCAGATCGCTGCAGCACATGGCGGCCGGGCATGTCACATTCATCACCGTTCCCACCGGCGTGACCGATGAGGACGGCAACGAACCGCCGCGGACGGCGGACATGAAAGCGCTGTTCACCGCGATCATCGACGATGACCCGCTGCCCGACGAGAACGACCAGAACGCAAGCAGGTTGGGATCCACCCGAACGACACGGCCCACGCCCTCACCGTCTACGGCCGGCAAGCCCGCGACGCAGAGCCTGTCCGAGGAAACCCGCCAGTTGGAGCTGACCACGACATCGCCGAACAAGATCACGGTGCAGGTCTCCAACGGCACCCCCACCGTCGGCCTGGGTGCTCGCGCCACCAAAGAGCTACGGCACAACGGCTTCAAAGTCGACGACCCCGACGACTACCCCAGCGCACTGAAGACGACCACGGTGTTCTACTCACCCGGCAACGAGCAGGCCGCGGCCACCGTCGCCGCAACATTCGGCAAATCGAAGCTGGTGCGAGTCACCGGCCTCGGGTCAACCGTGCAGGTCGTCCTCGGACCGGATTTCACCTCGGTGGGCACTCCGCCGGGTAGCGGCTCCACGGTGACCATGCAGATCAACAGGAACTCGACCAGCACACCGACCGAACTTCCCGAGGACCTGACAGTCACCAACGCCGCCGACACCACGTGCAACTAGCCCCGCCGACGTGATGCGCGACCCCCGACCCGATGGTCAGAACGTAGGCTAACCAAATGCGAACCGCTTACCAGGAGCAGCTCTCGGAACTTTCCGAGCGACTCGGGCAGATGTGCGAACTCGCCGGGATGGCGATGGAACGGGCCACCCAGGCCCTACTGCAAGCCGACTTGCTGCTGGCCGAACAGGTGATCTCCGACCACGAACAGATCTCGAAGCTGAGCACCCAGGCCGAGGAGAGCGCATTCGTTTTGCTGGCCCTGCAGGCGCCGGTCGCCGGCGACCTTCGCTCAATCGTCAGCGCCATTCAGATGGTGGCCGACATCGACCGGATGGGTGCGCTGGCCCTGCACGTCGCAAAGATCGCCCGGCGCCGGCACCCTCAGCACGCACTACCCGAGGAAGTCAACGGCTATTTCGCTGAAATGGGCCGGCTTGCGGTCGAATTGGGCAACAGTGCCCAGGAGGTGCTGATATCGCGGGATCCCGAGAAGGCCGCCCGGATCCGCGAAGAAGACGACGCGATGGACGACCTGCACCGGCACTTGTTCAGCGTGCTGATGGACCGGGAATGGAAGCACGGCGTGGCGGCTGCCGTTGATGTGACGCTGCTGGGCCGGTTCTACGAACGCTTCGCCGATCACGCGGTCGAGGTGGCGCGAAGAGTCATCTTCCAGGCGACGGGCAAGTACACCGAAAGTGAGCAGATGTCCCCGCCGGCTCAGCCGAACCGGCCGGAGATGTAGTCCTCGGTCGCCTTCTTCGCCGGATTCGAGAAGATCTTCTCGGTGTCGTCGATCTCCACCAGACGGCCGGGCCCACCCACGGCATCCAGGTTGAAGAACGCGGTCTGGCCGCTCACCCGCGCGGCCTGCTGCATGTTGTGGGTGACGATGACGATGGTGTAGTCCTGCTTCAACTCACTGATGAGTTCCTCGATCGCCATGGTCGATATGGGATCGAGCGCCGAGCATGGTTCGTCCATCAACAGCACGTCCGGCTGCACCGCGATAGCCCGCGCGATGCACAGTCGCTGCTGCTGCCCGCCGGACAATCCGCCGCCGGGTCTGTCCAGCCTGTCCTTGACCTCGCCCCAGAGATTCGCACCCCGCAGCGAATGCTCGGCGGCCTCTTCGAGGACAGCACGGTTGCGCACCCCCTGCAACTTCAGGCCCGCTACCACGTTGTCGCGAATGGACATGGCGGGGAAAGGATTCGGCCGCTGAAAGACCATTCCTATCGCGCGCCGCACCCCAACCGGATCGATGCGCGCTCCATAGATGTTCTCGTCGTCCAACAACACGCTGCCGTCGACCCGGGCACCGGGGATCACCTCATGCATCCGGTTCAGCGTGCGCAGCACGGTGGTCTTGCCGCATCCCGAAGGACCGATGAAGGCGGTCACGCTGCGCGGCAACACCGACAGCGAAACATCGGCCACCGCATGAAACGACCCGTAATAGATGTTGACATCTTTGAGGTCCAGCCGTTTGGCCACGTGATTGCGCACCTGCCTTCCACGAGTCGGGGGCAAAGATCTCGACGACGGCCCGGGCGCCTGTCTGCCTTCAGGAGCCCGGTCGGGCGCCGGTCGCCGCTCACCGCAGTGCGTCGATCGCGGCGACCAGACGCTCCTTGACCTTATCTGGCAGCGGAAGGTAGCCCGCGGCCGAAAGACCCTCCTGTCCCCGGCCGGCGGCGGCGGTGAGGAAGGACTTGATCGCGGCGGCGGTGTCCCCGTCGTATCCCTTCGAACACACGATCTCGTAACTGGCCAGCACCAGCGGGTAGGACTTGGGATCCTCGGCGGTGTAGACCGGTGTCAATTCCAGCACCAGATCGTTGCCATGCCCGGCGACCGTCACGGCACGGATCGCGTTCCCGGCGGTCGCCTCGGTCAGCCGCACGACACCCTTACCCGTCTCGAGCCGGGCAAACGGGATCGAAGCGTGGTCGGCGGAGCTCTTCCCGACGTAGCCGATGGCTCCGGGAGTCGACCGCACCGCCTCGATCACTCCGGCCGACCGCTGAGCCCCCTCCCCCACCCCGCCCTGGAACTCGATGCCCACTCCCCATGTCCAGCTTTGCGGCGCCGCGGCTGTCAGGTATTTCTGGAAGTTGTCGGTTGTTCCCGACGAGTCTTCCCGATAGATCGGCGTGATCGTCGTGCCGGGCAGCTTCACACCGGGATTGAGCGCCGCCAGGGTCGGGTCGTCCCAGCGCAGGATGCCTCCGCTGAATATCTTCGCCAGCGCATCGGAATCAACAACCAGATCCGGGATGTCGGCCAGGTTGTACACGATGGCGATGGGCCCCAAGGACAGCGGCAGATCCCAAGCCGGATTCCCGCCGCAACGGTCGGCGGCCGGCGCGAGTTGTTCGGCGACCAACGGCGAGTCCGATCCGGCGAAGTCCACGTGGCCGGCGATGAATTGTTCGCGCCCCACTCCGGATCCGGTGGCTTCGTACGACACCTGCTTTCCGGGACACAATTGGCCCCACGTCGTGTTGAACAACGCCATGGCTTTCTGCTGCGCCGTCGATCCCTCGGCGGTCAACCGGTCCTTCCCCAGGCACGATTCCCGGCCGGCAGCACCCCCGCTGGCCGAGGTCGATACCCCGCCGTCGTCATCGCTGCCACAGGCGGTCACCACCGAACCGAAGATCAGCGTCGCCACCGACGCCATCGCCACTGTCCTTCCTGCCGAGACGAGTTTCATCGATCACACTCCCTGGACACTTCTTGGATCGCGTACGCGGTATCGACGCTGTACACGGAGAATCCCGCATTTTCGTACGTCGGCACCGCCGCGGTGTTGTCGGACTCCACATAGAGCATGGCGGCCGGGTCGGCTTTGGCGGCCAGTCGCCGCGCCAACGACTCCAGGCCGATTGCCGTCAACGTCTGACCCAGGCCACGGCCCTGAGCAGCCGGATCGACGCCGAGCACATATACCTCGCCGAGCCCGTCCGGGTCGGGATGAACTTTGGTCCAGTGAAACCCCAGCAGCCGGCCGTTGATTTCCGACGCGGTGCCCGCCGCGGCCTCCGGAGCATTCGAGAAGGCCAGGAACAGACCCGCCGGATCGAACCACTGCTCCCGGCGCCGCTCATCGATGTCGCGCTCGGTCCACCCGCCCTGCTCCGGGTGGGAGACAAACGCGGCGTTGTTGACCCGGAGCAGCTCGGCGTCGTCGGCGGAGCCCGCGTAGGTGCGGATCCGCAAGCCGCGCAGGCGGTCTGGATTCACCGGTGCGAGGGCATCGCGCAGCGCACATCGCATCTGCAACAGTTCGCGTACCGCGACCAAACCCACCGAAGCCGCCGTCGCCCGGGCAGCGTCAAGCGTGCCGTGCGCCCAGAACCGGTTCCGGCCTGCGGTGTTGTCCAGTGCCGCGCGAGCCAGTTCGGCGCCGACGCCACATCGCCGGGCCTCCGGGTGCACCACCAATTCCGCCATCGCAGCGGCGGTGTCCCGCGACGGGCTCAGGTTGAGGTAGCCGACGATCACGTCGCCGGCATTGTCATCGGTCGCCAGCAAATGCTCGGTCCGATCCCGCGACAGTTCCCGCAGCACCTGCTCACCGACCGGTGAGACACCATCCATTTCTTTTGCGGCAGTCACGATTTGACGAATATCCTGTTGCTCTTCGGCAGTCAGCGACGACCGCCAGCCCAGGACCGTCATTGGTCGTGCACTGGGTCGGCGAGCGAGTCCCGCGGGTCTTCGTCCCCGGCCGCGGCTTCGTCCTCCGGCTCGCCGCCGCCGTCGTCGGCAACCTCGCCCGCCCCCGCGGCCGAAGTACTGCCACGTGGCGGCCGCACGGCTTTGTAGCCCACGTTGCGCACGGTGCCGATCAAGGCTTCATGCTCGGAGCCGAGCTTGGCCCGCAGGCGACGCACGTGCACGTCGACTGTGCGGGTGCCGCCGAAGAAGTCGTAGCCCCACACCTCGTGCAGCAGCTGTGCACGAGTGAACACCCGGCCGGCGTGTTGGGCCAGGTACTTCAGCAGCTCGAACTCCTTGTACGTCAAGTCCAACGGGCGTCCACGCAATCGGGCGGTGTAGGTACCTTCGTCGACCACCAGCTCACCCAGGCTCACCTTGCCCAGGTTTTCTTGGTCGGCCAAACCCACTCGCCGCCCCATCACCAGCCGCAACCGGGCGTCGATCTCGGCCGGCCCCGCACCGGGCAGCAAAATCTCATCCAGGCCCCAGTCAGCGCTCACGGCCACCAACCCGCCCTCGCCGACGACTGCCAGCACCGGCACCGATCTACCCGCCGTACCCAACAAGCGACACAGCCCGCGGGCCGCCGAAAGGTCGTTGCGCGCATCCACCAGCACGGCATCGGCGTGGCCGGCCTCCAGCAGCGACGACGGCTCGGCCGGCACGGTGCGCACGGTGTGCGACAGCAACGACAGCGACGGTAGGACAGCATCGGGATCCAACTCCGATGTCAGCAGCAATAACTCCAACAAGCCCTCCAGCGTCGTGGGCGGGGCGTTTCGTACGTGTCGCGGTGACGTCAACGGCCAAACCCGTCTAACGATAACTTGCCGACACCGATTTGGCCGCCGACGTGGTGTTTCGCCAGGCGTGACCCGCGGTGTCACAATGTCCCGGTGCGAAAGCGGCTCGTCGGTGCGTCCGCGGCGACGCTCGCCGTCCTGGGGTTCGGCGCGATCTGCGTCGACTGCGGGGCGAGCATCTACGCCGAGTACCGGCTGTCGACAAGCGTCCGGGACGTAGCAGGCCTGGGGTCGGACCCTTTCGTGGCGATCCTGGCGTTTCCGTTCATTCCCCAAGCGATGCACCGGCACTACGACGAGCTGGAAATCAAGGCGCATGCGGTCGACCACGCCGCCGTCGGCAAAGCCACCCTGGAAGCCACAATGCACTCGATCGATCTGACCGACGCATCCTGGCTGATCCAGCCCGACGCCAAGCTGCCGGTCGGCGAGCTGGAAAGCCGCATCATCATCGACTCGGTTCATCTCGGGCGCTACCTGGGCATTACCGATCTTATGGTCGAGGTACCACCCAAGGAGTCCAACGACGCCACCGGAGGAACCACCGAATCGGGAATATCGGGCAGCCAGGGACTGGTGTTCACCGGCACCCCGAAATCGGCGGAGTTCGATCATCGCGTCAGCATCTCGGTCGATCTGTCCATCGACCCCGACGATTCCGCGACCCTCGTCATCACCCCGACCGGTGTGCTACTCGGTCCCAATACCGCCGATCAGCCGGTTCCCGACGACAAGCTGGCCGCGGTGCTGCATGCCTTCACCGGCAGGCTCGCAAACCAGGTACTGCCGTTCGGGCTGGCGCCGGACACGGTGGGGGCACGGGGTTCGGACGTCATCATCGAGGGCATCGCCGACAACGTCACCATCGACCTCCGCGGATTCAAAAGGTCGTGACATGGGCGTTCGGTTCGCCGCATCCTGCCCGTCGGGAGCACCAGAGCCCGTCGTTGGCTCGATCCGCCTGCAATTGGGTAAGCTGACCGCCGTGTCAGCCCGTGTCGAGCTTGTGCTCACCAAGCGCCGCGCAGTCGACCTGTGCCGCCCCGCGGGTGGTTTCTGTAGCTGCTGACGTGCCGCGCCCATCTGCGCGGCACTCGGAGCGGCCGAGGATTTTCACTGCGGCATGTCTCCCACGCGCAACATTCATACCTAGGAGTACATCCATGCGGAGTACCGATCGAGTTGGAATGAGCAATGCACCCGGGCAAGGGCTGACATTGCCGGCCGGCGTCGACCTGGCGAAGGAAACCGTGATCACCGGCCGCGTCGTAGACTGCGACGGGCAGGCCGTCGGTGGGGCGTTCGTCCGATTGCTGGACTCCTCCGACGAGTTCACCGCCGAGGTTGTCGCAACCGCCACCGGTGACTTCCGGTTCTTCGCAGCACCGGGATCCTGGACGGTGCGGGCACTGTCCGGGCCGGCCAACGGAGACGCGGCGGTGGTGCCGTCGGGTGCGGGCCTGCATGAAGTGGACATCAAGATCGCCTGATCTCGCGCACGGATGCCCGCGCGGGGATACGGGGGTGCACCGGAGCGCAAGGCCGAATAGACTCATCCCCGTGGTGCTGTTTTTCGAGATACTGCTGGTCCTGGCGAGCGGAACCATCTCCTGGTTCGCCTTGTACGCGCTCTACCGGTTGATCAACGACGAGTCGTGACATCCGCCGACGGCGACGACGCGACAGGCGCCGTCGGGGGTTCGGGGGACCATGGCGTCGCCGCTGGCGATCGGCCCGAGACGGCGACGGCTGCCCGCAACATTCCGGTCTTCAATGACTTGCCACTGCCCGGCGACACGGCCAACCTCCGCGAGGGGGCCGGCCTGCACGACGCACTGCTGGCGCTGCTGCCGCTGGTCGGTGTCTGGCGGGGCGAAGGCGAAGGCACCGGCGCCGGCGCCGGCGCCGGCGGCGACTACCGATTCGGCCAGCAGATCGTGGTCTCCCACAACGGTGGCGACTATCTGAATTGGGATGCACGATCCTGGCGCGTCGACGAGGCCGGCGACTACCAAGCGCCGGACCTGCGCGAAACGGGCTTCTGGCGATTCGTGCACGATCCCGAAGACCCATCGGAGTCCCAGGCGATCGAGTTCCTGCTGGCCCATTCGACCGGTTTCGTCGAATTGTTCTACGGACGGCCCCGCACCCCGTCATCGTGGGAACTGGCAACCGACGCGCTGGCCCGTAGCCGCTCCGCCGAGCTGGTCGGCGGCGCCAAACGCCTCTACGGAATCGTCGAGGGGGGCGACTTGGCCTATGTGGAGGAGCGGGTCGACGCCGACGGCGGCCTGACACCCCACCTGTCCGCCCGGCTGCGCCGTTTCGCCGGATAGCGGCCGTCCCGGTTCGCCGGATCGCTACCGGTCGCTCATGATCGCCGCGTCGACCAAGTCGGCGAACCCATCCGCAAACGGGGCACGCGGCAGGCGCCCGCCGTTCAACGTGTGCACCCGGGCGGCCAGCGTCATGCTGGAAACCAGCCAGATCCCTTGCGCCTCAGCGATATCCGAAACGCGAAGCGGCGCGTAGTCGCAGTCGTAGCCGCTGGCGCGGGCCACTTCGAAGAGCGCCTGCTGAGTGGTGCCCCGCAGGATCGGATACCAGGGCGGTGGAGTCAGCAGGCACGGGTTGCCGGCGACCCCTCCGGACCCCCGGCCGGCGTCGACCGCGATCACCACCGTCGAGCGCGGGCCCTCGAGAATGTAACCGTCGGTGCTGACGAAGATGACGTCATCGGCACCCGTCCTGGCGGCATGGCGCAGAACGGCCATGTTGACCGCGTAGGACAACGTCTTGGCGCCGGCCAGCAGCCAGGGCATTGCGTCGACGCCCTCCGCCGGGAGTCCCCGGTCCAGCGTCATCGCCGACACCCCCGCGCGGCGCACCGCGACGACGCGATCCGGGACCGGGTTGACGGTCACGTAGGCCGTGGGTGCCGAACCGATCTCCCGGCCCCGGCTGTAGATCAGGCGCAATGCCGCTTCGTCGCCGGTGGCCTCAACCCAACGCCTGGTGGCCAGGTCGATCGCGCGGCGCCAGCCGGCAAGGTCCGGCACGGGCAGGTCCATCATCGCCGCGGACTGGGTCAGGCGTTGCAGATGGGACTCGATCAGGCATGCCGTGCCGTCGCGAATCAGCAGCGTCTCGAAGACTCCGTCGCCGCGCACCGCCGCCAGGTCGTCCGCACACAGCAGCGGCGTCCCGGGGTCCACGATCTCGCCGTCGAGTGTGACGACCACACCAGCCATGGGGAGTCAGCCTATCCGCTGCTCACCGAACGGCTGCTCACCGAACGGCTGCTCACCGAACGGCTGCTCGTCGACAGCCGGGCCTCCGCCGGCGCCGGCGGTTGACCGGCCCGGGGGTGCCCGGGCACTGGTCCGTAGGGTTGACCTGTGGCAGCAGTTCCCGTTCCCGGACCCGGCACCGACGCGGGTTCGACCTGGCACTACGGCGATCCGCTGGGTGAACAGCGCGCGGGTCAGACCGATGCGATAGTCATCGACCGCTCACATCGCGGGGTGATCGCACTGGCCGGCGACGACCGGCAGACCTGGCTGCACAACATCTCCACCCAACATGTCAGCGATCTGCCGGAGGGTGCCGGCACCGAAAATCTGAGCCTCGACGCCCAGGGCCGGGTCGAAGACCACTGGCGGCAAACCGAACTCGGGGGCACCACCTACCTCGACACCGAACCGTGGCGGGCTGAGCCGCTGTTGGATTACTTGCGCAAAATGGTTTTCTGGTCGGATGTCACGGTGGCGGCGTCCGATCTTTCCGTGCTGTCCCTGCTCGGGCCGCGGCTGGCGGACCGCGCCGTCCTCGACGCGTTGCGGCTCGACGCGTTGCCCGGTGTCTGGCTGGCGTCGCCGCTGCCGGGCGGCGGTTTTGTCCGGCGGTTGCCTCCCGGGCCGGACGGTGCCGTCGAACTGGACCTGCTGGTATCTCCCGCCGAATCCGCCGGCTGGTCCCAGCGCCTTAGTCGGGTCGGGGTGCGCCGCGCCGGTGTCTGGGCCTACGAAGCGCACCGGGTTGGCGCCGTGCGGCCGCGGCTGGGAGTGGACACCGACGAGCGCACGATCCCGCACGAAGTTCGCTGGATCGGCGGCCCGGGAGAGGGCGCGGTGCACCTGGACAAGGGGTGCTACCGCGGCCAGGAAACGGTCGCGCGGGTGCACAACCTGGGTAGACCCCCCCGCATGCTCGTTCTGCTGCAGCTGGACGGCTCGGGGGACCGGCCTTCGACCGGCGATAAGGTGCTCGCCGGCGGCCGCACGGTCGGCCGGCTGGGAACCGTCGTCGAGCACGTCGACCTCGGCCCGGTGGCGCTGGCGCTGCTCAAGCGTGGCATTCCCGCCGGTACCGACCTGCTCACCGGCAGCGACGGTGACCTGGCCGCGGTGATCGATGCCCAATCGCTGCCGCCCGAAGACGAGGCGGGTGCCGGACGGCTCGCGGTCGAGCGGCTGCGTGGCGGCGGCCGCTGATCCGCGGTAGCCTTAGCACCAACGTCTACCAGGGCGACTGCCCGCTGGCAGGGCGCGCCCACGTCGGGCCGCGCGGCACGGTAAGCTGTTCGCAGGACATCAAAGACACCAGGAGATCGGAGCCGCCTCCTCGCCGGGCCGCTCCGTTATTTCGTGAGGGGGTTCCCCCATGGGCCGCGGCCGGGCTAAAGCAAAGCAGACGAAGGTTGCTCGAGAACTGAAATACAGCTCCCCGCAGACCGACTTCCAGCGGCTTCAGCGCGAGCTGTCCGGAACGGACGCCGACGAATCCGACGCGGCGGATGGCCGGGATTCGTGGGACGACGAGCCCGACTGGCGCCGCTGAACCCGAAACCGCAGTTGGTCCCGACGCTCAGAATCTCGGGTGCTGACCAACCATCTTGGCCCGCACGTCTCCCTTGGCGCCCTTGCCCACCGCCCCGAGCACCCAGCAGTTCAGGTGCCGGGCGGTAAGAACCGCCAGGGCCCGATCGGTGTCCTCGGGTGTCACCACGGCGATCATACCGACGCCCATGTTGAACGTCTTCTCCATCTCCGCCCGGGCGATCCGGCCACGCTGGGCGATCATGACGAACACCGGAGCCGGCGTCCAGGTGCCGCGATCCACCTCGGCCACCAGGCCGTGCGGAATGACCCGCGCCAAATTGCCCGCCAGGCCTCCGCCGGTAACGTGGCAAAACGTCCGGACGTGGGTCTCGGCGGCCAGCGCCAGGCAATCCTTGGCGTAGATCAGGGTGGGCTCGAGAAGTTCCTCGCCCAATGTGCGACCGAACTCCTCCACGTGACCGTCCAGGTTCATCCGGTCGATCTCCAGCAGGACCGTCCGGGCCAGCGAATATCCGTTGGAGTGCAGCCCCGAGGAGCCCATGCCGATGATGACGTCGCCGGGCCTGACCCGGTCCGGGCCCAGCGCGTCGTCGGCCTCGACGACACCCACACCGGTCGCCGAGATGTCGTAGTGATCCGGTGCCATCAGCCCCGGATGTTCGGCCGTCTCACCGCCCAGCAGGGCGCATCCCGCCCGTACACAGCCCTCGGCGATGCCGCCGACGATCGCGGCGACCCGCTCCGGGACGGTGCGGCCGACCGCGATGTAATCCTGCAGGAAAAGCGGTTCCGCACCACATACCACCAGGTCATCGACCACCATGGCGACCAGATCCAGTCCGACGGTGTCGTGTTTGTCCATCGCCTGGGCCACAGCCAGTTTGGTACCGACGCCGTCGGTGGACGACGCAAGCAGCGGCTCGCGGTAGCCGTCGCGGAGTGCGAACAGACCGGCGAATCCACCGAGACCGCCGTGCACCTCGGGCCTGGTGGCTTTGGTCGCCAGCGGTTTGAGCAGGTCCACGGCGCGATCGCCGGCGGCAATGTCCACCCCTGCCGATGCGTAGGTGATGCCCTGGTTGCCCGCGCCTCTTCTGCTGCCTCGTCGGGGATCCTTCATCGGGGTAAAGGCTACCGGTCGGCGGGCACCGCCGGTATCGGGCGTCAGGTGGACGCCGGATTCCGGCAACCCGGCCCCGACGGCCTGCCAACCGGACCGATTCACCGCTGTCGGTGGTGTTGGTGCAAGGGCGTTAGTTCGAAGGCGCTGGTGGCGAGGGCGCTGGTGCGAGGCGCTAGTGCGAAGCGGGAACTTCTGGAACGTCGCCTCCGGAGAGGTCGCCCAATCCGGCTCCGCGGGCCGCGTTGGCCAGCATGTGCTCGATGACGTTCTTGCCCAGGGCGGTCTCGCCGGGGAGCTCGATCGGATAGCTGCCGTCGAAGCAGGCCGTGCACAACCGGGAAGTGGACTGCTCGGTGGCGCCGGTCAGCCCGCGCAGCGAAATGTGCCCGAGCGTGTCGGCGTTGATCGCGTGCCGCACCGCATCGAGCGCCTCGTCCTCGTCGTCCACGGCATTGGCGATCAGCTCGGCGGGCGAGGGGAAGTCGATACCGTAGAAGCACGGCCACTTCACCGGCGGGGACGCGATGCGCACATGGACCTCTACGGCACCGGCCTCACGCAGCATCCGCACCAGCGCACGTTGGGTGTTGCCGCGCACGATCGAGTCGTCGACGACGATCAGCCGCTTGCCGCGGATCACTTCTTTGAGTGGATTCAGCTTGAGCCGGATACCGAGCTGCCGGATGGTCTGCGACGGCTGGATGAAGGTGCGCCCGACATAGGCGTTCTTCATCAGGCCCTGGCCGTAGGGAATGCCGGATTCCTGGGCGTAACCGACCGCGGCGGGAATGCCCGATTCCGGGACTCCGATCACCAGGTCGGCGTCCACCGCGCATTCGCGGGCGAGTCGTCGCCCGATCTCCAGCCGGGCACTGTGGATGGATCGGCCGGCGATGGTGCTGTCCGGCCTGGCCAGGTAGACGTACTCGAAGACGCAGCCCTTCGGTGAGGGGTTGGCAAAGCGGGTCGAGCGCACCCCGTCGGCGTCGATCGCCAGCAGCTCGCCCGGTTCGATGTCTCGGACGAACGAGGCCCCGACAATGTCCAGCGCGGCGGTCTCGGAAGCCACCACCCAACCGCGGTCCAGCCGCCCGAGCGACAGTGGCCGCACACCGTGCGGATCACGGCAGGCATACAGGGTGTTCTCGTCCATGAATGTCAGGCAGAACGCTCCGCGCACGGTCGGTAGCAGTTCGAGTGCCGCCTGCTCCAGGCTGGAGTCGGCCGCTCCGTGGGCGAGCAGGGC
>NZ_JBKECZ010000156.1:0-18271 GCF_047975165.1 Mycobacterium sp.
CGGCGGGGGGGGGGGGGCTGGGGGCCGGGGGGGCTGGGGGCCGGGGGGGCCGGGGGCAGGGGGGGCTGGGGCAGGGCGTGGGAACCGAGCGGCGCAGCTATCCCAGGATCAGGCCCGACGTCGGCACGCCCGTGCCCGCAGTGACCAGAACGTGCTCCACGGCCGGAACCTGATTCACCGAAGTTCCCCGCAGCTGCCGAACACCCTCGGCGATCCCGTTCATGCCGTGGATATAGGCCTCGCCGAGCTGCCCACCGTGGGTGTTGATGGGCAGGCGTCCTCCGATCTCGATCGCACTAGCGGCAACAAAGTCCTTGGCCTCCCCCCGGCCGCAGAATCCCAGCTCTTCCAACTGGATCAACGTAAACGGCGTGAAATGGTCGTAAAGCACCGCGGTCTGAATATCAGCAGGCTTCAATCCCGACTGTTCCCACAGCTGCCGGCCGACCAGCCCCATCTCGGGCAGCCCCAGTTCGGGGCGGTAGTAGCTGACCATCGTGTACTGATCGGAACTGGAGCCCTGCGCGGCCGCTTCGATCACAGCCGGCCTGTGCCTGAGATTTCGTGCCCGCTCAGGCGAGGTCACCACCAGCGCAACCGCGCCGTCGGTCTCCTGGCAGCAGTCGAGCAGCCGCAACGGCTCGGCGATCCATCGTGAATTCTGGTGATCCTCAATGGTTATCGGCTTTTCATAGAAGTACGCCTTGGGATTCTTGGCGGCATGCTTGCGGTCGGCCACCGAGACGGCACCGAAGTCTCGGCTGGTCGCACCGGAAAGATGCATATACCGACGAGCGATCATCGCGACCTGCGCTGCCGGAGTTGACAATCCATGCGGGTAAGAGAAGGAGTTGTCGGCTGTGGTCGAATTCGCCTCCCCTCCCCCGGCTCCGGCCAATCGCGTCTGTACCTGGCCGAACCGCATCCCCGATCGCTCGTTGAATGCCCGGTACGCCACCACCACATCGGCGACGCCGGTGGCGACCGCAAGAGCGGCCTGCTGCACGGTCGCGCACGCCGCCCCGCCGCCGTACCCGATTTGGGAGAAGAATTTCAGCTCACCCATGCCGGTTGCGCGCGCCACCGCGATCTCGGTGTTGGAGTCCATGGTGAAGGTGGTCAAACCGTCGACATCAGACCCGCTCAGGCCCGCGTCGTCCAACGCATCCGCCACCGCCTCCGCCGCAAGCCGTAGTTCGCTACGTCCGGAGTTCTTCGAGAAATCGGTGGCCCCGATCCCGACAATGGCAGCCCGGCCATTCAGCAAACCGGCCGACATCTACCCATCCCCAATAGTCAGCGTCACCGTCGCGATCACATGGTTACCAAGGCTGTTGGCGCCCACCACCTTCACGGTGATCACACCGTCGTGGACTGCCATCACCTCACCGGAGAAAGTAACCGTGTCGTAGGCGTACCACGGCACCCCCAGCCGCAGTGCGATCGACTTGATAAATGCCGACGGGCCGGCCCAGTCCGTGACATAGCGCTGCACCAAACCGGTGTCAGTGAGGATGTTGACGAAGATATCCTTGGAGCCCTTGGCCTGAGCCTTGTCGCGGTCATGGTGCACATCTTGAAAGTCTCTGGTAGCCAACGCGGTTGAGACGATAAAGGTAGGATCTCCGTACAGCTTGAGTTCTGGAAGATGCACACCCACTTCCACGATGGGAGTACTCATGCAATCGGCTCCCAGGCATAGAGGGTCCAGTCGGGCCCGCCTTCACCCGCCGGGAAGTCGATGTAAATCGCCCGCACCGGCATGCCGATCGCGACCTGGTCCACATCCGCGCCGCGCAATTCACCCAGCATGCGCACACCCTCCTCCAGTTCCACCAGCGCGATGACGAAAGGTACCGTACGACCGGGTACTTTGGGCGCGTGGTGCACCACGTAGCTGAAGACGGTTCCGCTTCCGCTGGACACCACGTAGTCGACCGGTTCGGTGGGGTTCTGCCACACAGCCGGCACCGGGGGGTGCTGCAGGCCACCGTCGGCCAGCCGCTGAATCCGTAGCTCGTGAGCGTTGACGCCCTCCCAGAAGAACGCGGTGTCACGCGAGGACGCCGGGCGCATCATGGCGTCTGCGTCCAGGTCTTCGGGCACCCCGCCGGCACCCGCCGACTCCAGCGGCTTGAATTTGAGGATCCGCCAGGCCATCTCGGCCACATCCTCATCGCCTACTCGCCAGACGACGTGCTGGTTGATGAAATAACCCTGACCCAACGCCGTCTGCTTCGGCCCCACCACGTCTCGCATCTGGGAGCTTACGGTGACATGCTCACCCGGCCGAAGATAGCGGTGATAGGTCTGATCGCAGTTCGTCGCAACCACACCCACATATCCCGCATCGTCGAACAACTGCATTATCGGCCCCAATGGATCGTCGGTCGGACGCTCCCCGCCGAGGCCCATCATGGTCCACACCTGGATCATTGCCGGCGGCGCCACCAAACCGCCGTGCCCGGCGGCGCGGGCCGCGTCCTCATCTACATAGATCGGGTTACGGTCGCCGATGGCCTCCACCCAGTTGTTGATCATCGACCGGTTCACCGGGTCACGACCGACACGGGGTGCCGGATCACCGGCGGCAGTGATCGCCGCCACCGCTTCCTGGATTTCGCTCATCGAGGCACCCTCGGGACCTTGAGGCCCGACGCCGCGATCATCTCGCGCATCACTTCGTTGACACCTCCGCCGAAGGTGATCACCAGATTGCGTTTGGTCTGCGAATCCAGCCACTCAAGGAGCCGAGCGGTCCGCGGCTCGGCCGGATCCCCGTACCGTCCGACAATCTCCTCGGCAAGCCTTCCGATATATTGGATCTTTTCGGTACCAAACACTGTCGTCGCCGCCGCATCGGCGACATTGATGTCTTCCCCAGCGGCCGCCACTTGCCAATTCAATAGTTCGTTGATCCGCCACATCGAGTAGATCTCGGCCAATGCACGTCTGACGTCCTCGTGATCAATCGGAGCAACACCGTCGGAACCCGGCGTCGACGCCCACTCGTGCACCCGATCGTAGATGCCGGCGGTGCGCCCCGCCGGGCCCAGCATCACCCGCTCGTTGTTGAGTTGCGTGGTGATCAGCCGCCAGCCGCCGTTCTCTTCTCCCACCAGCATGTCGACCGGAACCCGCACCTCGTTGAAGTAGGTCGCATTCGTGTGGTGGGCGCCGTCCGACAAGATCATCGGCGTCCACGAATAACCCGGATCCTTGGTGTCCACGATCAGGATCGAAATACCTTTGTGTTTAACGGCTTCGGGGTCAGTGCGGCATGCCAGCCAAATGTAGTCGGCATCGTGGGCGCCGGTGGTGAAAACCTTCTGGCCATTAACGATGTATTCGTCGCCGTGGCGCACGGCCGAGGTGCGCAGCGAAGCCAAGTCGGTGCCGGCTTCCGGTTCGGTGTACCCGATGGCGAAATGCACCTCGCCGGCCAGGATAGCCGGCAGGAACTTCTTCTTCTGGGTTTCGCTGCCATACATCTGCAAGGTCGGACCGACCGTCTGCAAAGTGACGGCCGGCAGCGGCACGTCGGCCCGATGGGCCTCATTGACGAAAATCGATTGCTCGATCGGACCAAACCCCAAGCCGCCGAACTCCTTCGGCCAGCCCACCCCTAGTTTGCCGTCCCTTCCCATCCGGCGAATCACCTCGCGGTAAACCTCGTTGTGGCGGTCCTTCTCCATCGCCTTGGCCTCATCGGCGGAGATCAGGTTCGAGAAGTACTCCCGCAGCTCGGCCTGCAATCGGCGCTGCTCGGGTGTCAGGTCGATGAACATTGGACTCCCAGGGGATTCTGCGCTTGGTGACCCGCCACCGAGCCCAGCCGCTGCGACGGCCCACCCACCAACCGGGTCAGATCCTTGATCGTCGAATAGTACCGGTGCATCGGATAGGCGATGTCCATTCCCATACCGCCGTGCAGGTGGTGGCAGATCTGCATCGCCGGAGGAGCCTGCGACGCCAACCAATATCCGAGAACCTCCAGATCTCCGGAGGCATCGCGGCCTTCGGTCAGGCTCCAGATCGCTGCGTTTGTCACCAAATCGATTGTGCGCGACGCGATGTAGACTTCGGCAAGTTGCGCTGCGACCGTCTGGAACGTAGACAGCGGCTTGCCGAATTGCTTGCGGTCGGCGACGTAGTCCGCGGTCAACCGCAACGCACCCGCCACCAGACCGTCGGCGTAGGCTCCCGTCATCGCCAACGCCAACTGGTTGACGCGGCCCGCCGAAGCACCTTCCAGGACTTCGAATTCGCCGACGTCGCAGAAGGTCACCGTGTACTCGTCGGAACCGTTGGAGGTCGGTGTCCGCACCAACCGCACGCCATCGGCTGTCGGAGACACCACAACGACCCCACCTTCGACCGTCACCAGCATCCAGTCGGCGGATTCAGCGTATGCGACACCGACCTTGGTTCCCGAAATCCCACCGCCACCAAGGGAGGTCGAGGGCCGGTCCGGCAACGCGGCCCCGGCCTCGTTGAGCGCGGCGGTCAGTATCCCGCCCTGGGCGACACCGGCCAGGAAGCGCTCCCGCTGCCCGGGCGAGGCCAGATCGAGCAACGGTACGACACCGAACCCAAGGGTCGCCAAAGCAGGCATGATCGCACCCTGGCGACCGCTCTCCATCAGGACCGTACCCACCTCGGCCAGGCCGACCCCGTCGCCACCCAAGCCTTCCGGCAGTGCCAGCGCCGTCACACCCCCGTCGACCAGCGCCTGCCAACTCAACTCCCGGCCCAGCACCGATGTGACGACGTCGGCGACGGCTTGCTGCTCTGCGCTGCGTTCGAAATCCATCACCGATCCGCCGCGCAGGGTGCGCCTTCCGCTCGCGCGGATCCGCCGGTGTAGTCCACCTGCCAGTGCTTGATGCCGTTGAGCCAACCCGATCGCAACCGTTCCGGCGCCGAGATCGGCGTCAGGTCCGGCATGTGGTCGGCAATCGCGTTGAAGATGAGGCTGATCGTCATGCGCGCCAGGTTGGCGCCGATGCAGTAATGCGCCCCGGTGCCGCCGAAGCCGACGTGTGGGTTGGGGTCGCGCATGATGTCGAACTTGAACGGCTCGTCGAAGACATCCTCGTCGAAGTTGGCCGACCGGTAGAACATCAGGACGCGCTGGCCTTTTTTGATCTGGACGCCGCTGAGTTCGTAGTCCTCCAGGGCGGTGCGCTGGAAGGCCGTCACCGGCGTGGCCCAGCGGACGATCTCGTCGACCGCGGTCTCCGGACGCTCCTTCTTGTACAGCTCCCATTGGTCGGGGTTCTCGGAGAACGCCATCATCCCCTGCGTGATCGAGTTCCTGCTGGTCTCGTTGCCGGCAACCGCGAGCATCACCACGAAGAACCCGAACTCGTCATCGGAGAGCTTCTCGCCGTCGATGTCGGCCTGCACCAGCTGAGTCACGATGTCGTCACCGGGATTCTTCGCCCGCTCCTCGGCCATCTTCATCGCATACGCGATCAGATCCACCGACGACGCCTTCGGGTCGATATGGGCGAATTCCGGGTCCTCGGTGCCGGTCATCTCGTTCGACCAGTCGAAGATCTTTCCGCGGTCCTCCTGCGGGACACCGAGCAGGCCGGCGATCGCCTGCAACGGAAGTTCGCAGGCGACCTGTTCGACGAAATCGCCGTACCCGGTCGCGGCGGCCTCCTTGACGATCCGCTGGGCACGCTCGTTGAGCTCGTCGCGCAGCCGCCCGACCGCCCGCGGGGTGAATCCGCGCGAGATGATCTTGCGCAGCCGGGTGTGGTGCGGAGCGTCCATGTTCAGCATGACGAACCGCTGAACCTCGATGTCCTCTCGGGCGATGTCATCCTTGAACCGGGGGATGACCCCGTTCTGGTAGCTGGAGAAGACGTCGCTGCGGCGCGAGATCTCCTTGACGTCGTCGAGCTTGGTGATCGCCCAGTAACCGCCGTCGTGGAAGCCTCCGCCCTTGCCCGGGGCCTGCTCGTTCCACCACACCGGCGCGGTAGCCCTCACCTCAGCGAACTCTTCGACCGGCAGTCGCTCGGCGTAGATGTCCGGATTCGTGAAATCGAATCCCGGGGGAAGATTGGGGCTGGGCACGGTAGTTCTCCTTCGACTGCGGTCTTAACCGTGGTACTCGACGGCTCTGATCACACTATCTCTCCTAGTGACCTGATGATGCCAGTAAAACATGCTGTCACCGCAGACAAAAGGAGGTCAGGTATCCTCGCTTGTCATAGTAATGAAACGTGTTCTAGCCTGACCTCATGGGTAACCCGGTAATCGTCGAGGCCACCCGCAGCCCAATCGGTAAGCGCAACGGATGGCTGTCCGGCCTGCACGCCACCGAGCTGTTGGGCGCGGTCCAAAAGGCACTGGTCGCGAAGGCGGGAATCGACGCCGGCGACGTCGAACAGATTATCGGCGGGTGTGTGACCCAATTCGGGGAGCAGTCCAACAACATCAGCCGGGTTGCCTGGCTGACTGCGGGCCTGCCCGACCACGTCGGCGCCACCACCGTCGATTGCCAGTGCGGCAGCAGCCAGCAGGCCAACCATCTGATCGCCGGGTTGATCGCGGCAGGGGCCATCGATGTCGGCATCGCCTGCGGTGTCGAGGCGATGAGCCGCGTGGGTCTGGGCGCCAACGCCGGCCCGGACCGCTCGGCGATCCGTGCGGAATCGTGGGATATCGACATGCCCAACCAGTTCGAGGCCGCCGAGCGGATCGCCAAGCGGCGCGGCATCACCCGCGAGGACATCGACCAGCTCGGCTACGCCTCACAGGCGAAGGCCAAGCGCGCCTGGGATGAGCACCGCTTCGACCGCGAGATCTCCCCGATCGTGGCCCCGGTGCTTGACGAGAACAAGCAGCCGACGACCGAACGCGCTCCTGTCAGCCGAGATCAGGGCCTGCGCGAAACCACCCGGGAGGGCTTGAGCCAACTCAAGCCGGTGATGGAGGGCGGTATCCATACGGCCGGCACCTCCTCACAGATTTCCGACGGCGCTGCCGCGGTGCTCTGGATGGACGAGGCGGTCGCCCGAGCGCACGGGTTGACCCCGCGGGCACGAATCATCAGCCAGGCCAACGTCGGCGCCGAACCCTACTACCACCTCGACGGCCCCGTGCAGTCGACGGCGAAGGTCTTGGAGAAGGCCGGAATGAAGATCGGCGACATCGACCTCGTCGAAATCAACGAGGCTTTCGCGTCGGTGGTGCTGTCGTGGGCACGGGTCCACAAACCCGATATGGATAGGGTCAACGTCAACGGCGGGGCGATCGCGCTGGGTCATCCGGTGGGTAGCACGGGCAGCCGGTTGATCACCACCGCGCTGCACGAGTTGGAGCGCACCGACCAGACCACCGCGCTGATCACCATGTGCGCCGGTGGCGCGCTGTCGACCGGGACGATCATCGAACGGATCTAACGGACAGCCGAGCCGATCACGCCGGCCAGCAGCCCTGTTTCGCCCGCCCCCAGCGCTCCGTAATACCCTTGGGCACCGTACGAATTCCCTAAGCCATGCTCCGAGGAGTCATCCCTGAATGACTAGCCAATTCGACGACGTCGTCTCCGAACAGTACGAGAAGTGGACATACCCCGATCCGATTCACGACATCGGCGAGTGGGTCGGCACCAACTGGCAGTGGTTCGATCCGATCCATGCCTACCTGCAATTCTGGCCCGACCGCCCATACCGGCCCGACCTGGACATTTTAATCGCAGGCTGCGGAAGCAACCAGTCCGCCGTCATCGCCTACAACAACCGCTCGGCCAAGGTTGTGGGGATCGATATCAGCCAGCGGTCGCTGGATCACGCGCAGTACCTCAAGGAACGCCACGAGTTGACGAACCTTGAGCTGCACCGGCTGCCGGTCGAAGAGGTGTCGACACTGGGGCGCGATTTCGATCTGATCATGTCGACCGGTGTGCTGCACCACTTGGCGGATCCGCCACAGGGGATGAAGGCGCTCGCCGATTGCCTGAAACCCGATGGCGTCACAGCACTGATGCTCTACGCCCGGTACGGCCGGATCGGGGTCGAACTAATGCAGTCGGTGTTCCGGGACCTGGGGCTGCGCCAGGACGATGACGGAGTCCGGAAGGTCAAAGAGACCATCTCGGCGCTCGATCAGCGGCACCCTTTCATCAGCTACCGGGAGACCGCCCCCGACTTGTATTACGATGCGGGACTGGTGGATACGTGCCTGCACGGCCGCGACCGGAGTTTCACCACCGGGGACTGCATCGATTTGGTCACCGATGCCGGGCTGGTCTTTCAGCGGTGGCACCTCAACGCGCCCTACTACCCGCACGACACCGAAAGTCTGTCCGCGCCGGCATCGGAGTTCTACCAGTTGATGAGCGAACAGCCCGAGCGGAAAATGTGGTCGTTGCTGGAGCGAATCAGGTCGAGTAACGCATGCCATTTCTTCACCGCAACGCATGCAGACCGACCCAAGAGAAGCTATGTCATCGACTTCTCCTCGCCTGATGCCCTCGACTACGTGCCCAGGCTTCGGCTGAAGTGCGGGCTATCCGGTGCCGAGCTTTCGCGACCGGCGTGGAGTTTGACCCTGAACGCGGCGGACCTGCCTTTCGTCCAGCACATCAACAGGCAGCGGACAATTCGTGAGATTGCCACAGCGGTCGGGCAGCCGGGGAACGACAGCGTCGAGCAAGAGCTGTACGAGAATGCCGCCCGGCGACTCTTCCAGTCGCTGTGGCGGCTCGACTTCCTCGACATGAGTCTCGAGGCGGTCGGCAAGTCCTGACGTTGGGCCTCGGCCGCCGCCCACATCGCGTCTCGCCCGCCCGACGCGGCCGCGACCTGCCCCCCCGCTTCGCCCAGCGTGTAACTACTGCGAAATTTCGCGCATTTTTCCGCAGCAGTTGCACGCTCGGCGGTGGCGCGTCGGCCCGAGGCCGAACGCCCCGCCCGCTACGCGCCGTAAACCGGCACCGGCGTCCGGGACTCGGCCAGCAGATCGGTGACGACGGGCCCCAACTCCGCCGGCTCCCACTGCGCGCCCTTGTCGACGGTGGGGCCGTGCGCCCAACCCTCGGCGACCCGGATCAGCCCGCCCTCGACCTCGAACACCTTGCCGGTGACGGCACGCGATTGCACACTGCCCAGCCACACCACAAGCGGCGACACGTTCTCCGGGGCCATCGCGTCGAACCCGCCATCTTTGGGTGCGGCCATGGTTTCGGCGAACACCGCCTCGGTCATCCGGGTCCGAGCGGCGGGGGCGATCGCATTGACCGTGATCCCATAGCGGCCCAATTCGGACGCCCCGACCAGGGTCAGCGCGGCGATCCCGGCCTTGGCCGCCGAGTAGTTGCCCTGCCCGACGCTGCCCTGCAGGCCGGCACCCGAGCTGGTGTTGATGATCCGGGCGTTGAGATCGTCGGGCCCCACGGCACCGGCTTTGATCTGGCGACGCCAGTAGGCCGCGGCGTGGCGCAGTGTCGCAAAGTGTCCCTTGAGGTGAACGCGGATCACCGCATCCCACTCGCTTTCGCTGGTGTTGGCCAGCATTCGGTCGCGGATGAAGCCGGCATTGTTCACCAGCACGTCCAGCCCCCCGAAAGTCTGGACGGCGGCTTCTATGAGGTTGTGTGCACCCTCCCATTCGGCGATGTCGTCACCATTGACCACGGCTTCGCCTCCGGCGGCGGTGATCTCGTCGACCACCTGTTGCGCGGGGCTTTCGCCCGCAGAACCGTCCAGACCCACGCCGATGTCGTTGACCACCACGCGCGCCCCCTCGGCCGCAAACGCCAGCGCGTGCGCGCGACCGATTCCGCGGCCCGCACCGGTCACGATGACTACCCGGCCGTCCACCAAACCCATTCCCACTACCTCTTTTCCATCTTCCCTTACTTGTTGGCGCCCGAAGCGCCCAGGTACGGCGGTGGTTCGCCACCACCGTGAACCTCCAGCGCGGCCCCGCTGACATAGGACGCCACGTCGGATGCCAGAAATGCTGCGGCCCAGCCGATATCGGCTGGTTTGGCGAGCCGTCCAAGCGGAACCGTGGCGGCTACCCGGGCGATCGACTCGGCGTTGCCGTAGAACAGTTCGGACTGCTCTGTCTCCACCATGCCGGCGACCACGGCATTGACCCGAACCTTGGGTGCCCATTCAACCGCCAGCGTGGCGGTGAGGTTTTCCAGGCCCGCCTTGGCGACGCCGTAGGCGGCGGTGCCGGGTGTGGGCCGACGCCCGCTGACACTGCAGATGTTGATTATCGAGCCACCCTGGTCCTGGCGTTGCATCGCGGCGTTGGCATGTTGCGAAACCAGCAGCGGAGCAAGGACATTGAGTTCGACAATCTTGCGGTGAAAATTGGCGGTGGCCTCGGCCGCCGGCGCATACGGCGATCCGCCGGCGTTATTGACCAACACGTCGAGCCGGCCATGCCGTTCGACTATCGCCTGCATCAAGCCGGTGACCGCGTCCTCATCGCGGACGTCGCAGGCGTGGAACTCGTGGCCGAAACCCTCGACCGGCCGGCGCGCGCACGCGATGACGGTCGCGCCCTGCGCGGCGAAGACCGCGCTGATACCGGCGCCGACGCCCCTGACGCCCCCGGTCACCAGGACCACCCGCCCCTCCAGACCGAGACGGATGCCGGCGGGTCCAGAGGACGCCGGTTGGGGGGCGGTCACTGTGCTAGCGTACCAAGCAAGTGCTTGCTTAGGTAATTGCCCTCGGAAGGGAGGCACCATGACGATCACATCGAAGGTCCTCGAACCGGGAATAGTCGCGGTCACCGTCGACTACCCCCCCGTCAACGCCATCCCGTCCCGGGGATGGTTCGAACTGGCAGAAGCGATAACCGCGGCCGGCCAGAAACCGCAAACCTGCGCGGTGATCCTGCGGGCAGACGGCCGCGGCTTCAACGCCGGCGTCGACATCAAGGAGATGCAGCGCACCGAGGGGTTCACTGCGCTGATCGACGCCAACCGCGGCTGCTACGCAGCGTTCCGGGCCGTCTACGAATGCGCGGTCCCGGTGATCGCCGCGGTCAACGGGTTCTGTGTGGGCGGCGGCATCGGGCTGGTCGGCAACGCCGACGTCATCGTGGCCTCCGACGACGCCACCTTCGGGCTGCCGGAGGTCGAACGCGGGGCACTAGGTGCGGCCACGCACCTGTCCCGGTTGGTGCCGCAGCACATGATGCGGCGCCTGTTCTTCACCGCGGCAACCGTCGATGCCGCCACCCTGCACCACTTCGGTTCGGTCCACGAAGTGGTCCCGCGCGACCAGCTGGACGAATCCGCGCTCACGGTTGCCCGCGACATCGCCGCCAAGGACACCCGCGTCATCCGCGCAGCCAAGGAGGCGCTCAACCTCATCGATGTGCAGCGAGTCAACTCCAGTTACCGGATGGAGCAGGGCTTTACCTTCGAGCTCAACCTGGCCGGGGTGGCCGATGAACACCGGGACGCCTTCGCCGGTACGGCGAAAGGCAAGAAAGAGTAATGGCAGACAAAACCACCACTCTCGATGACGCCGTGGCGCAGGTGCGCAGCGGCATGACGATCGGCATCGCCGGCTGGGGTTCGCGGCGCAAGCCGATGGCGTTCGTCCGCGCGCTGCTGCGCACCGACGTCACCGACCTCACCGTGGTCACGTACGGCGGGCCCGACCTGGGGTTGCTGTGTTCGGCCGGCAAGGTCAAACGCGTCTACTACGGTTTCGTCTCACTGGATTCACCGCCGTTCTATGACCCGTGGTTCGCGCGGGCCCGCACTTCCGGTGCGATCGAGGCCCGGGAAATGGACGAGGGCATGCTGCGGTGCGGGTTGCAGGCGGCCGCCCAGCGGCTGCCGTTCCTGCCCACCCGCGCGGGGCTGGGGAGCTCGGTGCCCGACTTCTGGGACGGCGAACTGGCGACCGTGACGTCGCCGTATGCGACCGACGGCGGGTACGAAACGCTGATCGCGATGCCGGCGCTGCGACTCGATGTCGCCTTCGCACACCTCAACATTGGTGATGTCCACGGCAATGCCGCCTATACCGGTATCGACCCGTACTTCGACGATCTGTTCCTGATGGCCGCGAACAAGCGTTTCCTGTCGGTGGAGCGTATCGCCTCAACCGATGATTTGGTTGAATCAGTTCCACCCCAGGCTCTTCTGGTCAACCGGATGATGGTCGACGGTGTGGTAGAAGCTCCCAACGGCGCCCATTTCACCACCGCCGCACCGGATTACAACCGCGACGAAAAATTTCAGCAGCACTACGCCAAGGCTGCCGCATCGGAGGAGAGCTGGGACCAGTTCCGCCGAACCTACTTGGACGGCGGCGAAGACGACTACCAAGCGGCCGTGCGCGCCTTCGAGAGGGAGGTTGCCGAATGACGACCCGAGCAGAAGTGTGCGCGGCGGCCTGCGCCGAATTGTTCAGGGACGCAGGCGAAATAATGGTCAGCCCGATGACCACCATGGCATCGGTGGGCGCCCGGCTGGCACGACTGACGTTCTCGCCCGACATCCTGCTCACCGACGGCGAAGCCCGGCTGCTGGCCGACACTCCCCCACTCGGCAAGACCGGAGCGATAGAGGGCTGGATGCCGTTCGGCCGCGTCTTCGAAACCCTGGCGTGGGGGCGGCGCCACGTCGTCATGGGCGCCAACCAGGTCGACAGGTACGGCAACCAGAACATCTCCGCCTTCGGCCCGCTGCAGCAGCCGACCCGGCAGATGTTCGGGGTCCGCGGCTCGCCGGGCAACACCATCAACCACCCGACCAGTTATTGGGTCGGCAACCACTCCAAGCGGGTGTTCACTGACAACGTCGACATCGTCTCCGGCATCGGCTACGACAAGGTCGACCCGGACAATCCGGCGTTCCGGTTCGTCAACGTCTATCGGGTGGTGTCCAACCTCGGAGTCTTCGACTTCGGCGGGCCCGGGGGCACTATGCGCGCGCTGTCCCTGCACCCCGGCGTCGACCCCGACGACGTCCGCGACACCACATCGTTCGACGTACACGGGCTCGCCGAGGCCGGTGAAACCCGGCCCCCAACCGACGAGGAACTTCGGCTGATCCGCGAAGTGATCGATCCGAAGTCGCTGCGCGATAAAGAGATCCGATAGTGAGACTGAAAACACCGCTGACCGAACTGGTCGGTGTCGAGCATCCGGTGGTGCAGACCGGGATGGGCTGGGTGGCCGGAGCGCGCCTGGTGTCGGCCACCGCCAATGCCGGCGGCCTGGGCATCCTGGCCTCGGCCACCATGACCCTGGACGAACTCGCCACCGCCATCGGCAAAGTCAAAGCGGCCACCGACAAGCCGTTCGGGGTCAATATCCGCGCCGATGCCGCCGACGCAGGTGATCGGGTCGAGCTGATGATCCGCGAGGGCGTCAAGGTCGCCTCGTTCGCGCTGGCCCCGAAGCAGGAGTTGATCGCCCGGCTCAAGGAAGCCGGGGCGGTGGTGATCCCGTCCATCGGCGCGGCCAAGCACGCCCGCAAGGTCGCCGGCTGGGGCGCCGACGCGATGATCGTGCAGGGCGGCGAGGGTGGCGGCCATACCGGTCCGGTCGCGACGACGTTGCTGTTGCCCTCGGTGCTGGATGCGGTGGGGGGCACCGGTATCCCGGTGATCGCCGCCGGCGGATTCTTCGACGGACGCGGCCTGGCCGCGGCACTGTGTTACGGCGCGGCCGGCGTGGCGATGGGCACCCGGTTCCTGCTCACCTCCGATTCCACCGTGCCCGACGCCGTCAAGCGGCGATACCTGGAAGCGGCCCTGGACGGCACCGTCGTCACCACCCGCGTCGACGGCATGCCGCACCGGGTACTGCGTACGGGACTGGTGGAGAAATTGGAGAGTGGCTCGCGCGCCAGGGGTTTCACCGCGGCGGTACGCAATGCCGCCAAGTTCAAGCAGATGTCGCAGATGAGCTGGAAGTCGATGATCCAGGACGGCCTGGCGATGCGCCACGGCAAGGAACTGACATGGTCGCAGGTGGTGATGGCGGCCAATACCCCGATGCTGCTCAAGGCCGGACTGGTCGACGGCAATTCCGAGGCGGGTGTGCTGGCCTCGGGTCAGGTGGCCGGGATCCTCGACGATCTGCCGTCCTGTGCGGAGCTCATCGAGGCGATCGTCAAAGACGCTGTAAAACATCTTTACACCGCATCTACGCTGGTAGAGCAATCGTCGGAGGCCTAGTAGGCTCCCCGGAGTATGGCGACCATCGAGGCAGCACCCGCCGCGTCACAGCCCGCCGCACCTCATGCGCTACCGGACCCGGGCGAGGCGGTACCCAGGCTCGCACTGCCCACAGTCGGGATCTTCCTGGCAGCCCTCACCGCATTCACGGCGTCGACGATCGGCTATATCGAAGGCTGGCTGCCGTTCTGGCTGACCATCCCGATCAACGCCACGGTCACATTCGTAATGTTCACCGTCGTTCACGACGCGTCGCACTATTCGATCAGTTCGGCGCGCTGGGTGAACGGTCTGCTGGGGCGGTTGGCGTGGCTGTTCGTCGGGCCCGAGGTCGCGTTCCCGACATTCGCATACATTCACATCCAGCATCACCGGCATTCCAACGACGACGATCAGGACCCGGACACGTTCGCCTCGCACGCGGCGTGGTGGCAGTTGCCGCTGCGCTGGCCGCTGGTGGACTACTACTACATCAAGTACTACATTCCACGCGTCCGGAGTCGTCCCGTCGCCGAAGTCGCCGAGACGCTGTTGATGCTGGGCCTGTCGATCACCGGACTCGTCGCGGCCGCCGTCACCGGGAACTTCTGGGTTCTGGCCGTCGTGTTCCTCCTCCCGCAACGCCTCGGTGTCACTGTCCTGGCGTGGTGGTTCGACTGGCTGCCCCACCACGGTCTGCCGGACACTCAACGAAGTAACCGCTACCGCGCGACCCGCAACCGTGTCGGCGCCGAGTGGCTGTTCACGCCGGTGTTGCTGTCGCAGAACTACCATCTGGTGCATCACCTGCATCCGTCGGTGCCGTTCTACCGGTACTTGCGAACCTGGCAGCGCAACGAAGAGGCCTATCTGGAGCGCGGTGCCGCGATCTCCACGGTGTTCGGGCAGCAACTGGATCCCGACGAGTTCCGGGAGTGGAAGCGGCTCAACGGCAGGTTGGCGAAGCTGCTGCCGGTACGGATGCCGCCCAGGTCGACTTCACCGCACGCCACGCTGCACCGCATCCCGGTGGCCTCGGTCGACCCGATCACCGCCGATGCCACCCTGGTCACCTTCGCGGTACCGGAATCCCTGCGCGAAGCGTTCCGGTTCGAGCCGGGCCAGCACGTCACGGTTCGTACCGACCTGGGTGGGCAGGGTGTTCGGCGCAACTATTCCATCTGTGCGGCCGCCACCAGGGCGCAGTTGCGGATAGCGGTGAAACACATTCCCCACGGCGCATTTTCGACGTTCGTCGCCAACAACCTCAGGGCCGGGGACGTGCTCGAGCTGATGACGCCGACCGGGCGGTTCGGCACCCCGCTGGATCCGCTGAACTCCAAGCACTACGTGGGCCTGGTCGCGGGCAGCGGGATCACCCCGGTGTTGTCGATCCTGGCGACGACGCTGGAGATCGAGACCGAGAGCCGCTTCACGTTGATCTACGGCAACCGCACCAAAGAGTCCACCATGTTCCGTGCCGAACTGGACCGCCTGGAGTCGCGCTACTCCGATCGTCTGGAAATCGTGCACGTGCTCTCGGCGGAACCGCTGCACACGCGGTCGTTGCGGGGGCGTATCGACGCCGAGAAACTCAACCGGTGGCTCACCGGTGACCTGCGGCCGGCCGCCGTCGACGAGTGGTTCCTGTGCGGCCCGATGGAGATGGCCACCACCGTGCGCGACACCCTGCTGGAACACCATGTCGACACCCAACGGATTCACCTCGAACTCTTCCACGGCTTCGAGGACACGTCCGCCTCCGAACGTTCGTACCCGGGTGCGACGCTGACGTTCACATTGTCCGGCCGCCAGTTCAGCGGCGATGTGGCCCCCGGCGATTCGATTCTGGAGGGTGCGCTCCAGGTTCGCGACGATGCACCGTACGCCTGCATGGGCGGAGCATGCGGGACGTGCCGGGCCAAACTCGTCGAGGGCGAGGTCGAGATGGACCACAACTTCGCGCTGGGCCCCGCCGAAGTGGACGCGGGTTACATCCTGACGTGCCAGTCGCATCCGACGACGCCGATGGTGTCCGTCGACTACGACGGCTGAGCAGCTTTCTCTGCCGCCCGAGTGTGAATCCTACGACGGCCCAACGGCGTGTCGCGTCGCGAGATTCACACTCGGCGGTCAGGGCGGCCACCCCTGCCACCCCTGCCACCCCTGCCACCCCTGCCGCCCCTGCCACCCTGCCTTCCGCATGGCCTCCACGACGCGGGCGATCAGTGTCGCCCGACCGTTTCTCAGCAGATCGGCGGTGACCCTGACGATCGTCCACCCCTGCTCGACCAGCTCGGTGTGACGATCGACGTCCCGGTCGCGCTGCGCCGGATCGGTCCAGTGCTGCCGGCCGTCGTACTCGACGCCCACGCGCAACTCCTCATAGCCCATGTCCACGCGGGCGACGAACTCACCGAAACCGTCGCACACCACGATCTGCGTCTGCGGTGGCGGCAGTCCCGCGTCGATCAACGCCAGGCGGGTTCTCGTCTCCTGCGGGGATTCCGCACCTCCATCGACCAGCGGCAGGATCTTGCGCAGCCTAACCATGCCGCGAGCGCCGGGGTGTTCGGCGATGACAGCCTGCACGTCGGCGATTTCGATGCCCGTCGCGTTGGCCAGCGCATCGAGCCGCTGCACAGCGTTGAGACGGTTGGCGGTCCGCCGACCGATGTCAAAGGCCGTCCTGGCGGGGGTGGTCACCGCGATGCCGTCGATACTCAACCGCTCGTGCGGCGCCAGTCGGCCGGAATGGACGACGATGCGCCGAGGCGCCTTCCGATTGTCGTGCACCAGTTCAGCATCGAGGCCCGAGTCGATCCACTTGACGCCCAGGAGCGCCGCTGCGGATTGCCCGCCATCACGGCACGCCGCCGAGACCACAGCCAGGCCGCCCGGGCACGTTGGGTGGCCGTCAATTCGAGGCCGACCGGGACATAGACATCCGGATAGACCGGCTCGTAGAGGGCGCGCATCGCCCGTTCCGGCAGGGCCTTTGCGGCCAGGGCTTCGGAACCGAGAAACGGCCAATCCATGCCGGCATGCTGTCAGCACCCACCGACACATGACCCCGTCGCGCGCCGAGCGTGAATCCTACGACGGCCCAACGGCGTGTCGCGTCGTGAGATTCACACTCGCGGCATCATGAGGCGCTACAGCCGCTCGATGATGGTGACGTTGGCGGTGCCGCCGCCCTCGCACATGGTCTGCAACCCGTAGCGCCCGCCGGTGCGCTCCAGCGTGTTCAGCATGGTGGTGAACAGTTTGGCGCCGGTGGCTCCCAACGGGTGGCCGAGCGCGATAGCGCCGCCGTTGGGATTCACCTTCACCGGATCGGCCCCGGTCTCCTTGAGCCAGGCCATGACCACCGGGGCGAATGCCTCGTTGATCTCGACGGTGTCGATGTCGTCGATGGACAGGCCGGTCTTGTCCAGCGCGTAGCGGGTGGCCGGGATGGGACCGGTGAGCATGAAGACCGGGTCGGCGCCGCGAGCGCTGATGTGATGGATCCGGGCCCGGGGCGTGAGGCCGTGGTCCTTGACGGCCTGCTCGGACGCCAGCAGTACCGCAGCGGCACCGTCGGAAATCTGGCTGGCCATCGCCGCGGTGAGCCGTCCGCCGTCGACCAGCGTCTTGAGACCGGCCATCTTCTCCAGGGAGGATTCCCGCGGGCCCTCGTCGACCTGGAACGGACCGGTCCCGGCGTCGGATCCGGTTTCGACGCCGAGGATTTCAGCGTCGAAAGCACCGCCGCGGATCGCCGCGAAAGCGCGTTCATGGCTGGCCAGCGAGTACCGCTCCATCTCCTCCCGCGAGAGGTTCCACTTCTCCGCGATCAGCTCGGAGCCGCGGAACTGCGAGATCTCCTGGTCTCCGTAGCGGTGCAGCCACTGCCGCGACTCGTTGGTCGGTGAGGTGAACCCGAACTGTTCGCCGACGAGCATCGCCGAGGAGATCGGGATCTGGCTCATGTTCTGCATGCCGCCGGCCACGATCAGGTCCGCCGTGCCGGACATGATGGCCTGCGCGCCGAAGGAGATCGCCAGCTGGCTGGAGCCGCAATCGCCGTCCACCGTGACACCGGCCACTTCTACCGGGGAGCC
>NZ_JBKECZ010000157.1:0-20166 GCF_047975165.1 Mycobacterium sp.
GGTGCCGGCGGAGCCGGCAGCGGTTCCGGCGCTGCCGGCGGCGGTGCCGCCGGCAGCGGCATCGGCGGCGGAACGCACGGCGCCGACGGGTCTGCGCCCACCACCGCCTCGGGCAACGGCGGAAACGGCGGGGCCGGCGTCAAGGGCACTACCTATGGCCCCAGCGTCCACAACCAACCCGGCGGCAACGGCGGCGACGGCGGCACCGGCGGCAACGGCGGCAACTACGGCAACGGCGGCGACGGCGGCACCGGCGGCAACGGCGGCAACGGCACGAGTGGAAGCACCGACGGCACCGGATGGAGCGCCCCCGGCACCACCGGCGGTGTCGGCGGCGACGGCGGCAACGGCGGCAACGGCGGCAACGGCGGCACGATGATGGGCAACGCCGGTAACGGCGGCGACGGCGGCGTAGGTGGCAAAGGCGGCAACGGCGGCACGGGACTCAACGGCGTCAGCAACATCTGGGGTAAGACCGGCGGCGACGGCGGCACCGGAGGCAACGGCGGCACCGGCGGCACCGGAGGCAACGGCGGCGACGGCGGCACCGTGCAGGCCAGCACCGGCGGCGGCGGCACCGGCGGCAACGCCGGTACCGGCGGCGATGGTGGCAACGGCGGCAATCCCGGTGGCGGCGGCAGCGGCAGCAACGGCGCCACCTGGGGCAAAGTCGGCGCCGACGGCTATGCCGGCGGTACCGGCGGCAACGCGGGGGACGGCGGCGGCGGTGGTATCGGCGGCAACGGCGGTACCGGCAGCGACGGCGCCGGTGGCGGTGCCGCGGGTAACGGTGGCAACGCCGGCGACGGCGGAAACGCCGGTACCGGCGGCAACGCCGGCGGCAACGGCGGCAACGGCGGCAACGCCATCAACAACGGCAACGGCGGCGACGGCGGCACGGGTGGCAATGCCGGCAACGGCGGCGGCGGCGGCAACGCCGGAACACCGGGGGCAGGCGGCAGCGGCGGCGGCGCGGGCAGCGAAGGCAGCGGCGGCAGCGGCGGCGGCGGTGAAACACCGGGCACACCAGGTTCCGGCGGCACCGGCGGGGCCGGCGGAACCCAGGGACAGACCGGCGGCAGCGGCGGCAGCGGCGGCAGCGCCCCCGGGACGGGCACCGCTGGCGGTACCGGCGGCGATGGCCAGGCCGGCACGCGGGGCTCCGCGGGGAATCCGTCGGCCTAGTGCCGGACAGCCCGCTTCAGCACCGACCGAATCCGGTCACACGGACCGTCGGGAACCGCCCTGTGCTATGTCGGATCGGTGCCTGCGAACAGATAGGCCGCTAGATCAGGCCCAGATCCGTCACGGCCTTGCGCTCGTCGGCCAACTCGGCGATGGAGGCGTCGATCTTGCCCCGAGAGAACGCGTCGATCTCCAGGCCCTGGACAATCGACCAGTCACCGTCCTTGGTGGTCACCGGGAACGAGGAGATCAATCCCTCCGGCACCCCGTAGGAGCCGTCGGAGACCACGGCCATCGACACCCAATCGCCCTTCGGTGTGCCCAGCAGCCAGTCGCGCGCGGCGTTGACGGTGGCCGAGGCGGCCGACGCGGCCGAGGAAGCACCGCGCGCCTCGATGATGGCCGCACCCCGCTTGGCGACGGTGGGAATGAAGTCGTTCTCGATCCAGTCCTGATCGTTTACGGCTTCGGCGGCGTTCTTCCCGGCGACCTCGGCGTGGAACACGTCCGGGTACTGGGTGGCCGAGTGGTTGCCCCAGATCGTCATCTTCGTGATGTCGGTGACCTTCGCGCCGGTCTTGCCGGCGAGCTGACTGATCGCCCGGTTGTGGTCGAGACGCGTCAGCGCGGTGAACCGCTCCTTGGGGATGTCGGGGGCGTTGGTCATCGCGATCAAGGCATTGGTGTTCGCGGGATTACCGGTCACCCCGATGCGGACATCGTCGGCGGCTGCGGCATTGAGCGCCTTGCCCTGGGCGGTGAAGATCGCCCCGTTGGCCTCCAGCAGGTCGCCGCGTTCCATGCCCTTGCTACGGGGGCGAGCACCTACCAGCAGCGCGAGGTTGACGCCATCGAAGATCTTGGTGGCGTCGGAGCCGATCTGCACCCCGGCCAGCAGCGGGAAGGCACAGTCGTCCAACTCCATCACGACGCCCTCCAACGCCTTGAGTGCCGGCTCGATCTCCAGCAGCCGCAGCTCGATCGGGCGATCGGGCCCCAGCAGCGAGCCACTGGCCAAGCGGAACAACAAGCTGTAGCCGATCTGACCGGCTGCACCGGTGACGGCGACCTTGAGGGGACTTGCGCTCACGTCGGTTCTGCTCCTTCTGCGTTCGAGACGGGGTTAGCGTCGAAACTAGCGCACCTGTGTCATCGCGAAAACCGCCGGTCCGTCCCGATACCGGGAATCGGTGGACCGGCGTTCGACTCAGACCCTCGCCGTCCCTGTTCGGCGGGTACGATTGCCACCGCCCGGCAGACATCCCCCGCGATCGGAGGTGCACGTGTTCCCCGGATTCGATGCTCTCCCGGAGGCACTGCGGCCCGTTTCGCGAACACGCAGGCGGCACATCCAGCCCAGGTCGGACTTGCTGACTCACGCCCTGGTCGACTGCGCGGTCTATGTCGACGGACACCGGCTGCCCGGGACATTCACTCCCGCGGATGCGCGCACCAAGGTGCGGGAGCTGGACGCGGCGGGGCAGGACGCGTTCGTCTGGATCGGCCTGCATGAACCCGGCCAAAGCCACATGCAGGAGGTGGCCGACCTCTACGGCCTGCACCCACTGGCGGTCGAGGACGCCGTGCAGGCTCATCAGCGGCCCAAGCTGGAGCGCTACGACAAGACGTTGTTCCTCGTCCTCAAGACGATCAACTACGTCCCGCACGAATCGGTGGTGCTGGCACGCGAGATCGTGCAGAGCGGAGAGATCATGATCTTCGTCGGCACCGACTTCGTGGTCACCGTGCGCCACGGTGAGCACGGTGGGCTGCACGAGGTTCGCAAGCGGATGGACGCCGACCCCGACCACATGCGACTAGGACCGTACGCGGTGATGCACGCCATCTCCGACTACGTCGTGGACCACTACCTCGACGTCACCGAACTGATGGAGGACGACGTCGATGCCATCGAGGTGGTGGCGTTCGCACCCGGCCGCAAAATCGACGTCGAGCCCATCTACCTACTCAAGCGCGAGGTCGTAGAGTTGCGCCGCTGTGTTGCACCGCTGTCCGCGGCATTCCTGCGGATGCAAACCGATTATCGGGATCTGGTTTCCAAAGAGGTCCGTCGCTACCTGCGGGACGTCGCCGACCACCAGACCGAGGCCGCCGAGCACATTGCCAGCTACGACGACATGCTCAACTCGCTGGTGCAGGCCGCGCTCGCCCGGGTCGGTATGCAGCAGAACATGGATATGCGCAAGATATCGGCGTGGGCCGGCATCATCGCGGTGCCCACCATGGTCGCCGGGATCTACGGGATGAACTTCCAGCACATGCCGGAGCTGAACGCGCAGTGGGGTTATCCACTGGTGGTCGGGTCGATGGTCGCCATTTCCATTCTGCTCTACTACGTCTTCCGCAACCGCGACTGGCTATAGCTTTGCTCGCGAGCGTAACGCCACGGCGAAATCCTGAGCGCAAAATCACAGCCTCGTTACGCTCGCGAACGAACGAGCACACGAACCCTCGATACGGTAGCCGCAGAAATGCTCAGGCAGACCCGATCAACCGGAAGCCGGAACCGTGAGGTTGACGCCGGAGTCCGCATCGAAGACAACCGCCTTGCCGGTCGCCATACCCAGTTCGACCGGACGTCCGGCAACCGCATTGGATTCGAATGGGACTCGTGCAACGAACCGGTTTTCGCTCACCGCGGATTCGGCGGCCACCTCGTCGAGCCGGGCTGAATGAAGCTCGACGCCGGCAACCGAGAAGTACACATACCTGTCGGCGCCCAGCGACTCGACCAAGTCGACGTCGGCTTCGAAAACCAGTGAATCGGCCGGCCTGCGGCCGTCGGTGTGCGCAGCATCGAAGATGTGCTCCGGCCGCACCCCGGCTATCACATTCTTTGGCCGGGGGTGCGTCGCGATCACGTCCAGCACCCGCGGCGCCAACGCCATCTCGCCGAACGGGAGTCGCAGCCCGCTTGCCGTGAGAACAGCCGGGAGGAAGTTCATCGCCGGTGAACCGATGAAGCCGGCCACGAAAAGGTTGGCCGGCCACCGATAGAGCTCGGCTGGCGTGCCGATCTGCTGTGCGATACCGCCGTGCATCACCACCACGCGGTCGCCCAGCGTCATTGCCTCGGTCTGGTCGTGGGTGACGTAGACGGTGGTGGTGCCCAGCCGCTTCTGCAGGCGCGCGATCTCGGCGCGCATCTGCACCCGCAGCTTGGCATCGAGATTGGACAATGGTTCATCCATCAGAAAAGCCTTGGGGTGGCGTACGATTGCCCGGCCCATCGCTACGCGTTGCCGCTGCCCGCCGGACAACTGCGCGGGCCGGCGATCCAGAACGTCGGTCAAGCCGAGGATCTTGGCGGTGTCGGCGACCTTATCCGCGATCTCGGCCTTCTTCTTCTTGGCCAGCGTCAGCGGAAACGCAATGTTCTGCCGCACCGTCATGTGCGGATACAGTGCGTAGGACTGGAACACCATCGCGATATCGCGATCCTTGGGTGCCCTGTCGTTGACGCGCTCACCACCAATCCGAAGTTCGCCCGACGAGATATCCTCAAGGCCGGCAATCATATTCAGCGTGGTTGTCTTACCGCACCCGGACGGTCCGACAAGAATCAAGAACTCCCCGTCGGCAACGGTGATGTTCAGGTCCCGAACGGCCACGCGCCCGTCCGGGTAGCTCTTGCTGAGGTGGTCCAGGACAATCTCGGCCATCGCGCTATCCCATCACAACACCAGGGGCCGGCCCGGCGGCAATCCGTCGTTGCAGAACCCGCACAAGGGCAATGATAGGAATCGAGGTCACGACGGCACCGGTCCCGACGATTCGCCGACGCGCCACCCTCGGCCCCTGCGGGCGTCAGATGGCCAGGCGAGCCAGCAGATCTCGCGCCCGCTCGGCGGTCTGCGGATCACAGAGGACGTCGTAGCGGCCGGCCACCAACTGCATTGTGGAGCTGAAGTCCCTGGTGCCGCGCGCCATCGCATACGGCACCGCAGAGGTGATCAGTCCGAAGAACACGCCGGCGACCAGGCCGGTCACCAGCGCACCCCACGGGTTCGGGCTGAAAACCCCCAGGACCAAGCCGATGAACAACCCGAGCCAAGCGCCGGTGAGGACGCCGCCGCCCAGCACCTTGCTCCAACTCAACCGGCCGGTGACCCGTTCGACCTGCATGAGATCGACGCCGACGATAGTCACCTGCTGGACCGGGAACTGCTGATCCGACAGGTAGTCGACGGCGCGCTGGGCCTCGGCATACGTCGGGTAGGAGCCGACGGGCCAGCCCTTGGGCGGTGTCGGCAACACCGGCATATTGCGGCGAGCCGACGCGGAACGGCCCTGCACCGGGCCATGCCCCGCTCCGGGCTGCAATGGACTAGTCATGGCTCTCATTCTCCTCTGCCTCAGCCACATTCTCCCCCCGCCCGGCCGGCGTTTCACCTCACAGCACTCTGCAGAGCACTGACGACAGCGCCGGCGAGGGTTCCCGCCCGCTATCCCGGCGGTTCGACCGTTCGAGTCGTGCCCCATCCTGGTTTGCCCCCCTGGCGACCCGATCGGTGACCTCGACACGCGCAAGGGCCGGTGACGCTCCTACGCTCTCCGGTATGGGAACGGTGAACAGGGTGTACGTGGCACGGCTGCCGCGGATGATGGTGCTGGGCCCGCTCGGCGAGTCCTTCGGGCGGGTCCGGGATGTGGTGATCGGTATCAGTATCGTCCGTCAGCAACCCCGGGTTCTGGGTCTGGTCGTCGACCTGGCAACCCGGCGCAGCATTTTCATCCCAATCCTGCGCGTCACCGCGATCGAACCCAACGCGGTGACGCTGAACACCGGAAACGTCTCGCTGCGCCACTTCGAGCAGCGCCCCGGCGAAGCGCTGGCCATGGGCCAGGTGCTCGACACCCCGGTTCAGGTGAGCGACCCCGACCTCCCCGACCTGTCCGGCGTCGACGTCGTGGTCACCGATCTGGGAATCGAGCAGACCCGGACCCGTGACTGGGTGGTGTCCAGGGTGGCGGTTCGCTCCCAGCGACGGCTGGGGCGGCGCGGGCCGGTGCACATCGTGGACTGGCGGAACGTCCAGGGATTGACACCGTCGGCGTTGGCCATGCCCGGCCAGGGCGTGGCCGAACTGCTGGATCAGTTCGAGGGCCGGCGCGCCGTCGACGTCGCCGACGTCATCCGCGGGCTACCCGCCAAACGCCGTTACGAGGTGTTCAAAGCCCTCGGTGACGAACGGCTGGCCGACATCCTGCAGGAACTACCCGAACTGGATCAGGCCGATGTGCTTTCGCACCTGGGTACCGAGCGCGCGGCCGACGTCCTCGAAGAGATGGATCCCGACGATGCGGCCGACCTGCTGGGCGTGCTGAATCCGACGGACGCCGAAATGCTGCTGACCGAGATGGATCCCGACGACTCCGACCCGGTGCGGCGGTTGCTGACCCACTCCCCCGACACCGCAGGCGGCTTGATGACATCCAATCCGGTGGTGCTCACCCCGGACACCGCGGTCGCCGAGGCGTTGGCCCGGCTCCGCGACCCCGACCTGACCCCGGCACTGGCATCCATGGTTTTCGTGGCACGTCCGCCGACCGCCACCCCGACAGGTCGCTACCTGGGCTGTGTACACATGCAACGACTCCTGCGCGAACCACCCGCGGAACTCGTCGGTGGAATCGTCGACACCGACCTGCTCTCCATCGGCCCGGAGACACCGCTGGGCGGGGTCGCCCGCTATTTCGCTGCCTACAACCTGGTGTGCGGACCGGTGATCGACGATCAGAACCATCTCTTGGGCGCGGTCACCGTAGACGACCTGCTCGACCATCTTCTTCCGCACGACTGGCGAGTGGACGTCGCCCAAAGCGATCTCGCCGGCCGGCCGGCGCAAACCGGAAGGGCGTCTTCGTGAGCAACTCTCCCGCCAACCGCGGGCTGTACACCCCGCGCACATCGCGCCGCTTCACCCCGCGGCTCAATCCCGAAACGGTCGGGCAGACCACCGAGTCGATAGCACGGTTCTTCGGCACCGGCCGCTATCTGCTGCTGCAGACGCTGGTGGTGCTGGTGTGGATCGCGCTGAATTTGTGGGCTGTGCGCTGGCGATGGGATCCCTACCCGTTCATCCTGCTCAACCTGGCATTTTCCACACAGGCCGCCTACGCCGCGCCGCTGATCCTGCTCGCCCAGAACCGTCAGGAGAACCGCGACCGGGTCGCCCTCGACGAGGATCGTCGCCGTGCCTCACAGACCAAGGCGGACACCGAATACCTGGCCCGCGAGCTGGCCGCACTGCGCCTGGCCGTCGGCGAAGTCGCCACGCGCGACTACCTGCGCCACGAGCTGGAGAACCTTCGCAGCCAGCTGGCGGACCCGCAACGCGGCGCACCCGACGCCGGGTCGGCGCGGTCACCGGACAATGCCGGGCGCCGAGCGGACAAAACCAGCTGAGAACCCAACCGGCCATTGCGCAACTGCCGTTACACGAGTTATGTATGGTGATCTAGTTCACGAGAATTTCAAGACGCTATCGGTTCGGCCAGGAGCGCCGGCGGACCACATAGTTTGAGGACGGTCGAAGTGCACATTGGTCGACGCTGGAGAGTTGGACCAGCGCTGGCAAAGGCGCGCTCCCGCGCCCTCCGATTGACCCGGACACCGGTGTTCGGCGTAGCGATGATCTCGCCCCTGATCCTCGCCGGAGCGGCCAGCGCGGGAGCGCCCGGAGTCCAGGGAAAAGCGCCCAGCCGCACCGAGATCACCCCGGTCGCCGCCGTGGGCCCCGCCCCGCGCATCGATCAGTCCGGCCCGACGGTCGTCTCCGCTCAGCGGGTAAAGACCAACTTCCACGTTGCCGCCGGTACGAGCTCCGCACCACCGCCACCGACGGCCGTGAATTCTACTGGCGCACTTGGTATTCCAATAATGGCACTGTCGGCCTACCGCAATGCCGAACAGAAGATGGCCACTGCGGCACCGGACTGCGGCGTCAGCTGGAACCTGCTCGCCGGCATTGGGCGCATCGAATCCAGCCATGCGGGCGGGGGCGCTGTCGACGCCCGCGGAACCGCGGTCAACCCGATCTACGGACCGGCCCTGGACGGCACCCTTCCCGGTAACGAGGTGATCGTCCAGAGCGGAATCGGCAACCGGGTGACCTACGCCCGGGCGATGGGGCCGATGCAGTTCCTGCCCGGAACCTGGGCCCGCTACGCCGTCGACGGCGACGGCGACGGTGTGCCCGACCCGCAGAACCTGTTCGACTCCACCCTGGCGGCTGCCCGCTACCTGTGCAGCGGTGGCCTGAACCTGCGCGACCCTTCGCAGGTGATGGCCTCGATCCTGCGTTACAACAACTCGACGTCCTACGCCCAGAACGTACTGGGCTGGGCGGCGGCGTATGCCACCGGCGTGGTCCCCGTCGACCTGCCCCCGATCGTCGGACCACCACCGCCCCTCGGCGACGCGCACCTCGAGCATTCGGACGGACTCGGCCCCAGCATGCCCCTGGACTTCAACGGTCTCGGGCCCGACGACCCGGCGATGCAGCACATTCCACTGGTCGACTTCGGCCAGCCGCAAATCATGTTCCAGCCGCAGCCGGATCAGCAACCGATGTTCCCGCCGATGATGCCGTGGCTGCCACAACCGCAGCAACCGGTGCCGGCGGGTACCCCCGGGTGCACGGTGATCTGCATTCGCTCGCAGACTCCCCCGGACGCACCGCCACCGGGTATCGGGCCCCCACCGCCGGCAGCCCCGCCATTCGCCCCACCGCCACCGGAGGCGCCGCCGTTCCCGCCTCAATTCGCCCCGCCGCCGCCGGAGGCGCCGCCGCTCCCCCCTCAATTCGCCCCGCCGCCTGCGCCACCGGTGCCCGGCGCGCCGCCGCTGCCTCCGCCGGCTCCGGTCAACTGACCGTTCGGCCCCGGAGAATTCGCGCCGCATACACTCGGCGGTGATGTCCACAACCCACGACGACGCCACAGGCCTGATCGCGGCAGTACGCACCGCGCTGGCAAAAGTGATCGACCCCGAACTCCGGCGCCCCATCACCGAGCTCGGCATGGTCAAGAGCATCGATATCGACCCCTCTGGCACGGTCGCTGTCGGGATCTACCTGACCACCGCCGCCTGCCCGAAGAAGGCCGAACTCAGCGACCGGGTCCGTCAGGCGGTGGCCGACGTTCCGGGTACCGGGGCGGTGCAGGTCAGCCTGGACGTGATGAGTGACGAACAGCGCACCGAACTGCGCAGGCAGCTGCGCGGCGACGCGGCCGAACCCGTCATTCCGTTTGCCCAGCCCAACTCGCTGACCAGGGTGTACGCGGTTGCCTCCGGAAAGGGCGGCGTCGGCAAATCGACCGTCACCGTCAATCTGGCCGCAGCCATGGCAGCCCGCGGCCTCGCCGTCGGCCTGCTGGACGCCGATATCCACGGCCACTCCATCCCCCGGATGATGGGCACCACCGACCGGCCGACCCAGGTCGAGTCGATGATTCTGCCGCCGATCGCCCACGAAGTGAAGGTCATCTCGATCGCCCAATTCACCAAGGACAACACACCGGTGGTGTGGCGCGGCCCGATGCTCCACCGCGCCCTGCAGCAGTTCCTGGCCGACGTCTACTGGGGCGACCTCGATGTGCTGCTCCTCGATCTGCCGCCAGGCACCGGCGACGTCGCAATCTCACTGGCTCAACTGCTCCCGAACGCCGAGATCCTGGTGGTGACCACCCCGCAAGCGGCCGCCGCCGAGGTGGCCGAACGTGCGGGCAGCATCGCGATACAGACCCGCCAGCGCATCGTCGGCGTGGTGGAGAACATGTCCGGGCTGACCCTCCCGGACGGATCCACCCTGCAGGTGTTCGGCGAGGGCGGTGGCCGCCAGGTGTCCGAACGGCTGTCTCGGGCCGTCGGCTCCGACGTGCCGCTACTCGGCCAAATCCCCCTGGAACCCGCTTTGGTGACCGCCGGGGATGCCGGCGTACCGGTGGCCCTCAGCGCCCCCGATTCGGCGGTGGGCAGGGAGTTCGGCCGCATCGCCGACAGCTTGTCCGCACGCCGACGCGGCCTGGCCGGAATGTCCTTGGGGCTGGACCCGAGGCGACGCTGACCGCCATCACTCCGCGACGTTCAGGTCGCGTCCGAGTCGAACGGTGCGTGCTCACTCCGGACGGGGGGTAGCGGATCACCGGCCGCGGGCACGGCAGGCGGCTCGGCCGGACCGGGTGCCCCGCCCGGCGATGCCGGCCGGTCGAAGTCTCCGGTGAAGATGGAGTCATCGCCGTCGAGCAGGTGTTTGGTCAGCGCGGCGCGCGGCGTCATGCCCCGCAGCTTCTGCAACTCACCCAGATGCCCGCGCAGATCGTCGAATTCGGGACCGATGTCTTCGCGCAGTTGGCTGGTCATGCCGCTCAGATAGTCGCGGGCCTGGCGCAGGGCGCCCGTGGTCCACCGAATGGCGCCGGGGAGTCGTTCGGGCCCGAGCACCACCAACCCGACCACGACGAGTACCAGCATCTCCCCCCAGCCGATGTTGGCGAACATCTAACCGCTGGCGTCGGGTTTGACGGTCAGGGTCACATGGCGGCCTTCGCGGACCACCTCCACTTCGGCATCCTGGCCGATGGTCAGCTGGCGCACTGCAACGACAGCCTCATCGGAGTCTGCGACCGCCCGGCCACCGATCTTGACTATCACGTCGTTTTCCAGGATGCCGCCCTTCTGGGCGGGACTACCGGCCTTGACGTTGGCCACCTGCGCGCCCGAGGCCATCGCATTGCTCACCGATCGCGTGCTGATACCCAGCGTCGGGTGTGCGATCTTGCCGTCCTTGATCAGGGTCTGCGCCACCAGCTTCATCTCGTTGACCGGAATCGCGAAACCCAGACCGCTGGCACTCTCCGACAGCGACTTGCCGGCGGTATTGATGCCGATCACCTGCGCATCCATGTCGATCAGCGCGCCGCCGGAGTTGCCGTGGTTGATCGACGCGTCAGTCTGGATGGCGTCGATGACGGTGTCGGTGTCGGATTCGTCGCCCGACAACGGGACGGGACGATGCAGGGCGCTGACGATACCCTCGGTGACAGTGCTGCGCAGCCCCAGCGGCGCCCCGACTGCCAACACTTCATCGCCGACCCGGACCTTGTCGGAGTCACCGAGCCGGGCCACCGTCAGATTCTCGACGTTGTCGACCTTCAGGACCGCCAGGTCGGTCTTGGGGTCGCGTCCCACCAGACTCGCCGGCACTTCCTTGCCGTCGTTGAACACCACCGTCATCTTGAACTGGCTGGGGTTGTTGGCGGCTTCGGAGATCACGTGGTTGTTGGTGACGATGTACCCGCGGCCGTCGATGATCACGCCGGAGCCCTGCATGCCCTCCTGGTCGCTCTTGGATTCGATGGTCACCACCGAATCGGCCACCGCAGCCGCCACCTTGGTGAACCGGCCGGCCGGCTCCTGGGCGTTGCCGGTGGTGGACAACGTGACCTTCGAGGTGGTGAAAGCCTCCACGACTTCGGCGGTCTTGCGGCCGATCACACCGCCTACCGCACCTATCACCAATGCCGTCAGCAGCAGTATGCCCAACGCGAGATACGACACCTTGCCGCCGAACAGCAGCTCGCGTACACCCAGCTTGCCGGTGTGCCGCATGTCGCCGCCGGCAACCGCCGGGGGCAACGCGGGGGTACCCAGGCCGGCGGCCGCAGCCGGATCGCGCCACGGATCCTCCGGCTCGTCGGGTTGTCCGGCGTTTTTCTCCGCGGCCAGCGCGCCGGCGTCGACGGGGTGGCGTTGCAGGGTCTCGACGACACCGGTTGGGCGACCGAACGCTTCGGCCAGTACCGGGTCCTTGGGAACGTCATGGGGCTGGAAATCGGCTTGGTCCCGATATTTCTTCGGACGCACCCGTTCGGCCACAAAGGACCCGCGCAGCCCGGACGGGCGTCCGAACGTTTGTCGCGAGGACGGGTCGACCGGTGGCCGGTGAACGGGGCGCGGTGCCAGCCGGTCGGCTTCCTTGCCGCTGTTGTTGCCTTCGTCGGGGGTCACGGTTCCTCTTCTAGATCCATCTGTGGGCGCTCGACAGGGCCATCGCCACACCACGACACCGCACTGGCCCCAGGCATGTGAGTAACCACCCTAGTATCCATACCTTCGACCGGCGTGAACCCGCACTGGGCGGCGACCCGGCCCGGTTCGGGCGGACAACGCTCAAGCTAGCGACGCTTCCGCTGGTCGCGACGGTCGTCCTCGCCGAAGACGCCGGGCAGCGAGGATCCGGCGGGCTGCTGTGTCAGGTCCTGGGGCAAGCTCTGCGGGATCTGCGGGATCTGCGGGATCTGCTCCAGCGACCCGAGCAGCGAACTGGGTATCCGGATCGGCTGCGAATCCCGCAGGGCGTCGCGTGCACGACTGTGTCCATCCACCTCGGCCTCGCACTGCGCGCACAGCGACAGGTGATGCGCTGCTCGCAGGTGCGCGTTCATCCGTAACTCACCATCGACGAAGGCCGCGATCGCTTCGATGGACAGGTGTTCGGTGGACCCGAAGCGCCGGGGCACGCCGATGGGTGCACCGGCATCGCTCTGCGACGCGAATTGGGCCGGGAGCCACGCGAACGCACGGCGGAACACCTGCCCAGGGTCGGCCATCGCCAACTCCCTTCGCGCCGTCGCAAGACATCGATATCTCGAATGTAGCGCGGCGTGACGCTCGATAACCATGCGCAACCCCTCAAAACCCCATTAGTTGGAACCAATTGGCAACCGGGCCGCAGCCGAACCGAGGGTACGGCCCACCACCGGAGGCTTAACCCGCCCGCAGAACCGACCGATCGTCGTCATGCACGGCATCCTGCGGATGCGCGGCCAGATAGCTCCGTAGGGCCTGTCGCCCGCGGTGAATCCGACTCCGCACGGTACCGAGCTTCACACCCAGCGTGGCGCCGATCTCCTCGTAGGACAGTCCCTCGATGTCGCACAGCACCACCGCGGCCCGGAACTCCGGGGCCAACGAGTCCAGCGCGGCCTGCAGGTCGGGCCCCAAGCGGGAGTCGTGGTAGATCTGCTCGGGATTCGGCTCGTCGGCCGGCACCCGGTCGTAGTCCTCGGGCAACGCTTCCATGCGGATCCGGGCGCGCCGGCGGACCATGTCCAGGAACAGGTTGGTGGTGATGCGATGCAGCCAGCCCTCGAACGTTCCGGGTTGGTAATTCTGCACAGACCGGAACACCCGGATAAACGTCTCCTGCGTGAGGTCCTCGGCATCATGCTGGTTGCCACTGAGCCGGTAGGCCAGCCGGTACACCCGGTCTGCGTGCTGACGAACCAGTTCGTCCCACGACGGCATTGCCGACTTGTCTCCGGTCGCGTCGAAAACCGCTGTACCCTGCAACTCGTCAGGCGACTCCACCCAGTCCTCGTAGCGGACCGGCTGGGGGTGAGACATGCTCGACGGACTCACAGTGATGATGTCGCATTCCTCCGTGGTAACCCTGCCATCCAGGTTTGCCGATTTTTCAATTTCCGAAACACGCGGGCGCCATCGCGTATTCCCGTTCCGGCGTTCTGGGTGTTCCATAGGACTTACCGTTACCTACTCGCTTGAGCGCGAGGTATGAGCAATCTGAGCGTTGGCTTAGAAACCCAACTGTTACCGATGTTGCCCTGCGTCGATCGTTCTGGAGGTGATCCGCGTCGCGGGCAGCCCACCCGGCGTGCCGGCGGCTGGCCCCTGCCCCTCCCGGGCGCGCCTGAGCAATCCGGTCCACGCTTCGGCATACTCTGCGGACATGTCCAGTTCCGACGATTCTTCCGGGCAGCCGACCCCCAGCAAGGCCGATGCGCTGGTGGCGCATGCCGAGACATCGATATCCGAGGATTCGATCCTGGCCGATGCTCGCGAACGAGCGGCGGACAGCGGAGCCGGCGCCGTCACCCCGGCCGTCGGCGCACTGCTGAGCCTGCTGGCCAAGCTGGGCAACGCCGCGGCGGTCGCCGAGGTCGGAACCGGGACGGGAGTCAGCGGACTGTGGCTCCTGTCCGGCATGCGTGACGACGGTGTTCTGACCACCATCGACATCGAGCCCGAATACGTCCGGCTGGCCAAACAGGCATTCTCCGAGGCCAAGATCGGAGCCTCGCGTACCAGACTCATCAGCGGGCGCGCCCAGGAAGTCCTCACGCGACTCGCCGACGAATCCTACGACTTGGTGTTCATCGACGCAGACCCGATCGACCAGCCCGAATACGTTCAGCAAGGCGTTCGCCTACTTCGCTCGGGCGGTGCCATCGTGGTGCACCGGGCCGCACTCGGCGGCCGCGCCGGCGATCCCGAGGCGCACGACGCCGAGGTCGCCGCGGTCCGCGAAGCGGCCCGCCTGATCGCCGAGGACGAACGGCTCACCCCGGCGTTGATCCCGCTGGGCGACGGCCTGCTGGCCGCGGTCCGCGACTGACATGGACTGTCGGCGGCGGTGAGCGTTCCCATGCCGGCCGCCCGTCGCACACCGATCGACGTTCGCGGCCTGTCCAAGAACTTCGGCGATGTCCGGGCACTGGACGGCCTGGACCTGCTCGTGCGCGAAGGCGAAGTGCACGGCTTTCTCGGCCCCAACGGTGCCGGAAAATCCACCACCATTCGCGTTCTGTTGGGCCTGGTCAAGGCCGACGCTGGCCACGTCCGGCTGCTGGGCGGCGAACCATGGACCGATGCGGTGGATTTGCACCGCCGGATCGCCTACGTACCGGGCGATGTCACACTGTGGCCTGCGCTGACCGGCGGTGAGACCATCGACCTGCTGGCCCGTATGCGAGGAGGCATCGACCGGACGCGCCGGGCGGAGCTGATCGAGCGCTTCGAGTTCGACCCGAGCAGGAAGGTGCGCACCTACTCCAAGGGCAACCGGCAGAAGGTCTCCCTCATCTCGGCATTCTCCTCCGGCGCCAGCCTGCTGTTGCTGGACGAGCCGAGCAGCGGGCTGGACCCATTGATGGAGAAGGTTTTTCGCCAGTGCATCGAAGAGGCCCGCGGCCGCGGGGTGACGGTTCTGCTGTCCAGCCACATCCTCAGCGAAACGGAAGCCCTGTGCGGGCGGGTGACCATCATCCAAGCCGGACGGACCGTCGAGACGGGGTCGCTGGCGTCCATGCGCCACCTCAGCAGAACCACTGTCAAGGCCGAATTACTCTCTGCCCCAGCTGACCTCACCCGGATCAAAGGCGTCAGCGATGTCCGATTCGACGGCAATACACTGCACGCCAGCGTCGATGACGACAGCCTCGGTGAACTCATCCGGGTGATCGGCGTCGCCGGTGTGCGCCACCTCGTCAGCCGGCCGCCGTCGCTGGAGGAGTTGTTCCTGCGCCACTACGGCGTCGAAGACTTCGGCGTCGAAGACTTCGGCGGCCCGGGCGGATACGAACACAAACAGGGCCCGCCCCGATGACTGCCGCTATTCTTCGGCGTCATATTCCCGCTCCGCAATGGAATTCGGCTTTGGCAGGAACTCTCGGGCTACTGCGGCTGTCCTTGCGCTGCGATCGGGTGGCGTTGCCGCTGTGGGTGTTGCTGCTGTCGGTCCCGTTGCCAACGGTGTACATCGGCAGCGTCGCCAAGGTCTACCCGACAGTGGCGGATCGTGCGGCCGCGGCCGCGGCGATCATGGCCAGTCCGGCTCAGCGCGCCGTCTACGGGCCGGTGTACAACCACAGCCTGGCCGCGATCGGACTCTGGAAGGCGAGCATGTTCCACGTCCTGATCGCGGTGGCCGTCATCCTCACCGTCATTCGGCACACCCGCGCCGACGAGGAGACCGGCCGCACCGAGCTGATCGGTTCCACCGCGGTGGGCCGCTGCGCGAATCTCTCCGCGGCGCTGTTGCTTTCGTTCGGGGCATCCGTGGTCACCGGTGTCGTCGCGGCGGCGGGCCTGCTGACCACCGATATCCCGGCTTGTGGTTCGCTGGCTTTCGGTGCGGCGCTGTGCGGCTCCGGGCTGGTTTTCACGGCGGTGGCCGGCGTGGCCGCGCAACTGTCACCCAGCGCCCGGGTCGCGCGCGGGATCGCGTTCGCCACGCTGGGCACGGCGTTCGCGTTGCGCGCGGTCGGCGATGCCGGCGGTCCCGGCACGTTGTCCTGGCTTTCGCCGCTGGGATGGTCACTGCAGGTACGCCCGTATGCCGGTGACCGCTGGTGGGTACTGCTCCTGCATCTGGTGACGACGGTCTTGCTGACCGGTGCCGCGTACCGTCTGCTGACCGGCCGCGATGTGGGCGCCGGACTCATTCCCGAACACCCGGGCCGCGACACCGCCGCAGTCTGGCTGGGCGGCATCGTCGGCCTGGCCTGGCGTCTCGACCGCGGCGCGATCCTGGTGTGGACAGTGGGTCTGGCCCTGTACGGCCTGCTGGTCGGCAGTCTGACGCACGGTATCGGCGACCAATTGGGCAGTTCGTCGGCGCGCGACTTGGTCGCCCGGCTCGGCGGCAGCGACGCTTCGGAGCAGGCCTTCGTCGCTGTCGGATTCAGCATCCTGGGCATGATCGCGGCGGCCTTCGCAGTCTCGCTGGCACTGCGGCCCCACGGCGAAGAGAACGGCCGGCGCGCCGAGACGCTGCTGGCCGGATCTGTCTCCCGGACCCGTTTCCTGGCCGGCCATCTGGTACTGGCACTGGCCGGTTCGGCATCGGCCATCCTGCTGGCGGGCCTGGCCGCGGGGCTGGCGTACGGCATGGCTGCCGACGACATCACCGGGAAGCTGCCCGCGGTCCTCTCGGCGGCAGCCGTACAGGTTCCCGCGATGTGGCTGCCGGCGGCGCTGACCGTCGCCTTGTTCGGCTTTGCGCCGCGCTTCACACCGGCCGTCTGGGCGGTGTTTGTCGGGTTCGTCGCGCTGTACCTGCTGGGGTCGCTAGCGGGATTCCCCCGGTGGCTACTCGACATGGAACCTTTCGCGCACACTCCGCGGCTCGGGGGCGGCAACTTCACCATTGCGCCACTGCTGTGGCTACTGATCATTGATGCTGTGTTGATCACATTGGGCATCAATGCGTTTCGACGACGGGACATGCGACTATGAAGATGGCTCTGAGGCTAACGGTGACATCAGGGCTCGGGCTGATCACCTTCGGCGCCATGTTGTTCGTACCGGCCGGGACGCTGAATTATTGGCAGGCCTGGGTTTTCCTGGCGGTGTTCACCGTCGCGACCCTGGTGCCGAGTTGCTATCTGGCCCGGACCGACCCCGCTGCCCTGCAGCGACGGATGCATGCCGGGCCGCGGGCCGAAACCAGAACGGTCCAGAAATTGGTCATCGCAGCGGCATTCGGCGCGTTTGCCGCGATGGTGGTTCTCAGCGCACTGGACCACCGGTTCGGCTGGTCGTCGGTACCCACTGCCGTCGTGGTGATCGGTGATGCGCTGGTTGGGGTGGGACTTGGCATTGCCATGCTGGTGGTCGTTCAAAACAGGTACGCGGCGGCGACGGTGGCCGTGGAACCGGGCCAACACGTGGTCACCACAGGGCTCTATGGTGTTGTGCGCCATCCGATGTACGCCGGCAACGTGATACTCATGGCAGGGATACCGCTGGCCCTCGGCTCCTACTGGGGGTTGGTCCTCTACACCCCGGGCGTTCTGATTCTGGTTCCCCGAATCCTCGATGAGGAGCGGCTGCTGACCGTGGAATTGGCTGGATATCGCGACTACACCCAACAGGTGCGGTACCGGCTGGTGCCCGGACTCTGGTAGCCGGCCCCTGGTGGCCGGCTCCGCAATGCCGACCGCGAAATACGCATAGGGTGTTCGGGGTGACCCGCAACCCGACGACCGGGCTGGACCGCCCCTGGCACCGCCGCGGCGCACTTCGCTATGCGGTGGAACGCATTCGGGGTATCGCCCGGCCACCGGTCACCGTCACCGACCCCCCGCCCGACATCGTCACCGAACGCGATGTCGAGGTTCCCACCCGCGACGGAACTATCCTGCGAATCAACGTCTTCCGTCGTGGCGGCAACAGCGAGCAGCCGGTCGTCCTCAGCATTCACCCCTACGCCAAAGACGATTTGCCATCCCGACGACGCGGACGGTGGACCTTCTCGACGCAGTACCGGGCAATGCATCAGGGGGCACCACTGGCCTTCTCCGCCCTCACCGGCTGGGAATCCCCCGATCCCGCGTTCTGGACCGCCCAGGGCTTCGTGGTTGTCAACGCCGACATGAGAGGTTGCGGCACCTCGGACGGCACCGGGCGCCTGCTGTCACGGCAGGAGGCCGAGGACACCTACGACGTGGTGCAGTGGCTGGCCGGCCAATCGTGGTGTGACGGTCGAGTCGTCATGCTTGGGGTCTCCTACCTGGCGGTCGCCCAGTTCGCCGTCGCGTCCCTGCGGCCCCCGGCACTGAAGGCCATCTGCCCGTGGGAAGGCTTCACCGACGCCTACCGCGACCTGGCTTTCCCTGGCGGTATCCGGGAGTCGGGCTTCACCCGCGTGTGGGCACTCGCCGTGCGCCGTCGCACCCGCCAGAGCTACGACCTGGTGCGGAAGCAAGCCGAACACCCGCTGCGAGACGACTTCTGGCGATCACTGACACCCGATCTGCCGGCAATCGACGTCCCGATGCTGGTCTGCGGCAGCTTCTCCGACAACAACCTGCACAGCCGAGGGTCGATCCGAGCATTCACTCAGGCGAGGTCACGACACGCCCGGCTCTATACGCATCGGGGCGGCAAATGGGCGGTGTTCTACTCCGCCGAGGCGCGGGCCGAACAGTTGAAGTTCTTCCGGGAGGTCCTCGACGGCGCGCCCGCTACCCGCAGCGTGCGTCTGGAGGTTCGCGAGGACCGCAATACCATCGCGGCGGTACGCGAAGAACACGAATGGCCGCTGGGCCGAACCCAGTGGCGGCCACTGTATCTCGGTGCCGCTGGGCGGCTGTCACGCGAACAACCGACGAAGGCCGGCAGCATTGCATTCGACACCCGTTCACGCGCCGCGGCATTCAGTTGGACAGTACCCGAGGAAACCGAGCTGACCGGCCCGATGGTCGCGCGCCTCTGGGTGCAGCTTGATGGCTGCGACGACGCGAATCTCTTCGTCGGCGTGGAAAAGTGGCGCGATGGGCGATACGTGGGATTCGAAGGTTCCTACGGCTGGGGCCGAGACCGGGTGACTACCGGGTGGCAGCGAATCTCGCTGCGCGAAACGGACCCCGAACTGTCGCAGCCGTGGGAGCCGGTCCCGGTCTGCGACTCTCCACAACGGCTGACCCGCGGCGAGGTGGTCGCGGTAGACGTGGCATTGGGCCCGTCGGCGACGTTGTTCCGCGCGGGTGAGCAGTTGCGGATCGTTGTGGCCGGCCGCTGGCTCTCCCCCCGCAATCCGTTGACCGGGCAGTTCCCCGCGGCGTACCCTCATCCACCACGCGGGCTGGTGACCCTGCGCTGGGGTCCACGCTACGACGCACACCTGCTGATTCCGCAGATTCCGTAAACGACCTACCCGGGCGCCTATACCGGCTCTGCGGGCCCGGAGATGCCGACTTCGAACATTGGCCTCTGTCGAAATCATCGGGCACACCGGACGATCCCGCTGTCTCGCAAATGGACCGGCACCCGGCACCCGGCACCCGGCAAACGTGTTTGCGGCCCAGACTCCTAGAAGGTAGGGGTGGCTGATAGTGCGTCAATTGTCAAGGAGGTGAACAGGTTTTGTGGATAAATCCGGGTCTGTGGATGAAAGTGACCGAATATGGCTGCGGCACGGGTTTTTCAGGCTTTGTCGCCCGGAGTTGTCGGTGGGTGTCTCTAGCATTTCAACCATGGCAGCCAGCACGCGGGAAGAGATCGTCGAGGTTTTCGACGCACTCGACACGATCCAGGATCGGCTGCTGGAGTTGAACTTCGATGTGCTCACCACACCCGAACGGCTGACGATGCTCGACCGCCTGGAAACCATCGCCCGCCGCATACCCACCCCCCGCCACGCCCTGATCAAC
>NZ_JBKECZ010000158.1:0-23609 GCF_047975165.1 Mycobacterium sp.
GACTTCAGCCCCAGCCCCAGCCCGAGCCCCAGCCCCAGCCCCAGCCCCAGCCCCAGCCCGAGCCCCAGCCCCAGCCCGAGCCCCAGCTCCAGCCCCAGCCCCAGCCCCGGCCCCGGCCCCAGCCCCAGCCCCAGCCCCAGCCCCAGCCCCAGCCCCGGCCCCGGCCCCGGCCCCGGCGACTACTACCCCCAGCAACGCTTGTTCCGCCAGTCCGTGGAACTGCATCCGCAATACGTGCTGGAGAACGGCGTCGACTTCGCCCACTTCAAGTATGTGCACAAGACGCCGATCGTGCCGGTGTTCACCCGGCACGACTTCGACTCACCGGTGTCCTATGTGGACTTCACCATCACCTTCGACGGCGATGACCAGCAGAGCATCGACGACGTCACCAGCGGCGTCGAGGCGATCAACGGCGGCCTCGGTGTCGCCGTCACCAAAAGCTGGGGAATGATCGACAACCGCACCATCTCGGCCATCACCCCGGTGGACGAGCGAACGTCCGACGTGCGGTTCATGGTCTACATCGGGCGCATTCCCGGCCTCACCGGCGAACGGGCCGAGCGCGCCGAAGCCCGGGCCCGCGGGTTCGGCGAGGAGGTGATCCGGCAGTTCACCCAGGACATCCACATCTGGTCCCACCAGCGGTACTCCGATCCGCCCGCCCTGGCCACCGCCGAATACGAAGGGTTCACCGCGCTGCGCGCTTGGGCCAAGCAGTTCTACCCCGATGACAGCGACCCCGCCGAGACAGCCCACGCGGTAAGCGCAATCGATTCCGGAAAGGCGCGATGATGGCCAAGACGCTGAAGGTCTTCCAGGTCGCCACCGGCAATGTCGGCAGCGAAATGATCAAGCGGATCGGCACCCGCGACGACCTCGACCTCGTCGGCGTGCACTGCTACTCACCGGAGAAGATCGGCCGCGACACCGGCGAGCTCGCCGGCCTGGCCCCCAACGGCGTCACCGCGACCGGCAGCATCGAGGAGATCCTGGCCGCCAAACCCGATGTGCTGACCTTCCACGGCGTCTTCCCCGACGAGGACCTGTACGTCAGAGTCCTCGAGGCCGGCATCAACATCGTCACCACAGCCGACTGGATCACCGGCTGGCACCGCGACCACAACCACCCGCACCGCTCCGGCAAACCGGTCACCCAACTGCTGACCGAAGCATGCGAAAAGGGCGGGTCGACGTTCTACGGCACCGGGATGAACCCAGGGCTCAACCAGATCCTGGGGGTTGCGTGCTCGGCCGGCGTGGCCGACATCGAGAACGTCACCACCATCGAGTCCGTGGACGTGTCCTGCCACCACTCCAGGGACACCTGGATCGAGGTCGGCTACGGCCTGCCCGCCGACGATCCGTCGATCCCGTCGAAATTGGAGAGGTTCACCCGCGTCTTCGCCGACGCCGTGCTGATGATGGCCGACTGTTTCGACATCACCCTCGACGAGGTCACCTTCGGCTACGAATTGGGCGCCTGCACCACCGACGTCGACCTCGGCTGGTACACGCTGCCCAAGGGCTCCCTGGGCGGCAACTACATCAAGTATCAGGGCATGGCGGGCGGGGTACCGCGGGTGGAGACGCACCTGGAGTGGCAGATGACCCCGCACACCGAGCCGAGCTGGAATATCAAGGGCTGCTACATCACCCGGATCACGGGCGACCCGTGCGTCTACAACAAGCATATGATCCTCCCCAAGGCCGGCGTGGATCTGTCCAACCCCGACAATTTCGCCTCGATCGGGATGACCATCACCGGGCTGCCGGCGCTCAACGCCATCGCCTCGGTCGTCGAGGCTCCCCCGGGCCTGATCACCAGCGCCGACCTGCCGCTGCGCGCGTTCGGGGGCAGATTCACCGCCTGAACGGCGGCGGTCGACTCGGCGCGCCGTCAGCCGCGGGCCGGCAGGCCGTGCAATCCGGCGACCAGTTCGGCGAGGTCGCCCGTGCTGGGCGTATATCCGGGAAAGTAGCAGCAGATATCGAATGCCACTGCGCCAAAACGGTTTTGGATCTCGGTGACACATTCGGCCGGAGTGCCCACCACTCCGATCTTGCGCACCATCTCCTCGGTGATCGGCGCGCGCATCCCCGCATAGTCGCCCGCCTTGGACATCGCGTTCAGGCGAGGCTGCAGCTCACCGAAGCCCTCGGCCTCCAGCACCGGACGGTAGTTGGGGGTGGAACCGTAGAACGCGATCAGCGTCGCCACTGCGTCGATCGCGGCAGCGAGTTGCGGCTCGGTGCTGCCGACGGCCACCATCGCCTGGGCGATCACCTCGAAGCCATCCCGGGTGCGCCCCGATGTCCGCAGCCCTTCGGCAAGGGCCGGCAGTGTCCGCTCGGCCAGGTGGCGCGCACTGTTGAACGGCATCATCAGCAGGCCGTCGGCAACCTCGGCGGCCGTTCGGGTCATGACCGGCCCCAGCGCCCCCATCAGCACCGGGGGCGGGCCATAGGGGTTGGGGCCCGGGTTAAAGGTGGGGGGCATCAGCGTATGAGTGAAGAACTCGCCCCGGAAATTCAGCGGTGCGCGACCCTCCCACGCAGCGAAGATCGCTTTGATCGCGCCGACGGTCTCGGCCATACGGGCGGCCGGCCTGCTCCACTGACCGCCATAGCGCTTCTCGATATGCACCCTGATCTGGGAGCCGAGTCCGAGCCGGAACCGGCCGCGGCTGTAGACCTGCAGATCGTGGGCGGAATGAGCCAGATGCAGTGGACTGCGCGGACCGGCGATCGCGACGTTGGTCATCAGCTCCAGGCCGCCCTCCTCTGCGGCCAGCAGAAGCGGGAAGAACACGTCGTGGGGCCCTTCGAAGGTGAAAACACCGTCGACCCCCAGCGCGGCGAGGTCGCGCACACTGCCGCGCACCTTCTCGGGCGCACCTTCGACTTGCAGGTGTACTTTCACCCGGCGGCTCCGCTTGGCGCCGGCAATGTCGGGTCGGCGCGGGTGCCGCGGCTCACTGGGGATGTGAGGCCAGGTAGTCTGCTGCCGAAATGCGTTGCGGGGCAAAATATCCGATGGGCAGCAGCACGTCGCCCAGGGTCGTCAGGTAGTAGACGTCCCAGCGATGGTAGGCCGCGAAGGCCGCTTGGTCGCTGCCGATCGCGGCGGCGTAGTCCTTGACCGCGCCGACGTAGTTGTCGGAGTGGTTGTAGCTGAAGATGGCGCGGTCGGGACTACCGGCGAAACCGTTGGCCGCCAGCATGCGGCCGGCCGCCATGATGGCGTCGCGCGGGGAATGGATGTCGCCGCCTTCGCCGTAGGCGGCGAACGTCGACGGCATGAATTGCATGGGTCCCTGCGCCCCGGCGCTGCTCACACCGTTGATGCGGCCGAAATCGGTTTCCACCATGTTGATTGCCGCCAGATAGTTCCAGCCGACACCGGTGGCCGCCTCGGCGGCCCGGTAGTAGCCGAACAGCTCCGCCAGCGGCGCCGGGGCTGCGATGCGCCACGCGGGCAGCGTGGGTTTGGCTTCACCCTGGTTGAGCGCGGTGAGATGGTGGCGCGCATCGATGTTGAGGTCGTAGATTCCGGTGAGTTGCGCCGGGATGATCGGTCGGACGATCGAGTCCCATTCGGGATGGCGTCCGATGGCGCGATAGGCGGCCTGTTCGCGCAGCGCGGCAGCCTGTAGCACGGCCTGGGTCGAGGACGGATTGCGCAGCGCCAGTTCGTCGGCGACGAGGTTGCGGGCCAGCACCGCCGGGTCGGCGGCCAGCGCGGGCGCCGCGGGGAGGGTGGTCGCCACCGGGGCGACCGCTGCGCCGGGGGACTTCGCGGGGCCCGGCAGCGGCGACGCTCCGGTGCCGGCAACCAGACCGCCTACCGCAAGCCCCGCCAGTATCAGTGCGCCGCAGCGCATTACACCTATCAATGCCGACCCGGTCAACCGGGAAAACCGTCGATGGCCGCAATTGTGCATGAGGTCAATCTATCCCTGTAGTCTCGGCGGGATGTCACCACGTCGGTTCGACGTCCAGCGCCGTGACCCGGTTGCCCTGCCATTGGTAGCGCACGGTGGTGGTCGGACCCGGGCAGGCCGTGCACACCTGCCTGCCGTCCTTGTAGTCGAGCGCGACGGTGTCGTCGGTGGACATTGCCTTGTTGACGCTGGTGAACGGGAATGCCTTCAGGGTGGCCACACCGGCGAACGCACCCTTGTGGAACAGCAGCGCCAGATCCGGCGAACTCCCGGTTGCGCCCACGACGGTGACGATCACCGTGGACAGCGTGGTGCACGGGTTGTAATTGGAGCCCGGATCGAAGCTGTGCGCACTGGCGTCCCAGGGCGAGTTCTGCGGCAGAGCCGGCAGGGACTTGACCGCGGCCGCGATCTGCGGTGCCGCAAGGTTGATCCCGCACACCGGCGCGGCGTGTGCGCGCGCGGCCAGCGGGTTGAACACGCCGAGGACGGCGACCAGCGCGGCGACGATTCCCATCCGCATCGAAATACTGCCTCCCGTTTGCTGTAACCATGGTCGCGCGATTGAGGTGTCGGCAGCCAGGAATGTGGCGCGATCGTGTCGAAGAAGTAACCTGCTCGGGTGCAATACATTGGCGACATGGACGTACCGTCAGGTGCGCGGCCGGGACGATCCCCGGTCCCCGTCAGCCGCCGGCAGCTGTTTGCGCTGGCCACAACGCTGGGCCTGACGGCGACGACGGCGGCCTGCACCGCTCGCACCGCAGCGGCGCCCGGGACGGCTGCAACGCCGGCGGTCATGCTCTGCCGGGAAGCCTGGGGAGCCCGGCCTCCTCGCGCGGGCGGGCGTCGCCACACCCCCAACCGGTTGACCCTGCACCACGCGGGCATCGTGCTGGGCGACAACAGCAACGCTCCGAACCGGTTCCGTCAGGACCAGCGCTACCACCAGGACAGCCTGGGTTGGATCGACATCGCCTACCACCTCGGAGTCGACCGCAACGGCAACATCTACCAGCTCCGCGACCCCGCCATCGCCGGCGATACCGCAACCGACTACGATACCACCGGACATTTCCTGATCATCTGCGAGGGCGATTTCGACAAGGAAGCCATCACCGAGGCCCAGCTGGCCGGGACCGCCCTGGCGTTCGCGTGGGCCGCCAACAGATACGGCATCGACAGCGGCACCCTGGCCGGCCACCGGGATTTCGCCCAAACGTCCTGCCCCGGTATGAATCTCTACTCCCATGTTGCCTCCGGTGACCTCAAGCGCCGCATCGACGCACTGCTCGACAATGGCGGGGTGAACATGCGACTGCTCTGCGGGCCCGCCGGCGCCGCGCGGGTCGCCGCGATCGAAGCCGGAAACTGACCGGGCCGCCTGATACGCTGCCGTTCAACCGAATTCGACGACGGTGTGCGCCGCCCGGTACCGCGCCAGCGCCGGCATCCGGTACCACAGCGCCGTAGCCGGGCGCAGCAGCGCGCCCCGGACCGGCGGCGGAGACAGTTCGTGCACCGTGCGGACGCCGGCGACGGCCAGTAGTTCGTCGTACTGGGCGGCGGTGAACGAGAACGGCATCGGCGGCGCGGTGTAGTGCGGGCTGAGTTTGATCCCCCGCCGTCGCCGCGAGTAGGCGCTCAACATCGGTGGGACGCTGTCGAATACCAGCCGGCCGCCGGGAAATCGGTTGGCGCAGGCCGCGATCAGCTCGAACACCGAACCGCGGTCAAGGTATTGCAGCAGCCCTTCGGCGGTGACCAGCACGCCCTCGGTGACGTCCACCCGATCCATCCAGGAGAAGTCCAGCGCCGAGCACGCGAGGTGGCCCAACCGGTCCGGCGTCGGGAGTAGCTGCCTGCGCAAGGCGATGACGGGCTCCAGGTCCAGCGAAATCCAGGTCAGCTCGCCGTTGTCGACCCGCCAGAAGCTGGTCTGGAGCCCCTCGGCGAGGGCAACCACGGTGGCCCGCGGACGGGTCGCAAGATAGGCCCGGGTGGCTTCGTCGAAGATCAGTGCCCGCCATGCGGTGGCCTGGTGGGTGCGTCCGAAATGCTCGTAGTCGTAGTCCAGTGCGGAGTGCAGGGCTATCGCCACGGGGTCGTCGATGATGCCGTCGGGCCGGGCGGCCTCGGTTGCGCGCTGATGCAGTGTCAGCAGTGCGGTTTCGGAGACGCCGCGCAGATGGCGGGCATCGACGGCGGGCATGGCTGAACTATAGATAGCCCGCCACCGGCCGGGAACTTTCCGCCCGCGCGGACCGACTATCTGGCAGTAGCCCGGCCACCGGCCGGCCCGCGCCCAAGGAGGTGAGACCTGACCGCGGTATGGATGGCCCTGCCCCCTGAAGTCCATTCCACCCTGCTGAGCAGCGGCCCGGGTCCCGGACACCTGTTCGCGGCGGCTGCGGCATGGCAGCGGCTCAGCGCGCACTACAGCAGTGCTGCGGTCGAGTTGCGCGGGGTGCTGGCCGGGGTGACGGCCGGGGTGGCGGCCGGAGCCTGGCACGGGCCGGCCGCGGCACGGTACGCGACGGCCCATGCCCCGTACCTGGCCTGGCTCGACGGGGCCTCGGCGCGCAGTGCCACCACCGCCGTGCAGCACGAGGCGGCCGCCGCCGCCTACGTCGCCGCCGTTGCCGCCATGCCCACGATGGCCGAACTCGCCGCGAATCACGCCCTGCACGCGGCGCTGACGGCCACCAACTTCTTCGGTATCAACACCATTGCCCTTGCCGCCACCGAAGCCGAGTACGTGCGCATGTGGATTCAGGCCGCCGACACCATGACCGCCTATCAGCTGACCGCCGCCGCGGCGGCCGCGGCGGTGCCCGCCACCGCGACCGCTCCGCCGATCGTCGCGGCCTGCGCCGAAAGTGCCCAGCCCGACGCCGCGACGTCGATGGGCCGGCTGGTGACGGACATCGCCGATTTCATGGCTGATCCGTACCGCTATTTTCTGCAGTTCTTCGGACAATCCGGATTCAGCCCCGCAGCCGCCGTCGCGCTTGCCGGTATCGCGCTGGTCCTCTACGACGTGCTCTGGTATCCGTACTACGCCTCGTATTCGCTGCTGCTGCTTCCGTTGTTCACACCCGCCCTCAGTGCCCTGGGCGCTCTGGGCACCCTGTCGGATCCGTTGACGACGGCACCGGCCCGGCTGCCGGCGACACCGGGCCAGCCGGCTCCCGGCGGTGCGCCCCAGCCGGACGCCCGCCGCCGGTACGGTCCGGATGCGGCCATGGTGGCGACGCCCACCGCGGCGGCAACGCCCGCGGGTGGTGTGACCGCCGTCGATCCCGCCCCCGGCGTGCCCGCCCCCGCCGGGGCCGCCGCACCCGCTTCCGGATTCGGCTATGCGGTGGGGATTTGGCCGCCGCCCGGCGTCGGTTCGGGCCCGAGCTCGGACCTGAAGTCCGCCGCCGCTGCCCGGGCCGCCATCCCGGCCGCCTCAACGGCAACACCTGCCCGGGCCTCAGCCCGGACCCGGCGAAAGCCCCGCCGGGAAGCCGGGATACGCGGCTATCGCGATGAATTTCTCGACGCTGACGCCGGATTCGACTCCACCCCGGTCGGCGGTGACGACACCCCGGCGCACCCCGGACCCGACTCCGCTGCCGCAGGCTCCCGGGGTGCGGGTCCGCTGGGATTTTCGGGCACCGCAACCCGGCACGGTACCGGTGCCGCCGGATTCACCGAACTGCCCTCGCAGGCTGCGTCCCCCAGCGTTCCGCTGATACCCGCCTCCTGGGAACCCCCCGACCAAGGACAGGAGACCCCATGGCGCTCAACGTGAAAGGCCAGGGCCTCGGGGCGCTGATCACCGGTATCGACCCCGAGCACCTCGACGGCATCACCACCGAGGAGATCCGTGAGATCGTCTACGAGCACAAGCTTGTCGTTCTCAAGGACGTCCACCCGACCCCGGAACAGTTCCTCCGGCTCGGCCGGATAGTCGGCCGGATCGTCCCCTACTACGAGCCGATGTACCACCATGAACGCCATCGGGAGATCTTCGTCTCGTCGACTGAACAGGGCCGGGGCGTGCCGAAGACCGGGGCGTTCTGGCACATCGACTACATGTTCATGCCCGAGCCGTTCGCGTTCTCCATGGTGGTGCCGCTCGCCGTGCCCGGCGAAGACCGCGGGACCTACTTCATCGATTTGAACCGGGTCTGGCAGTCATTGCCGGCCGCCGAACAGGATCCGGTCCGCGGGACGGTCAGCACCCATGATCCGCGGCGTCACATCAAGATTCGCCCGACCGATGTGTACCGGCCCATCGGCGAAGTCTGGGCCGAGATCAGCCGGACCACCCCGCCGATCAAATGGCCGACGATCATCCGCCACCCCCGGACCGGCGCGGAGATCCTCTACATCTGCGCATCGGGCACCACCAAGATCGAGGACCGCCACGGCAACACCCTCGATCCGGCGGTGTTGCGGCGCTTGATGGCGGCCACCGGGCAGCTGGACCCGGAATTCACATCGCCGTTCATCCACACCCAGCACTACGAGGTAGGAGATATTGTGTTGTGGGACAACAGAGTTCTCATGCATAGGGCCAAACACGGCACCGCCGCCGGCACCCTGACCACCCATCGGCTGACCATGCTGGACGGCCTGCCGACACCGGGGTACGCGGCATGACCGGCGTCGAGGTGAAGCCCGTCGCAGCGAGCCTGGCGGCTGCCGGGCCGGAAGCCGGGCAGGACTCGGAGGTGACAACCCCGATCTGCGAGGACCTGCTCGCCAGGGTGCTGGAACCCTACGCCCACAAGGGATGCCGCTACCTGCTCGATGCCCGCTACCGGGCGACCGAAGGCTCGGTGCTGGCGTACGGGAATTTCACCATCGACGAATCCGCATACATCCGCAGCACCGGGCACTTCAATGCCGTCGAGTCGATGCTGTGTTTCAACCAGCTCGCCTATAGTGCCTTCGCTCCGGCGGTGGACAACGGGGAGATCGCCGCGCTGCGCGGCTGGTCCATCGACGACTACTGCCGTCTGCAGCTGTCCAGCATGCTGATCAAGCGGGCGGAAACACGGTTCCGCAGACTCCTCGACGCCCGCAGCTTCTCCGCACGCCTGCTGTGCAGGGACTTTCAGGTGGTCGAACGCAGCTGGCGCTATCTGTCGATCCCCTGTGCCATCGAGTTCTGGGACGACAACGGCGGCTCGGCGTCCGCCGAGGTCGAACTCGCCGCCTTCAACATTCCCTGACCACCGCACCCGCGAAAGCCGATCATCATGTCCCCCTTTGCGCCCACCGTGCTGCGACGCATCCAAGACCAGGCGCGGCAACGCCCCGACGCGATCGCGCTGCGCCGGGTCGACGGTTCGAGCGTGTTGCGCTACCGGGAACTGTGCGCCGCGGCGGATCGGCTTGCCGGCTCCCTGGGTGCGAAGGGGGTGACCAAGGGATCCCGCGTTCTGGTCGTGTCCGACAACGGACCCGAAACCTACCTGGCGGTGCTGGCGTGCGCGAAACTCGGCGCCATCGCGGTGATGGTGGATGCCGGCCTGCCGGCGGCCACCATTGCGCGGTTCGCCCAGATCACCGAACCGGTAGCCGTCCTGCGCACGCCGGGAGCCGCTGCCGGATCCGCGCAACTCCCCGATCACCTGCCCGAGGTGTGGGTCACAATCGATTGCCGCACAGCACAATCCGATCCCACACCGCCCGCCGCAAGCGTCGACGCCGGCCCCGAGGACCCGCTGGCGATGATCTTCACCAGCGGTACGACCGGCGAACCGAAGGCGGTGCTGCTGGCCAACCGCACCTTCTACGCCATCCCCGACATCCTGGGCACCGAGCGTCTGGACTGGATCACCTGGGTCGACGGCGAGACCACCTACTCCCCGCTGCCGGCCACCCACGTCGGCGGCCTGTGGTGGATCCTGACGTGTCTGATGCGCGGCGGGCTGTGCATCACCGGCGGCGAGAACACCGCGTCGCTGCTGGAGATCCTGAGCATCAACGCGGTCGGGTCGACCTGCCTGGTACCCACCCTGCTCGCCAAGCTCATCTCGGAGATGAAAACCACTGGCGCCCAGCTGCCGTCGCTGCGACTGCTCGGCTACGGCGGGTCGCGGGCCATTGCGGCCGACGTGGCGTTCGTCGAGTCGCTGGGGGTGCGAACGGCACAGGTCTACGGCCTGAGCGAGACCGGGTGCACGGCGCTGTGCCTGCCGACCGGCGAAGGGTCGATCGCCAGGATCGAATCGGGCGCGGTGGGCCGGCCCTATCCCGGCGTCGAGGTGTACCTGGCCGCCGACGGCGACAACCCCGGCGCCGGCGACTCCGCATCCTTCGGCACACTGTGGATCAAATCGCCGGCAAACATGCTGGGTTACTGGAACAGTCCGGACCGCACCGCCGAGGTGCTCAGCGACGGCTGGGTGAACACCGGAGACCTGCTCGAACGCCGCGAGGACGGCTTCTTCTACATCAAAGGGCGCTCCTCGGAGATGATCATCTGCGCAGGGGTGAACGTCGCACCCGACGAGGTGGACCGGATCGCCCGCGGTGTGCCGGGCGTGCGGGAAGCCGCGTGCTTCGAGATCCCCGATGCCGAGTTCGGCGCCCTGGTGGGCCTGGCCGTCGTCGCGTCGACCGACCTTGACGAGTCGAGGCAGCGAAACCTCAAGCAGGCCATTGCCGCTCGCTACCGTCGGGAATCGGAGTCGATGGCACGCCCGTCGAAAATCGTGCTGGTCACCGATATCCCGCGGACGGCGTCGGGCAAGGTGATGCGCGCATCGTTGGCGTCGCACGCGGCTCAGGCTGCCCGGCCGGCGGGGCGGGGGGCGACGCCCGGTGGCTGAACGGCGACGCGACCGCATCCTGGCCGCCGTCTGCGAGGTGCTGTACATCGACGAGGCGGACCTGTTCGACGGCGACGACACCGACCTACGCGACCTGGGCCTGGATTCGGTGCGGTTCGTCCTGCTGATGAAACAGCTTGGCGTGGACCGCGAATCCGAATTGCCGAACCGGCTGGCGGCGGACTTGTCGATTGCCGGTTGGGTGCGGGAGTTGACCCTTACCGGCCTGGCGGACTCGCGGTGAGCACGCCCGGCTCCCACACCCGCCAGCGCATCAAGTTGAGCCGGTCCCAGCGCAACATCTACAACGGGGCGCGCCAGGACGGCGATCCGGGGCTGTACCTGATCGGGAAACGCTACCGGTTTCACCCGCTCGAACCTGTCCGGTTCCTGACGGCGCTGGCGGCAACCATCCGGGGAAACCCCGTGCAGCTGTGCGTTCTCGACTCGTCGCCTGAAAACGACTACCCCGACCTGGTGGAGCGACTGAACTTCGGCGACCTGGTTCGACTGCAAACCTCGGAGTGCCACACCCCGGAGGACCCGGCCGGGGAACTGTCCACCCAGTGGGAATCGGGCATCCTGGGCGCCCCACTGGTGCGCTACACGGTATGGACCGACCCGAGGGGTGCTGTGACCGGCATGGACGTCCACGCCCACCACATCCTGCTGGACGGCGGCGCCACCGCGATCATCGAGGACGATCTGGCCCGCCACCTGGCCAACGGTGGTGACAACGAGGAACGCAGTGTCACAGACGGTTTGGCGCGGCTGGCCGCGGCACACGGCCGAGAAGCGGCAAGGGTGGACGAGGCACTGCGGCGGTTCACCCCGGCTGTGCGGGCCGAGCTCACCGAGCAGTCCGGGGGCCGGGGAATCGGCGGGGGTGAGCGCACTCCCGCACCGGGGACCGCGGCCCGCGGTGTCCCGAAAGGTTCCGCGCGGATTCGCGGCGATGCCTACCACGCGCTGCGAAGGCTCTGCGAATCCAGCAGGCTGCCCCTCCATGCGCTGGTGACCGCGGCAGCCGTCGCGGTGGATGCCGCCGCGAGGCAGGACACCGAAGTGCTGGTGGTTCACCCGGTGGACAACCGGTTCGGCGAACCCGATCTCAATGTCGCCACCTGCCTGGTGAACTCGGTTGCGCACACATTCGGTTTCCCGCCGTTCGCATCGGTGGCCGACGTGGCCACCGCCCTCGACCGCGGCTATGTGAAAGCGGTGCGGCGGCGGTGGTTTCGCGAGGAGCGGTACCGGCGGATGTACCTGGCGATCAACCGGACGTCCCACGTCGAGGCCCTGACGGTCAACTTCGTCCGCCAGCCCTGCGCGGCGGCACTGCGCGAATTGCTCGCCGAGGCGCCGGAGGCCACGCACATCGGCCCGGTCGAGGGCACGACGGTGGCGTGTGTGCAGGACGACGCCGACGGCCACCTGACGGTTGCCATCTGGGACCGGGCCGACCTGCCGCCCGAGGACTCCCACTCGGAGACCGCCGCGCGCATTGCCGCCGCGCGCATTGCCGGCGCGCTGGAAGCCATGCCGGCACTGTGGAACAACCCGATCGCGATGACCGTCGGCGAATGGTTCGGGATCGACGCCGACGGCGCCCGCCGCACCGCCGACGACGCCCGCCGCACCGCCCGCGACGCCACGGCAATCCCGGCGGCCCCCGCCTCGTCGGCCCCGGCCTGGTTCGCCGACCCGGCGGCCGAGGTCCGGGCCTTCCTGAACCGCCGGCACTATGTGGGCCCGTGGCTGGCGCGGCTGGCGGAAATCGGTGCGACGCCCGGCGAGGTCCTGGTGTTCGTCGACGACGGCACCGACCGGGCCGTCGACCTGATGATCGCCTGCCACCTCGCCGGCTGCGGCTACAGCGTGTGCGAGCGCACCGACGAGCCGGCGACGCGCGCGCAGGCCATCACCGCGGGCACCCAGGGCCCCGGTGCGCGGGTGATCGACGCGACCGTCCCACTCACAAGGCAGCCCGACGACGGCTACGGCAGCCCGGTCGACTGCCGGATCGCCGGGCTCGCAGCCGATCCCGGGCTGGCCGCCCGTACGGCCTACGTCATGCCGACATCGGGAACGACCGGAACGCCGAAGCTGGTCGAGGTCACCCACGGCTCGCTCGCGCTGTTCTGCGCGGCGGCCGTGCGCACTTACCGCTGGGGCCCGCACGACCGGATCCTGCAGTGTGCCCCGCTGACATCGGATATCAGTGTGGAAGAGATTTTCGGCGCCGCCTTCAGCGGGTCGGCGCTGGTGCGCTCCCCGGCCCTGAAGGCACGCGATGTGACATCGGTGGCCGCCGATGCCGTCACCGCACAGGCCACGGTGCTCGACCTGCCGACCGCGGTGTGGCAGCTGTGGTGCGATGACCGCGACGTCCTAGAGAAGCTGCACCGCAGCCACCTTCGCCAGATCGTCATCGGCGGCGAACCGATCCGGCCCGGTGCGGTCGACAAATGGCTGCAATCGGCGACATCGCAGCATGTTTCGCTGATTTCCAGCTACGGGCCGACCGAGGCGACGGTTGTCGCCACCACGGTCCCGGTCACCGAAACCGGCGCCGCCGGCGAGGCCCACCGCAGGGTGGGGCGGCCGATCGTCTCCGATACCGTGTTCACCGCCTTCGGCGAGGTTGTCATCGTCGGGGACCTGGTGTCGACGGGATATGTAGGACTCGACGGAAGTGCCTTCGGCACCGTCGTCGCCGCCGACGGTTCGCGACTGCGGGCCTTCGCCACAGCCGACCGGACAACTCTTGACTCCCACGGCTTCCCGGTATTCGCCGGCCGGCGCGACGCCGTTGTCAAGATCGCCGGCAAGCGGGTCGATACCGCCGAGGTGACCGCCCGCATCGCGCAAGACGCGGCCGTACGCGATGTGGCCGTCGCGGCCCACCAGGGATGTCTGAGGGTATGGTTCCAGACCGCCCGGACCCGCGACACCGGTTCCGACCCGGCGGCGGCTGCGCGCATCGGAGCAATTCTCGCCGGCTGCGCCGTACCGTCGTTTTCGGTTACCAGCGCGCGCAGCATCCCCCGCAAACCCAATGGCAAAGTCGACGGCGACCGGCTGCACCAGATGCCCGCGGCCACGACCACGGCCACGGCACCGGCCACGGCCACGGCACCGGACGACACCAGTGCCACCGCGGTCACCGCCACCGCCGAGAACGACGGCCTGGCGACCGGCCTCGCCGAAATCTGGAGCCGCATCCTCGGCCGCGTACTCCGTCCGGATTCGTCGCTGCTGGACGAGGGCATCGGCTCGGTGGACCTGATCCGCATCCTGCCCGATACCCGCAAATATCTTGACCGGGAGCACCTTTCGATACTGGATCTGATCAGCGCGGACGGCGCCGCCAACTTGATCGCCGACGTCGGCCGCGATCCCGACCCGACGGATGCGCAAAGCCGGCTGGACGCCCGGACAGTTGCCGAGATCCGGCACGATCTGGAATCGCTGACGGGCCACCACCAGCCCGCCGCATCCGGGCCCACCCGGGTGGACGGCACACTGCTGATCCTGGGTGCCTCGGGGATTCTGGGCACCGGATTCGCCCGTGCCCTCCAGGACGCCTGCCGCGACGCGACCGCCGGCCCAGCTCCGGCCGCCGACCGCGAAGTCGTCCTGGCCACCAGATCCCCGCTGCCCCGGACCCAACCGTGGCAGTCACTGCGCCGCACCGCGGGTGTGCGAATCGTCCAGCTACCTCCGGGGTTCGACGACACCGGACTCGACGCGCTCATCCGCGACACCCGCGCAACGACCGTGGTGAACTGCATCGGCACCACCGATGTGCTGGTGCCTTACCGCCAACTTCGCCGGGCCAACGTAGAACTCGTAGCAACCATCGTCGGGGCCTGTGCCCGGTACGGCAGCCACCTGGTGCACCTGTCCAGCTTCGTCGTCGGCTCCGAGGTGACCGCGCTGCGGGTCATCGACCCCCGGTGCGCCCCGTATCCCTATGCGGCCTCCAAATCGATGGCGGAGCTGATCGTGGCCGCGTCCCCGGCGGGGTTCACCATCGTGCGTCTGCCCCGCGTTCTCGGCGAGCCCCACCAGATTCCCGGCTCGGCCGACGTTTTCGTGTCGGTGGCGGATTCCTGTATCGCGGTGGGCGCCTACCCTTCGCTGGAGTTGACCGAGGAGATCACCACCGGTTCGGCGGCCGCGACGGCCATCCTCGGCGGCCTGCCCTCCCGCACCGGTGGGCCGGCACGTGCCATGACCGTCCTGCACGGCGAGCAGGTGGGGTATGCGGAGTTCCTCGGCGGTTACGGACTGGCCGAAATCGATGCCGCCGACTGGAAGAAGCGGTTGGACGCCAGCTCCTGGGCCAGGCAGAATCCGCGCCGGTGGTCGGTGGTCGACGGCTGGTTCGGGTTGGGGATGCGGCTGGGATCGCGCTCCTACGCACAGTATCTGACGGATTTTCCGGCTGTCGAACTCACCGCGGACATCGGCCCGCCGATCATCGCGCGGCCGGCGCATCTGCGTGACCTGTTGTCCCACAGGTCAGTCGGTGTGGGCAGCCCCGAAGTTGCGCAACCGCAGACTGTTTGACACCACGAAGAACGACGAGAATGCCATTGCCGCACCGGCGACCAGCGGGTTGAGCAGCCCGGCGACGGCGATGGGAATCGCGGCGATGTTGTAGCCGAACGCCCACGCCATGTTGGTCCGGATGGTGCGCATCGTCGCCGCCGCCAGATCCAGGGCCAGCGGCACCACCTCCAGATCGTCGCGCACCAGGATGATGTCGGCGGCCTCGATGGCGACATCGGTACCCCGCCCGATCGCCATCCCCAGATCGGCACACGCCAGCGCGGGCGCGTCGTTGATGCCGTCGCCGACCATGGCGACCACCCGTCCGCGGTCGCGCAGCTGCTCGATCACGTCGACCTTGCCCTCGGGCAGCACATCGGCGATCACCTCGTCGATCCCGGCGCGAGCGGCCACCGCGGCCGCCGATGCCGCATTGTCGCCGGTGAGCAGGACCGTCCGCAATCCGCGCCGGTGCAACGCGGCCACGGCACCCGCGGCGGAGTCCTTGACCGCGTCGGCGACCGCGATGAACCCGCACGCCTGGCCGTCGACCTCGACGAACACCGCTGTCTCACCGCGTGATTCGCCGTCTCGGCGGGCCGCGACCAGGGTCGGTTCCCGGCGCGCCGAGGTGATCCAGGAGGGTTTGCCGACCCGCACCGCTCGTCCGGCAACGGTGCCGCTGACGCCGCGTCCCGGTACCGCGCGAAAGTCGGTGACGGCCGGCCGGTCCCCTGTCGTTCCTGCCGTCCCCGACGCGCCCGCCGTCCCCACCGTCCCCACCGTCCGCGCCGAGGCCACCCACGCCACGATGGCCAGTGCGACGGCGTGCTCGGAGGCGGCTTCCACCGCCGCGGCCAAGTCCAGCACAGCGTCGCGATCCCAGCCCGGCGCGGGGATCACCGCGCTCACCGTCAAGTGCCCGGTCGTGAGTGTGCCGGTCTTGTCGAACACCACCGTGTCGACGGCGCGGGTGGCTTCCAGGCAGTCGTGTCCCTTGAGGAAAATCCCCAGCTGGGCACCCCGACCGGAGGCCACCATCATCGCCGTCGGAGTCGCCAGCCCCAGTGCGCACGGACACGCGATGACCAGCACGGCAAGACCGGCTGAGAATGCCCGGTCGAGGCCGCCCCCGGCCAGCAGCCACCCGGCGGTGGTCGCCGCGGCGATGATCAGGACGCAGGGCACGAAGACCGCGGAGATCCGGTCGGCGATGCGCTGCGCATCGGCCTTCTGGGCTTGGGCCTGCTCGACCAGGCGCACCATACCGGCGAACTGGGTGTCGGCGCCCACCGCGGCCGCTTCCACGATCAGCCGGCCGTCGAGCACCGAGGTACCGCCGATAACGCCGGCGCCGGGAGTGACCCGTACCGGTTTGGCCTCGCCGGTCATCGCGCTCATATCCACCGCGGCCGTGCCCTCGACCACGAGTCCGTCGGCGGCGAACGTCTGGCCGGGCCGGACCACGAAACGCTGTTGTTCGCGCAGTTCGTCGACCGGTATCACCATCTCCGAGCCGTCGGATGCCACCACGGTGACGTCCTTGGCGCTCAGCGCCGCCAGTGCCCGCAGTGCGCTGCCGGTCTTGGATTTCGCGCGGGCCTCGAAGAAGCGTCCGGCCAGTACGAACACCGTGACGCCGGCGGCCACCTCGAAATAGATGGCGTCGCTGCCCAGCAGCGCCTGCCAGACACCCCGGTGCCCGGCGGGCCGACGGTCACCGAAGACGGTGTAGAACGACCACACCGTGGCGGCGGTGACTCCGACCGAGATCAGCGTCTCCATGGAGGCGGTGCCGGCGTGCAGGTTGTTCATCGCGACCCGGTGGAAGGGCATGGCGGCCCAGGTGACTACCGGCAGGGCCAGCGCTGTGAGCACCCATTCCCAGCCGGTGAAGCGGGTGGCGGGAACGACGGCGAACATCACCGACAGGTGGGCCAGCGGGACGAACAGGACCGCGGCGACCGCCAGCCGGATCAGCAGGTAGCGGGCGTTGTCGGCGTCCGGGTCGGCCTCGAATGCGCTTGCGGCGCTGCGCGGTTCGGCGTGGTAGCCGGCTTGTTCGACGACCTGGCAGAGCGCGTCGGCGTCGAGCTCACCGGCGGTGCCGGCGGCACTGGCGGCACTGGCGGCACTGGCGTTGCCCACGGCACTGGCGGCACTGGCGTCGGCGTCAATGGTGGCTGTGCGGGTGGCGAAGTTCACCGAGGCGCGCACCCCGGCGACCTTGTTCAGCGCCGACTCCACCCGCCGGGCGCACGCGCCGCAGGACATGCCACTGATCTCCAGTTGCACCCGGTATGCGGGCGCGGCCCGCCGGCCGGTTCCCCCGGACATCGGCGCCCCAGGCGACACTGGCGACACTGGCGACACTGGCGACAGTGGCGACAGTGACGACAGTGACGACACGGCCGGTCCACCTCCTACCATCGGCGGCTCCGTTCCCAGACTCACCGTAGATAAGTCGTCGCGGGCTGGTGTTAAGTTCCCGCCGATCATGGCCTACCCTCAGTATCCGTGGCTACCGGTGACGACGACCAGACCACCCTGCTTGCCAAGGCCGCGGGACGCGGAGACCGGGCCGCGCTGTCTCAATTCATCGCGGCCACCCAGCGCGACGTGTGGCGGACGGTGGCCTATCTGGCAGATCCCGCCAGCGCCGACGACCTCACCCAGGAGACGTTCCTGCGGGCGATCCGTTCGCTGCCGCGCTTCGCCGGCCGTTCCAGCGCCCGCACCTGGCTGCTGTCGATCGCGCGCCGCGTGGTCGCCGACCAGATTCGGCACGACAGGAGCCGGCCGCGCACCACGCATCTGGCCGACCTCGATGACGTCGCGCCGCGGGGCCGGCAGGCGAGCCGGATCGAAAACATCGTGGAGATCCGGATGCTGCTCGACTCGCTGGACGCCGGGCGCCGGGAGGCCTTCGTGCTGACCCAGGTGCTGGGCCTGTCCTACGCCGAGGCGGCCGAGGTCGGCGGGTGCCCGGTGGGCACCATCCGCTCGCGGGTGGCGCGCGCCCGCGGCGACCTGCTGCGCGCCGCCACCGAACGCGACTCCGCCGGATAGCGGCCCGGCCGGGCGCCGGACGCCGGACACCCGCTAGGAACGTGTGCCGGTAACGCTGCGGGCGGGGCGGAGCAGTTGAGTTGATCCTGCGCTCAGGGCGCTGATCGTCGGCGTGTCGCCGCCCTGGATGCAGGATCAACCGCCAAGGTTCGGCCCGCCCAAAGCGATACCGACCCCCATGCCGCTAAGCCGCCGAACCGTCGGTCGGCCACAGATGACCGCGCCGACGACCACGAGATGCGTTGGGCGGCAACGCGATATCCGGCTCGTCGGCAAGACTGTCCGGCTCCGGCGACGGGGTGCCGTCAGTCCGCCACACCAGGGTCGCCAGCACCGCTCCGAGGACCACCGGGACGTGGGTGAATATCCGGGCCGCGGTGACGGCACCCGAAATGGCGTCGGCAACGACATAGACCGCCAGAACGCCGACGAAGACCGTCAGCACCCCGGCGAGGCCTGCGGCGGCAGTCGGCCGCACCGCCGCCACCACCATGATCACCCCGAGAGCGACCGACCAGGCGGTGGACTCATGGAGCAGATGGTGCCCGGAACCCGTGCCGGCGGCAGGCGCCAGCCCCAGGTCGAGGCCGAGCCCCTGCGCGACCGCCAGGGCGATCTGCGAAACGCCCACGCACAGCAGCGCCCACCGCTGCCAGGTGAAACGCGGCCGGCGGCGCGGGGGCGGCTCCCCGCGCAGCGGCGGTGCCATCGGCGCGATGACCGGCCGCGACCGCAGTAACTCGCGCAGCTCGCGCGCCTGGGCGCTCGCCTGCTCGTACCAGTCCCGGCAGGCAGCACACCCCTCGAGGTGCTCGTCGACCCGCGCGGCGGGCACCGGCTCGCGCTCACCGTCGATCCGCGCCGACAGCGCTTCGCGGGCCACCTCGCAGTACACGTCTCTATAGTCGCCCATCGCCGACGGACGGTTCCCGGCGGTGCGGGCGGGCCGGCCCAGCCCGGCCCGGCCGGGCCAAGCGGGAAAACCCGGAACCACCTCAGAACAGCGGTTCGGTCCGCAGTCCGCAGTGCGTGCGAATCACCTCGTAGTCGCGGTCCCGGTGTGCCACCGCGACCCCGATCCGCAGCGCCATCGCGGCTACCTGGCAATCGATCAGGCTGCGGACGGTGTCACCCCCGCGGCGGCAGCGCCGGTGGATCGCGGCCGCGTCTTCCGCGTCGCGAACCGGGGCGCCGGGCAGGATGGCGAACCGCTGCAACAGTCGGCGCCGCAGAGCCGCCGTGGCCTCGTCGGCGGTGCCGATCAGCAGCTCCATCAGGACGACGTCGGGGACGATCACCGGCGCGCCGGCGGCAATTCGATCGGCCAGCCAGTGGCCGGCAGGCGACTCGGAGGTCGACAGAAATTCGATCCAGACCGATGTGTCGACGATCATCCAGGACGGGTCCGCTGGTCGGTGGGTCCGCTCGTCCGCTGGTCCGCGTCGGAAAACGACTCGATCTGGTCATTGGTGAAATCGAAACCGCTGCCCTGCAGGGCCAGCGCCTCGTCGAGCCCCAACGGCTCACCGACCAGCCGCCGGAGCGCGAAGTCAACGGCACTCCGCTTGGACTCCAGCCGGTACATTCGCTGCGCCGCGGCCACCAGTTCGTCGTCGATCTCAATGTTGGTCCGCGACACAACACCACGGTACACCTTGATGTGTATTACGGTTGCCGTCGCGACCGGCCCGGCCGGCGGGCAAGATCAGCACATGGGGCAGCGGCGGTGACAGTATCGAGACACTTGCGGCAACGGGGCGCCAGGGTGGCGGTGCTGCTGGCCGCCGGCGTCGTGCTGGTGGGGTGCGCCGGGCCCCCCGATGCGTCAACCCCGCCGACCGGCGGCATACCCGCACCGGCCACCAGCGCACCGGCTACCACCAGATCCACCAGCGCACCGCCCGGCGCCCCACCCGCACCCGCCGCGGGCACAGTCGAACCGATCACCGCCGCCGACCTCGGCGCCAGCTGGCACCCAGGCTGCCCGGTCGGTCCTCGACTGCTGCGCCGGGTCCATGTCGAGCACCTCGGTACCGACGGGCAGACCCATCGTGGGCTGCTGATCGTGCACGAAGAAGCGGTGGCCGACATCGTGGCGATCTTCGACCGGCTCTACCGGCTGGGTTTTCCGATCGCGAAGATCCGTCCGGCCGCCGACTACCCCGGCGCCGAGGACGAGTTGTCCATGCAAGACAACAACACTTCGGCGTTCAACTGCCGAGGCATACCGGGATCCGACAATTGGTCTCTGCACGCCTACGGTCGCGCCGTCGACCTCAACCCGCTGGTCAATCCCTGCGTCTACGCCAGCGGCTACGTCGAGCCGCGGACCGGCACACCGTATCTGGACCGCAGCCGTGTCGACCCGGGGCTCCTACACACCGACGATCCCGCCATCGGCGTCTTCACCGACCTGGGCTGGCGCTGGGGCGGCTCCTGGCACAACCCCATCGACTACCAGCACTTCGAACGACCCTGACCCGCGCACCCGCCCGAAGTCTCACAGCCCCAGCGCCCGGGCCGCCGCCGTGGCCACCTCACCGCGCAGGTTCGTCATCGGAGGGCTGCCCCGGGTGTGGATCGAGTTCGACAACACCACGACGTAGCTGTCCGAGGCCGGATCAATCCACACCGAGGTGCCGGTGAAACCGGTGTGGCCGAAGCTGCCGATCGGAAAAATCGTGCCCCGCGCCGTGGACAGGCCGGTGTCGATGTCCCAGCCCAGACCGCGCAGGTTCTGCCCCCAGACCGCCGGATAGTGCCGGGCGAGCAGCACATCGGCTGCTTCCGGCTTCTTGGCCATATGCTGCCGGGCGGCGACGTTGGCGGCGTCGACCTGCCCGGCAGTATGCCCGGGCTGCTGCGGAGTCGTCATCAGTTCCAGGGTCGACCGTTCCAGCGGAAACCTGCTCGGCCGCCCGGCGAGCCGGTCGAGCAGGGCTTGGGCATAGAGGCTGACGTCGTGCGCCGTGGAGAACACCCCGGCGTGCCCGCTCACCCCGCCCATCCGGCGGGTCGACATGTCGTGCACGGTGCCCCGCAGCAGATGATCGAGATCGGGATTGGCGCGCGGATGGTCCCTGCCCTCCTCGTCGAGGGCGGTCGGTGCGATCTTCGGCAGCAGCGCGGTGCTCCAGGTTCCAGCCGGGCAGACCGCCGGCGCCCGGCGGTGCGGGGTCTGCGCCCAGACGATTGCGGCTCCCCTGTCCCGGTGCGGCCCGCACGCCTTGGCCAGGGGCAAAAAACGGGTGTCGGCCATGCGCAGCGGCCCGAACACGTGTTGCTCGGCGAGGGTGTCGAGGGGCTGGCCGGTTATCCGCTCCGCCATGAACCCCAGCAGCAGGAAGTTGATGTCGGAGTACCGGAAGACCGTGCCGGGCGCCGCCGCCAGCGGCGCGGACAGCGCCAGGCGAATTCCTTCGACTTTGTCGGGGCTGGCCAGCCCCCAGGTGTCCCGCATGTCGACGTCCCCGGCTTCGCCGGAGGTGTGCGTCAACAGCATGCGGACGGTGACCTGCGCGCGCACCGGATCGCCGGTCGGGTTGAAGCCGGGCAGATACCGCTGGACCGGGTCGTCGAGCCGGATCTTGCCCTGCTCGTAGAGCTGCATGACGACGGGCGTCGTCGCCAGGACCTTGGTCAGCGACGCCAGGTCGAAGATGGTGTCCTCGGTCATCGGCTCCGCCGGGGCGGGCGATCCGTCCAGCCCGGATTCCCCGGCGAGCTTGCGGGCGCCGTAGGCGTGCCGGAAGACGACCTGGCCGCCGCGCCCGATCATCACCACCGCGCCCGGCAGCTGCTCGGCGGAGATGGCGGCGTTGATCAGGGCGGAGATTCGGGTGAACGCCGGGGAAGTCGCGGCGTCGGGCAACTCGGGCAGCGGCGCGGACACCAGCGCGGGTGCGGCCCGGATGGTCCTGGTCACCGGGGCCCGCACGACCAGGGGGCCGCCGCCCTCCGACTGGTCAGCGCGGCCGCGCGAGCACCCCGCAACAAGGGTGAGCACCGCGGTTGCGGCGACACCGACCGTTCGGATCGACCCGCCCACGCCACGATGCTGGATGCGGCCGGGGGCCTTGTCAAGCGGGCCGGCACCTACCGTCACGAGGTGGCCAGTGCTTCCCGCACATGCCCGTGCACCGCTTCGAGCCGGGCGCGGGCCGCCACCGCGTCGACCCCGGCCAGCAGGGCGACGATGGCGGTCTTGACGTGACCGTCCGCCGCGGTGAGCGCGGTGGCCGCGGTGTCCTCGTCGACCCTCGCGGCCTCACTCACCATCCGCACCGAGCGGCGGCGCAGTTTGGCGTTGGTTGCCCGCACGTCGACCATCCGCGGTCCGTAGGCCTTACCGAGGGCGATCATCACGCTCGTCGACAGCGCGTTGAGCACGACTTTCTGGGACGTCCCGGCGGTCAGCCGGGTCGAGCCGGCCAGCACCTCCGGCCCGGTCAGCAGTTCGACGACGATGTCGGCGGCCGCCTCGCTGCGGGCGTTGTTGACGATCGCGACGCTCAGCGCACCCGCGGCGCGGGCATGTTCGAGCGCACCGAGCACATACGGTGTGCGGCCGGATGCGGTGATGCCGACCAGCGCGTCGGCGGCGGTGAGGCCGGCCAGGTCCGCCGGGTTGAAGGTGTCTTCGGCGCCGTCGACCGCCTGGGTCAGGGCGGCCGGCCCGCCGGCGATCACGCCGCGCACCAGCTCGGTGCCGAACGTCGGCCCACACTCGGCGGCATCGAGCACACCGAGTCGCCCGGGGGTTCCCGCTCCGGCGTAGAACAGCCGTCCGCCGTGCGCCAGCCGCGCGGCGATGGCTTCGGCCGCGGCGGTGATCCGCGGAACGGCGGCCAGCACCGCGCCGTGCGCCGCACCTTCGGCGGCGACCAGCAGTTCGACGATGCCGGCTATCGGCCGCGCGTCCAGGTCGTCCAGGTCGGGCCGGGCCGCCTCGGTGGCCAGCCGGTCGAGCCGGTTGCGGGCGGGCGCGGTGCAGGGGGCCGGGCTCGCCGCCAGCCGGATCACGTGCGGCCGGTGGATCTCGCCCAGCAGCAGTGTGCCGTCGAGTGCGTCGCCGGCAGCCGGGACGAGGTCGACGCGCTCGGCCAGCGCGGCCAGCCCGGCCGTCCCCGCCAGCCCCGCCGTCCCCGCCGGCCCCACCGTCCCCGCCGTCCCCGCAGGCCCCGCCGACCCCGCCGGCCCCGCCGGC
>NZ_JBKECZ010000159.1:0-16927 GCF_047975165.1 Mycobacterium sp.
CGCCCCCTGGCCCCTGCCGCCCGCCGACGGCCGACGGCCGACCGCCGCCTGCCGACCGCCGACTGCGGTGCGGATCGCTTGCTCGCGAGCGTACCGCCCCGGCGAAAAGCGGGGCGCGAAATCGCAGCCACGTTACGCTCGCGAACGACTCGCAGCCCCCAGCCCACAGCCCCCAGCCCCCAGCCCCCAGCTCCCACCTACCTCAGAACACGATGGTCTGGTTGTCGTGCAGGATCACCCGGTCCTGACAGTGCCAGAGCACCGCGCGCGAGAGCACCGCACGCTCGACATCGGCGCCGACGCGCACCAGGTCGTCGACGGTGTGGGTGTGGCTGACCCGCACGACGTCCTGCTCGATGATCGGTCCCTCGTCGAGGACCTCGGTGACGTAGTGGGCGGTTGCACCGACCAGTTTCACCCCGCGTTCCCGGGCGCGCTTGTACGGCGACGCCCCGACGAAGGCGGGCAGGAACGAATGGTGGATGTTGATCAGCGGGCACCCGAGGTCGGTGAGGAATTCCGGGGTGAGTATCTGCATGTAGCGCGCCAGCACCACCAGATCGACGTTGCCGCTGAGCAATTGAAGCTGACGGCGTTCGGCTTCGGCACGGGTGTCACGGGTCGCGGGAATGTGGAAGAACGGCACCCCGAAGGGGCGAACCCGTTCGGCGAGGTCGGCGTGGTTGGAGAGCACCATGACGACCGTCATCTCCAGCTCGCCGCGACGGTTGCGCCATAGCAGATCCAGCAGGCAATGGTCGTCCCTGGATGCCATCAGGGCAACGCGTTTGGGCTTGGCGGCCTCGGTGAAGCGGTAGTCGATGTCGAAATCTGCGGCCACGGTAGCGGCGAAGTCGCGTTCCAGGCCGTCGATCGCTGCGGTCAGTCCGGGCAGGTGAAAAATCGCGCGCTGCAGGAAGGTTCCGTCTTCGGGCGCGGTCGAATGCTGGTCCAGGGAGATGATGTTGGCGCCGGCTTGCGCCAGGAAGGTGCTCACCGCGGCGATGATTCCGGGCCGGTCGTGACAGCGAAGCAACAGCCGCCCGATGTCGGCTGCCGGTGGCGGACCGGCCGGCCGGGGCGGAAAGTTGTCAGGCCCGTGTGGCGTCGACACCCGCGTCCCCCTTCTGCTGCGAAATTCCGCAGGAGAGACTACCCGCGACACCGGTATGCGGTCTCAGGGCGCACCGGGATCTGCTACCGCGGCCCCGGCGTTGCCTGCGAGCCCCGAGGCCCCGAGGCCCCGAGGCCCCGAGGCCCCGAGGCCCGGCGGCCCCGCGGCCCGGCGGCCCCTCGTTCCGCGGTGCAGCGGTGCGCGACGGCCTAACCCTTAGTGCGGCCGATGCGAGGAACGAACCGGCCGACAGCCTCGCAGTAATCGCGGTAGGCGCGGCCATGGGCAGTGCGCAGATACGGCTCTTCGACGAATCGGACCTGAAGTTCGATCGTCGCCGCCAGCATCGCCAGGGTGACCAGGGCCAGCGGGTTGGGGGTCATCAGCGTGGCCCCGACGGCGAACATCAGCATCGCGGAAAAGATCGGATTGCGGACGAGGCCGAACACGCCGCGACGAACCAGCGCTGTCGTCTCGTCGGGGTCAACGCCGATGCGCCACGATTCACCCATGTCGTACTGGGCGTACACCGTCGCGCCGATCCCCGCGACGGCCAGCACGACGCCGGTCGCCTGAAATCCCGGGCCGCGCAGGAACGTGGCGGGCCTGAGGACGTCGAGCAGTTGCAGCAGCGGCGCGGCCGGCCCCGCCAGGATCGCGACGACGAACCCCGCGCCGGCCCACCACTCGACCGAGCCGGGGCGTCCGCTGATTCCCTTGAATCCGGTCGAGCCGGTGCGCCGGTACTGGACCCAACTCCGCCAGCCGAAGCCCAGGCCGACGAATATCAGATAGAGCACCAGCGCGGCGATGGGCATTGAGGTGAGTCCTCACTGTGCGAATGTGTGGCCGGAGTGCTGGGTACAGTCCAGCGGTTCGCGCCCGATTTGTCGAGGGTAGGACAGGCCCGGCCGCCCGCTTGTCCGCCCCGGCGCCGGCTAGCCCAGGGGGGTATGCACAGGTGCGCGCTGCCCGGATCGCGCACGGCCAACCGACGCCGAACGCGTCGGCGCCGGGAAAATTGGTCCCGACACACCGGGGCTACCACACCTATCCCAGGAGTAACACCAGGCACACTGGTAACAGCAGGGATGTCGTAGGAAGCCAGGAGGGCATGGCCGTGTACCGAGTCTTTGAAGCGCTCGACGAATTGGGCGCGATCGTCGAAGAAGCCCGCGGCGTGCCCATGACAGCCGGCTGCGTGGTGCCGCGCGGCGATGTCCTGGAACTGATCGATGACATCAAGGACGCCATCCCGGGTGAACTCGATGACGCGCAGGATGTGCTGGACGCCCGCGATTCCATGCTCAACGACGCCAAGACGCACGCCGACTCGATGGTGTCGGGGGCCACGACCGAGTCCGAATCGATGGTCAACCACGCCCGGGCCGAGGCCGACCGGCTGCTGTCCGACGCCAAATCCCAAGCCGATCGCATGGTGGGCGAGGCGCGCCAGCACAGCGACGCGATGGTCGCCGAAGCCCGCGAGGAAGCCGTGCGCATCGCGGCATCGGCCAAGCGCGAATACGAGGCCAGCGTCGGCCGGGCGAAGTCCGAATGCGACCGGCTGATCGAAAGCGGCAACATCTCCTACGAGAAGGCCGTCCAGGAAGGCATCAAGGAACAGCAGCACCTGGTATCGCAGAACGAGGTTGTCCAGGCCGCGCACGCCGAATCCACCCGGCTGATCGACACCGCCCACGCCGAAGCCGACCGGCTGCGCGGCGAATGCGACATCTACGTTGACAACAAACTCGCCGAGTTCGAGGAGTTCCTCAACGGCACCCTGCGTTCGGTCGGCCGGGGCCGCCACCAGCTGCGTACCGCCGCCGGCACCCACGACTACGCCACGAGATAGCCGTTGATCGTCTGAGCAGCGACGATCCCGCCAGCTGCCCGGCGCAATCCTCGCTCGTCGAGCGGCCAGCGGTCGGCGCGGGTTGCGCCGTAGAATTCCGTCATGGCCAAGCGATACGGCCCGACCGCACGGGGGCCGGCAACCTCGCCGATGACGATTGACATCGCCCGGCTGAGCCGGCGCCCGGGAGCCACGTTCACGGTACAAAAGACCGTGAACAGCCCGTCGCGCATCGGGGTGGAGCTGATCGCGATCGAGCCCGGGGCGCCGGTCGAAATGGATCTGCGGCTGGAATCGGTATCCGAGGGGGTACTGGTGACCGGGACGGTGGCGGGGCCCACCAGCGGTGAGTGTTCCCGGTGTCTGGCGCCCATCACCGGGCACGTCCGGGTGCGGCTGACGGAGTTGTTCGCCTATCCCGGCAGCACCACCGAGGCGACCAGCGGGGAAGACGAGGTCGGCCACGTCATCGCCGAGACGGTGGACCTCGAGCAGCCGATCATCGACGCGGTGGGCCTGGAGTTGCCATTCTCGCCGACGTGCACCCCGGACTGCCCCGGCCTGTGCCCGCGGTGCGGCGTATCGCTGACAGCGCAACCCGGCCACCGCCACGATTGGATCGACCCGAGATGGTCCAAGCTGGCCGAGCTGATCGCGAAGCCCGACGGGGCCGCGCAGTGAGCTGTTCGCGGCAGCCCCTGCTGGACGCCCTCGGTGTCGACCTGCCCGCCGACCTGCTCTCGCTGGCCCTGACCCACCGCAGCTACGCCTACGAGAACGGCGGGTTGCCGACGTATGAGCGGCTGGAGTTCCTCGGCGACGCAGTTCTGGGCCTGACCGTCTCCGACGCGCTCGACCACCGCCCCCCCGAGCGTTCCGAAGGAGACCTGGCCAAACTGCGGGCCGGCGTCGTCAACACCCAGGCGCTGGCCGAGGTCGCGCGCACCCTGGGAGAGCAGGGCCTGGGCGCCTACGTGCTGCTGGGCCGCGGCGAGGTGAACACCGGCGGCGCGGACAAGTCCAGCATCCTGGCCGACAGCATGGAGTCCCTGCTCGGTGCGATCTACCTGCACCACGGTATCGACGTGGCGGGCGCGGTGATCCTGCGCCTGTTCGGCCCGCTCCTCGATGCCGCGCCGAAGATGGGCGCCGGGCTGGACTGGAAGACCAGCCTGCAGGAGCTCACCGCGTCGCAGGCGTTGGGGGCGCCGTCCTACCAGGTGAGTTCCACCGGGCCCGATCACGACAGGGAGTTCACCGCGGTGGCCCTGGTGATGCAGACCGAGTACGGCACCGGCGTAGGGCGCTCCAAGAACGAAGCCGAGCAGAAGGCGGCCTCCGCGGCCTACAAGGCGCTGGAGGACCCAGAGGCCGCCGTCGGCGTCGATCGTCACAAGGATGCCTGAGCTACCCGAGGTCGAGGTGATTCGGCGCGGCCTGCACGCCCACCTCCTCGGCCGGAGAATCACCGCCGTCCGGATTCACCACCCGCGCGCGGTGCGCCGCCACCACCCCGGCCCCGCCGACCTTGCCGCGCGCCTGCGCGACTCGCGGATCACCGGGACGGGCCGGCGCGGAAAATACCTGTGGCTGCTCACCGAGAACACCGCCGGCCCGGACGCGGCTCTGGTGATCCACCTCGGTATGAGCGGCCAGCTGCTGCTGGGTGCGCCCCCGCGACCCGGCCATGTCCGGATTACGGTGTCGCTCGACGACGATACCGTGCTGAGCTTCGCCGACCAGCGCACCTTCGGCGGCTGGCTGCTCGCAGACCTGGTGACCGTCGACGGCAGCGAGGTGCCCCAGCCGGTCGCGCATCTGGCCCGCGATCCGCTGGACCCCCGCTTCGATCCCGCCGGCGTCGTCGAGGTCTTGCGGCGCAAGCACTCCGAGCTCAAACGTCAACTGCTGGATCAAACCGTGGTATCGGGGATCGGCAACATCTACGCCGACGAAGCGCTCTGGCGTGCCGGAGTCAACGGTGCACGGCTGGCCGCGAAGCTGACTCGGCGGCAGCTGAACACCGTCCTGACCGCCGCCGCGGAGGTGATGGGCGAAGCGCTGGCCCAAGGCGGAACATCGTTCGATTCGCTCTACGTCAACGTCGACGGCGAATCGGGGTATTTCGACCGGTCCCTGGACGCCTACGGCCGCGAAGGCCAGCACTGCCGGCGCTGCGGGGTGGCGATACGCCGCGAAAAGTTCATGAACCGCTCGTCGTTCTACTGCCCGCGGTGCCAGCCGCGGCCGCGGGCCTAAGGTGTGCGCTGTGGACGAAACATCGGCGCCCGTCGTGCGCTTGACCGCCTGGGTGCACGGGCACGTTCAGGGTGTCGGATTTCGCTGGTGGACGCGTTGCCGAGCGCTGGAGCAGGGGCTGACGGGTTACGCCGCCAACCAGGCCGACGGGCGGGTGCTGGTAGTCGCCCACGGTCCGCGCGCTGCCGGTGAGCGGCTGCTGGAACTACTGCGCGGCGACCAGACGCCGGGGCGGGTGGACACGGTGGTCGCCGACTTCTCCGAGCCCACGGAGCGGTTCACCGGATTCGTCGAGCGGTAATCTGGCCCGTCGTGTACCTCAAGAGTCTGACGCTCAAGGGCTTCAAGTCCTTCGCCGCGCCGACGACTCTGCGCTTCGAACCGGGCATCACCGCCGTCGTCGGGCCCAACGGCTCCGGCAAATCCAACGTGGTCGACGCCCTGGCCTGGGTGATGGGGGAGCAGGGGGCCAAGACGCTGCGGGGCGGCAAGATGGAGGACGTCATCTTCGCCGGCACCTCCTCCCGGGCCCCGCTGGGCCGCGCCGAAGTCACCGTCACCATCGACAACTCCGACAATGCCCTGCCGATCGAATACTCCGAGGTCTCGATCACCCGCCGGATGTTCCGCGACGGTGCCAGCGAATACGAAATCAACGGCGCCAGTTGCCGTTTGATGGATGTCCAGGAACTGCTCAGCGACTCCGGGATCGGCCGCGAGATGCATGTGATCGTCGGGCAGGGCAAGCTGGACGAGATCCTGCAGTCGCGCCCGGAGGACCGGCGCGCCTTCATCGAGGAAGCCGCCGGCGTGCTCAAGCACCGCAAGCGCAAGGAGAAGGCGCTTCGCAAGCTCGACGCGATGGCCGCCAACCTGGCGCGGCTGTCCGACCTGAGCGCCGAGCTGCGCCGCCAACTCAAGCCGCTGGGCCGCCAGGCCGAGGTGGCCCGCCGCGCCCAGAGCATCCAGGCCGATCTTCGCGACGCCCGGTTGCGGCTGGCCGCCGACGACCTGGTCAACCGCCGTTCCGAGCGGCAGGCGATCTTCGACGCCGAGGCCGGCATGCGCCGCGAACACGACGCGGCCGCCGCCCGGATGGCGGTGGCCTCCCAGGAACTTTCAGCCCACGAACAAGCCCTCGCCGGCCTCGCCCAGCGGGCCGAATCGGTTCAGCAGACCTGGTTCGGTCTCTCGGCGCTATCCGAACGGGTCGCCGCGACGGTCCGCATCGCCGGCGAACGCGAACAGCATCTCGATGCCTTGCCGGTACGCACCAGCGACGCCGATCCCGACGCGCTGGAAGCCGAGGCCCGGGAGGTGGCCGCTTTCGAACAGCAACTACTCGCGGAGCTGGCTGGCGCGGGCGTCCGGCTGGACACCGCTCGCGCCGAACTCGCCGACTGGGAGCGCCGAGCCGCCGACGCCGACCAGGCGCACCTGGCCGCCGTGCGAGCCGAAGCCGACCGGCGGGAGGGCCTGGCCAGATTGGCCGGGCAGGTGGAAACGATGCGGGCCCGGGTCGAATCGACCGACGACAGCGTCGCCCGGCTCTGTGAGCGGATCGAAGAGGCCACCGCCCGGGCTCAGCAGGCTCGGGCGGAGTTCGAGAGTGTGCAGGGCCGCGTCGACTCGCTGGGCGACGGCGAACGAGGTCTCGATGACCAGCACGAGCGGACCACGGCGGCGTTGCACCTGGCGCAGGAGCGGGTCACCGAACTGCAGGGCGCCGAACGGGCCGCCGAACGGCTGGTCGCATCGCTGCAATCCCGGATCGAGGCGCTCTCGGTGAGCCTCGAACGCAAGGACGGGACCGCCTGGCTCACCCGCAACCACAGTGGCTCAGGGTTTTTCGGGTCGGTGGCGCAGCTGGTCAAAGTACGTCGGGGCTATGAGGCGGCACTGGCCACGGTGCTCGGGTCGGTTGCCGACGCGCTGGCCGCCGACAGCCCGCGTGCGGCGCGCAGCGCTCTGGATGCGCTGAAGCGCGCCGACGGTGGCCGTGCCGCCCTGGTGATCGGCGACTGGCCCGGGGCGGCCGACTCGTCGCCGGCTGTCGATCTGCCCGCCGGTGCCCGGTGGACGCTGGACCTGATCGACGCGCCGCCGCGACTGCGCGGCGCGATGGCCGCCATGCTGTCCGGTGTCGCGGTCGTCGACGACCTCGGGACGGCGTTGGACCTGGTGGCCGCCAATCCCGCCCTGCGTGCGGTGACGATCGACGGTGACCTGGTGGGTGCGGGCCGGGTGACCGGGGGATCCGACCGCAAGATGTCCACGCTGGAGGTGACCGCCGAGATAGACAAGGCACGCACCGAGCTGGCCGCCGCCGAGGATCAGGTGGCGCAGTTGGGTGCGGCGCTGTCCGGGGCACAGACCGAACACGCGACTCGCCGGGACGCGGCCGAGCATGCCCTGGCGGCACTCAACGAATCCGACACCGCGATCTCGGCGATGTACGACCAGCTCGGCCGGCTGGGTCAGGATGCCCGTGCGGCCGAAGACGAATGCGCCCGGCTGCGCCAGCAGCGCTCCGAGCTGGAGGCCGGACGCGACCAGACGATCCGGGACGTCGCCGACCTCGAGACGCGGCTGCGCAACGCCGAGCACACCGAGCCCGAAGGCGACCCGCGGGACAGTCCGGCGCAGGCCCGCCAGGCGATCGCCACCGCCGCCGAAAACGCCCGCGGAGTCGAGGTCGAGGCCAGATTGGCGGTGCGCACCGCCGAGGAACGCGCCAATGCGGTACGCGGACGCGCCGACTCCTTGCGGCGGGCGGCCGCGGCCGAACGCGAAGCGCGACTGCGGGCCGAACAGGCACGAGCCGCCCGCGTGCGGGCTGCCGAGGTGGCCGCCGCCGTCGCCGAATCGGGACGGTTGCTGGCCGAGCGCCTGCACCGGGCGGTCGAGGTGGCCGCCCGGATGCGCGACGAGCTGGCCGGCGAACGCCGGCAGCGGTCGGAGGCGATGCGTGCGGTCCGGGACGAGACGAACACCCTGAGCGCCCGGGTGGCCGTGCTCACCGACTCGCTGCACCGGGACGAAGTGGCCAACGCCCAGGCGGCGCTGCGCATCGAGCAGCTCGAACAGCTGGTGCTCGACCAGTTCGGCATGGCGCCCGGCGATCTGGTCGCCGAGTACGGTCCGGACATCCCGCTGCCGCCGACCAAATCGGAGATCGCCGAGTTCGAACAGGCCCGCGAGCGCGGCGAACAGGTGGTGGCGCCCACCCCGATGCCCTTCGACCGCGCCACCCAGGAGCGCCGGGCCAAACGCGCCGACCGGGAACTGGCGGAGTTGGGCCGGGTCAATCCGCTGGCCCTGGAAGAGTTCGCGGCGCTGGAGGAGCGGTACAACTTTCTGTCCACCCAACTCGAGGACGTCAAGGCCGCCCGCAAGGACCTGCTCGATGTCGTCGCCGAGGTCGACGCCCGCATCCTGCAGGTCTTCAGCGACGCCTTCATCGATGTGGAACGCGAATTCCAGACTGTCTTTCGCACCCTGGTTCCCGGCGGCGAGGGCCGGCTGCGGTTGACCCAGCCCGACGACATGCTCGCCACCGGCATCGAGGTGGAGGCGCGCCCGCCGGGCAAGAAGGTGACCCGGTTGTCGTTGCTCTCCGGCGGCGAAAAGGCGCTGACCGCGGTGGCGATGCTGGTGGCGATCTTCCGGGCCAGGCCGTCGCCGTTCTACATCATGGACGAGGTGGAGGCCGCCCTCGACGACACCAACCTGCGCCGGCTGATCGGCCTGTTCGAGATGCTGCGAGACCGCTCGCAGCTGATCATCATCACCCACCAGCACCCGACCATGGAGGTGGCCGACGCGCTATACGGTGTGACAATGCAGGGCGACGGGATCACCGCGGTGATCTCGCAGCGGATACGCGGGCAGCAGGTGGATCGGCTGGTGGGCAGCTCCTCATAGCCGCTTGCGGCGGCGAAGTTTGTTGAGTGCGCGGGATTTCGTCAGTATCGGGAAGGGGTGTCAGCGTGTCCGAACCTCTGTGGATCGCCATCGCCGTTGTCGCGGTTCTGATCGTCGCCGCGGTGGTGGTGACCGGTCTGGTGCGATACCGCAGGCGCCGGATCAGCCTGTCGTCCCCGCCCGAACCGGATGCGATCGACCGCTCGGGCAACTACACCGCGTCCTCGGGTATCACCTTCAGCCAGACACCGACGCTGGACCGGCCCCCGGGTCGTCCCCTGGATCGTCCGGAAGCCGTCGAGCGGATCGACACTGCCGGGCTGCCCGCCGTCGGTGACGACGCGACCATTCCCCGGGACGCACCCAAACGCCCGATTTCCGACGTGCACCTGCCCGAATTGGAGCGTACGGCCGAGCCCGAGCCCGAGCCCGAGCCCGAGGTCGAGGTCGGGCCCGAGCCCGAGGCTGAGGCCGAGCTCGAGGTAGAAGCCCCGCCTGCGGCCCCCGAACCCGAGGCCCCGCAGGCCGAGGCCATCGCGCCGCCGGAGGGCCGGCTGGAACGGCTGCGCGGCCGGCTGGCGCGGTCACAGAACACGTTCGGGCGCAGCATGCTGGGCCTGATCGGCGGCGGCGACCTCGACGAGGACTCCTGGCAGGACGTGGAGGACACCCTGCTGGTCGCCGACCTCGGCCCGGTGGTCACCGAGTCGGTGGTGGGGCAACTGCGCAGCCGGCTGGCCGGCGGCAACGTCCGATCCGAAGCCGACGCCCGCGCGGTGCTGCGCGATGTGTTGATCACCGAGCTGCACCCCGGCATGGACCGCTCTATTCGCGCCCTGCCGCACGCCGACCATCCGTCGATATTGCTCGTCGTCGGAGTCAACGGCACCGGAAAGACCACCACCGTCGGCAAGCTGGCGCGGGTGCTGGTGGCCGACGGTCGCCGGGTGCTGCTCGGGGCGGCCGACACCTTCCGGGCAGCCGCGGCAGACCAGCTGCAAACCTGGGCGTCGCGGGTGGGTGCGGAAGTCGTGCGCGGCGCCGAGGGCGCCGATCCCGCCTCGGTGGCCTTCGACGCCGTCGACCGGGGTATCGCGGCCGGTGTCGACGTCGTCGTCATCGACACCGCGGGGCGGCTGCACACCAAAGTGGGCCTGATGGACGAACTCGGCAAGGTCAAGCGCGTGGTCACCCGGCGCGCCGCGGTGGATGAGGTGCTGCTGGTGCTCGACGCCACCATCGGGCAGAACGGGCTGGCCCAGGCCAAGGTGTTCGCCGACGTCGTCGACATCACCGGCGCGGTGCTGACCAAGCTGGACGGAACGGCCAAGGGTGGCATCGTGTTCCGTGTTCAGCAGGAACTCGGGGTGCCGGTGAAGCTGGTCGGACTCGGGGAAGGCGCCGACGACCTGGCGCCGTTCGAGCCCGCCGCGTTCGTCGACGCGCTGCTCGGCTCCTGAGCCCTACGTACAGATATTACAAAGTAGCCCCGTCGTTAATACCGAGGAAACGCCGCCGCCCCAAACGCGCAACAACCTTTGCGCAAGGTTCTGGACAAGGTCGCCGGCCATTCGGGGGGGCCGTCCGGATGCCAAGTGGAGGTGAAAGCGAGTGAGCGACTTCCCGACCATGGGTGTGCCCGATACCGGCGACACCGCCTGGATGCTGGCCAGTTCGGCGCTCGTGCTGTTGATGACGCCCGGGCTGGCGTTCTTCTACGGCGGCATGGTGCGCGCCAGAAGCGTACTGAACATGATCATGATGAGCGTCAGCGCGATGGGCGTGGTGACCGTGCTGTGGGCGCTGTACGGCTACTCGATGGCCTTCGGTGACGACACCGCGAACATCGTGGGCAGCCCCGCCCAGTTCTGGGGGCTGCGCGGGTTGATCGGCGGTAACGGCGCCGAGGCGACCGCCACCGCCGCGGCAACCGGTATTCCGCTGGTGGGCACCGTGCCGGCAACCGTGTTCGTGTCATTCCAATTGATGTTCGCGATCATCACGGTGGCTCTCATTTCCGGCGCGGTCGCCGACCGGCTGAAGTTCGGTGCCTGGCTGGTGTTCTCGGGTTTGTGGGTCACCCTGGTCTACTTCCCGGTGGCGCACTGGGTGTTTGCCTTCGACGGCCTCACCGCCGAGAACGGCGGCTGGATCGCCAACAAACTGCACGCCATCGACTTCGCCGGCGGCACCGCGGTGCACATCAACGCCGGGATGGCCGGGCTGGTGCTGGCACTCGTGCTGGGCAAACGCAGGGGCTGGCCCGCGACACTGTTCCGCCCGCACAACCTGCCGCTGGTGATGCTGGGCGCCGGTCTCCTGTGGTTCGGCTGGTACGGCTTCAACACCGGGTCGGCGGCCAGCTCAAACGGAGTCGCGGGGTCCACCTTCATCACCACCACGGTTGCCACCGCTGCGGCGATGCTGGGCTGGCTGCTCACCGAGCGCATCCGCGACGGCAAGGCCACCACCTTAGGTGCGGCGTCGGGGATCGTCGCAGGGCTGGTCGCCATCACACCGTCGTGCTCGTCGGTCAACGTGCTGGGCGCGCTGGCGATCGGGACGGTCGCCGGGGTGGCGTGCGCGCTGGCCGTCGGGTTGAAGTTCACCCTCGGCTTCGACGACTCCCTGGACGTCGTCGGGGTGCACCTGGTCGGCGGGCTGACCGGCACCCTGCTGGTCGGCCTGCTTGCCGCCCCGGAAACCGCGGCTATCGACGGCGTGAGCGGGGTCTCGAAGGGACTGTTCTACGGCGGCGGCTTCGACCAGTTGGAGCGCCAGGCCGTCGGCGCGCTGGCCGTCCTGCTGTACTCCGGTGCGGTCACGTTTGTCCTGGCGCTTATCCTGAAGTACACCATCGGGTTGCGTCTGGGGGCCGAACAGGAGTCCGCGGGCATCGATGAGTCCGAGCACGCCGAGAGCGGCTACGACTTCGCCGTTGCCAGCGGTTCGGCTCTTCCCCGTGCCAGCCTGCCGGAGATCCTGAACGGCCTGAATGCGCGAATGGCCGAGAAAGTGGAGGCGGAGAAGATATGAAGCTGATCACCGCGATCGTCAAGCCGTTCACCCTCGACGACGTCAAAGCCAGCCTCGAAGACGCCGGCGTGCTGGGTATGACGGTCAGCGAGGTCCAGGGCTACGGGCGCCAGAAGGGCCACACCGAGGTTTATCGCGGTGCCGAATACTCCGTCGACTTCGTGCCCAAAGTTCGGGTCGAGGTCGTCGTCGATGACGCCGTCGTCGACAAGGTCGTGGACTGCATCGTGCGGGCGGCGCGGACCGGCAAGATCGGCGACGGCAAGGTGTGGGTCAGCCCGGTGGACACCATCATCAGGGTGCGCACCGGCGAGCGTGGGTCCGAAGCCCTGTGATTTTCGCCGTGACGGTCGCGGCGACGGGTCAGCCGTGCTGAATCCGTACGGATCGGCCGGCCGGATGTGACGCTGGCCGTCATCCGGCGCGAGCTCCTGGCCGACGGACTTCGCGGTATGTCTTCCGCCGCAATGCGCCAGGCGATGCTGGAACTGTACGAATCCTGGCTGATCGCCAAAGCGGCCGAGATCGGTATCTGGCCGGACAGCGGGTTTTCGATAGTGGCGGTCGGGGGACTCGGCCGCCGAGAGATGCTGCCGTACTCCGACCTGGACCTGGTGCTGGTGCACGACGGTAAACCCGCCGATGTACTGGGTCCGGTTGCGGACAAGTTGTGGTATCCGCTGTGGGATGCCAACATTCGCCTCGATCACAGCGTGCGTACCGTCGCCGAGGCCATGAGCACCGCCGATTCCGACATGACGGCGGCTCTGGGCATGCTCGAAGCCCGCCACATCGCCGGTGACCAACGGCTGTCGGAGGAGCTGATCACCGGGGTGCGCCGGCAGTGGCGTACCGGAATCCGTTCCCGCATGGACGAACTCGTGGATATGACCCATGCCCGGTGGCTGCGGTTGGGGCGCATCGCCCATCGCGCCGAACCGGATCTGAAGTCCGGCCGCGGTGGCCTTCGCGATGCCCAGGTGCTCAACGCGCTGGCGCTGGCCCAACTCATCGACCGGCACGGCATGTCCCGCGCGGACAACCCGGCCGGCTCGCTCGACGACGCCTACCGCACGCTGCTCGACGTCCGCACCCAGTTGCATGTGGTGGCCCAGCGCGGCCGCGACCAGCTGCTGGCCCAGTACGCCGACGAGATCAGCGCCGCACTCGGTGTCGGCGAGCGCTTCGACTTGGCGCGCATGCTCTCCAGCGCCGGCCGCACCATCGGCTACCACGTCGTCACCGGCCTGCGAACGGCGGTCAACGCGTTGCCGCGCCGGGGACTCACCGCCTTGGTGCTGCGACCCAAACGGCGCCCGCTCGACGACGGTGTCGTGGAGTTCGCCGGTGAGATCGTGCTGGCCCGTGACGCCCGTCCCGAACACGATCCCGGACTGGTGCTGCGGGTGGCCGCCGCGTCGGCCGACACCGGGATACCCATCGGGGCGGCCACCCTGAGCCGACTCGCCGACAGCGCGCCCCCACTGCCGACACCGTGGCCGCGCGAGGCGCTGGATGACCTGCTGGTGGTGCTGCTGGCCGGGCCGACCGCCCTGCAGACCATCGAGGCACTGGACCGCACCGGGTTGTGGGGTCAGTTGCTGCCGGAGTGGGACGCCATCCGTGATCTGCCGCCCCGCGATGTTTCCCACAAGTGGACCGTGGACCGTCATGTCGTCGAATGCGCGGTGCACGCCGCGCCGCTGACCACCGACGTGTCCCGGCCAGACCTGCTGGCGCTGGGGGCACTGCTGCACGACATCGGCAAGGGCCGGGGGGTGGATCACTGTGCGCTGGGGGCGGACCTCGTTGTCCCGATCGGGGAGCGGCTGGGATTACCCGTCGCCGACATCGCCACCCTGGCCGCCATGGTGCGCCATCACCTTTTGTTGCCGATCACGGCGATCCGAAGCGACCTGAAAGACCCGAAGACCATCGAAGGCGTGTGCGAGGCGCTGGACTGGAACCCGCAATTGCTCGGCCTGATGCGGGCACTGTCGGAGGCCGACTCCAAGGCCACCGGGCCCGGGGTCTGGAGCGAATGGAAGGCCTCGCTGGTCGACGACCTGGTGCGCCGCTGCCGGATGTCGATGGCCGGCGAACCGCTGCCGAAAGCCGAACCCACCGCGCCGCACTATCTTTCACTGGCCGCCCGTCAGGGGATGCATGTGGAGATCAACCTCGTTGCCGGCGAGCGGTTGACGGCGGTGATGGTCGCCCCGGCACAGCGCAGCCTGGTGTCCAAGGCGGCGGCGGTGCTCGCGCTGAACTCGCTGCGCGTGCATTCGGCGACGGTGAACGTGCATGGGGGTGCGAGGGTTGATCAGGGTGTGGGGGTCGATCAGGGTGTGGGGGCTGACTGGGGTGCGGGGGTCAGCCGGGGAGTGGCGATCACCGAGTTCGTGGTGTCGCCGGTGTTCGGGTCGCCGCCCGCGGCCGACCTGCTGCGCCAGGGGTTCGCCGGTGCCCTGCGCGGCGACGTCGACGTACTGTCGATGGTGGAGAAGCGCGACGGCGATGCCGCCACCTCGGCGACCGCGCGGGCCGGCGAGGTCCAGATCGGGGTGCCGGTGACCCGCGCGACGGCGCCGCCGCGCATCCTGTGGATCGACACCGACACCGTTGGGCAACTGATCCTGGAAGTCCGCGCGATGGATCGGGTCGGCCTGCTGGCCCTGCTGGCCGGGGCGCTGGAGCGCGCCGAGGCCGACATCGTCTGGGCCAAGGCCAACACCTTCGGCTCGACCGCCGCCGACGTCTTCTGCGTCGCGGTCCCGCCGGATTCCGACGCGCGGGCGGCGGTGGAGAAAAGCCTATTGTCCGTATTGGGCGCCCCGGCGGCGATGTTCGCCGGCGAACCCGGTGCCGAGTAGCCGTTGACTCTGCGCACTTCCCTGAGCGTTGACCCTGCGCCCAGGGCGCCCTCCACTCGCACTTTTGCGCCACCGGCGCAGAGTCAACGCCACTGCGTACCTCCCTGAGCGTTGACCCGGCGCCCAGGGCGCCCGCCACTGGCCTCAGACTCAAGTGGTCGCTGCAACACCTGACGAGTTCGGAGGTGTTGTTCGATGGGGTTTCGGGTGCGGGGTCCACACAGGTTGCCGGAGTCGGTGCGTGAGCGGTTCTGGGAGGCGGTGAATTCGGGTCTGTCGCCGACGGCGGCGGCGACGGTGGCCGGGGTGCATGGCGCTACGGGCCGGGCGTGGGCCAAGGCGGCGGGGTATCAAACCAATCCCAAGCACTACGGCATGCGGTACTCGCAGGCCATCCGGGACCGGTTCTGGGAGGCGCTGCACGCGGGTGACACTGTGAGGCAGGCCGCAGTGATCGCCGGCATGTCGGAGGTCACTGGACAGTACTGGGTGAATAAGGCTGGGTATGTGCCCAGAACTGTTGTACCTGCTGATGTTGACCCCGAGCCATCACAACCGAAAGGGCCGATGTCATTCATCGAGCGCTGCCGGTTAGAAGAGCTGCTCGAGACGGGGCAGACCGACACGCAGGCTGCCAAGTTGTTGGGGTGTCATAGGGACACGATCCGCTGCGAAAAGGGCCGTGGTCTGACCACTTCGGGGTATCGGGCACGGGTAGGTCAAGACGCCGTCGATACCAACCGCAAGCGCCCCAAACCGCGCCGCCTCGAGGGCAATCCTGCGTTGTTGGCTGAGGTGGTGGCACGCTTGGTGAAGCGGCACAGTCCCGAGCAGATCGCGGGCCGGCTGCGGGAGGATTTTCCCGACGATCCGGAGATGTGGGTGTCACACGAGACGATCTATCAAGCCCTCTACGTCCAGCCGCGAGGGGAGCTGTCCCGCCTGGTCAAAGACGCGCTGCGTACCGGCCGTACTCAGCGAAAGCCGCGGGGCCGCAAAGAAACCAGCCGAGGCAAACTCACGGGGATGATCAATATCAGTGAACGTCCCGCCGAAGCCGAGGACCGCGCCGTTCCTGGACATTGGGAAGGGGATTTGATCCTGGGCAGTACCGCTTCGGCCTCAGCGATCGGCACCCTGGTGGAGCGCACCACCGGCTTCGTGGTGCTGCTGCACCTGCCCGATGACCGCACCGCGGCCACCCTGGCCGCAGCGATGACGGCCAAGGTCCCCGAAATTCCCGAGATCTTGCGTCGTTCGCTGACCTGGGACCAAGGCAAGGAGATGGCATTGCACACCAAGATCACCGAGGCCACCGGCTTGCCGATCTACTTCTGCGATCCGCACAGCCCCTGGCAGCGTGGCACCAACGAGAACACCAACGGCCTGCTGCGTCAGTACTTCCCCAAAGGAACCGATCTGTCGTTCTACGGCCCCGGTTGGCTCGACCAGGTCGCCGACGAACTCAACGCCCGCCCCCGCAAACGCCTCGGCTGGCGCACCCCAGCCGAACAACTCGACCGACTACTCACAGATCCGTCCACATTCGTTGCAGCCACCGCTTGAATCCAAGGCGAGTGGAGGGCGCCCTGGGCGCAGGGTCAACGCTCAGGGAAGTGCGCAGAGTCAACGGCTACTCGGCACCGGGTTCGCCGGCGAACATCGCCGCCGGGGCGCCCAATACGGACCATAGGCTTTTCTCCACCGCCGCCCGCGCGTCGGAATCCGGCGGGACCGCGACGCAGAAGACGTCGGCGGCGGTCGAGCCGAAGGTGTTGGCCTTGGCCCAGACGATGTCGGCCTCGGCGCGCTCCAGCGCCCCGGCCAGCAGGGCCAGCAGGCCGACCCGATCCATCGCGCGGA